>JBFWXN010000032.1:0-51203 GCA_050187415.1 Hyphomicrobiaceae bacterium | reverse complement strand
ATTCCGTTTTTCGCGAGCTGCTCACGTACATGATGGAAGATCCGCGCAATATCGGACTTTGCACGCATCTTCTTTTCGGAGCCAAGAACATCGAGCGGATCGGAGATCACGCGACCAACATTGCCGAGATCGTGCATTACATGGTCCGTGGCACGACGCTGGTGGAAGACCGGCCGAAAGACGACAAGACCAGCGTTACGATGATCGACAAAGACTGAGAGCCGAATCCAGGAGCCTATCTGTCATGGCCGCACGGCTGCTGATCGTCGAGGACGACGAGGCGCTGATCGAATTGCTGACGTACAATTTCACAAGCTTTGGATACGATGTGCGCGTGGCGCGCACGGGCGACGAAGCGATGATGATGCTGGACGAGGAAGTGATCGACCTCGCGCTGCTCGACTGGATGCTCCCCGATGGTGTCTCGGGCATCGAAGTGTGCCGCCGCATACGCTCGAAGCCCGAGATCAAGTGCCTGCCGGTGATCATGCTGACGGCGCGCGGCGAAGAGACGGATCGTGTCCGCGGGTTGACCACGGGCGCGGACGACTACGTCGTCAAGCCGTTCTCGGTGGCCGAGCTCGCGGCGCGGGTGGAGGCCCTGCTCAGGCGGTCGTCGCCCGAGCGCATTGCAAACGAGATCCAAGTGGGCGGTGTCAGGCTCGACCGGAACGCGCACCGCGTGACGCGGAACGGACGCGAGGTGCGTCTCGGGCCGACCGAGTACCGGCTGCTCGAGGTGTTTCTCGAGAGCGCGGGACGGGTGTTGTCGCGCCCGCAACTCCTCGACGCAGTGTGGGGGCGCGATGGCGAGATCGACGAGCGCACGGTCGACGTGCACGTCGGGCGGCTTCGCAAAGCGTTGATCCGCGGCAACGAGATCGATCCGATCCGCACCGTGCGTGGAGCCGGCTACGTGCTCGAAAAGGAGCTGCCTGCCAGCTAGGACCTACCGGCTTTCTTCCGGCACTTGCGCGTGCCATCATCGCCTCGAACGCAATCGAGAACACCCGCGACAGAGGAAGCCCATGCGCGCCAGTACCGATCGGATTCTGACGACCCATGTCGGCAGCTTGCCCCGAAACGAGGCGCTCGCCACGCTGCTCATCAGCGAGGAGGCCGGCGAAACAATCGACAAAGCCACGCTGGCTCGTGAGATCGAGACCGCCACGGCCCGCATCGTCACGCAGCAGGTAAAAGCTGGTGTGGATATCGGCAACGACGGCGAGCAATCGCGCGTCGGCTTTCAGACTTACGTGCCGCGCTGCATGTGCGGTTTCGGCGGCGAGTCCAGCCGTCCTCCGGCACGCGACCAGATCGAATTCCCCGGCTATATGCGCCAGATGGCAGCGCGGTTCCCGCACTCGGCGAGGGTGGCGAACGCGCCCGCCGCGCTCGAAGAGGTGCGCTACGTCGATGGCGGCCCCATTCGCCGGGATGCCGAACGGTTGAAGGAGCTGGGCACGGGGTTCGTCGAGACCTTCATGACGGCGCCGTCGCCCGGCATCGTGGCCACCACCATGATCAACCAGCACTACGATAGCCACGAAGCCTACCTGATGGCGCTGGCGGAGGCTCTCGGCAACGAATACCGCGCCATTCACGAGGCGGGCCACGTGCTGCAGATCGACAGTCCCGATCTAGCCATGGAGCGGCACCGGTTCTTCGGCAAGCTGGACGAGCGGGGATTCCTCGAGCAGCTCGCGCTTCACGTCGCAGCCATCAACAAGGGGTTGGAGGGCATTCCGCGCGATCGCATCCGGCTGCACGTCTGTTGGGGCAACAACGACGGCCCGCATATTTACGACATCGCGATGGCAACGATTCTGCCGGAACTTTATCGGGCCAACGTCGGCGCGCTTTCGATCGAGTTCGCGAACCCTCGGCACCAGCACGAATACGCAGCGCTAAAGGCCAATCCCCTGCCGCATCACATGCTGCTCGTTCCCGGCGTACTCGATACGACGACGAATTTCGTCGAGCACCCGCATGTCGTGGCGCGACGACTCAAGGAGGCCGTGTCCGTGGTCGGCGACAAAGAGCGCGTCATCGCGGGCACGGATTGTGGTTTCGGCACGTTCGCCGGCCGCGAATACGTCGCCGAGGAGATCGTGTGGTTGAAGCTCGCAGCGGCAGCGGAAGGCGCTCGAATCGCTTCCGACGAGCTCTGGGGCCGCTAGCTACGCCATCGCGGCATGACCGCCGGAGAAAGACAGATGCCTGCGAGCCTTCCACTTGCCGGAGTGCGCGTGCTGGACATCGGCACGCTGATTGCCGGACCGTTTGCCGCCACCATGCTGGGCGACTTTGGTGCCGAGGTCATCAAGGTCGAGCAACCTGGGCGGGGCGATGCGCTCCGCGGTACGCCCGAGGACGGCAAGGCAGCCCGGTCCGCGCACTGGCTGGTCGAGGGACGCAACAAGAAATCTGTGACGCTCGATCTCAGGCAGGCGGCGGGTCAGGCCCTGCTGCGCGAGCTGATCACCAAGGTCGACGTGCTGGTCGAGAACTTCACACCGGGCACGCTCGAGCGCTGGAACCTCGGATGGGACGCCGTTCATGCCATCAATCCGCGCCTGATCATGACGCGGGTGTCGGGCTACGGTCAAAAGGGGCCTTACGCCAAGCGGGCCGGTTACGACCGTATCGCACTCGGTTTCTCGGGCTACATGTATCCGACGGGCTTTCCAGACCGCTTTCCGGTACGTCCCGCCTTCGCAACGGCCGATTACAACACCGGCACATTCGCTGCGCTGGCGACGATGTTTGCACTCTATGCGCGCGACGCCAGCGGCGGAGGCTCCGGCGAGGGGCAACTCATCGACCTCGGTCTCTACGAGGCGCCGTTTCGGATCACCGCGGAGATGATGGTCGAGTTCGCCCGCTCCGGTGTTCTTCGCGAGCGCATAGGCAATCGCAATCCGACGTTTGCACCGGCCGGCACTTTCCAGACACGCGATGGCCGTTTCGTGCAGATTGCGGCCGGCGGCGACGGAGTGTGGCCCCGTCTCGCCTCAGCGATCGGTCGGCCGGAACTCGCGGAAGACCCGCGCTACAAGACGAGCCGCGAACGACAGGCGCGTGCCGACGAACTCGAAGCGCTGCTGGCAGACTGGATCGCCGAACGCGACTTCGCCGATATCGAGGCTTTGCTCGTCGGCAGCAACGTTCCCTTCGGCGGGATCTACACGGCCGCCGATATCGCGACCGACCCGCACTACCGGGCCCGCGGCAATCTGGCAACGCTCGACGATCCGGAGCTCGGCCCAATCGTGATGCCAAGCGTGGTCCCGCGCCTGGAAGGCACACCTGGAAGGATCGCGTTTGCCGGGCCCGAGCTCGGCGCCTTCAACGACGAGATCTACAAGGGACTGCTCGGAAAAAGCGACGAGGCGCTGGACGCCCTCAAAAAGGACCGCGTGATCTGACGTCACAGGTCACGCGACGGGCCTTCGGGCGCCGATACGTGCGCTGCGTGCCGCGTCGATTTCAAAAAAGGAAAGGCCGTCCTGCTGTCGGCAGAACGGCCCTCGAATGCCTGCGCCAGACCGTCAATTCAGGTTGATCACGCCGACACCGCGTCTTTCGCTTGGGGGGACCGCGCGATCGCGCACCGTCACGGCAAAATCGAACTGATCAAAGCGTTCCGCGTTGTCGCGATTCCGCGTCCAGTCGCCGGTCTCCGTGAGGAAACTGTTCTTACCCTTGCGCGTCTTGACGATGATCCACATGCGTTTCGGTCCCGGCTGGCTTTTCTCGTTGCGGAGCGAGACTAACCGCCGCACCGCTCGGATACAATGTCCGGACATAACTATCTTACGCTGGGCAGGTATGAGCGTAGTGCATGCCTGACATGCTTGACGAGAGTTCGCACTGTCGTCCTGAGTCTTGACGTGAGCTTATCCGCTCGCTAGCCGCGCCGCTTTTTGGGTCGCTGCCATTGCCGCTGTCTCGGGCACGTGCTTGGATTATTTCGTCGCAATCGCTGCGCTTCTTCACGCGAGGACTGTCCATGCTGTACGAGCTCCGAGTCTACGACTGCTGCCCCGGCCGCCTGCCAGCGCTACTCAACCGGTTCCAGAATACGACGCTCAAGATCTGGGAGCGGCACGGCATCAAGCAGGCCGGCTTCTGGACGACTTTGATCGGATCCCACAATCATCGGCTGACGTATTTCCTCGTCTGGGAAAGCTTGGCCGAGCGCGAAAAGAAATTCAACGCGTTCCAGGCTGATCCGGAGTGGATCGAGAAGCGGGCGGCAAGCGAGAAGGACGGCCCGATCGTCGCCAATGTGTCGAGCGACATTCTCACGCCGACGGCCTTTTCAAGCGTGAAGTGACGTTTCGCTCCACGGCACCCCGGCGGGATCCGCCGGGGTGTTCGGCCCGATGGCGAACCTGATTTTCCGGCTCACCAAATCGGGCTTGCGCTCGTCAAAGCTGCCGGACCCTGCTAGGCAGGGCAATACCGTCGCGCCCGCAACACTCCCGAAGGATTCCTCGCCGCATGACCGAGCGCATCCAGCATTGCGCCCATTGGGGCCCCTTTACAGCCGTTGTCGAAAATGGTCGCGTTGTCGCGGCGGAGCCTTGGTCGGGCGATCCGGCTCCCTCGCACATGCTGGCTGCGATCCCCGATCTGATGGACCCGAAGGTACGTATCGATCGGCCTTATGTCCGGGAGGGCTGGCTCGCGGCGCGGTCCGCAGGGGGGACGTTGACGGCGGATGGCGACATCGCCGGCAGCCATCGCAAGGGGCGCGGCTCGGATCGGTTCGTGCCGATCGATTGGGATACGGCGCTGGATCTTGCGTCAGCCGAGATCCGTCGCGTGATCGACACGCACGGTAACGATTCCGTCTTCGCCGGCTCCTACGGCTGGACGAGCGCGGGCCGCTTCCATCACGCGCAAAGCCAAGTCAAGCGGTTCTTCAATTGTCTAGGCGGATATACCGCGCACGTCGACAGCTACAGCGTCGGTGCCGGAGCGGTGATTTCGCGGCATATCCTCGGCAACGACGGTTACGGTGAGCCGAATTCCATCAAGCTGATCGCGGAGAATACCGAGCTGTTGATCGTCTGCGGTGCCCTCTCGCCGCGCACGTCCCAAGTCGAGGGCGGCGGCGCCGGCCGCCGCATGCTCGGCGAACACCTGAAGCGTATGAAAGAGCGCGGCGTGAAGATCGTGTTGATCTCGCCGCGGCGCGACGACATCCCCGACTGGGTCGAAGCGGAGTGGTGGCCGATCGCACCGAACACGGATACGGCTCTGCTGATCGGTCTCGCCGGCGAAATCGTCGCTGCCGGCCGGGCGGACCACGATTTCCTTCAGCGCTGCTGCAGTGGCTCGGAGGAGTATCTCGCCTACCTGAAAGGTGAAACGGACGGTATAGCGAAGACCGCCGAATGGGCCGCCGAGATCACCGGTCTCGATCCTCGGGCGATCCGTGCACTTGCCGACGAAATGACGAGGAAGCGCGCATTTGTCACGATAAGCTGGGCGTTGCAGCGCGCGGTTCACGGCGAGCAACCATGGTGGGCCGGCACAGCGCTGGCGGCGATCGCCGGGCAGATGGGCTATGCAGGCGGCGGAGTGGCCTACGGACTCGGTTCCGTCACCAACGCCAACGCTCATTTCCCACTCGCGCCCATTCCAGGGCTCAGTCACGGCAAGAAACCCAACAAGAGCTTCATTCCGGTCGCCCGCATGGCCGACATGCTGCTCAATCCAGGTGGCCCGTTCACCTACGAGGGCAAGGCCTACACGTTCCCCGACATTCGCCTCGTCTACTGGGCGGGCGGCAATCCCTACCATCATCATCAAGACCTCAGCCGCTTGACCGAAGCCTGGGCCAAGCCCGAGACCATCATCGTGCAGGAGATCGCCTGGACTGCGACGGCTAAGCGCGCCGATATCGTTTTTCCGGCCACGACAACGCTCGAGCGCAACGACGTCTCAGGCGGACGCCGCGCGGACATGCTGTTTGCGATGAAAAAATGCGTCGAGCCGTTTGCCGACGCGCGCTCGGACTTCGATATCATGCGCGGCTTGGCCGAACGGTTGGGCATCGCGGAAGCGTTCACCGAAGGCCGGGACGAGATGGGTTGGGCGCGGCACCTTTACGACAGTGTGCGCGACGGCATCACGGATCGCGGCGGCCACATGCATGACTTCGATACATTCTGGGAAACCGGGCATGTCGAGGTGCCCGAGGTGCCGCTCACGCCGGCACTATCGGGTTTGCGCGATGATCCCGAGGCCAACCCGTTGCGGACCGAGTCCGGCAAGCTCGTGCTTTACAGCCGCACGCTGGAGGCCTGTGCCTATCCCGATTGCCCGCCGCATCCGACCTGGATGGAGCCCCCCGAGTGGCTCGGCTCGGCGAAGCGCAAAGCCTATCCGTTCCATCTCCTATCAGCACAGCCGAACGGGCGCCTGCACAGCCAGCTTGACTGGGGACGCGTCAGCCAGGGCGAAAAGCAATCGGGCCGGGAGGCGATGATGATCTCCCCGGAGGACGCCAAGCGCCTTGGGCTCAAGGATGGCGATACGGCGTTGCTGCGCAACGCGCGCGGGCGCTGCCTCGCGGGTGTGCTCGTTTCATCAGACATCCGCACGGGCGTGGCCATCCTGCCGACCGGTGCATGGTGGAGCCCAGTAGAGACGGCTGACGGATCGCTCTGCCTTGCCGGCAATGCCAACGTGCTGACACTCGACGTACCGGCGTCGGCGTTCTCCGGCGGTTGCGCCGCGCACACGTGCCTCGTCGCCATCGAGCGTTATGACGGCAATGCGCCGCTGCCGGCATTCACCAAGCCGATCATGGCATGACGCAGCGTCGGGACGGGGCGGACCGAGCGCGCAGCTACGGTCCGCACCGTCCCTAGCCCGAGGAAGCTCCTTGACTGCTATCTATGTCGATGCGGATGCCTGTCCAGTGAAGGACGAGGTGATGCGTGTCGCGGACCGGCATGGCTTGGCCGTGCACTTCGTATCGAATGCCTGGATGCGGCTTCCCGACGGCGGGGCCGTCAATCGCGTGATCGTTGCGGAGGGGCCGGATGCTGCTGACGACTGGATTGCGACGCGGATCGGCAAGGGTGACATCGCCGTGACCGCCGACATCCCGCTCGCGGCCCGATGCCTCAAGGCGGGCGCTCGCGTGGTAGGACCGACGGGCAAGCCATTCACCGAGGCCTCGATCGGCATGGCCCTCGCGATGCGCGAGCTTCAGGCGCACCTGCGCGAAACGGGTGAGAGCCGCGGATTCAACGCCTCATTCACGCGCGGCGACCGCTCACGCTTTCTACAAGCGCTCGAAGAGCTCGTGCAGGCCATCAAGCGTGCGACCTGACGGCGAGATCCGCCGTACGAGCTACTTCCCGCCGGCAAGCTTGGGCCAATTGGCATCGGCACGCGCGATATTGGCGGGCAGGTTTTTGACCCAAGATTTCTGCACGCTCCGATCGAGGTTGAGGAAAAGCCGGCCGTTGTGGATCGTCCATGCATTTGGATCGGCATCGGCCTTGGCGCCATGAGCGACCGCCCAGGCGCAATAGCCACCGTACTGCGGCGCGTACTTCGCAGGTTCCTTTTGGAAGGCCGCGCGATTTGCCTCGCTGGCAAAGAGATATTTGGCGCCGGCAAAGTCGAAAGGTATGGCCGGGTTGCCTTTCACCGGTTTGCCGTCGGTGAAATAGGCCACCGGATCGTAGCCACTCACGGCCAGTCCGCCTCTCGTGAAGACCGGCGACGACTGGGCCAACGCCGGATCGACGGCCACGCCTGCCATCGGCAGGGCAATTGTGACAGAGGCGGCGACGGCGATCGAGAACCTCAGGACTCCGCGGCGCGAGAACATGACCGGCACCCTGCTTTTTTCTGGAATATATCTGGGTAATTGATGGCACAGCCTGAGATTAGATGCCACCAACTTCCCACAAGACTTGGTGTAACCGCCGTCTCGCATCATCGCTGGCCTTGATGCTATTGCCCTGCGAAGGTATCGATCCCGGTCGGGCGCTATGCCCGGCGTATGGCCGTGCCAACTCCTTCCCGAGATCCTCATGACGTCTCATCTGCGCGACCCCGTGGCCCTCACCCAGGCGCTGGTGCGCTGTCCGTCGGTCACACCCATCGAGGGTGGCGCACTCGGGCTGCTCGAGGATGTTCTGAAGCCAGCCGGCTTCACCTGCCACCGGCTGACCATGACCGAGGCGGGGACGCCGGATGTCGAGAACCTCTACGCCCGCTTCGGGCGGGGGCAGCCGAACCTTTGCTTTGCCGGGCACACGGACGTGGTGCCGGTCGGCGACGAGAACGCGTGGAGCCGGCCACCGTTCGGAGCCGAGATACACGGAGGGGTACTTTACGGGCGCGGTGCCGTGGACATGAAGGGCGCAATCGCCTGCTTCGTCGCCGCGGCCCTGCGCTACGTCGAGCAGCATCAACGTCGCCCTGATTTCTCGATTTCCCTTTTGATCACCGGAGACGAGGAGGGGCCGTCCATCAACGGCACGATGAAGGTGCTCGACTGGATGCGCGACAATGGTGAACGGATCGATGCCTGCGTCGTGGGCGAGCCGTCGAACCCGAGGGCGCTCGGCGACGAGATCAAGATCGGCCGCCGCGGCTCGCTGTCCGGTGAGTTGGTCGTTCACGGCAAGCAGGGTCACGCCGCCTATCCGCAGCTCGCCGACAACCCGATCCCGAAGCTCGCGCGCTTGATCGACAGGCTTTCGTCGACGCCGCTCGATACGGGGACGCCGGACTTCGAGCCATCCAGCCTGCAGGTGACGGTGATCTCTGCGCCCAATACGGCGACAAACGTGATACCAGGCGAAGCACGAGCAAAGTTCAACATTCGCTACAATGACTTATGGCGCCGACCGAGGGTCGAGGCCTGGGTCCGCGAGCAGCTCGACGCGACCGCAAGGGAGGTGTCCGCGCGCTATGACGTGAGTTTTTCCGGCACGGGTGACGTGTTCTTGACAAAGCCGGGACCGCTGGTCGAAACCATGCGCCGCGCCGTTGCCGAGTTGACGGAACGCAATCCGGCGCTCACGACGAACGGCGGCACGTCGGACGCGCGCTTCATTCAGGCCCACTGCCCGGTCATCGAGTTCGGGCTCGTCAATCAGACGATCCATGCTGTCGACGAGTGCTGTCCCGTTGCCGATCTCGTGCAGCTCACGGACATCTACGAGCGCTTCATCGCTGGCTATTTCGGGGCGACGGATTAGGTCGCGTGGTGCCAAGCCGGTTGGGCGCGCCGTATCTTGCAATGGCCCAGCGTCTCGGCCCCTCACCGGCGACAGACTGATCGCGCAATTCAGAAGGAACGTGGCCATGCCCGTCGAACTCGGCTACTTGCTACCGACACGCGAAATGATCATGTCGGGCCGCAACGAGACTGGCGGAATGCTCGATCTGGCGCAGCGCGCCGAGGGGCTCGGCTTCGACGGCATCTGGATCGGGGACAGCCTCACCGCCCGACCGCGCCATGAGCCGCTCGCCATGCTGGCCGCTGTCGCCGCACGCGTTCCGCGGGTGCTGGTCGGCACGGCCGTGCTGTTGCCCGCGCTGCGCAACCCCGTGCTGCTCGCGCACCAGGCGGCCACCATCGATCGGATCTCCGAAGGTCGGCTGGTGCTGGGTGTCGGCATCGCGGGTGACGTGCCCTCCATCAGGGCGGAGTTCGTGGCGGCCGGCGTGCCATTCGAAAAGCGTGTCGGGCGGATGATGGAAGGCCTGCGACTCGCGCGGGCGCTGTGGTCGGGTGAGCCGGTCACCTGGGATGGGCGGTGGTCGCTCGACAAGGCCACCATCGGGCCCACGCCGCACCGCCCGGGCGGACCGTTGCTCTGGAGCGCAGGCGGCTTGCCGGCGAGCCTCGACCGGGCGGGCAGGTTCTTCGATGGGTGGCTACCGAACTCGGGCAATGCCGACGCGTGGCGTGAGAAATGGGGCGAAGTTCGACGTATCGCAGGCGAGGCGGGTCGCGATCCCGATTCTCTGACCGGCGCGATGTACCTGACGCTCTCGCTCGATGAGGATGTCGAGGCGGCCGGCGCCCGTCTCGACCGGTATCTCGAGACCTACTACAATGCGCCAGCCGTCGCTCTCAAGAAGCGCCAGGAGTGTTTCGCCGGCCGCCCGTCGGACGTCTCCGCTTTTCTCGAGAGCTATGCCAAGGCCGGTGCTCGACATCTGGTTCTGCGCTTTGCCGGCGATCAAATCGCCCACTTGGAGGCCGTGGCCGCAGCGCGGCGTGTGATCGGCGCGTAATACGTCATTGGTCGCTTGACAGAGATCACGTGTCTCTGCCGAATAACGCGGTTAGCATCATTTTCCGCTCTGCAGGCTCATCGTGGAATGGTTGAGCCCCGAGTCGCGCGATAAGGAGACGCCGCACATGTCCTACACGCTCGATCAGTTGGCCTCGGATATCAAGGCGACGCTCAAAGCCGATCCGAGTTCGGCCGGCAAGGAGAAAGTCTGTGGTCTCGTGTCGAAGGCATGCCTCGACAAGGAGTTCGTAGCTCAGAACCTGACGGCGGAGGCGTGCAAGCCGCGCAAGGTCCTCTATGAGGATCCGGAACTCGGCTTCTGCATCTGCGGCCACGTTTATGGCGACAGTGCCGTTTCCGCTCCGCATGACCACGGCGGGAGCTGGGCCATCTACGGGCAGGCCGTCGGCCAGACCGTCATGACCGACTGGAAAATCGTCAAAAAGGGCGAAGGCGAAAGCCCGTCACTCGTCGAGCCGGTTCGCGACTACGAGATGAACCCCGGCGACGTGAAATTCTACGACGTGGGCGTGGTGCATTCGCCGCGCCGCGCGCAGCCGACGAAACTCGTCCGCATCGAAGGGTCGAACCTGGACCACGTGGTTCGATCCAGGATCAAGCGCGCGTGAGGCACGATGGCAGCTCTTTCTGGGGCTGCATCGGCTTCGGATGGCGCGGGAATTGAACCCGCCATCCGGCCGCTCGACTGTCATTTTGAAGGCAAGTGCTGCCGCCCCGCAACACGACGGGAGCCGTGACTGTGTCAAGATAGAGTATGACTTGGCACGAGTTCGTTGCATCAGCGCTGCGTGACTTGCAGGGGATTCTGCGCGATGACCGCGCGGCACGTATCGCTGCGCTTTCGGGACTTGCGGTGCTTGCCAGCCTCACGCTGTTGACCGTCATTTTCGCCCGTGTGCGTCACCGCCGACGCGTCGAGATGGCGGTGGCCACGCCCGACCTGTCATTCGGATTGACGGAGTTGGGCGACTGGGGATCGGCGCGTCGCGTCGCCTTGCCGACGCTTCCGGCCGACGACACGCGACGGTGGCCGATCGACAGCGTGCTGCCACGACGACTCAGCGGGACAGTGGCGCTCGCAGCCGTCGTGGCCATTTCAACGTGGCTCGCGGGACTGGCGCTGACGCCGAGTCTTTCCAAGTTTCTTGCATCGCCCGAGTGGCACTTCCAGCCGATCTACATTGCAACCCATATCATCGCCGTTCGCTTGTTCATTCACTGCTACGCGCGTGGGTTCGAGCGGGGGGTGGCCTATTTCGATGTGCCCGAGACGCAGGTGCATTCCTTCGTCAGCTCGGTGCTCGGCTTTCCCGGAGCGATTGCCGCCTTCTGCGTGGCGATGCCGTTCGTGGCACTCGACTTTCTCTACCTGTTCAGCGACCGCTACGAAGGTATCGGCGGCGATGGTGTGCTGCCCGTCGACTACCTGATGTGGACCATCTGGTCGGTCGAGTGGTTCCTCAATGCTTTTATCTGGATCGTGCTCCTCGGCTTTCTCGTAAAGACATGGTGGGTGGTGCGAAACCATCCGTTCCGGGCACCGATCGAAATCGTCCTGCACGACCGTCAATACAAGCCGTTTCTGCAGATGGGCGCACACGGCGCGAGCATCGTGCTGGGCTTCACCGTCGTCACGGTTGCCTATATCTGGTACACGGGTGGCGAGCTGACCGACTATTTCGGCCTCGGCATCACGGCCGTGCTGCTCGTTGTCGGCTTCCTGCCGTCTTGGCTTCTTCTCAAGAACAAAGTGCAGCGCGCCATCGACCAGGAAACGCTCGCCATGCGGCGCCGTCTTCTGCGAAATCTCGATCTTGCGGAAGGCGAACGAAGCGCGCTCGTGCGGGCTCGCGACGGCGCCGGGGGGACGGGGCGATCACTCGAGCATCGCCTCGATGCTGCCGTCGCTATCCTGAGGATCTCGTACCTCGAGAACCGCCACCGCAGCCTGGGCGACAGCGAGGCGCGGGCGGTGCTCGTCAGGATGCTGGCACCTGCGGCCTCCATCGGCTGGCAGGTCGCAAAGAACCAGACTGAACTCTTGCATACACTCCAGGCCTATTTTGCCCGGTTCCTCTTCTGAACCGGTTCAGCGCATGGCTCTCAGGCAATTTCGACCGAGCGAGCGGAGAGCCGCTTGATAGTCCTGATGCGGCCGGCGCCGTTTTGGGGCTGCATGATGCGGTCTGCCGCCACCTGCAGCGGCTCTGCCACCACGGCCATGTGAAAGGCGTTGGCGTGGAGCATCATGACGGGGTCGAGCATGACGCCGACATGGCCGGGCCAGAAGATGAGGTCGCCGCGCTGAAGCCCCCCGAGATCCGCGGACGTAGGCACGGCGGCGCCAAGCTCCATCTCCTGCATGTCGCTGTCCCGTGGGCACGCCAGGCCCGCCGCTTCGAGTGAAAGCTGGATCAAGCCCGAGCAGTCGATGCCAATCCGCGTGCGCCCGCCCCAGAGGTAGGGCGTGCCAATGAAGCGTTCGGCGACATCGACGAAATCACATGCGAACCGGCCGAGTTCGGTGGCGTGCCCAGCAATCACAAAGCCGCCCGTCGTCAGCTCGACGAATTTCGCATCGGAGCTCCTTACGGCAAATTCGGCGCCGAGTGAGAGGTGCATGACCGGGGGCGCCTTGATGTCCGGCCTCGGGTAGACGAACGTGGCGAGCGCCGCCACCCGATGGGTCGGTGCGGAGCGATCGTAGGCGATCCCATCGTGCACGACGTAGCCGACATAGCGGTCGCGGGCGAGTTGAACCCACGCCCAGTCCTGCGCCTCGTCGAACACGATCAGCGGCTCGCCGAAGAGTGCCTCGGTCTCGAGCGAGGCGTCGGCGGAGGGGCTGCGCCTCAGCGCGAGCACCGGCGCGATGACTCGTGCAGGCCTTCCTTCCACGAAGCGCGGAGCTGCCACGCGGCCACGCAATTCGGCGGCTGCGAGATCTGGTCGCCACGCATTGCGGCGCCGATCCGGCAGCTCGATCCCAGCTTGGCGCTCCGTCATTCGGCCCTCACACCGCAGCCCGCCCATAGATTCGCGAAAGAACCTCGAACACGGCCCGGGCCGCCTGGGGCTCACCGCCGCGGGGACCCAGCGCCTTGGCCTGAGGCCGCCAGCCGTAGATGTCGAAATGGACGAAATGGCGGGCGCGCGTCACGAAACGCTTCAGGAAGATGGCGCCGACGATCGAGCCGGCGAAACCGCCCTCCGAGACGTTGTTCATGTCGGCGACGGAGCTGTCCAACCAGGCCTCGTAGGGGGTCCGCAACGGCATGCGCCAGACGGCATCGCCGACCGCGTCGCCAGCCATTGCCAGCGAAGCCGCCAGCTCATCGTCGTTGCAGTAGAAGGGCATGATCTCGGGGCCGAGCGCGACGCGAGCGGCGCCGGTCAGAGTGGCAAACGTGAAGATGTGGTCGGGCGCCTCCTCGTCGGCGAGTGCCAAGGCATCGGCGAGCACGAGCCGCCCCTCGGCATCGGTGTTGCCGATCTCGACGGTTTTCCCCGCCCGGCTGCGGATAACGTCACCTGGCCGGAACGAATTCCCGGAAACGCTGTTTTCGGCAGCGGCAATAATCAGGCGCAGCCGCACATCGAGGCCAGTGGCCAGGATCATGTGGGCAAGAGCGAGGGCGGTGGCCGCACCGCCCATATCCTTCTTCATGAGCAGCATGGCGCTCGACGGCTTGATGTCGAGACCACCCGTATCGAAGGCAATGCCTTTGCCGACGATGGTCACCTTCGGCGCGTCCTCGCGACCGGCAACAACGTCGATCAGCCTCGGAGCCCGGGGGCTCGCGCGACCGACGGCGTGGATCAGCGGGAAGTTCTGCTGCAGCAAGTCCTCGCCGACGATCGATCGGGCGGTCGCGCCGTGGTGCCGGGCGACGCGGATCGTCTCGGCCTCGATTTCCTCGGGGCCCATGTCGCTCGCGGGCGTGTTGATCAGGTCGCGTCCCAGCGCGACGGCCTCGACGAGGGCGGTCAGCCGGGTGACATCGACGTCGGTCGGCACGACCAAGCGCGGAAGGACCTCGGTCGCGGCAGACTTGTAGCGGCGGAAGCGGTAGCTGCCGAGCGCCCATGCCAGGGCGGCGAGGCCCGGGTCAGCGACGGGGGTGGCGAGATGCCAATCGCCTGCCGGCAGCACCGTCGGCAAGAGCCCGACCAGCGCCTCGGGGGACTCCGATGGGGCGAGTTCGTTGACATCGCCGACACCGAGCACGGCGCCGGCCACTGCCCCGTCGTCACCCGGCAGGATGGCGTGCCGCCGCGCCGTCGCCTTATATCCGATTGCCTTGAGCCAGGCCCGATGCCGCGCCTCGAGAGCTGCCGCGCCGCCTTCGCCGCTGGCGAGGTGGCCAGAACGAAGCAAATATATCGGGCGGGCCGTCGGGGCGATCCCGGGCGGGGCGAAGACCGCCTCGATGGCGGCTTGGTCGAGGGCTCGGAGCGTATCGGACATAGGGTTTCCCGGTCTGGAGGCGAGCGAGTGCGAGGCAATCTGCCGGCGTACGGCGGCGGGTTGACCGCGTGCCTATGGAAGCACATCGCTGCCGCTCTAGCGCGCCGCGCGATAGCTGACAACGGTCTCGGCCCCTGCGATCGCGCCCACGGCATACTTAAGCATTTGTTGACCGCCGTAGCGGAACGTAACGGCAGGATTGATCGATTCGTGCAGCACTGCTGCGTCATGGAGAGTCGTCGGATGGGCAAAGTTCTCGGCAAAAGCTCAGCAATGGGCGGCGCTCAGCGCTTGGCAACGTCCGCTGTCACAATCTCGATGACATTGCTGTTGGGCGCGTGCTCCCAAACCGGTCCGCTCAATCTCGGCCTCGGACTTGGCAACGATCAGCCCGCCACTGTGGACATCGCCACCGCCAGCGCCGGCAACACATCACTCGCGGACCTTGAAAAGGCCACCGCCTATTGGGGCGAGCAGCACTCGAAGAACCCGCGCGATACAAAGGCGGCGGTTTCTTATGCACGCAATCTCAAGGCAATGGGACGCAAGGCGAATGCACTTGCGGTGCTGCAAGCGACCTACATGTTCGACTCGGACGACAAGGAGTTGCTGTCTGAATATGGGCGGCTGGCGCTCGACCTCGGGCAGGTCACGACGGCCGAGAAGCTGCTGGCCCGAGCCGAAGACCCCTCCAAGCCAGACTGGAAAATCGTCTCGGCGCGCGGAACGGTTCTCGCGAAGCAGGGTCGCTTCAAGGAGTCGATCTCGTACTTCGAGAAGGCTCTGAGCCTGTCACCGGGCCGGCCTTCGTTGTTGAACAACTTGGCAATGGCCTACGCCATGGATGGGGAAGCTGCGCGCGGTGAAGCACTGCTGCGTCAGGCTGGAGAAGCAGGCTCGTCCGACCCGCGCGTGCAGAAGAACCTCGAGCTGGTGATGGATCTGCAGGGCAAGAACGCGGACACGCCGCCGGTGCCCGTTCCGGCCGCTACCGCCGCTGAGCCCGCCGCAACCGGCGTCGCGGCGCGGCCACCTCTCTCAAACAGCGCATGGGACAAGCCGCTTCCAATCGAGCTCGCCGCGGCGCCCGTTCACGTCGCCTCCACCACGAACGCAGCCTCGACGGCGCTCGATGCGGACGAGATCGTGCGGCGTGCCATGGCGGCCGAGCACGGCAAGGCGGGCCAGCAAAGGTAGTCGGTTTTCGGCGACAGCGCTTGGGAGCCTGTGTCCAACTCAGGCGCTCGCGACCTCTACGCCGACGTCGTTGTAGCACGCGCCCTTGGCAAGATCGGCACGAAGCTCGGTCGATACGAGCGCACTGATCGTCTGACCGGTTCGACTTGTCGAAATCCAAGCGCCCTTCTCCGACGCGACGACACCAGGCGGAACGTCGTCCGTGACGAGAAGCGGCAAGATCACCTCGCCAAGATCGTTCCAGACGCGCACGTCGGACCCGCTGCCGAGGCCACGAGCCGTCGCGTCGGCCGGGTTCATCATAAGCGGTGGCGTGTCGCCGGCATGGCCGCCCGATCCGAGCAGCGTCGAAGAAACGCGGGCATCGGATGCGGGCGAAATCAGCATCAGTGGATGGCGCTCGTCGCGCGACCGAAAACGCGGCATGCGGGCGTCCGCCCCCCAGCGTTCCGCAAGCAGCTCGGAGACCAGTTCCACCTTGCCCGACGGTGTCGCCGGCGTGTGCGTCTCGTAGAGCGCCAAAGCGCGGCCATCCGGCGATGTCATGCGAAGCGGGTCACGCGTCGAGATGGTGCTTGGGCGCTGCCCGCGGAGCGCTGGATGATTGGCGTCTAGCGCTTCGTCCATCAATTCCTTGTCGGAGATCTTGAAGCAGGTGTCATCGAAGCCGAAGCGGGCCGCGAGCCGCCTAAAGATTTCCGTATTCGGCAGGGCTTCGCCGACCGGCGGAATGACCGCCTCGGCGCGTTGCAGCCAATGGTGCCCATAAGCCCCGTAGATGTCGTCCTGCTCAAAATGCGTCGCCGACGGCAGCACGACATCGCACAGCGCCATGCTCTCGGTGCTGGCAATCTCGATTCCGACCAGGAAGACGTCATCGCGCATGAGGCCGCGCCTCATTCGGTTCTGGTCGGCGTGCACGACGAGCGGGTTGTGGTTGTAGACGAAAAGCGCGCGGAGCGGCGGATCGACATCGTCGTCGGCCAGATGACGGCCGATGTCCATGATGTCGAGCGTGCGAGTGGGGCCGGGAAGGAGATCAGGCCGGGTCAGCCTTGCCGGTGTCTTGGGAAATGCGTTGCCCGCGCCCAACACGAGACCGTTGCGCCGATCGAGCTTGCCGAGCAATGCCGGCAGCGCGATCGCCGCACGAATGCCACTGCCGCCGTTGCGGCCTCGCTCGAGGCCGTTGCCGAGCGAAACGACCAGCGGATCAGCCTCGGCCATCAGCCGGGCAAGCTCGCGGATGTCATCGATGGCGACACCGCAGACCGCCGCCGCCTGCTCGACGGTCCAGGCTCTCGCTGCGGCCATGTATTCATCGTAGCCGTGGACGTTGGTGGCGATGAAGGCATGGTCGTGCGCGCCCATGCGCTCGAGCTCTGAGGCCAACGCGAAGCCGAGGACAACGTCCGTTCCCGGCCGAAGCTGGATGTGGAGACTTGCCTGCTCGGCGATCTTGGTTCTGAGGGGATCGACAACAACCAGGCGACCGCCTTTGCGAATCGACTGCCGGATGTTGCGCACCAGATGCAGGTTCGAAACCGTGGCGTTGTTGCCCCAGACAACATTCAGTGACGCCTCGCTCGCCGCTTCGGGTCCGATACCGGGTACGGCACCGTAGACGCCGGCCCAGGCTTCCGTTCGCACGGCGCCGCACATCGAGCGGCGGTAGAGCTGGCTGGCGCCAAGTTTGTGGAAGAAGCGAAGCGACATGCTGTCCATCGCCAACATGCCATGCGGACCAGCGTAGTTCAGCGGCATGACGGATTCACGGCCGTAGCCGGCAATCACGGCCGATACGCGATCGTGAACGAGATCGAGCGCGGCCTCCCAGCTGACGCGCTCGAACTGCCCCGAGCCTTTCGGTCCGATGCGCCGCAACGGATGGGTCAGCCGCTGCGTGCCGTGGACGAAATCAACCGAGTGCCGAGCGACCTTGTTGCAGATGGCGCCCGCCGTGAGCGGCAATGCTTGCGAGCCACGCACCTTCACGATGCGATCGCCGTCGACAGTCACGGAAAGGCTGCATGTATCGGGACAATCGAGCGTGCAAACGCTCGGAAGCTCGTCGAGCGGCATGGCCAACCTCCGGCATGCGACGGCCGGACGTCAGTCTCCTGAGCCGCGCAGTTCGCTGAATACGCCGGGATCGCGACGCGATCCCGGCGCGGACGTCAGCATAGAGGCGTTCGTGCTATTTGCACAGCTTGGCGCGGATGATGCACTCTTTCCCGAGAGCGCCTCCGCTGTGGCACTTCTCGCGATAGTGAGACACCTTGTAACCGGCCGCCGCCTTGCCGACCTTGGCGCTCGACGTAATCCAGGCGCCCCACATGCCCCAGTCGGTGGCTTGCAATACGGCTTCCCACGCCTGGAATTTGGCGTCAGGGACGGTCGAGCCGGTCCCGCGGCCGCCTTTGTCGATGCAGGTTGCGGCCGAAGCCGCCGATGCCAGACCGAGTGTCGACACCGCGAAGGCTGCCGCAGCAGCGATAGAAACGATCTTCTTCATGGTTCAGTGCCCCTCAAATCCCACCCCCCGACGACAAGGACATGCCGGAGCGTCCGCGACAATGTGCGCGAAAGTCGCTGTTGCACGGTAGTCACGGCCGCCAAGATGGCTTGCACGCGACCGGCCCGCGCGCCATAACGCGGCCGCGCTACAAGGAACCTGGACAATGATTGCTCTCCGCCCCCGCGTTTTTTCCGGCATGCAGCCCACGGGCAGCCTGCATCTCGGCAACTATCTGGGCGCGCTGATCAACTGGGTGGCGATGCAGGACACCCACGAGTGCATCTATTGCGTGGTCGACATGCACGCCATAACGGCCGAATGGTTGGATCCGGACGAGCTTCGACAATCGATCCGTCGTGCGGCTGCGGCCTACATCGCCTGCGGCATCGACCCGAAGAAGAGCATCCTGTTCAATCAGAGCCAGGTTTCGGCCCACGCCGAACTCGCGTGGATTTTCAATTGTGTCGCGCGTCTTGGATGGCTGAACCGCATGACGCAGTTCAAAGAGAAGGCCGGCAAGGACCGCGAGAACGCCTCGGTCGGCCTCTACGCCTACCCAAACCTGATGGCGGCCGACATCCTGGTCTATCGCGGGACGCACGTTCCAGTGGGCGAGGACCAGAAGCAGCATCTCGAGCTGGCGCGCGATATCGCCCAGAAATTCAATAACGACTGGTCCAAACAGATCGCCGCCAAGGGCTATGCTGACGGCAAGTTCTTCCCACAGCCGGAGCCGATCATTCTCGGTCCTGCAACGCGTGTGATGAGTCTGCGCGACGGAACGAAAAAGATGTCGAAATCGGATCCTTCCGATCTTTCGCGCATCAATCTGACCGATGATGCCGACATGATCGCGCGCAAGATTCAGCGAGCGAAGACCGATCCGGATGCGCTGCCGTCGGAACGGCAGGGCCTAGCGGGGCGTCCGGAGGCAGACAACCTGACCGGCATCTATGCCGCGCTCGCGGGCATCTCGCAGGAGGACACGCTGCGCCAGTTCGGCGGCGGGCAATTCTCCACGTTCAAGTCGGCGCTCGCGGACGTCGCGGTCGACAAGCTCGCGCCGATCACGGCCGAGATGAGCCGGCTGTCGAGCGACCCGGCCGAAATCGATCGGATACTGGGCGATGGCGCTGAACGTGCGCGTGCGGTCGCCGCTCCCATCATGGACGAGGTCAAGGACATCGTCGGGTTCGTCCGGTCCTGACGATCCGAGGCGAACCGATTGACTCTTAAGTGTAAATTGCGTTTTGCTGCGCTGCGTACAACCCCCGTTGTGGCAGCACGGCGCGCATGGCAAAATGAGATATGGTCAAGCAGCGCCGAGTCTTCGAGCAAGGTCACCGGCGAAAGTTCCTGGTGATCGTCGACGATACGCCCGAAGTGGAGCTTGCGCTCTTCTTCGCCGCCAGCCGTATCGGTCATACGGGTGGGCAGATCGTGTTGCTCTACGTTATCGAGCCAACAGACTTCACGCAGTGGGCCGGCGTCAAAGCGATGCAGGTCGAGGAAGAGACGGCCAAGGCGAAGGCCTTGTTCCGTCTGAACCGCCGCAAACTGGACAAGGCGGGCTTTGAGTCGATCGCAACGGACGAAGTCGTGCGCTCGGGTAAGCGCGCCGACGAGATCGTAAAATTGATCGAGGAAGACGAGGACATCGCCATCATGATCCTCGGAGCCTCGACGGACAAGGGCGGCCCGGGGCCCCTGGTCTCGTCGTTTGCCGCGGGGAAATTCGCGGGTACGTTCCCCATCCCGATCGTGGTCGTACCTGGCAACCTCTCCCTGGACGCGATCAAGGCCTTGGCGTAGTGCCGCTACCGCTCCGGTTGCGCATGTCGGGCGTTTCGCGTTGGTCGACCACCCATCATGCGGCATCGAGATTGCCGCGGCACGCAGCAGGCACTCGTGCTTTGACGTTTGCTTCCTTATCTATTAGAACAATTCCAGAGTACCGAGGTCGGAGTTGGTCTCACGATGCAGCCCGCTCCAGCCGTTGCGAATGGCGGCGCAGTACCGCCCAAAAACCGATCGAGGCGATCATGTTCATCCAGACCGAAGCGACGCCGAACCCGTCAACCGTCAAGTTCATACCGGGGAAAGCGGTCCTCGGCGAGGGCACGGTCGACTTCCGGGATGTCGCCGATGCGGCTGGATCGCCACTCGCCCAGCGTTTGTTCGCGATCGACGGTGTCGCCGGCGTGTTTCTCGGGTCGGACTTCATCTCGGTCACCAAGGGCGACATGGAGTGGCAGCATCTCAAGCCGGCAGTGCTCGGCGCGATCATGGAGCACTTCATGTCGGGCGCTCCCGTGGTCAACGGCGAGCATGGCGAGGACGACGAGGCGACCGAAGACTTCGCTCCCGAGGACGCCGATACGGTTGCGACCATCAAGGACCTACTCGATACGCGCGTTCGCCCGGCGGTTGCCAACGATGGCGGTGACATCGTTTTCCACGGCTTCCGGGAGGGCGTGGTCTACCTTCATATGCGCGGCGCCTGCTCGGGCTGCCCATCGTCGACGGCAACGCTGCAAGGCGGCATCGAGCGGCTGCTGCAGCATTTCTGCCCCGAAGTCGTCGAGGTACGCGCCGTCTGAATGGAGCCGGGCGCTGCGTTTGATCGCTTTGCGGCGACGGACAGGAGTTTCGGCACCCCGCTTCGACCGGAGCGGGGTTTTCAACGTCAACGCGGCAGGATCAAGAAGCAGGAGACCGAGGCATGAGCAACCGACTAGGCGATGACGCGTTGAAGCAGCTCTTCACAGAGGCGCGCACGCATAATGCCTGGCAGAAGAAGGATGTTTCGGACGCGCAGCTGCGCGAGATCGTCGACTTGATGAAAATGGGTCCGACGAGCGCGAACTGCCTGCCGGCGAGGATCCTGTTTCTCAAGTCGGACGCCGCCAAGCAGAGGATCGCGCCTTTCCTTTCCGATGCCAATCGTCCGAAGTCGATGGCAGCTCCAGTCTGCGCCATCATCGCTTACGACACGGAGTTCTATGAGCACTTGCCGCGACTCTTTCCCCACAATCAGACCGCCCGGACCTGGTTCGAGGGCAAGCCCGAGGTCATCCAGGCGACGGTCATGCGTAACGGCTCGCTGCAGGGGGCCTATTTCATGCTGGCGGCACGCGCGCTCGGCCTCGACTGCGGTCCGATGTCCGGTTTCGACAATGCGGGCGTCGACAAGGAGTTCTTCCCCGACGGTCGCGTGAAATCGAATTTCGTGTGCAACGTCGGCTTTGGCGATCCGGCGGGTCTGTTCGAACGCTCGCCGCGGTTCGCATTCGACGAGATCGCCAAGGTTCTCTGAGCGCGCATCGGCGGAGCGGGGATGTTCGGGCCCGCCTTCGAGGCCATTGCAAATGAATATTCTCGCGATCGATTGCTGTCTCGGTGCGCTGTCAGTCGCCATCGGACAAGATCGCACCGATGGTCGGTATGACGTGACCGAGTGCTACGAAGAGCGCACCACCGGACACGCCGAACGCCTCGTGCCGATGATCGAAGACGAGATGCGGCGTGCCGGCCTGGCGTTTGGCGATCTTGCCCGCGTCGCGGTTACGCTCGGTCCTGGCACGTTCACCGGCGTGCGCACCGGCGTTGCGGTGGCCCGCGCCCTGCGCCTGTCGGCCGGTGTCGAGGTGGTCGGCCTCTCCAGTCTCGCAGTCATGGCGCATCGCGTCTTTGACACGGCGGACAGAAACGGCGCGGGTCGCCCAGTCATGATCGCGGTGGATGCGCGGCGTGGCCGGCTTTACGCGCAGCTCTTCGGGCAAGATGCATTGGCGGCGCTTGGGTCGGCTGCTGAAATCGACGCCGAAACGGCGGCCGCTCTCGCCATCCAGCACGGAGCTCGCGTCGCCGGATCGGGAGCTTCTCAGATCGCGCAAGCCGCCGCAAAGCAGGGCGCCCCTGATATGGCTGGACTGACCGTCGTGTGCGAAAAGAACCAACCGCACGCGAGCGATCTCGCTTGGCTCGCCCCGCGCCTCGAACCGATCGTCGAGATCAAGCCGTTCTACATCCGTCAACCCGACGCGAAAGCGCAAGCCGACAAGCGACTTGCCAGGGCCCCGTGAAACGGGAACATGCGCGCAAGGCAAGGGAGGGGTTTCAGCGTGCCGGACATCACCCACATGAACCTGCTCTGGGCGCTTCCCGATCATGCCGTCGCGATCTCCCGGCTGCATTCGTCGACCTTCGACGACGGTTGGGATGAGGCAGCGGTTGCCCGGATGCTGTCGAACCCCGGTTCGGTGGCGCTGGTCGCCTCCAACGGTATTCCACCCGAGATCCGAGCGTTCATTCTCGCGCAGGTCGCGGCCGACGAGGCTGAAATCCTCAGCATCGCCGTGGATCCTCAATGGCAGCGCAAAGGCGTGGCCGCCCGGCTCGTCGACGGCGTGAAACGCGGCGCCGCTCGGACCGGCGCTCGCGCCCTCTTTCTCGAGGTTGCCGAGGGCAACACCGCCGCTCTTGCGCTGTATCGCAAAGCAGGCTTCGTCGAGACGGGGCGCCGCAAGAATTACTATGCACAGCCGGACGGCAGTCGCGTGGATGCGATCGTCATGCGGTTTCCATTGGTCGTGGACGGCGGAGCAACCACTTAGGCCCGCTCAGAGCGTCGCGGCCACCAGCCACAGGCCGCCCAGCATGAGCAACGTCATGCATGTGGAGATGTTTATGCGGACGTCTCCCGGCTGCCGACGCGAGACGTTGCGGCGCGGCCGTCCTGCAGGACCGGCACTGGCTGAGCCTCCCGAGGCCGAAGATGACCGCGAGCCATCACCCGAGCGCATCCAGTTCCAAACGAAACGGCCGAAGCTCCCAATACGAGCCATCAGCTCGGCTGGTGCTCGGCGCCAGCCATACTTATAGCCGAACACGATCAGCACGATCACGGAGACCTGGGCGAGGGTCGACACCCAGCCTCCGAGAAGGAACCAAGCCACCGACCAGACCAGTCCTACGAATCCGGCAAAGAGCCACCAAAGCCAGCCGAGAACGTCCATCAATTCGCCTCCCAGAGCGCCCTCTTCCCGGGTGACGGAAGGGCAGATTTACGTATAGTGCGCGCCGAGACCGAGCTTTCGCTCGAAGGAACCGACATGCCGACCAAGACAGCGCCTCGCCCCAAGGCCGACGCAGTGCCCGACCGCTCGGAGTTGAGGCCCAAAGACTCTTTTCAGGACCTGATCCTCACCCTGCAGCGTTTCTGGGGCGCGCAGGGCTGCGTCATCCTGCAACCTTATGACATGGAGGTCGGCGCCGGCACGTTCCACCCCGCGACGACACTGAGGGCACTGGGACCGAAGCCTTGGAATGCGGCCTATGTGCAGCCATCCCGGCGTCCAAAGGATGGGCGATACGGCGAGAATCCCAACCGGATGCAGCACTACTACCAGTTCCAGGTGATCATGAAACCGTCACCACCGGACATCCTCGACCTTTACCTCAAGAGCCTGGATGCGATTGGCATCGATACCTCGCTCAACGACATCCGTTTTGTCGAAGACGACTGGGAGAGCCCGACGCTCGGCGCCTGGGGTCTCGGCTGGGAAGTCTGGTGCAACGGAATGGAGGTGACGCAATTCACCTATTTCCAGCAAGTGGGCGGCTTCGACTGCCGCCCGGTATCGGGCGAGATAACATATGGCCTCGAGCGTCTGGCCATGTACGTGCAGGGCGTCGATCGCGTGTGGGACCTGAATTTCAATGGCCGCCACGACGAACGCAAGCTGACCTACAACGACGTGTTCCAACAGGCCGAGCAGGAGTATTCGCGCTTCAACTTCGAGCATGCGGACACCGACATGCTGCTCCGTCATTTCCGCGACGCAGAGGCGGAGTGCAAGGCGTTGCTCGATAAAGGCGCGCCGGTCGATGCGCATGCGCGGCACCTGATGGCGCTTCCAGCCTACGACCAGTGCATCAAGGCGAGCCACGTCTTCAATCTGCTCGATGCGCGCGGCGTGATCTCGGTGACGGAGCGGCAGGGCTACATCCTGCGCGTGCGCGAATTGGCGAAAGCCTGCTGTGGCGCGTGGTTGCAGACCGAAGGTGGCGGAGCGGTCTAGGAAACGGTGAGCGGCGATCGGCCAGCGGCATGCTTTGCAGTCGACACGACGATTCTTCTGAGAGACCGTTGCCCGGAGGTGTTTCTCGAAACTTGGTGAAGCGGTGCGCCCTGCCAGTGGGCGCTCGCTGACATACGATTGGACGCCATCATGCTCACCCCCAACCTGGCCGGGGCGCTCATTCTCGGGCTGCCGCTTGTCATCGTCGCGCGGCTCCTTCTGTGGCGACGGGCGCGACCGGTATTTTGGTTTGCGCTCGCGCTGATCGTCGTCGCGCTCGGCTATCTGATGGCGACAGGCGCCACCAACGACATTGCGCGGCGCCTCATCCCCGATCTCGTTGGGCCACCTCCTATTCGCGCGAAATAGGAGCATCCGGGGTGGGGAGCGAACCCAGGCGATCGGCTGCCACGATCTTCTATGGCTGGCGCGTGGTTGCGGCTTGTTTCGTTATCGCAGCGGTGACGTGGGCCCTAGGGCTGTTCGGCGCCAGCGTCTACCTGCAGGCTGTCACCGGAGCGCACGGGTGGCCGATCGCGGAGGTGTCGTCGGCGATTACGCTGTTCTTCCTGGTCAGTGCCTCGATCCAACGCCTCGTCGGCCGCAACATCGACAGTTTCGGACCGCGTCCGGTTCTGCTGACGGGCGCGTTCAGCCTCAGCATCGGCGTGGCCCTGGTCGGACAAGTGAACACTCCCTGGCAACTTTACCCTTGCTTCGTCCTGATCGGCATCGGTTGGGCTTGCCTATCGACAACGGGCATCTCGGCTACGGTGGCGCCGTGGTTCGAGACGCATCAGGGTCGCTCGATGACGCTTGCCATCATGGGTGCGAGCCTTGGGGCGATTGTCGGTGTGCCGCTGCTGTTGCGGACGATTCACCGGCTCGGGCTGAGCCCGGGGCTTACGGCCGCCTCGCTTACCGCAGCAGCGATCCTGATGCCATTGATCTGGCTCGTGCTGCGCTACCGGGGACCGGAGGACCTTGGTCTCGCCCGAGATGGCGAGGCGGCTGCTGCGGTTGGCGAGGCTCGAGAGGTCGTGCGCGCCATCGCCGACGCCGGTCGTCCGCGCATTTTGCTATGGAGTGCGGCCGCTGGATTCGCTCTCGGCCTGCTCGTGCAGATCGGATTCATCACGCACCACGTCGTCCTCGCGACGCCACTCGTCGGCACGGCCAACGCTGGCCTGCTCGTCAGCGCTACCGGCGCCACCGCCTTCGCCGGCCGCCTGATCCTTGCCCGTATCGTCGATCGGGTTGCCGTGCGATCGCTCGCGGCGATGGTCATGCTTGTGCAAGCGGCAGCACTCGCGTGCCTCGCCCTCTGGCCGACAGTGCCCGTACTGGTGGCCGCGAGCCTCGTCTACGGCTACGGCATCGGACACATCACCACGCTCGGACCGGTCGTCGTGCGCCGCGAATTCGGCGCCAAGGCGTTTGGGGCGACGTATGGCGCGGCCGCGACCGTCATCCAACTCGTCTCCGCGCTCGGGCCGGCAGCCCTCGGCCTATTGCGCGACGCCTTCGGAGGCTATCGGCCGGGCCTAGCGATCGCCGCTGCGGCGACGTTGGCCGGATGCGTCGCCTTGATACTCGGCGGGCGCTTCGGCCGGCCGCCCGCCGATGCCATCCGCGCCTGAGACCGCCCGATCTCGGAAGGTTCTTGCCACCTCACCGCCCGCGTCCTACCGATTGGACGCCAAGTCAAAACAATCGCCTCGAGGAGCGCTCCGCCATGAAACTCTGCCGCTTTGGTCCCGCTGGTGCCGAGAAGCCCGGACTGGTCGATGCCCAGGGCAAGATCCGTGACCTCTCCGCCCACGTGAAGGACATCGACGGCAACGCGCTGTCGGACGCAGCGATTGCGAAGCTGAAGGCGGTTGACCCTGCTTCACTACCGGAAGCGCCCGCAGGATCACGCATCGGCCCGCCGGTCGGGAACGTCCGCAACTTCGTCGCGATCGGGCTCAATTACGCCGACCACGCCAAGGAGGCAGGTCAGCCGATCCCGGCCGAGCCGATCATCTTTTACAAGCTGACGAACTGCATTTGCGGACCCAATGACAACGTGATGATCCCGCGCGGTTCGACCAAGCTGGACTGGGAGCTGGAAATCGCGTTCGTCGTCGGAAAACGCTCGCGTTACGTCGAACTCGCCGATGCGGAGAGCCACATCGCCGGCTACACGATTTGCAACGACGTGTCGGAGCGCCACTTTCAGATCGAGCGTGGCGGTCAATGGATGAAGGGCAAGTGCGCCGAAACGTTCGGTCCCCTCGGGCCGTGGCTCGTGACCCGCGACGAGGTGGCCGACGTCAATAATCTGCCCATGTCGCTCGAACTCAACGGCAAGACCATGCAGAAGGGTTCCACCTCGACCATGATCTTCAAGTGCAACTTCATTCTGCACTACGTCTCGCAGTTCATGGTTCTCGAGCCAGGCGACGTGGTCACGACCGGCACGCCGCCAGGCGTCGGCCTGGGTATGAAGCCGCCCTTGTTCCTGAAGGCAGGCGACGTCATGAAGCTCTCGATCGAGGGTCTCGGAACGCAGCAGCAGACTGTCGTTCCGTTCAAGATGTAGTGCCACGAAGCGCGGCCGGTATGGGCGACGACTTTGCCCCGGCCGCGCGCTTTTCGCTCGGCAGCGGCGCCGGGATAGACTTCATGCGGCCTGCATATCCGATCGGCTCACCGACGCGAAGCTGCGCCAATGTAGTCCCGCGCTCCGCTGCCGATGATCCGCGGCAGGTGATTGTAGATGTAGCGACAGCCGCTGCCGATCACCTGGGGTAGTGCCTCCGTGGTCGCCGGCATGCCCGGTGCCTTGCCCGCTGCGACGATCCTGGCGAGCGTTTCTTCGATTGCACGCATCACCGGCCCTGCCTTTGGATTGCCGGGAAAGCCCATCGATTGCGAGAGGTCGGATGGGCCGATGAAAAAGACGTCGATGCCTTCGACGGCAAGGATGTCATCGACATTGCCGAGTGCCTCGCGGTCCTCGATCTGGACGCAGACGAGCGAGCCCGCGTTCTGGGCGGCGACAAATTCGGGCAGCTTCGCGCCGAGCCCCCAGCGATCGGGCCGCGTGCCGGCGGCAAGGCTGCGGCCGGTTCCCGCGCCGAGCTTAACCGCAGCTACGGCGCGGCGCGCGTCCTCGGCGGTGCACACGTGCGGCACCTGCACGCCTTTGACGCCGCGATCCATCACCGACTGGATGTCCGTCGACGAGTTGCTGCGCGGCCGCGCGATCGGCGTAATGCCCGAGGCATCGGCTGCCATGCACATCAGCTCGAGATCGGACAGGCTCAGTGAACCGTGCTCGCAATCAAGCAGCACCCAATCGAAGCCGGCATAGGCCAGCATCTCGACAATTTGCGCCGACGGAAACATCAGCGAGACGCCGAGCGCAATGCCGCCGCCCGCGATCTTCTCCTTCATGGCGTTCTTCACGACGTAACTTCCTCCTGGCGGCGCGGCGCGGCGGCTGGTCTGTCGACCGCAATTCGCACATCGGTTCTCTGTCGAACGAGCAGGTAAAAGCCGGCTGCGACGATGAGGGCGATGCCGGCGAGTGAAACTGCATCGGGAATATGGCCCCAAATGGCGAATCCGAGGATGAGCGCCAAGATGACGGCTGTGTAACGGAAAGGCGCAACGACGGGAATATCGCCGGTGCGCATGGCGACGACGCCGAAATGATAAGCGCAGAACAGGCACGCCGAGGACAGCAAGATCAGCCACAACGCCCGCGGCGTCGGCATCACCCAGGTCTCGAACGGCATAAGCGCCAAGCCGACGACAGTGATGGCAGCAGATGTGGCAAACGTCACGAAAATAGACGGCACCGACTGGTCGACAAAGCGCGTGATCAGGTCTCGGGTCGAAGAGGCGATCAGGGCGGCGATCACCAGCAATACCTCGGGGACGAATCCGTCCATGCCAGGCTTCACGATCAACAGCACACCTGCGAACCCGACCAACGAGGCCGTCCATCGGCGCCAGCCGACATGCGACCCGAGAAAGATTGCGGCGCCTGCGGTCACGAGCAGCGGTGACACTTGGAGAATCGCGTTCGTTGTCGCTAGAGGCATGTGTCGAAGCCCAGCCACAATGAACAGCGTGGCAAGCGCGGCTGCCACAAGGCGCCCGCACATTGCCGGCTTCAAGAGGACAACAGGCGAACGCCAGCCGCCCAGGATGCTGGTGATGAGCCCCATCAGCGCCGTTGCGACGAGGCCGCGCAGAAAGATGATCTGTCCGTTGGGCAGTTCCTGCGTCACGAACTTCACTGTCGCGTCATTGGTGACGAATCCCATTGCGGACGCGAGCATCGCCAGGATGCCTTTGACATTGTCACTCATGGATGCCCTCACGGGCGGCCTTTCGCAGGGCAAGCTGACGCTCGCGGAAGAAGGTGTAGAGGCCGGCCGCCATGACGACGGCCGTGCCGAGCAACGCGATGGGATCGGGTTTCTCACCGAAGACCGTCATTCCGGCCAGGATCGCCCATAGGATGACCGAATACCGGAACGGCGAGACCACAGCCACCTCGCCCCGCCGCATCGCCTCGATGATGAGGTAATAGCCGGCAAGCACGAAGAGTGTGGCCCCGGTCAGCATGGCGAGCCCTGAGGGGCTCGGCAACCGCCAGGTCTCCGTCAAGGCAAACGCGCATGACGCCACCGACAGCGAGGCGCCTGAAATGGCCGTCAAGAGTATGGTTGGGATGCCCTTGTCGACGCGCCGGGTGGAGAGATCGCGCAGCACGATGGCGGCCACCGCAGCGAGGGCGACGAGCGACCAGATGTTGAACGCCGACGTGCCGGGCCTGATGATGATCAACACGCCCACCAGCCCTACGGCGGCGGCGAGCCATCTGCGCCAGCCGACCGGTTCGCCCAGAAAGAGAGCGGCGCCGGCGGTGATGGCCAGGGGAAGGAACTGCAGGATCGCCGTCGCATCGGCGATCGGCATGTTGAAGAGCGCCGCAAGATAGAGAAATGTCGCGCCGACGTCGCCGATGCTGCGCAGGCCGAGCAGAGGCCAGTGCCGGCGCTCAGGACACCGGCGGAATGCCCCCATGACATAGCCGATGAGGCCCGCCAAAACGCAGAGAAGCAAACTGCGGATGAAGATCGCCTGGCCGCCCGGCATGTCGCGCGCCGCGAGTTTCATCAGGGTGTCGTTGACCGTGAAGACGGCCTGCGAGCCGACCATCGCGGCAATTGCCACGAGATTGCCGCGCTCGCGGTCATCGGAGGATGCGATCATCACGTGCACGCAAGCTCCCTCAGTCGCCGCTCGCGAACCAAGGCGCGCTCGCGTCCGAATGCATAAAGCCCCGCAGCAACGACGATGCCGATACCGACCCACGCGAGCGGATTGGGGATCTCACCCCAGGCGAGGTAGCCCATCAGCAAGGCCCAGAGCAGCGTGAAATAGCGAAACGGCGCCACGGCCGACATCTCGGCATTGCGCATGCCGACAACAAGGCAGATGAAGCCCGCCGAAAGCGCAACGCCCGCGGCCACGGTGAAGGCGATGCTGCGAGGCGTCGCCGCTGCCCAACCGGTCGTCGTCGCGAGACCGCACCCCGCGACAGACACGGCGGCTGCCGAAAGGGCGCCGATGAGCAGGGTTGGCACGGCCCGGTCGATCCGGCTGGTGGCGAGATCGCGGATCGACATGCAGAGCATGGCCGAGACCGCGAGCAGCGACCACCAGGTAAAGCCGGAAGCACCAGGCTGCAGTATCAGCAGAACGCCGACGAAGCCGGCGATCCCCGCGAGCCAGCGCCGCAAGCCAACCTGCTCGGCGAAGAGGAGGGCCGCGGCCATCGTCGTAACCAGGGGGATGAACTGCAGGATTGCCGTGGCGTTGGCGATCGGCATGAACCCCAGCGCACCGACCATTGAAATGCCGGCGCCCACCTCGGCAAGGATGCGTACCAGGACGGGAGCCGACAGCACTGCCTTGTGCCAGCGGATCTGCCCTTGGAGATAGCCGGCTGCCGTCAAAATGATGCACGCGACGAGGCCGCGACCGGCGATGGTCTGGCCGAGCGTCGTCTCGGCGACGGCGACTTTCGCCAATGCGTCGGCCGACATCATGGCCGCCCCCGCGCCGACAACCGCCCCGATACCAAATAGATTTCTGCTCATGATCGTTCGCGTGTCCGGCTGACTGATTGGAAGGAGCGGCCCGCGGGCAAGGCTATCGGGGCGGTCGGTTGGCGAGCCTGCGGAGGGACTGTTCGCGATAGAACGTGTAAAGGCCCGCAGCCACCACGATCCCGGTGCCGGACAGCGTCATGGCGTCCGGGACGTGGCCGAAGATCAGGATGCCGGACGCAATGGCGAACAGAATGATCGTGTACCGGAAGGGCGCCACGGCCGAGATGTCGGCCGAACGCACTGAAATAATGACGCACATTTGCCCGGCAAGCGAGAAGATTGCGGCGCTGACCATGGCTCCGACGAAGCCCCAATCCGGCGACACCCATCCGGCGTAGGGCGCGGCGCACAAGCTCGACAGCGTCACCGCACCCGCCGACAACATCATGATGATCGGCGGCGGCACGCCGCGGTCCACATGCCGAGTGGCGAGATCACGCACGGTCGCCCCCAGAACGGAACCGATGCCGGCCAGCATCCACCAATTGAAGGCACTCGAGCCCGGCCTGATGATCAGGAGGACGCCCGCGAGACCGACCATCGTCGCGGTCCAGCGCCGCCAACCGACCTTCTCCCCAAGAAAGAGCGCCGAGGCCGCCGTGATCGAGAGTGGGATGAGCTGACCGACAGCCGTAAGATCGGCATAGGGGATACGCGCAAGCGCGAGCTGAAAAGACCAAGCCCCCGAGGCGTCGCCTGCTGCGCGCAATGCCATCGGCTTGGACAAGGCACGGTGCAGCACCGAAAGTGCGCCAAGCCACCACGCCACCAGGAAGCCGCCAAGCGTGACGAAGCAGCCTCGGAAAAAGAGCAACTCGCTCGTGGGAATCGTGCCCCCCGAGAGTTTCATGATGGTATCGCCGCAGGCAAACGAAGCACATGCGGCGGTCATGAAAAGGATGCCTCGGACGTTCGATGTGGCAGCCGGCGCATCCCGCAGGATGCGGGCCAGCTTGGTGCCTGCCTTCTCGACCAACTCGCGTCTCCCGCCGTCGCGCCGTCTGGACGCGCAACCGGGAAGCTACAGCCAGCCTTTGATTGCAATCCAGCGCAATCGACACGCTTGCTGCGTTGTCCGATGCCGCGTAAATTTCGGCAATTCGAGGCAAGTTTCGGCAACGAGGTGCCATGGGTGCGCTGATCGGCGCGGCAGCGAGGAGCGCGCTCGTTCGCCGGGTACGCCTGGAGATGGCCAAACAGGGCCTGACCCGAGAGGCGCTCGCGGATCGCGCCGCGGTCAAGGAGCGGACGCTCGGCAACTTCCTTGCGGGCGAGTCCGTACGGGACACGACCGTTGCCAAGCTTGCGCGCGCGCTTTCGATCGAGCTGGACGAGTTGCTGTCCGGTTCCGGCGACGGCCAAGAGGCATTCTCCTCGGATGCCCTGGCCCGCGCAGACGAGTCGTACGGCGGCTATTTGCTTTCGACCTGCGAGGGCTATCTAGGGACCTACGTGGCCTATCGCCGGGCGTTCAGCGAAAAGCCCGAGCTCTACCGGTCCGTGTTCGAGATCGACTGGGACGAGCAGCTCTCGCGGCTGAGGTTCCTCGAACTGCAGCGCTTCCGTGGCAGCGACAATCGTCCGGTCGCCATGAACCATGGGGGTGGCATCTATATCAGTCCGCACACAGGGCTGATCCAGCTTCTGACCACCTTTCAGGGTGCGCTGCGCCTGGTGACGCTCGGCCGCTTCGGCCTAGGTGGTAATCGTCTACGCGGCCTCATCCTCACGCAGCGCGATCGCGACCGGTACTTCGAGCCAGCCGTCTCGGCCATTTTCCTGGAGAAGCTCGACGGCAGGCGGCCGCTCGCCGATCTCGAGCGCCTCGTCGGTCCGGTGCTCGCTCACTCCTCGGAGTTCACAGCGGCGGATGCTGAGCTTCGGAGCATCGAACGCTCCGGCATTTTCGTTGCATCCGCACCGCTGCCGCCTCGGTAGGCTGGGCGCATGCTGATACAGGGCCGTGACAGCTCGAACGCGCCCGAAGCGGGTGATTTCGCCCGCTAGGGCACCTCGGTGCTTGTTCCAACTCTCGTTTTCTGAGATCGATAGCCCAAATAGATGTGAGCGGCGCCTGCCGCGTCCGACCACTCGAGAGGCCACCATGCCCCCATATCGCTCAAGGACATCGACGCACGGCCGCAACATGGCGGGTGCCCGCGGCCTTTGGCGCGCCACCGGCATGAAAGATGGCGATTTCGGCAAGCCGATCATTGCGATCGCAAACTCATTTACCCAGTTCGTTCCGGGGCACGTCCACCTGAAGGACCTCGGCCAACTCGTAGCGCGCGAGATCGAGCGGGCGGGCGCGGTCGCCAAAGAGTTCAACACGATCGCTGTCGACGACGGCATCGCGATGGGCCACGACGGCATGCTCTATTCGCTACCGTCGCGCGAGCATATCGCGGACGCCGTCGAGTACATGTGTAACGCGCACTGCGCCGATGCGGTGGTGTGCATCTCGAATTGCGACAAGATCACACCCGGCATGCTGATGGCGGCGATGCGCCTCAATATCCCGGCCATCTTCGTGTCCGGCGGGCCGATGGAAGCCGGCAAGGTGATCCTCGACGACGGAACCGAGCGCAAGGCCGACCTGATCGACGCGATGATCCAGGCGGCCAACCCGAACACGTCCGAGGCCGAGGTCGAGAAGTATGAGCGCTCCGCCTGTCCGACCTGCGGCTCGTGCTCGGGCATGTTCACGGCAAACTCCATGAACTGTCTCGCCGAGGCGCTCGGCTTGGCCCTGCCGGGCAATGGCTCGGTGCTAGCCACCCACGCCTTCCGCAAGGAGCTGTTCCTCGAGGCGGGCCGCCGGATCGTCGAATTGACGAAGCGCTACTACGAACAGGACGACGTATCGGCCACACCACGTGGCATTGCCAATTTCCACACGTTCGAGAATGCGATGACGCTCGATATCGCCATGGGAGGGTCGACCAACACGGTGTTGCACCTCCTGGCGATGGCCCGCGAGGGCGAAGTGCCGTTCACGATGAAGGACATCGACCGTCTGTCGCGCAAGGTGCCTCATCTATCGAAGCTCGCGCCGTCAACCTCCGAGTTTCATATGGAGGACGTGCACCGGGCCGGCGGCATCATGGCGCTTCTCGGCGAACTCGATCGGATCGGCCTCATCGATCGCGACCAGCCGACTGTGCACTCGAAGACGATCGGAGAGGCGATCGACGCCTACGACATCGCACGCAACCCATCCGAGAAGGTGAAGACCTTCTATCGCGCGGCCCCTGGCGGCGTGCGCACGACGGAGGCTTTCTCAACCGAGCGGCTATGGAATTCGCTGGATACCGATCGCAAGTCGGGCTGCATCCGCTCGGCCGAGCACGCCTATTCGAAAGACGGCGGCCTGGCCGTTCTTTACGGCAATATCGCGCCCGACGGCTGCATCGTGAAGACCGCCGGCGTGCCCGCCGACTGCCTGACATTCAAGGGACCGGCGCGCATCTTCGAGAGCCAGGATTCGGCGGTCAAGGCGATCCTCGGTCGCAAAGTCAAAGCCGGGGACGTGGTCGTCATTCGCTACGAGGGTCCGCGCGGCGGACCGGGCATGCAGGAAATGCTCTACCCGACCAGCTACATCAAGAGCATGGGCCTTGGGCAGAAGTGCGCACTGATCACCGATGGCCGCTTTTCGGGGGGCTCGTCGGGTCTCTCAATAGGCCACATTTCTCCGGAGGCCGCCACCGGGGGCAGCATCGGTCTCATCGAGGAAGGCGACACGATCGAAATCGACATCCCGACGCGAAAGCTCAATCTCGCGGTCAGCGCTGATGTGATGGCTCAGCGCCGCCGCGACATGGAAGCCCGGGGCGCCGACGCCTGGAAGCCGACCGAGAAGCGCGAGCGGTTGGTTTCGACCGCCCTCAAAGCCTATGCAGCATTCGCGCTGTCCGCCTCCGAGGGTGCCGCTCGCGACGTCGATCAGATCGAACGTCGGAACGGATAGGCGCGCCACAGGGACATTGCCAGCTTCCGGCCCTAATAGCTGGAAGCTGGATCAGCGTGCACCCGCCACCGATGCTTCGGGGGCCCCGCCGGGTCTGAGTTCACTCCGCAGCCTTCAGCGTGGAGCCCGGCTTCGGATCGCGGAGCATGGCGAGGAGGGTCTCGCGCTTCTTCATCGCGGCCTCGTAGTTGCGATGCTTGACGTGCCCGAAGCCGCGGATCTCCTCCGGTAGAGAGGCAAGTGCGACGGCGGCACGATGCCCGTCAGCAGCAAGGCGGCGCTCGATCTCGTCTAGATCGGCCTCATAGTCCCGGATCATCTGCCGCTCGAGGCGGCGCTCGGCCGAATAGCCGAAGATGTCCATCCACGTTCCGCGCTTGGCCTTGTGCCTGGCGAGGAATCGCAGGACGGGCATAACCCACGGCCCGAAAGTCATCTTGCGCGGCTCGCCCGTGACCTTGTCGCGGTTGAGCCACGAGATGACCGGCGGAGCGAGATGAAACTCGAGACGCTGCTTGCCGTCGAACGCCTCGGTCAGCGCCTTCTCGAAACGCCCATCGGTATAGAGGCGGGCGACCTCGTACTCGTCCTTGTACGACAGCAACTTGAAATAACCTCTGGCGACGGCGTCGGCGAGACCCGAACGACCGGGCACCTTGTCCTTCTCCAACGCCGCAATCCTCTCGACGCGGGCGCGGAAGCGCTGCGCGAGCGCTTCATCCTGATAGCCGGTCAGGTGCTCGGCGCGCAGGGCCACGATCTCGCTGAGGGTGGGTGGCGTCTTGACCGCCTTCGGTTGGACGAGGCGGTCGAGTGCGGCTCGATCATGGGCTGCCAGCCGGCCAAAACGGAACGCATTGCGGTTCATCTCGATGGCTGCGCCGTTGAGCTCAACCGCCTTCTCGATCGAGGCTGCGGTGACGGGCACGGCACCGAGCTGATAGGCGTAGCCCAGCATGAACATGTTCGACGCGATCGAGTCGGCGAACAGCTCTACGGCGTAGGTGTGCGCGTCGAGAGCGTGGAGAGCTCCCTTGCGCACGCGCTCCTCGATCGAGCGCTTCAGTTCGCTCGCGGGAAGCTTCAAGTCGGGGTTACGCGCAAAGTCGGCGACCGGCATCTCATAGGTGGAGAGCACCACTGTGGTGTGATCCGGACGAACCGTCTCGAGCACCTTGTTCGATGCCGTGACGACGAGATCGCAGCCGATGACGAGGTCGGAGGACGCAACGCTCGCGCGGATGGCATGGATTTCGCTAGAGCTGCGCGCGACCTTCATGTGGCAGGCGACGGATCCGCCCTTCTGGGCAAGGCCTGTCATGTCGATGGCGCCGAAGCCTTTGCCGTCGAGATAGGCCGCCTGTCCCAGCACCGCCGAGATGGTGACAACGCCGGTTCCGCCAACGCCCGTGACGAGCATCGTGTAGGGCCTGTCGAGCGCAGGCAGTGCCGGATCGGGGAGGCTCGCCAACATCGGCGCTATGCTAGACTGGGTAGCGAGGCCGGCCTTTTTGCGCGGAACCGCACCGTGCACCGTGACAAAGCTGGGACAAAAGCCGTTGACGCAGGAGAAGTCCTTGTTGCAGGTCGACTGGTCGATGGCGCGCTTGGTGCCGAGCGCGGTCTCGAGCGGGAGTATCGCGACGCAGTTCGATTTCTTGCCGCAGTCGCCGCAGCCCTCGCAGACGGCCTCGTTGATGAAAGCCCGCTTGACGGGGTCCGGGAACGTGCCGCGCTTGCGACGGCGGCGCTTCTCGGCAGCACAAGTCTGATCGTAGATCAGCGCCGTGACGCCATCGATCTGAGAGAGGTCGCGCTGCACGGACTGCAAGTCCCGGCGATGGTAGACCTCGGTGCCCGCCGGCAGGAAGCCGCTCGGATATTTGTGCGGCTCGTCGGTGACGACGACCAGCTTCGTGACGCCCTCGCCCATCACCTGAGCAGCGATCTGGCCGACTGTGGCTCCGCCGTCGAGCGACTGTCCGCCCGTCATGGCGACGGCGTCGTTGTAGAGGATCTTGTAGGTTACGTTGGTGCCTGACGCGACCGACGCCCGAATGGCCAGGCTGCCGGAGTGCAGATAGGTGCCATCGCCGAGATTCTGGAAGACATGCGAGCGCTTCGAGAACGGCGCCTCGCCGATCCAATTGGCACCCTCGCCGCCCATCTGGGTCCAACCCTCGGTCTGGCGATCCATCCACTGGGCCATGTAATGGCAGCCGATGCCTGCGTACGCGCGAGAGCCCTCGGGCACGACCGTCGAGGAATTGTGCGGGCAGCCCGGACAGAAATATGGCACACGGACGGCAGCCTCGGCGGTGAGCGGCTTGTTGCCTTTCATTTGTTTCAGGTAGCCGACGCGGGACTTCATGTCCTCGCCGCCGATCTGGAAGCGAATCAGGCGCTCGCCGACGGCGACCGCAATATCGGAAGGCTCAAGCGCGCCCTTCGCCTGGAAAAGGTAGTGGAGTTGATCGCCGGTCTCGTCGTGCTTGCCGATGATCGTGGGGCGATACTCGGAGTTGTAGAGCAGCTCCTTCACCTGCGCCTCGATGAGCGAGCGCTTCTCCTCCACGACGATGATGAGATCGAGGCCCTTGGCGAACTCGAGCAGGCCCCGCGGCTCCAGCGGCCAGACCATGCCGACCTTGTAGAGGCGGATGCCGAGCTGATTGGCCTTCACTTCGTCGATGCCGAGGTCGTCGAGTCCGGCGCGGACGTCGAGATAGCTTTTGCCCGTCGAGATGATGCCGATGCGGGGTGCCGCGCCGCCCGACATCATGATGTGGTCGAGCTTGTTGGCGCGAGCGAAGGCGAGAACCGCAGGCAGCTTGAAGTCGTGCAGGCGAGCTTCCTTGTCCAGCGCCTGGTCGCCCACGCGGATGTTGAGGCCGCCAGGAGGCACCACAAAATCATCGGGGGTCTTGATGTCGACGCGATCGATGCGGCCGTCGACGGTGGCGGTGGACTCGAAATTGTCCTTCACGCACTTCATGCCGACCCAGACGCCAGCGTAGCGCGATAGCGCAAAGGCGATAAGACCGAAATCCAGCATTTCCTGCACGCCCGCAGGATTGAGCACAGGGATCATGTAATCCACCATGCCGAACTCGGACTGGTGGGCCGAGGTCGAGCTTTCGCAGGTGTGATCGTCACCCAGCAGGGCGAGCACACCACCGTGCTTGGAGCTGCCTGCGTGATTGGCGTGGCGGAAAACGTCGCCCGTCCTGTCGACACCGGGGCCCTTTCCATACCATACGCCGAAAACGCCGTCGTACTTGCCGTCGCCTCTCAGCTCGGCCTGCTGAGCGCCCCAGATTGCGGTGGCCGCCAGGTCCTCGTTGACGCCGGGATTGAAGACGATGTCATTCTTTTTCAGAATCTTGCGCGAGCGCAACATCGCGCCTTCGAGACCCGCGATGGGGCTGCCGCGATAACCGGTGCAATAGCCTCCGGTATTGAGCCCCGCCCGGCGATCCCGCTCCTTCTGCATCAGCATCAGGCGGACAATGGCCTGCGAGCCGTTCAAAATCTGATGGGTCTCGGTGAGGTCGAACTTATCCTCGAGGCTGGGGCTGCTCTTGACCATGGGCTTTTCGCCTCGCTCCTGATGCTTGATTGGGCCTGCCGGAGCGGGAGGGGATGATGATCCCGCGTTCTCAGGTCCCGATAGGTCAGCCATGCTGACTTATAATAGATCTAAGCCCGCAGCATCGCAATGGCGACACGCCCTCGCAAGCAAAAGCCTGCGAAGGCGTGTCATCGCCTCCAAAGCCGCGTGGTCCGCCAGCGTCAGTTACCGCCGGAAAAAGCACCCGAGCTGGAAAAGGCGCGCCGCGCCCACTCGGGCCGTTGCGTCGAGGCGCCACTCGAGTAGCTCGAGCCTGGGCCGCTGGATGAAAGACCAGAAAAGCCGGAGAATTCGGGCGAGACCTCTACTAATCGGCCGATGGGGTCCGTCGGCGTCTTCGGCTCAGAAACGGGCTTGATGAGGTTCATCTTGCCGTCGAGGGCGAGACGGATGCGCTCCTCGTGGCCATAAATGTCCTTGAAACTCTCTACCTTGCCGCCCTCGCCGATCCACATCGTGAAATAGACCATGTGCACCGGAATGTGCTGCGAGAGATTGATCTGGTTGTTCTCAGGCGCACCCGGTCGCGCCAGCGCCCGAACCTTCTCCGGTGACATGCCCTTGTCCTCCTCGAGGATCAATTCGGCAAACCTGATCGGGTCCTGCACCCGCATGCAACCATGGCTGAAGGCACGCACCGAAGCCTTGAATAGGGACTTCGAGGGAGTGTCATGCATGTAAACGGCGTGCTTGTTCGGAAACATGAACTTCACCACGCCGAGCGCATTGCCACTGCTCGGCGGCTGATAGACGTGGAAGCGGCGAATATCGGTGCGGGTCCAATCGTAACGCCTGGGATCAACATCCTTGCCGTCGAGCTGAAGCCGCAGGTTTTGCCGACCCAGAATGTCGCGTCCCTTCAGCAGCGCGGGCAAGAGCTCGTTGGTCTTGATCGAATCCGGCACGCCCCAGAACGGATGAAAGATCAGATGCTTCATCTCGTGTGAGAAGATCGGCGTCTGGGCATTGGGCTTCCCGACGACGATACGCTCGGTATTTATCACCCGGCCGTCGCGAACGACGCGCAGTAGCTGTTCGGGGATATTCACCCACGCATGAAACTTGCCGAGGTCAGCCGGCATCCAGCGCCATTCTTCCATGTTGGCCAGGATACGCTCGGCCTCGGAGGGTCCCTTCTTTGGAGCCGCATCGTCGCGCACGGCAAGGTATCGCTGGCGCAACAGCTCGAATTGAGGGTGCTGCGGATGAAACTTGCGCAGATAGGCGTCCGGCTCGGCGGCAGTAGCAATCCCTTCGAGCACGCTCTGCGGCTCCAAGAGCGGAGATTTGCGATCGAGGTACGGGGTTAGATCGGTCGGCTCGAAACGTCCGCCGCGAGCCTGCCGCGCGTATCTCAGGGTCGCGAGGGAGAGCCTGATCTCCGCGTCCGCCAGTGCTTCCGCAGTCAGGTCCGGCCCCTCCGGCGAAGCCGGTGCGAGTTCAGGGACGTCCAGCCCAGATTTATCGAGACCCCAGTCGCCGGCCTTGCCGATTTCGGCCGCGAGCTTGATCGCGCCCCGTGTGGCGCCCCTGGCGGTCATCCAGATGGGACGACCTTCACGGGCTTTGTAGGTGGCAAGCAGTCCGTCGCGGTCGCGCCGATCGATTTTCTTGAGCCCTGGCACCCGACCGAGCGCGGCCGCGGCATCAACGGTGAGGGATTTCATCACAGGGGCGGCAGCTTCCCCCGTCGCCTCTGGCGCGGCCGAGGTTGCTGTCTCTGGCCCGGCAACGGCCTGACCAGGTGCTCCAGGTGCTGGTGTCGAGGGCACGTCAGCGGGCGACGCGGCCGCGGGCGCTGCCTCGGGCTTCGGTGCCGATGCAGGTGCGCTCGGGTCGGACGATGCAACGGTCGCCGTAGGCAACGGTTGGCTGGTGACGGTGTCGGCCTCGGTCGTGGAGACCAACGTCGGCAGCTTTTCCTTCGAAGACCCGGCCTCTGCCTCGACAGGGGCGGGTGGCGCGATGGTCTGCGCAAACGCCGTTGAACCGGAGCCCGCAATGCCGGCCAAAGCAGCCGCGACATACAGCGGAACAACGCGGCGGTTACCGAACAACATTGCAAGCTCCATCCAGCCTTTGCGCGCGGAAGCTAACCCATCCCATCGGGTGCGGCTAGTCCGTGCAAATACACAAATCCGACACTGGCCGGCGGAACGGGGCAAAATGCGGCACGGCCCTGCGCGTCACAGACCATGCCTACCCTAACTCACGCTACTCGCGTTAGTTCGGAGGACCCTCCAGGCCGTACTCGCGCATCTTCCGGTAGAGGGTCGAGCGGCCGATATCGAGGCGTTTGGCAACCTCGGTCATGTGGCCGCGATAGCGGCCCAGCGCCAAGCGGATCATGTCGGCCTCGATCGACTCGAGCGACCGGATCTCGCCCTCCTCGTCGACAGCCGGGATACCGATAGAGCCACGTGCGCCGCCGACGTCCACCGTCTGCGGGACGATGCTTTCGGCGCCGAGAAGCGCCGGACCCGTGTAGGCCGGGCGAGCGATCACCTGGGCCGGTGCCGGCGGCACTTCAGTCTTGAAACCTTCGACATGCGCGGCGATCTGGGGAAACTCGCTGACCGTCAGCTCGGAGCCATCGGCGAGCACGACCGCGCGGAACACGGCATTCTCCAGCTGTCGGACGTTGCCGGGCCACGAATATGCGGACAGCAGGCGCAAGACCTCGTCGGTCATGCCGGTGATGCGCTTGCCTTCCTCGGCCGCAAAGCGGGCAAGAAAATAATTGGCGAGCTCGGGCACGTCCCCGATGCGATCGCGCAACGGGGGGACGTGGATCGGATAGACGTTGAGACGGTAGTAGAGATCCTCGCGAAACTTGCCCTGTTTGACGAGTTCGATCATGTCGCGATTGGTGGCCGCAATCAGGCGGAAGTCGACCTTGACCGGTCGCTTGGCGCCAACCGGCTCGACCTCGCCCTCCTGCAAGGCACGCAGCAGCTTGACCTGGGCATCGAGGGGAAGCTCGCCGACCTCATCGAGGAAAAGCGTGCCGCCATCTGCCTCCTGGAACTTTCCGATCCGCTTGTCGAGTGCACCGGTGAACGATCCTTTCTCGTGGCCGAAAAGGATCGACTCGACGAGGTTTTCCGGGATCGCACCGCAGTTGACGGTGACGAACGGCTTGCCGCCGCGACCGCTTTCGCCCTGGATGGCACGAGCGATCAATTCCTTGCCGACGCCCGACTCGCCTTCGATCAGGACGGCGATATTGGCGTTCGAGGCGGCGGCCCGGCGACCGAGCGCGAACACGCGGCTCATGCTCTCGCTGCGCATGACGAGATCTGAAAACATCAGAGTTCCGTCGTGCTTCTTCTTGATGCGAGAAATCTCTCCCTGCAAGGCCTCGATTTTGAGCGCGCTCTTGATCGAGACGTCGAGCCGCTCGGGGCTTGCCGGCTTTACGACGAAGTCGACAGCACCGGCTCGCATGGCATTGATGGCGGTGTCGATCGACCCGTTCGCGGTTTGCACGATGATGGGCGGCGTGCCAGCCCTCAGGCCCATGCGCTCGAGAACGGCCATGCCATCGGTGCCGGGCATCACGAGATCAAGGAGCACCAGGCTCAAGCCATCGGCCTCGGGGCCTTCCAGGATGGCGATCGCCTGATCGCCGCTCTGGGCGATCCTTGCCTCGTAACCGAGACGCTTTATCATTTCTTCGAGAATGCGACGTTGGGCTGGGTCGTCATCGACGACGAGGACGCGCTTGACCATGATGCGTGGACTCTACTGACTGATGCGACTTCCGAGCCGCTGCGGTGTGAGGCTGGTTCAGCTTCGTACAACCGCAAATCAACGGCTTACTGATGAGGGGGAGAGTGCCCGACAAGCGTAAACGGTTCGTTTCGATGCGACCGAAGCTGGCGCTTTTTCGCGTCGCGTGTGCCAAATCGAAGAATGGAGACGATTGTGAGCAAGGACGCGCGCGTGCTGCTCGGCCGCATTGCCGGCGCGCACGGCCTCAAGGGCGAGGTCATTGTGCACGCCTTTACGGAGCGTCCCGAGGACGTCGCGGCGTACGGTCCTGTTGCGGACGACGAAGGGCGCCGCGTGATGGAGCTGAAGGTTGTCAGGGTTACAGACAAGGGCGTCATCGCACGCCTCTCCGGCGTGGGCGACCGGACACAGGCAGAAGGACTGAAAGGCATGGAGCTGTGGGTTCCGCGCGAGCGACTGCCCGACGCCGGTGAGGGCGAGTTTTATCATGCCGACCTCATCGGGCTCGCCGCTCTTGCGCCGGATGGCGCGCCCGTCGGCACGGTGGTCGCGGTGCAGAACTATGGTGCCGGCGATCTTCTGGAAATCCGGCTCGCAGGATCGAAGCGCACCGAGCTTGTCGCATTCAAAAACGAATTCGTACCGGAGGTCGACATCTCGGGTGGGCGCGTCGTGGTCGTCATACCGGCTGCGAACACCGACGAGGAAGGATCAGCAGGAGGCGGACGCTTGGAATGACCTGTGGCGCCCGCCCGTCGCGCGGTGAACGCTGCGCCGTCCCGCTCGGACGCTCACGCAACACTTAAACGAACCGGCTCCAGCTTCAAACCAAACCCCGCCGTACAACGAGGAGACGCCCCGTGGCACTCATTCCCTATCCGGACCTGGACAAGATCTCACCTGAAGCCAAGGAGATGCTCAGCCGCCTGCCGACCCGCGCCAATATCTTCAGCATGATGGCGCACGCCGAAACGGCCCTGAAGCCAGTGATGAAGCTTGGTGGGACGCTGCTCGGCAAACTCGAGCTTGACCCGAAGCTGCGCGAGTTGTGCCTGCTGCAGGCGGTCAAGGTAGGCGGTGGTGAGTATGAGTGGGTTCAGCACGTGCCGGTCGCGTTGGCGCTCGGGGCGACGCAATCTCAGATCGATGCGCTGGATGCGGGCGACGACAGGGCGGGCTGTTTCAACCCGACCGAACAAGCGGCGCTGATCTTCACCCGCGAGCTGATCGCCAAGGGCAAGGCGTCGCGCATGGCGTTGGCGACGCTTCGGAGCCACCTTTCGGAACGCGTCATCGTCGAGCTCATCATCATGGCGGGGTTCTACCAGATGCTTGCCCGGCTGACCGAGACCCTCGAGGTCGAGAACGATCCGCCGATGGGAGAGGCTCTGGTGCGGGGCATCGAGGCGCGCGTGAAAGCCAAGAAATAAGCGCCGACATCGGTCAACAAGAAAGGCGCCCCCCATGCGCATTGCAACGACTATTCCGCAAGACGACCTGCGAAAGGTGAAGGCCGCCGCCCGAACCGCCGAGGCCGACGGCTACGCGCTCCTCGTCACCAACGAGAACAAGCACGACCCGTTCCTGCCGCTTGCAATCGCGGCTGTGGAGACGGAGCGGATCGAGCTTGCGACCGCGATCGCCATCTCATTTTCGCGCTCGCCGATGGCGGTGGCGAATGCAAGCTGGGATCTCAACGAGGCTTCCCGCGGGCGGTTCATCCTGGGCCTCGGCACGCAGGTGAAAGCGCACAACGAGCGCCGCTTCTCCGTGCCATGGACACCGCCTGCACCGCGCATGCGGGAGTACATTCTCGGCCTGAAGGCCATCTGGCGCTGCTGGCGACATGGCGAAAATCTGGCATTCGAAGGCGAGCATTATCGTTTCACACTGATGCCGCCCTACTTCGTGCCGGAGAGCCTGGGGCTACGTATTCCGCCGGTCACGCTGGCGGCTGTCGGGCCGGCCATGCTGCGTGTGGCGGGCGAAGTTGCCGATGGCGTCAGGCTACACCCGTTCTGCACCCGGAAGTACGTCGACGAATTGGTGCTGCCAGAGTTGCAGAACGGGATGCGTCGCTCGGGGCGAACACGCGCATCTTTCGAGATCACGGGCGGTGGATTTCTCGCAACCGGCGCGACCGACGAGGAGGTGCATCAGGCTCGGGAATGGGTGCGGGGCCGCGTCGGTTTCTACGGGTCGACTCCCGCTTACTATCCCGTCCTCGCGGTCCACGGTTTGCAAGATCTTGGCCTCAAACTCAATCGCATGACGCGGGACGGCAAATGGGACAAGCTTGCGGGCGAGGTCTCCGACGACGTGCTCGACCTCTTCGCGGCGGCTGGCCGGCACGACCAGATCAAGGCCGTGATCGCGGGGAGGTTCGCCGGGTTCTCGGATGGCATCTCGGCCCGCGACGTGCCGGGTGCGGGAACATCGATGCCACGCGAGCTGGTAAACGAGATTGCGGCCTTGCCGACGCCGTTCAAAGGATTTGCGACATAGTCGTGCCGGTCTGACGACCGGCCCGTGTGGCCGATCAGAATTCTGATGATCCGACGGTGGCCCGCGGGCCAAATCTAACTAAGCGCGGCGGCGGAACCGAGTACTTCTGCCGTCATGACATAGCAACAATTTGGATAATTCTTTTTAACATCTTCAAACTCCTCTAAATTTGCTTCATCAACCGTGCTCCGATGCACCGCGAACACAACCGAGCGACCGATCAATAGTCTCGCAGCAAGGTGTGCGATGCCGTGGATGGCGCTATCCGTGCTCCGTAGTTCTGCCTGCGCGCTTTCGCCACCCGTGGCGCGCCAATGAACACTTTGGCCATTTGTTGACACCCCCTGGACCCGTCACTATGGTCCGCGCCGCAGATCACACCCGCCGCGCATGGGGTCCTCGTGACTTCGGCGATCAGTTTCACCGGCGAGACATCCCATGCCCGACGATGGCAAGCCCGATAAGGGGCCTCGTGGCGAGCTTAGCCCCGAGGAACGCGCCGCGCTGGAGCAGCGGTCCAACGACCTTGGACGCAAGCTCGATGCGGCACGTCAGACAGGCATGGGGCGCCGGCAGGAACGTGGGCGCGATGGCCGTGGCGAGGCAATGGGTCGGGCACTCCGGCTCTCTGCCGAGCTGGTTGCTGGCATCGTCGTGGGTAGTGCGATCGGCTGGTACCTGGATGACCTGATGGGCAATCGCAAGCCCTTCATGTTCATCTTATTCTTTCTTCTCGGCGCTGCGGCCGGAATGATGAATGTCATTCGGACCGCGATGCGGGAAAAAACACCACCCCTGCCGTCCGTCAAGGACGAACGGGACGAGGACAACTGAGACGCGAAGCCGGGGATAGCGCGACGTGGCAGGCCCAATCGAGCAATTCCATATCAAGCCACTGTATCCGATGGATATCGGCGGCATCGATGCCACTTTCACGAATGCCGGCGCGTTCATGGTCGGCGCCGTGGCGCTCGCGTCGGGTTTCATGATCTATGCCATGCGGAACCGCTCGCTGGTGCCGTCACGGCTGCAGTCAATGGCCGAGCTGACTTACGAGTTCGTCGCCTCGACGGTGCGAGACAATGTCGGCGAGGAGGGGATGAAGTTTTTTCCCTTCGTTTTCTCGCTCTTTATCTTCGTGCTGATCTGCAACCTGCTCGGGATGATCCCCTTCACCTTCACGGTCACGAGCCAGATCGTCGTAACCGCCGCACTTGCCCTTCTCGTGATCGGCATCGTGATCGCCTACGGCTTTATGCAGCACGGCGTGGCGTTTCTGAAACTGTTCGTCCCCGACGTACCACCGATGCTATTGCCCCTGCTGGTGCCGATCGAGGTGATCTCGTTTCTGTCGCGCCCGCTCAGCCTTTCAGTGCGTCTCTTTGCGAACATGCTGGCTGGGCACATCGCGCTCAAGATCTTCGCGGGCTTCGTCGCGGCACTGCTGGCCAGTGGCGTTTGGGGCCTGATTTCGCCGCTGCCGCTGGCCCTCACGGTGGCGCTGACGGCCCTCGAATTCCTGGTTGCCGCGCTGCAGGCCTACGTCTTCGCGGTTCTGACCTGCGTCTATCTCAACGATGCGGTGCACGGCGGCCACCACTAGGCCGCTTCGCATCACAGCCTCTGAAACGTCCACTCATTCAATATCGATCACGGGAGAGCACAATGGATCCGATCATCGGCAAGGCAATTGGCGCCGGTCTCGCTTGCCTCGGCATGGCGGGCGCAGGCATCGGCCTCGGCAACCTTTTCGGCCAGTTCCTGGCCGGCGCGCTTCGCAACCCCTCCGCCGCCGACAGCCAACGCGGCACCTTGCTGCTCGGCTTCGCGCTGACGGAAGCGCTCGGCATCTTCTCGCTGCTGATCGCGCTGTTGCTCCTGTTCGTGGTCTGATCGCAGATCGCGAAGGGCGAAGCCTGGTGCCCGCATAGCCGGTGCCGCGAATGCGGCGCCGGCCCCGTGTGGACCAAGTGGTGCCCAAGTCCCGACAGGCGGGCTGACCTGCTCAGCAGCCGCAATACACTTTGATCGAGGCCCATCGAGCGAGCCATGGCAGCACCCCATTCAGGTCCGATGGCGGCCGAACACAGCACGCAGACGGTCGGCGTCGTTGCTGCGGCGGATCCCCACGGGGCCGGCGGCCATAACTTCCCGCCGTTCGACCCCTCCACATTCGCACCGCAGCTCGTCTGGCTGGCGATCTCGTTTGCCGCACTCTACTTCATCATGTCGCGCAAGGCATTGCCGGGCGTCGCCGCCGTACTCACCGAGCGGCGGGAGCGGATTCGTCGCGATCTGACAGAGGCCGAGCGCCTGAAGGCGGAGACCGATGCCGCGCTGGCGGCCTATGAAAAGTCTCTGGCGGACGCGCGCGGCAAGGCACAAGGCATGGCGAAGGACATGCGCGACAGGGTCGCTGCCGAGATGGACAGCGCGCGTCGCAGCGTTGATGAGGCCAACGCGACAAAGCTCGCCGAGACCGAGGCGCAGATTGCCGATACCAAGTCGAGGGCACTGGCCAACGTCAATCAACTGGCCGCCGAAACTGCTAGTGCGATCGTCGAGCGCCTCATCGGACAAACGGTCAATGCCGATGATGTTCAACGCGCGGTTGCCGCTTCGCAGCCGGCTTCGGCCTAGCGAACAGGGGTAGCACGATGGGCGCCGAGTTCTGGGTTGCCATTGCTTTTTTCATCTTCGTCGGCCTGCTCGTTTACCTCAAGGTACCGGGCATGATCGCCGACACGCTCGATCGCCGTTCCGACGCCATCCGCACCGAGCTGGACGAGGCGCGGCGCCTGCGCGAGGAGGCGCAGGATCTGCTTGCCGATTACCAGCAGAAGCAGCGCCGCGCCGATGACGAGGCAAAGGCCATTATCGCGCAGGCGGAGAGCGAGGCCCAGGCGATCAAGGAGCAATCCGAGAAGGCTCTGGCAGAGTCGATCGAGCGCCGCTCGCGGATCGCCCAGGAGAAAATCGCCCGCGCCGAGGCACAGGCACTTTCCGAAGTGCGCGGGGCCGTGATCGAAGCCGCAACTTCGGCGGCCGAGAAGGTTCTCGCCGGTCGCGTCCAGGGCGAGACTGCAAATGGTTTGATCGATCAGTCGATCCGGGACTTGCGCACTCAACTCAACTGAGCCGACGTCCGGGTTACCCGGCCGGAATAGCTTCAGCTACGTCTCGCGGCGCCGGGCTCGTTCCCGGCGTTTCGCGTTTATTTGCGCACGGGATATCGTCGGCAGCGCGCGGGTGGCGCTCGTGAGCCATTTATCACGTCGCCGGGTTGCCGAGCCGGTCAGTGACCCTCGGGAAACTCGGGCTCAGGTCCGGTCGGTGCGACGTCGAGCCTGATGACCGCCCCGGCAAGGCTGGGCTTCGGTGGCTCGTACTCCTTCATGACGTGCGGATCGTGGCCGGGAATGATATGGCGCGCCGTGGGTGCCAGCTTGCGAACCACCTTGTAGCTGTCGAGCATCTCGCCCAGATGGAAAGCCGTCATGAAGAGACGGTCCTTCATGATGTGCTCGTAATAGTGGGTTGCGTCGGAGGCGAGCACGACCCAGCCGCGCTTGGTGTGGACGCGCGCGATCTGCAGACCGTCGGCGTGGCCTGGAGCCGGATGCAGCGTGATGCCGGGCGCAATCTCCACCATCCCCTCGTGCAGTTCGACACGGCCCTTGAAGTTGAGGCGCACCATGTCGACCACGTCCTCGACGTGATAGCTGTGACCGGGCTTCGAATAGCGCATATATTTGCCCGTCGCGTAGGCCATCTCGCGCGCCTGCATGTGGAAGCGCGCCTTCGGGAATGCCCCCAGATTTCCGGCGTGGTCGTAGTGCATGTGGCTGATGATGACGTCGTCCACGTCACGGGCGTCGACGCCGACGAGCTTCAGGCTTTCGATCGGGCAGCGCAGGAACTCGCGCTTTCTCTCCTTCGCCATCTCGGCGGTGAAGCCGAGGTCCATGACGATGGCGCCGGCCGGTCCGGTGATGACCCAGACGAAGTAATCCATCGGCATCGGCAGCTCGTGCGGATCACCGCCGATGAAATGATCGCGCCGCAGCGCATCGCGTCGCGCATAGCGGATGGCGTGGATCTCATATTCGGGCAGGACGGTCATCGGCGGCTCCTCCGGCGTGTTTGCACGAAGTGTGCGATGGCAGGTCAAGGAGGGCAATGGGTCGAGGATACGGCGAGTGACGACTGCTGAGGGCCAGGACCTGCCGTCCCGAAACACGGATCATCACGCGGCGTGTCCTTTTCGAGCACATCAATGCGTGATCGTCGCGGCGAATGCAGCGCGCCATGCTTGCCGTGCCACTCGCCGTGTGGCCTGCTGTTGGTCGCCAAAACGCGTTTGAGAATTCTACTCTATCTCAATCTGCAAAGTTCTTTGAATGCGGCCGCACATACTGGTCGGCTAAACAGAAATCCTTGTGCGAAGGGGCACTCCATTGAGCGGAGGATGTCCCTTTCGCTTTCGGTTTCAATGCCCTCGGCTACGATATCGATCCCACTTTCACGGCCGAGGTCCACCACCGCCTTCACCAAAATGCGCTTTGCCGGACTTTCCGCTAGATTTCTGACGAAGTGCTTATCGATCTTTATCTCGCTCAATGGGAACGCCTCCAGGTGGCGGAGGCTAGAATAGCCAGTGCCGAAATCGTCGATGGCGAGGCCGACCCCCAGTTTCCGCAGGCGGGCAAAGATCTCCAGGAGTTCCGGCGTGGGCTCTGCGAGAATGGACTCGGTTAGCTCCAAAGTCAGCCAACTCGGGTCAGCCGCACTTTCCTGCAGGATTTGCGACACCGACGCCACAAGGTCGCGGTGTGTGACCTCAATGGTCGAGACATTGACGGAGAAACGCAGAGGCTTCGTCCGCTGCCGGTTGATCTCGGAAGCGAAGGACGCGACTTGGCGCCGGGTCCAGTGGCCGATGTCAAGGATTAGCCCCGTCTCTTCAGCCAGCCTGACAAATGTGCTGGGACCCTGCACCCCGAATACGCTGTGGTCCCAGCGCAGCAAGGCCTCTGCGCCGATCACCGCGCCGGTTCGCAGGTCGATTTTGGGCTGGTAGTGGAGCAGGAACTCGGCGTTGGCGACGGCGTTCTGAAGTTCGCTGGTCAATCGCAATCGTCGGCGCGCATTGCGCTCGTCTTGATGGTTGAACTCCTGCACTTCTCGCATTGGATTCGTCTTCGACTGCCGCAACGCCGTTGCGGCCTGCCGGATTAGCGTGATCGCCTTGGTCTGTATATCGCCAACTACGTAGCCGGTCGCAAGCTTTACGTCGATCACGGTGCCGGGGAGCACATAGGCTCGCGTAAGCGCTTGGCTGATTTTCCGCAGCCAGATGCCAGGATTCTCATGCTGCTCAAGCAATCGCGCGAGTGCAAATTCGTTCGCGCCGGTGCGTCCGATGACGTCTGCATCAAGTCCCTCGAGCCGCCGCGCCATCTGCTGCAGTAGCGCATCGCCGACGTCGAACCCGTAGGCAGTGTTGATCTCGTGGAAGCGCGCGACGTCCATCTTGACGACCAGCGTTCGCGCCAGCGCACGTGAAGCTAGCAGCCCGTCGAGGCGCTCCAAGAAGGCGTAGCGATTGACAATGCCGGTCAGTTGATCCAGGTGCTCCGCCCGGTCCAATTGTTCAGCAGTCAGGTGCGCCTGTGTGACGTCGCTCATGAGGCCCACAAAGTGGGTTGTTAGGCCACTTTCATTCACAACAGGAATGAGACGAAGCGCATTCCAAAAAAGTCCGCTATCTTTGCGGTAGTTGCGCAGGGTCACCGCAACCCGGGTTTGGTTCGCGATTGCCTCGCGCAGTTTAAGAATTTCAGGCTGCAATCGGTCGTTCCCTTGCAGGAAGCGACAGTTCTTTCCTATGGCTTCATTAGACTGATAGCCGGTGATCGCTTCGAATGCGCGGTTGACGTAGACGAGCCGACATTCGGCATCCCGGGCGTCTGCGATCAATACCCCCTGGTTGATCTCGTTGATGCTAGACGCCAAGATTTGCGCAATGTCCGATTTTCCTAATTCGTCGCTCGAGAGTGGCATGAGCCCTTGTCCGGGATCCGAAAAATCGGGCAGGAAGCGATCGATGGGAAATTGCATGCCAGGCTCCATCTGATCGCTTCCCGCCCGCATCCGGAGAAGTCTCCAGATGCCCCCGCTTGTGGCTAATTACAGGCTTGTTTCCGTGCAGTTCTGCTTGCCTGCTCGAAGTAACCTAGGCTCGGCGGCGGTGTGATTTGCCAAAGCACTTAGAGCCGTATCTGCTATCGAAAGACACTGGTAAGATTACCTGGAAAGGCGGATACTGGTATTATTGCGAGGATGGCTTGAGGGCAGGGCTCTGATGGCGAGCGTCCTGCCTATTCCCGCTCGAAATCGCTCAGACGGTAAGGGAGATGCTCGTGGCTCGATCGAGGTCCGCGACGACCAGGGCGCACCCCATGATGGACGGAACGCTGGTAGGCGACGACGGGGCCGAACTCCCGAGGCAAACGGGCATCCAGGTTTTGGGCGCGATGCCATGGGGAACGCATATCTGCGTGTTTTACGAAGCCACGGACGACCTGCTTGACAGCGTCGGGCAGTATAT
>JBFWXN010000031.1:0-55128 GCA_050187415.1 Hyphomicrobiaceae bacterium | reverse complement strand
CCGCGCGACTACCATGGGGCGCGCGGCGACTCCCCTGCGGGGAGGTGGCCGCCGCGCGCGGGGGGGGGGAGGGGGTGCGCTTGGGGGATTGGTGGGCTTCGTGGCACCGACCGCGGAGGTTGACCCGTGGGGCATAAACTTTCTCGCGCTTGATGGGAGCGAGAGGCGAGGTCAGATCATCTGCCTCGCGGGCGAGGCGCGCCAGCGGAGGTCGATGGCGAGGGCGAGGGCGGCAAAGACGATGGCCCAAATCACAAGGCCGATCAGTTGGGCGGTGAAAGAGCCGCCGCGCAGCATCAGCGCACTGACCGCCGTCGCGAGCATAAGGGCGTAGGCGCAAAGGGCCAGCCGGCGGTGACTCCAGCCCATCCGGATGAGACGTTGATAGTAGTGCGAGCGATGCGCCTGGAGCGGGTTTTCGCGATGGACGATGCGCTTGGCGAGCGTCAAACCGCTGTCGACGATGAACATGGCGAAGGCGAGCGCCGGGAACCAGAACGGCCAGTCGCCACGATCCCAGCCGATCACACCGATGCTGGCGGCCATGAAGCCGAGCGGGATCGAGCCTGCGTCGCCGAGGAAGATGCGGGCCGGATCGAAGTTCCAGACGAGGAAACCGGCAGCGGCGCCGCAGACGATGGCTGAGAGCATGGCAAGCTCGAAATCCCCGACTAGGCCCGCGGCGATGGCGCAGGCTCCGAACCCGAAGAGGGTCATGCCGCCAGAAAGACCGTTCGAGCCATCCATGAAGTTGTAGAGATTGATCGACCAGACGATGCCTACCACCAGCAGCGGCAGCAGCCACATCGCGTGGGGACCGGTCGCCGCAAGGAACGCAATAGCTGCCGCGAATTGGGCGATGAAGCGCGGCAGTACAGGCAGTCCGCGCACGTCGTCGATCAGAAAAGTAATGGCCAGCAGGATGGCGGGGATGACGATCGCCTTGGGCCCAGCCGCGAATACCAGTGCCGTAACAGCGAACGAGAGCATCAACCCGATCCCCCCCGTGCGCGGCACGGGGGAGGCGTGCAGGGAGCGATCATTGGGGACGTCGAGCACAAGGCGGGCAAGGCGATGGCTGCACAGAGCGCGAACAATGGCGGTGGCCAACGCGAACGCGACGAACGCTCCGAAGAGAGGCGTGTTCACGTCGTCCCCCAGGTCAATCGTGGCGCCGGCGACTCTCCTGCGGGGAGCCTGCCGCCGGTGCCGATATCAAAAGGCGGCAACCGAACTCATTGACGCGAGCCGCCTCCTTTGGGAAGACGGACGGCTCGCGCGTGTAATCGAATTGCGGGGTGCCGTGGGACCCGCGTGACGCGGGGTGCCACAGCGCCCACCACTGCCAGATCAATCCCAGTCGGGCTCGGACCGGCGCTCGCGACGCTCAGGACGCTCGCGACGCTGCGGGCGACGGTCGTCGTCCGGTTGGAACTCGCCACCGCCCAGAAAGTCCGGAGCCGACGTGCGTGACTGGCGGTCTGCGCCACCTCCCCGGTCGCCGCTACCGCGGTCACCGCCCCGGTCGCCACCGCCGCCGCCACGATAGCCACCGCGGTCGCCGCCACGGTCGCGGCCGCGGAAACCACCACCGCCGCCACCACCACCACCACCGCTGCCACCGCGGTCGTCATCGACGGCACCGGGGATCTCCTTGCCGGTCGCCTGATCGATGATCTTCATCGAGAGGCGGACCTTGCCGCGATCGTCGAAGCCGAGCAACTTGACGTAGACCTCCTGGCCTTCCTTCACGACTTCGCCGACGGTCGCAGGGCGACCTTGGGTGAGCTGCGAGATGTGAACGAGGCCGTCCTTGGCGCCGAAGAAATTCACGAATGCGCCAAATTCCATGATCTTGACGACCTTGCCCTTGTAGATCTGGCCGACCTCGGGCTCGGACGTGATGCCGCGGATGCGCTTCAGTGCGGCCTCGATCGACTCGCGCCTAGCCGAGGCGATCTTCACAGTGCCGTCGTCCTCGATGTCGATCTTGGCGCCCGACTCGGCGACGATCTCGCGGATGACGGAGCCGCCCGAGCCGATGACCTCGCGGATCTTGTCGACGGGGATCTTGATCGTCTCGATGCGTGGCGCGTGCTCACCGAGCTCGGCGCGGGCCGCATTGATGGACTTCGCCATCTCGCCGAGGATGTGGATGCGGCCCTGATGAGCCTGATCAAGCGCGATGCGCATGATCTCCTCGGTGATGCCGGTGATCTTGATGTCCATCTGCAGCGAGGTGACACCACGCTCGGTGCCGGCGACCTTGAAGTCCATGTCGCCGAGGTGATCCTCGTCGCCGAGGATGTCCGACAGCACGACGAAGTCGTTGCCCTCCTTGATCAGGCCCATGGCGATGCCGGCAACGGGCGCCTTCAAGGGAACGCCGGCATCCATCAGCGCGAGCGAGGTACCGCAAACGGTGGCCATGGACGACGAGCCGTTCGACTCGGTGATCTCGGAGACGACGCGGAGCGTATAAGGGAACTCCGCCTTCTCCGGCAGGAGCGGGTGCACCGCTCGCCAAGCCAGCTTGCCGTGGCCAATCTCGCGACGCCCGGGCGTGCCCATGCGGCCCGTCTCACCCACTGAGTATGGCGGGAAGTTGTAGTGGAGCAGGAAATTCTCTTTGCGCGACCCTTCGAGCGCATCGACGGTCTGCTCGTCGTCGCCGGTCCCGAGCGTCGCGACCACGAGGGCCTGCGTCTCACCGCGCGTGAAGAGTGCGGAACCGTGCGCCCGCGGCAGGACCTGCACCTGCGAGGTGATCGGACGGACGGAGACGAGATCTCGGCCATCGATGCGGCGGCTGGTGCGGATGATGTCGCCACGGACGACGTCGGCCTCGAGCGCCTTGAAGACGCTTCCGGCGAGCACCTGCTGCTCGGAGGAGGCATCGGCGGGCACAAGGGCTTCGAACGCCTTTTTCTTGGCAGCGGAAACGAGGTCGTGGCGCTTCTGCTTCTCAGGGGTCTGGAAGGCGGCCGAAAGATCGGCGCCGATCAGTTCTTTCATGCGCCCCTTGAAGTCGGCGGTATCGGCCGGTTGGAACGGCCACGGCTCCTTGGCCGCTTTTTCCGCAAGGCGGATGATGGCGTCGATCACCGGTTGGAAGCCACGCTGGCCGAACACGACGGCCTCGAGCATGCGGCTCTCGGAAAGCTCCTTTGCCTCGGACTCGACCATCATCACGGCATCGCTGGTGCCGGCAACAACGAGATCGAGATCGCTGTTCGCCATCTCGTCCATGAGCGGGTTGAGAACGAGTTCGTTGTTCACCACGCCAACGCGGGCGGCACCAATCGGGCCGAGGAACGGCAGGCCCGACAAGGTCAGGGCCGCGGAAGCAGCTACGAGACCGACGATGTCGGGATCATTCTCCATGTCGAAGGAAAGGACCGTGATGACGACCTGCGTCTCGTTCTTGAAGCCCTCGACAAAGAGAGGGCGGATCGGCCGGTCGATCAGGCGCGAGGTCAGCGTCTCTTTCTCGGAGGGGCGCCCTTCGCGCTTGAAAAAGCCACCGGGAATCTTGCCGGCGGCATAGGTCTTTTCCTGGTAATTTACGGTGAGTGGGAAAAAGTCGATGCCGGGCTTTGCGCTTTTCGCGGCGACGACGGTCGCCAGCACACTGGTCTCGCCGTATTGACACAGCACGGCGGCGTCTGCCTGGCGAGCCATTCGTCCCGTCTCGAAGCGCAGCTTGCGGCCGCCCCACTCGATCTCTTGTGTGTGAATTTCAAACATCTCTCTTCTCGGTCTCTTCGCGTTCAGTATCGGACTGCCGTTCGATAACGGCATGATCCCTATCGGCACCGAGCAAAGGCTCGGTTCTGGTCGTCGGTGCAGATCGTCCGAAATGCACCTTGTCGTATTCGGGCCCGTAAAATCCGCCCGCGCCGTGAAACAATGAAAGCGCCGTAAGCCTCCGCACGGAGCCGGCGCATCCTTCCCGGGTTCAGGCCCCCCAACTCGGCGGTGGGCATTTCGCGGTTGCGCCGCGTTGCGTCAGCGACGCAGCTCAAGACGCTCGATGATCTTGCGATAGCGGGCGTCGTCCTTGGCCTTGACGTAATCAAGTAGCTGGCGGCGCTTGCTGACCATTTTGAGCAGCCCGCGGCGCGAATGATTGTCCTTCTTGTGAGCCTTGAAGTGGTCCGACAGGCCGTTGATCCGCTCCGTCAGGAGTGCGATCTGAACCTCCGGGGAACCCGTGTCGCCCTCCTTGGAGGAAAAATCCTTCACGATCTGGCTCTTGCGCTCAGCGCTAAGCGACATCGGCATTCCTTTCTTTTTTGAAAACAGTTCAGCGGGCCAAAGGCCGGCTTTTCCAAAGCGGCCGGAGCCGGGATGTCGTCCAGCAGGGTCGCGGAGCACGGAACCTCATGAGCCGAGGTCACGCGCAGCCCGCTTATACACGAAAGCCCGGCCGGGGCGAGTGGAAACTTCAGGGCTTGCGGGTCCCCGTCCAGGCGGCTCTTACCCCAAGCCGTTGTTGAACACCCTGACGGGCATGATCTCGCCTCGCTCGATCTCGCACAGTGCGATCAGCGTTCCCTTGCACACCGCGTAGGCCTCGCCTGTCGTGATCGGCGCATCGCGTCCGCGCATAAGAACGGTCTGCCCCCTCGCCAGCCGCGCAGCGTCCTGTTGGCTGACGTTCAACTCGATGAGGTCCGAGAGTGCCAACTCGATGGGTTGCAGATAGCGCGTGAGCGAGACGCCACCGTCGCCGGCGTCGTGCGCGGCCTCAAGATCCGCCACGGTGACAGCGCTTTCGGCGTCGAAGGCCGCGACGCGCGTGCGACGGAGCTGCGTGACGTGACCCAGGCATCCGAGCCTGCGACCCATGTCGCGCGCCAAGGCGCGCACGTAGGTGCCGCGACCGCATGCGGCCTCGAAGACACCCGTCTCGTCGTCCGGCGTCCCAACCAGCTCGAGGCGCTCGATCAACACGGGGCGCGGCTCCAGGGCAACCTTCTCGCCCGAGCGTGCGAGATCGTAGGCGCGTTCGCCCTGGATCTTGATGGCCGAGAACTGGGGCGGCGTCTGCAGGATCTCGCCGAGGAAGTCCGGCAGCACGGCTTCGATCTCACGCCGGCTCGGGCGACGATCCGACGTCTCGGCGATGCGGCCCTCTGCGTCGTCCGTGTCGGTCTCGACGCCCCAACGAACCGTGAACTCGTAGGCTTTTGCCCCATCGACAGCGTAGGGCACCGTCTTAGTCGCCTCGCCGAGGGCGATCGGGAGGACTCCGGTCGCGAGGGGATCCAGGGTGCCCGCATGCCCGGCCTTCTGCGCCTGGAAAAGCCAACGGACTTTGCCGACGGCCTGGGTCGAGGTCATCCCGACGGGCTTGTCGAGGATGATCCAGCCATTGATGGGATTGCCCTTCTTGCGGCGTGCCATTGGTGCTTGCTCTTGCGCTCCCGCGGTGATGCACCCGGGCGGGAAGCGTGGGATAAATGAAAAGTGCCGCAACAGAGCGCACTGGCGCCCTTACCGGCGCTCCCTGATAGCCGAGTGCCAAGGCAGCAGGGAGACGACGAACTCAGGTTTTGCCGGTATCGCGCCGGACCACGGGACTGTCGAGCAGGGCATCGATGCGCGCCCCCTCGTCAAAGGTTTCGTCGAAGCGGAAGCGCAAATCGGGCGCGAACTTCAGATTGAGAGCGTGGCCGACTTCGCGCCGGATGTAGCGCTTGTTGCGATCCAGCGCCGCGATGACCGCGTCCGTCTCCTTGCCGCCGAGCGGCATGACGTAGACGGTCGCCAGCTTGAGATCAGGCGACATCCGCACCTCCGGCACTGAAATCACGCGCCCCGCCAGCACGTCGTCGTGGATCTCTCCCCGGGAGAGCATCTCCGCGATCTTGTGACGAACCAGCTCTCCCACGCGGAGCTGGCGTTGAGATGGTCCGGCCAGCGGCGCCTCGCCGGCATGAGCGTTACGTCTTGCCATTGTTCCAGTGTCTGCAACGGAGTCGAACCGCCGCAGCCTCTTTGTTGGTGGTACGAGGCGGCTCACCCGCGGGGAGCCGGCCAGGATATTCGTCACGCGAAGCGGCTCCCCTGCGGGGAGCCGGCCGGATTATTCGTTGCGCGAAGCGACTCCCCTGCGGGGAGCCGGCCGCTTCGCGTCGAACACTATGACAGCCGGCGAGCGGGCTTCATGGCGCCGATGGCTAGATCCGTCAACCGGTTTTGACGGTAACGATGGGCCTCAGCATGTGCACCATCAGCACCACATCGCGGTCGATGCCGCCGTAGCGGAGGCCGCGCGGCTCGCGCCCATATTCGGCAAAGCCCATGCGAAGATAGAAACGGCGCGCGCGATCATTGTCCGCATTCACCGAAAGATGCACCTGCTCGACCACCGTTCGAGCGTGGGCGAGCACGGCCTCGACGAGGCTGGCGGCAACGCCCGAGCCACGCAACTCGGGCGCGACGTACATGGCGGTCAACGAGCCACGGTGACGAAGGTTGGCCGCCGTCTGGCGGATGAAACCGACGAGACCTCGCGGCTCGCCGGCGATGAACGCTCCGAATGGCGGATTGGCGGCGATCCACTGCTGCCAGCTCTCGAGGGGCCTTGCAGCATCCTGCTCGACGCCCGTGCCGAATGCTTCAGGCGTGTCGCGCAAAGCAAGAAGGCGAAGCCGCCGCAGCGGCTCCGCCTCCCCAGTCTCGAACCGGCGAACCACAAGCTGTGGCGGCGCCATGTATCGTCGTTCCTATAGCGTACGGGCGATGGTTTCGACCTGGAAGCACTCGATCTCGTCGCCCTCGCGGATGTCCTGATAGTTGGCGAAAGCCATGCCGCACTCCTGGCCGACCGGCACCTCCCGCACGTCATCCTTGAACCGCTTCAAGATCGACAACGTGCCCTCGTGGATGACGGTCTTGTCGCGCAGCAGACGAACTTTGGCACCGCGCTCGACCTTGCCCTCGGTGACGAGGCAGCCGGCGACCTTGCCCTGCTTCGAGATGTCGAACACCTTCTTGATGGTGGCGTAACCGAGGAAGTTCTCCTTGGTCGTCGGCGCGAGCAGGCCGGACATCGCCGCTCTCACCTGATCCACCAGATCGTAGATGATCGAATAGTAGCGGATCTCGATGCCCTGCTGGTCGGCGGCCTGCTTGGCCTGCACGTTCGCACGCACATTGAAGCCGAGCAGGATCGCCTTGGAGGCCGCGGCGAGCGACACGTCGGACTCGGTGATCTGGCCGACCCCCGAATGCACGATGCGAGCCATAACCTCGTCGTTGCCGACTTTCGCAAGGGAGCCGAGGATGGCCTCCAAAGAGCCCTGCACATCGCCCTTGATGACGAGCGGGAATTCCTTGCGGCCAGCCTCCTTGAGCTGCTGCATCATCCCCTCGAGCGTGCGAGCCGTGCCGGCAGAGCCGAGCGTCTCGCGCCGCTTGCGCGTCCGGTAGTCGGTGATCTCGCGAGCGCGCGCTTCGTTCTCCACAACGGCGAACTGGTCACCCGCTTCCGGCGCCGAGTCGAAGCCGAGCACCTCGACGGGAACCGAGGGACCGCCTTTGGTGGTGTTCTTGCCCTGATCGTCGATCAACGCGCGAACGCGTCCCCAAGACGAGCCGGCCACGATGATGTCGCCGACCTTGAGCGAGCCTCGCTGAACCAGCAACGTGCCGACCGGACCGCGCCCGCGCTCCAACTTGGCCTCGATGACGAAGCCTTCCGCAGAGCTATCCGGATTGGCCTTCAGCTCGAGGACTTCGGCCTGCAGCAGGATGGCCTCCAGCAGCGAATCGAGACCGGTTTTCTTCAAGGCCGAGACGGGGACGTCGATGGTCTCGCCGCCCATGCTCTCGACAACGATCTCGTGCTGAAGCAGATCGGTACGAACGCGCGTCGGATCAGCGTCAGGCTTATCCATCTTGTTGATCGCGACGATGATCGGGACGCCCGCGGCCTTGGCGTGATTGATGGCCTCGACCGTCTGCGGCATGACGCCGTCGTCGGCGGCGACCACGAGCACGACAATGTCCGTAACCTTGGCGCCGCGGGCACGCATGGCGGTAAACGCCTCGTGGCCGGGCGTGTCGATGAACGTGATCTCCTGACCGCCCTTCGTCACCTGATAGGCGCCGATGTGCTGCGTGATGCCGCCTGCCTCGCCCGAAGCGACGCTGGCCTCGCGGATGGCATCGAGCAACGACGTCTTGCCGTGATCGACGTGGCCCATGATGGTGACGACCGGCGCGCGCGGCTGCAGGTTCTCGCCGCTTTCGTTCGTGCGGATGAAGCCTTCCTCGACGTCGGCCTCGGAGACGCGCTTCGCGGTGTGCCCGAACTCGGTGACGATCAGCTCGGCCGTGTCGGCGTCGACGACGTCGTTGATCTGGTGCATGGCGCCCTGCTTCATGAGCAGGCGGATCACATCCACCGACTTCTCCGACATTCGGTTGGCAAGCTCCTGGATCGTGATCGCCTCCGGGACGATCACTTCGCGCATGATCTTCTCGCGCGATTGCTGGACGCCCGATGCGCGACGCGCATCGCGCTCGCGCTTACGGCGCAGCGACGCGAGCGAGCGCTCGCGCTGCTCGTCGTTAAGCAGCTTGTCGACCGTCAAACGGCCGCGCTCGCGGCGATCGTCGACCTTGAGCGGCGTACGGGCAGGCTTGGCACCCGCCCCACCAGGCCCACGGCGCTTGGCTTCGTCTTCCTCCTGCTCGAGCGCACGGCGACGCGCCACTGGCGCTCCGACCGGCGTACCCGCAGGGGCACGCGACGGCGCGGGCGCCGAGCCATCCGCATCTTTTTCGCGGCCACGGGCCACGGGGGCAGCCGGCTCGCGTCTTGGCTCGCGGCCCGCGGTGCGCCCGGCAGGCGCCGACACAGGGCGCTCGGTCCCGCGCGTCGTCTCGGCTGGCTGAGCGGTGGCCGCTTGTTGCGTGCCGGAGTCCGTGCCGGCAGGCGGGCTTTCGGCGGCCAGGGGATCGGACGCCTTGCGCGCCTCCTCCTCATTGCGGCGTGCGTCTTCCTCCGCCTTCAGACGCGCAGCCTCTTCGGCTTCGGCCCGGCGCCGCTCGTCGGCCTCGACGGCACGCTGCTTGGCTTCGTCCTCCTGCCGCCTCCGCTCGAGCAGAACGGCCTGCGCGCGCTTGTCGACCTCGCCCGAGGAGAGGCCTCCGCGACCAGCTCCACCTCCACGCGCGGCGCCGCCCGAGCGTGCCTGGGCGCCGCCTGCCCCGCCGGACGCAGGGTCCTTGCCGGGCATGTTGATGGTCCGCACCTTCTTGCGCTCGACGACCACCACGTTCTTGCGACCGTGGCTGAAATTCTGCTGGACGTGCCCCGACTGCTCGGTGCGCTGAGTGCTCACCGGTTTGCGGGCGCCTTGACGACGGTCGGTTTCCTTGGATTCGCTCATACCTGTTCCGTGCTGGAGCTTTCGGGGCGGCCGGCCTGCGGCTCGGGATGTCGGGATCGGTAACGCCTGAGGCGCTGGATCTCGGTCAGGAAATATCGCGCGGCGCCGCCTTTGATTACGGCAGCATGTACCACATTCTCGCGGCCCAAGGCCAAGCTCAATTCTTGAATCGTGAGATCGATAATGATTTCCGCGGTATTCGTGGCACGCAGCGACTCCCCTGAGGGGAGCCGGCCGCTGCGTGCGTGCGAGGGATTAGTGGCACGCAGCGGCTCCCCTGAGGGCAGTCGACCGCTGTCCGCGTGCGGGGAATCGGTTTCCTCGGCTGCCTCCACCAGGGCCTCGAGGTGGGCACGCGCGCGCAGCCGGCCGTCGAGCTTGGCCGCACCGTCGCGCGAGGCATCGGCGGCATGAAGCAGGGCCGCGACCTTTCCCGTCGCGATCTGAGCCTCGACCTTGGCGAAGCCGGCAACCACCAGTCCAGCCTTGTTGGCCAGCGCCAGGGCCTGAGTGCAGCGCACCGACAGCAGCCGCTCGACGAGGCCGGCAAGATCGTCCGGCACGACGACCGCGCGCTTCAGGCTCCGCGCGAAGACATTGCGCGCCGCGGCCGTCTCGACCACCGCGCGATCGAGCGTTACCCAGACCCCGCGGCCAGGCAGTCGGTGTGCAAGATCGGGCGTGATGGTGCCGTCAGGGGCGCGAACGAAGCGGATCAGCTCGGCTGGCGAGAGCTTCGCTCGCGTGACGGCGCAAGTCCGCTCCGGCGTTCCGCCGGCCGCGTCCTGAACCTCCTCGTGAGCTTGCTCCAATTGAACCATGCGCGCTGTTTCGCTCCCTCGCCATCGTCAGGCCTGAGCCGGGGCGGCAGTATCGCCTGCCTCGTCCGTGGCCTCGCCTTCGCCTTCAGCTTCGGGCGAGGCAAGATCCTCGGCCTTGATCCAACCGGCGGCGATGCGTGCCGCGAGGATCAAGTCCTCGGCCTCGGTGCGCCCCATATCGAGCCCTTCGAGAAAGCCCTTATGGCGCACGGGCTCGGCATCCTTTTCCTTCTTACGCTCGGTCCAACCGATCAGATCGTCGGTCGAGCAGTCGGCGAGGTCCTCGACGGTCTTGACCCCATTCTCGCCGAGCGCAACCAGCGTGGCGGATGTGACGCCCGGCACCTGAGCCAGCTCGTCGGTGACGCCAAGCTCGCGGCGGCGGCTATCGCGTTCCGCCTCGATGCGCGCGAGATATTCCTGGGCCTGCGCCTGGATCGCGGACGCGGATTCCTCGGTGAAGCCTTCGATCTGGGCAATTTCGGACGAGTCGACGAACGCCACCTCCTCGACCGACGAAAAGCCTTCGGTCGCGAGAAGCTGAGCGATCAGCTCATCGCAATCGAGCTTCTCCATGAACATTTGCGTGCGCTCGGTGAATTCCTTGGTGCGGCGCTCGCTCTCCTCGGTGTCGGTGAGGATATCGATGTCCCAGCCGGTGAGCTGCGAGGCAAGGCGCACGTTCTGGCCGCGACGGCCAATGGCCAGAGAGAGCTGGCGCTCGTCGACGACGACCTCGATGCGATTCGAATCCTCGTCGAGCACGACTTTCGACACTTCGGCCGGGGCCAATGCATTGACGATGAAGCTCGCCGCATCGTCGTTCCATTGGATGATGTCGATCTTCTCGCCCTGCAGCTCGTTGACGACGGCCTGCACGCGTTGACCGCGCATGCCCACGCAGGCGCCGACGGGATCGACGGAGCTGTCCTTCGAAATGACCGCGATCTTGGCGCGGGAGCCCGGGTCGCGGGCGCACGACTTGATCTCGACAATGCCGTCGTAGATCTCGGGCACCTCCATGGCGAACAGCTTCATCATGAACTCGGGACGAGCGCGCGACAGGAAGATCTGGGGGCCGCGCTGCTCGCGCCGGACATCGTAGATGAAGGCCCGGACGCGATCACCGAGCCGGACGTTCTCGCGCGGGATCATTTCGTCGCGACGAATGATGGCTTCGGCGCGCGCAAGGTCGATGATGACGTTGCCATATTCGACGCGCTTGACAGTGCCGTTGACGATCTCGCCGATGCGGTCCTTGAACTCGGTGAACTGGCGATCGCGCTCGGCCTCGCGCACCTTCTGGAAGATGACCTGCTTGGCATTCTGGGCTGCAACACGGCCAAAATCGAGTGGCGGCAGCGTCTCGGTGAACACGTCGCCGACGCCCGCGTCCGGCTTCTTGCGTTTGGCATCCTCGACAGAGATTTGCTGGCTCTCGTTCTCGACCGGGTCGGCGACCGTGATGACGCGGGTGAGCCTGGTCTCGCCGCTGCGCGGATCGATGGCGCAGCGAATGTCGTTTTCCTGGCCATAGCGCGCCTTGGCGGCTTTCTGGATCGCGTCCTCCATGGCCTGAATGACGATCTTGCGATCGATCGTCTTCTCGCGTGCGACCGCATCCGCAATCTGCAACAGCTCGAGACGGTTTGCGCTGACGCCAGCCTGAGACATCCTTGGCACCTTCCTGTCGCTCGATCGAACCTACTTCAGTGTCCACCGGCAGGTTTGGAGCCGCGCACCGCGCGCCCCTTGCCGCCCTTCTTATTTCGCTCGCGTCGCGGCGTCGGCGACCGGCGCCCGGCCGGACCAGCGGCCGGCGCCGTCGTCTCCGTTTCGCCCGTCGCGGGACCGTCCGTCGACTCGAGCTCGGTCAGGATCTGCTTGGTGCGTCTGAGCGACTCGCGCACCAATTCGTCCGTCAGCAAGAGCTTGGCCTCATCGATCAGCGCGATGGGCAGACCCAGCAGCTGTACGCCCTGCTCCTTGCCCACGTCTACCTCGATCCGCACCTCGCCGTCCTCGAAGCCTTCGATGACGCCACGAAAGCGGCGACGGCCGTCGATCAATTCCTTCAGCTCGATCCTCGCTTCGAAACCGGCCCACTGTTCGAAGTCCGAGGGCCTGACCAGCGGCCTGTCGATTCCGGGCGAAGAAATTTGCAAGCGATAGGTGCCCGGCACAGGGTCATGGACGTCGAAGACCGGCGACAGAGCAAGCGATACGCTGCGGCAGTCGTCGATGGTCATCGAACCATCCGGGCGCTCGGCCATGATCTCGACGATGGTCCCCTGACCCGACAAGATCCGCACCTGAACCAAGCGGTAGCCCAGACTCTCGAGCACCGGCTCGGCAAGCTCCGCAATCGCGGCTGCCGCACCGGTCTCCCTAACAAAGCGCTCCTCAGAGACACGTGCACCGGCCACCGGCCCACTCACGCAGCCCACCCCGCTCGACGATTTCTGCAATTTTTTGCTACCATGCCCGGACGCAACAAAAAGAGCGGACCACGGGGATCCACTCTCAGAGTTGAGATGATCATGAGCACCCTTATGTTATGAAAAAGTGACGCCTAACGCAAGTGTCGTGTCACAAAAATTTGCGTTGCTCGCTCTAGAGTCCGCCTTGGCGGCGAATAAAACGAAAATAATAGCAGCACCTGCCCTCGCGATGCGCCTTCTGCTCGTAGCGCGTCGAAGGCCAGTCGGACGGGCGTTGCCGCCAATCGTCAGGTCCCTCAACTTGCCACTCAAACTCTCCAGATCGCTGAAATGCCATCAGGATCGTCCGTGCGTAGTCGCCGATATCGGTGCCGATGCGGAGCTCGGAACCAGGAGCAAGGACGTGCGCGAGCAAGCGGAGAAGATGGGAATTTACCAATCGACGTTTCAAGTGGCGCCGTTTCGGCCAGGGGTCGGGAAATAGGATAAAGGCGCGATTTACCGACGCCCCGGGAAGCCAATGCAGGAGGAGGCGGGCGTCGTCGGCGTGCACGAGAACGTTATCGAGGTGATCGTCCTCGATCGCCGAGAGCACCTTTACGACGCCATCTTCAAACGGCTCGGCCCCGATGAGGCCAACATCCGGATTTTGCCCGGCTTGCCAGAGCAGATGCTCGCCTCCCCCAAAACCGATCTCGAGCCAGACCTCCCGCACATCACGACCGAAAAGCCCGCCCAGAGACGCTGGTTGCTCAGTAGCAACGGGGGGCGCTCTTCGAGGCAGGAGCTCGCGCATCAAACGCTCTTGGCGTGGCGAGAGTTTGCGACCACGACGGCGGCCGTAGGATCGCAGCTCGACCGGCACGCTGTCGGCGCGACCGCAGAGACGATTGTCGTTGTCGGCGGCGTTCGTCATGGTGATGTTCTGATGGCGGCCGGTGCAGCGAGCCGCAACGGTCAGCCGAAGCGAAACGATGCTGGCCACCGGCGGCCGCCAGCTCTCACGCAAGCGGCGCCCGGAGTGCCCGAGCGCCGCCACTCAATCTCCGGTATCAGCTGACATCAGCCGCGGTGCATCGCGCAAATCTTGTTGCCCGACGGATCGCGGAGATACGCAAGGTAAAGTTTGACCGGTCCATTCTCGCGCCAGCCCGGCGGGTCCTCGATCGACGTGCCGCCATTGGCGACGCCGGCATCGTGGAAGGCCTTCACCTGCTCGGGGCTTTCGGCTGCGAAGCCGATGGTGCCCCCGTTGGCATGGCAGGCGTCCTTGCCGTCGATCGGCTTCGTGAGGCCGAACATGCCGGTTTTGGTGCGATAAAAGACGCGGCCCTTCGGGTCGGCCTTGCCTTCGGAGATGCCGAGCTTGCCCAGCGCGGCATCATAGAATTTCTTCGATGCGTCGACATCGCGCGCGCCGACAAAGACATGTGAGAACATTACGCTTCCTCGCATTACGGACTCGGGCCGCGCCCCTGCGCGGCCTCGGCCTCACTATGCACCAACTGCCTTGCGAATGGCATCCGCGAGATCGGTGCGCTCCCACGAAAAGCCGCCATCTGCTTCGGGTGCGCGGCCGAAATGACCATAGGCGGCCGTGCGCTTGTAAATGGGCCGGTTGAGCTCGAGCTTGCGACGGATATTGGTGGGACGCATCGGGAAAAGCTCCGCGAGCACCTGTTCGAGCTTCGCGTCGAGCTCGACTCCGTGCTTCGAAGTACCCTGTGTGTCGACGAGAAGCGACATGGGTTCAGGGCGCCCGATGGCATACGCGACCTGGATCATGCAGCGATCGGCGAGGCCGGCGGCCACGACGTTCTTGGCGAGATAGCGTGCCGCGTAGGCAGCGGAGCGATCGACCTTGGTCGGATCCTTGCCGGAGAATGCGCCGCCGCCGTGCGGGGCATAGCCGCCGTAGGTGTCGACAATGATCTTGCGCCCCGTCAGCCCGCAATCGCCGTCAGGGCCGCCCACCACGAAATTGCCGGTGGGGTTGACGAGGAAATCGGCGCCAGACCTCGGCATCCAGCCAGCGGGAAGCGCCGAGGTGACAGCGTCGCCGATCATTTCCTTGATCATCTCAGGCGTGTAGTCGTGGCCCTTGCCGTTCGACTTCTGGTGCTGCGTCGAGACAACCACTTTCTCGCAACCAACCGCCCTGCCATCCTCGTAGCGGATCGTCACCTGGCTCTTGGCGTCGGGAAGCAGATCGCCGAGCGCGCCCGACTTCCGCTGATCTGCCAGTACTTTCAGTATTTTATGCGAAAAATAGATGGGCGCCGGCATGAACGAGCCCTTTTCATAGGTCTCGCTGTCGGTGCAGGCGAAGCCGAACATCATCCCCTGGTCGCCGGCGCCTTCCTCACCCTGTTTCTCGTCCACACCCATGGCGATGTCAGGGGACTGGCCGTGCAGCAGGACCTCGACATCGGCCCCGTGGTAGGAGAAGCCCACCTGGTCGTAACCGATCTCCTTGATGACGCCGCGAGCGATTTCGGTCAGCATCTCGCGGTTGACGCGCGCGTCCTTGTGACCAGGGAACTGATGGCTGTCGAAGGCCTTGAAGAGCGGTGCTTGACCTCTCGCCTCGCCAGCAATGACGACCTTGTCGGTGGTCACGAGCGTCTCGCAACCGAGCCGCGTGTTCACCGCGCTGTTGTCCGAGATGCCGAGCTTCACATCGTTCTCGAGGAATGCATCGAGAATGGCATCAGATATCTGGTCGCTCACCTTGTCGGGGTGGCCTTCCGAGACGGACTCGCTGGTGAACAAGAACGACTTGCGCGCCACGGGTAGCATCCTTATCGGCAAGAGGGCGGGATGGGAGCGAGTGTTTGCCGTCAATAAAGGTATGGGTCAAGCCATCGCGGCACCGTCGAACGGACCGAACGTCGCAGCCGTCAGGCGTGAGCCACCGCGACCGCGTATCGACAATTGAACACCGTAAGTTCTAACGTCGCCGTGACTAGGCTAGGCTCTGCCGGTCGGTGTTGCAGCCCCGGCGGACCCGTTCCGGCAGAGTTCAAGGAAGGGGGAGCGTTGAGCCAAGGCTGTTGGCGCCGTTCTCGTCGCCCTCGCCCTCGGCGACGCCGGCGAGCGACCGCACGAGCTCGAGCACGGCGCGACGCTGCTTGGCATCTCCGATGCGGGCGAATGCACGGTTGAGTTCCAGACCTTCACGAGTCGACAGGAACTCGAGAACATTGGTGTCGGGCGGGGGTGCCTCGGCAAAACCGGGGATCGGCTGGACTCGCGCCTCACCGGCCGGGGCGTCCTCGTAGAAGAAACTGATCGGCACGCCGAGCACGGTCGACAGATCGAACAGGCGGCTCGCGCCTATGCGATTGACGCCTTTTTCGTATTTCTGGACCTGTTGGAACGTCAGTCCCAGGCGCTCGCCGAGCTTTTCCTGGCTGATGCCGAGAAGCATGCGTCTCAATCGAACCCGGCTCCCCACATGAACGTCGATCGGGTTGGGGCGACGAGATCCCTTCTCGTCAGATTCGCCGTATTCCATTGCTTCGGCCTCACCGAGAAAAATGTGATCGCCCCAGGCTCGGAGTCGCTTTTCGCAATTTCTAGGTGCACTCGGAAAGAGCGTCAATCGAAAGTCCGACAAATACGGTGATGATTTTCACGCAAGCTACGGTCATATTTGCGTTTTTGTTTCAACCATTGGTTGCTGACATCAAGGCTTCGCTGTTGGTCTCTGCCTGACGAGCAACAGCCCGATAGCAGCGATGAGCCAGAGTATCCCGAAAATGGTGTCGCCGAAGCGGGCATATGGAGGAGGCGGCAGGCGACCCGGGAGGCTGGCATCGGCGACGCCGGCGACGTCGAGCTTCAGGCGAGTGACGATCCGTCCGTGGGCGTCAATGATCCCGGAAATGCCGTTGTTGGCCGAGCGGATTACAGGCATTCCTTCTTCGACGGCACGAACGCGGGCCTGATGGAAGTGCTGACGAGGGCCGGTCGTATTGCCGAACCAGCCGTCGTTGGTGAGATTAAGCATCGCTGCCGGACGCTCCGTCGACTGGATGACGGCGCCGGGGAAGATCACCTCGTAACAGATCAGCGGAGCGAAAGCCGGGAGGCCCGGGATGCGCAACAGCGGGCGGGGTGACGGGCCGACGTCGAAGCCCCCCCGAATGCGGGTAAGCTGCTCGAGGCCTATCGCTTCCAGCGTCGCCTGTAGCGGCAGGTACTCGCCGAACGGCACGAGATGCGTCTTGTCGTAGATGGCAATCGGCCGGCCTTCGGCCCCGAACGCGGCGAGACTGTTGAGGATGCGGCGAGGCCGCCCGCTTCCCGAAGGCGCGGGTTCGACACGGATCAAGCCGGCGATCAGGTGGCCCTTCTCCGGCACCGTGCGGCCCAGAACTTCGAGCACCGCCGGCAAATCGAGCGGAACGAACGGCATAGCCGCCTCCGGCCAGACGATGAGGTCGATGCCCTTGGCGCCATCACTCACGCCTTCGGCGTTCCGGCGCGAAAGATCCAGATGACGCTCGAAATTGCGCCGCTGCAGGTCGGGCTGCCACTTCTCGCGTTGCGGAATGCTCGGCTGGACCAGACGAATGCGGACGCCCGGGTCCGGCGGGCGGTCATCCGAAAGGCGGGACCACCCCCATGCGTAGAGCAAGGCAATCGCCGCCACCGACGCAAGGGTTGGGGCCATGGCGGCCTGCCTCGCGGCCCGTGTAGACGCAGGCGACACATCCGACCAGGCGACCAGCGGCAGCGCGAAGACAACGACGGCAATCAAGGTCAGGCCATAGATGCCGACCAGAGACGCAGATTGCATCAGGGCGTCGGGAGCGGTCAGGGCATAGCCGAGCACGTTCCAGGGGAAGCCGGTCAGAACATGGCCCCGTAGCCACTCGGCAGCCGCAAGAGTCAGTGCCAGAAGCACGACGCGGTGGCGCGCGGTGTCCCAGGCGAGGCTCGCCACGGCTGCTGCGGCGGCCCAGAACAGCGACAAGCCAGCCGGCATGGCCAAGACAGCGAACGGCATCAGGACAGCAAACTTCTCGGCCTCGACGAGAAACGCCTCGCCGATCCAGAAGAGGCCTGCCAGGAAATAGCCGAATGCGAAGAACCACGCGATGGTGGCCGCGTGCGCCGGTCGGCGGCGTGGGGCCGTCGCTACGGCGTGGTCGATGAGGAAGACGAGCAACGGCAACGTGATGAACAGGACCGGCCAGAGGAAGAACGGCGGCATGGCGAGTACACTCGCGGCGCCCGCGCCTGCGGCGAGCGTTCGGCGACGCCAACGGCTCATGCACGCCATCGACGGGAAGGGCCAATGGGCCGACATCTCGCGTCGCTCCTCGTTGTGTGGGGTCGTTTCCGGGGCCGCCTCCCGATCCGATCGGGCCAGGGCGCATGTCTGCGATTGCAGGGCGGGGCGTCAAGAGTTGCGCGGGGACCGTGCCGGTTGGCCGCGGGAATGGTTTGCTTCGGTCAACAGATGACGAGTTCAGCGTGCAGGCTTGCGCCGTGCTCCGGCGGCAGTTCCGGCTACGGACTTCGCCGGAGGCTTGCGGCGTGCGCGGACGCGCTTTGCGGCAGCAACCGGCTTTGTCGGCTCGTGCGGCGCAAGCAGCGCATCCTCGACCACACGCTCGGCATAGCGGGGAAGCGCGAAGGCGGCGAGATGGACGGCCGGTGTCCAATAGCGCGTCGCGATCGCGCGCTTGATGCTGCGCCGCGTCAGCTTCTTCCCGGAGATGTCGAGAAGGGATGCATCGTCGGACGCCCAGTTGAGGGCAAACGGCCCACCGAAATAGCAGGGCTGCGAGCACAGATAAGGGGCGACCTTGCCGAACAATTCGCCCAAGGCCCGCGTGGTGCCGGCGAGATGATCCGGAAACAGGAACGGCAAGCCATTCTGGGTGACGAAGACGCCGCCATCGCGGAGCGCGGCGTAGCAGTCGGCGAAGAACGCAGGCGTATGCAGGACGGCTGACGGACCGATCGGCTCGGAGGAATCGACGATGATGGCATCGAATTTCTCCTTTGTGCCGGCGACGTACTGCAAGCCGTCGGCAATGACCAGATCGCAGCGCGCATCGTCGAAGCAACCTCCGGCGATCTCCGGGTAATATTCCAACGACAGGTCGACGACGGAGCGGTCGATCTCGCAAAGGGTCGCTTTCTCGACGGATGGATGCTTGAGCACCTCGCGCATGACACCGCCATCGCCACCGCCCACGACCAGCACGCGACGCGGCGACTTCAATGCCATCAGCGGCACGTGGGCCATCATCTCGTGATAGACGAACTCGTCGGAGGTGGTGAGCTGGCACACGCCGTCGAGCATGAGCACGCGGCCCCAAGTGTCGTTGTCGAAGATGACGAGGTGCTGGTGCTCGGTCCGGACCTCGTGCAGCACTTTGGCGGCCTCCAGGGCGACGCGCCAGTGGGGATGAAATGTCTCCTCGATCCAGCGTTCGGCCTTGGCCTCAGTCTTGGGCATGGCAAGCTCCTCGCAAACCGTCGCCTACGATAGACGTGCATGGCGGCCGTGTCGCGGAAACGAAAGCGCGCCCGACTTTGCCAGCCGGGCGCGCGATCTGATGGACTCGTGTCGAGATCAGGCGGCAGCGAAGCTGCGGACCTGCTCACGCTTGGGCATCCGAGCTGGTGCACGCTTTGCGGCCACCTGCCACTTGAGCTGCTCCAACTCCTCGCCGCGAAGGTGCTCCTTCACGACGACATCGTCTGCCTCGAACGCCTCTTTCAGGACGTTGATTGCCAAGTGAGGCTTGGCATCTCCGCACATGAAGACGTCGAGTGCTGCGTAATCGGCCTCGGGCCAACTATGGATGGAGATATGGCTCTCCGACAGCACGGCCACGCCCGACACGCCGCCATTCGGCGTGAAGTGGTGGAGGTGCATGTGCAGAAGCGTTGCTCCAGCGGCCTCTACGCAACGTTTCAGCGTCCGCTCGACATGCTTGAGATCGTCAAGCCGGCGGGCGCCGAACAGGTCGATGATGAGGTGCGTTCCCGCAAACCTCACGCCATCGCGCTCTATGAAGAAGTCCTTGCGGGCTTCATCGGTCTTGTGCGCGATATGCGCGGTCTTCTCAGTAAGGTCTTCCTCTTGGGCGGTGCTTGAACGAGTCAAGTCCATCCCCAATTGGAAGAGGGCGTCGTCGTAGGCCATCGGACCCTCCCCAACCAGTAGACAGATTGTGACCCGCCCGCTCCTTACCTTGGGGTTTGGGGAAATTCCTTGACCTTTAGGGCAGGTGGTCGAACGGCAGGGCGGGATATGGGGCTAATCGCCCCCCGGCGCAAGCAAATTTTCCCCCTTGAAAGGCAAAAAAAATCCCCCAGCGGTAAGACGCGCTTAGGGGATCGTCGGCGATGGGTTCGAAATTGATTCCCCGCAAGGCAACCGCCGGTCGGAGAATGACAATTTACAGGTCCGCTCAGCGCCCCAGCAAGCCACGCAGCAGATCCTTGGCTTGATCGATTTTCTTGTCGGCCTTGGGGCCGCTGCCGAGCACACTACGGAGCGCACCTTCGACGTTTCCGTCCTTCAACTGGCGGACGGCCTCCTTCGCCTGCGGCGATTTCATGGCGCTGGAAACGTCGGCGACGAGGCGGGGGTGGTCCCATGCGCCGGCGATCCGGACCGGTACTTCCAGACCACCTTCGGCAACCCTCGGCTTCAGGAGGATGTCGACATTCCGATCGACGATGTTGACGGTCGCGGTACCGGAGGCGGCGACACTCTTGCTGTCGAGCTTCAGGTCACGGGAGCGGGCGACGCCCTGGGCAATGTGAAAATTACCGGACAGCTCCTTGAACGGCGTGCGCGACTCCGTGCGGCGCTCGGTCGTCGGCATGTGCCCTCGGGCCAGGTCCGCCGCAATCGCCTCGGCATCCCAACCGACGAGGGCGCCGTCCGAGACCTTGACCTCCGCGCGGCCGGCAAGGGTCGACACGAGCTCGCGCTCGCTGGCGCCCTGGGCGCTGACAGCAACGATCAGCCGGCCATTGCCATCGATCAGGTCGATGCCGGCCAGTCCCAGCAATGGTTTCAATCCGACGTTCTCGCCGGACAGGTTTGCGCCGACGGTCATTGCCGCCTGTCGCGCATCGATCGAGGCGAGCCCGCGGACGGCTCCCCCGCCAACGCGGCCGCCCGTAAGGCTGAGGCGAAGCACGCCGCCCTTGAGCTCGACGCCGGTCTGGAGATCCTCGGCGACAAGCTTCTCGGTGTGAAGAGCCACGATGTGGAAGCGGGCCTCGACGTCGATGGCACGGAGCGGCGCGACATCGATGGCATCCACCTCCCATTCATTGCCAAGCCGCTTGCGAAAGCCCTTGACGCGTGCCGCCGGACTGGTGGCGGGCTGGCTCAGGTCTTCGCGCTCGAGAAGATCGCCGATCGAATGCGGAGGCTCGGTCGAGCTCGAAGGCGACGCGGCGGGCAGGGCGAAGCGGCCGGCCGAAGCGGGCGGGATCACTTCGGGCAGAATAGCCGGCGCATCTCCGTTCCAGCGTATGGAAGAAAGCTGGTCGATATGGAGAGCGGCAAAGCGCATGTTGGCGATCAGCCGTGGACGCTCGCCACCGGTTTCCACCCCAAGCGTGCCGGTGCCGGACGATTGGCCGGCGGCGATCTTGGCGGAGGTCAGCATCACGCTTTCGTCGGTCGCGCGGAGCTGGCCTTCGAGCGATACGGCACCGACGCCGTCGTCTCCGGTGACCGGCAGGCCCAAAGCTCTGGCGAGCCGGGCAACGGACGGTGCCCTGATGGCAATGCTGCCTTCCTTCAGCGACTTCGCGCCAGCGGCGATCCTGCCATTGAAACTGAGATTCAGAGCCTTGCCTTCGACGACAGCGCGCACGGCGACAGTCCGGTCGGCGAGAAGACCGCGGATATCGTCCAGTTGCAGATCCACGGCTTCGCGCTCGCCGGCGAGTGTGAGCATCCCCTTCGCCTTGAGCGGCCCGTCCACACTGGGAAGCGACAGCGTGGCGTCGATGCCGGTGACTTCCTGCGCCAGCGCCGATCTCGCATTCGCATAGCGCAGCGTCCCGCCGACGACTCGCACGTCGGCCAACGACAGCGCATCGAGGCCTGCCGCCGTCTTGCGTCGGGGCGGGGATGCGTCGCGCATGAAGTCGACGACCTCGGACGGCAAACCGGCAGCATCCGTTTTCCGCCCCGGAGCTTCAGCATATCGAAGCGTGCCACGGAGCACGGCTGGGCCGAGGGCGGCGAACTGCCAGCTTCGCCTGCCCTCACGGTCGACGCGTAAATCAAGCACAGGCCTGACCAGGGTCAGGCGATCGATCTTCACCTCGCGCATGACGAGCGCGAGCAACGCCAGGCTCACCTCGATGCGTTCGGCGGTGAGCAGGGGAGCGCCGCCCATGCCCGGCGGGGCAGACAGCGCCACGCCGTCGAGAGAAACCCCAAAGCCCGAGGCGAACGATACGCCGGCCGAGCCCATGGTGAGCTTGCGGCCCGTCTGGCGCTCGACCTCGGCGACGACATGCGCCCGGACGAGATCGACGGGCGGTGCGACCACCAGCACACCGAGGCCGATCGCCAACAAAGCAACCAGCGCCAGAAACGCGTAGATCGCCTTCCGGCCGAAGCCGCCGCCACGGTCGATCGGATAGCCGTAGTCGAGGTGACGCGCGGAGGTCCGATGCTGGCGAGCGGGCTGCCGGAATCCGGACTGAGCAAGCTCCGGCCGCGGCGATGGCGAACGGGCACCGCCCGCGCGGCGGTCCAGCGGTGCTGGGCCGAGGTCCGGCGGCTCGCGGGAACTCCAGTCGTTCGACGGCATTCGGGGCGTCTCTCAAGCAAACGTGGGCAGCCGATTCCGACTTCGCGGCGAATCGGGCCTCTATGCCTCGCCGAGAAATCGCGCCGAAGTATGTCGTGCCTCGAGCGTGCGTGGATAAGTCTCTCCGGCGGAGCGCGGATCCGGCTGGCCGCACGTCATCGCCGAGCCCCTAGAAATGGGGGCCCATGGCCGGCACCGGCCGCATGCCGCTTGAACCCAGTCGCCGGGGCGCCGAGGACCGTGGCGGGACCGCCGGACCTCAGCGGCTGATGTCGTAGGCCGCAATGGCGGCCATATTGAGGATGTCGCTGTCGGTCGAGCCGAGCGGGCAGATCTGGACCGAGTGTGACAGTCCGGCAAGCATCGGACCGATCGTGGTCGCGCCGCCCAGCTCCTTCAACATTTTCGTCGAGATGGAAGCCGAGTGGAACGCAGGCATGACGAGCACGTTGGCGGTATCGGTGAGGCGACAGAACGGATAGAGCTTCATGAGGTCACGGTTCAGCGCCACGTCAGCCGCCATGTCACCGTCGTACTCGAAGTCGACGTGCATCTCGTCGAGCAGCCGGACGGCGCCGATCATCTGCTCGGAGCGTTCGCCGCGAGCCTGACCGAAGGTGGAGTAGGCGAGAAGCGCGACGCGCGGCTCCATGCCGAGACGCCGCGCGGCACGGGCCGCCTCGACCGCGATTTCAGCGACGTCCTGGGCAGTCGGCATGTCGGTGACACTGGTATCCGCGACGAGCACGGCACGCCCGCGGCAGAGCGCGAGCGAGATGCCGACGGCGCGGCGGCCTGCCTGAACGTCCAGCACGCGGGTCACGTCGCCGAGTATGCTGGTCCAGTTGCGTGTGGCGCCGGTGACCATGGCGTCGGCGTAGCCGTGTGCGACCATCAGTGCCGCAAACACGTTGCGTTCGTTCAGGACCAGGCGCTGGCAATCGCGGCGGAGATACCCCTTCCGCTGGAGGCGCTGGTAGAGGTAATCGGTAAACTGCTCGGTATAGGGCGACTTGCGCGTATCGATGAGCCCGACCTCGGATTTCAGGCGGATGCCAAGATCCGCGAAATTCTCCTTCACCGTTTCGGTGGTGCCGACCAGCATCACCTCGCCGAACTCGTGTCCGAGATAGGCGTTTGCGGCCCGAATCACAGCCGGCTCCTCGCCTTCGGCGAAGATCACGCGTTTCGGCTCGCTACGGACCTTCTCGAAGGTCGTCTGCAGCCAGCCGGCGACCGGGTCCAGTCGCCCCTCGAGGCGCGCAACGTAGGCCTCCATATCGACGATCGGCCGCCGCGCCATGCCCGTTTCCATGGCAGCCTCGGCAACGGCGGGTGGCACGTGGCTGATGAGGCGCGGATCGAAGGGCGCCGGAATGATGTAGTCAGGGCCAAAGGTCGGACGGCGCCCGTGGAAGGCCGCGGCGACCTGATCCGGGACCTCGGCGCGGGCAAGATCGGCGAGCGCTTTGACCGCCGCGATCTTCATCTCGGTGTTGATGCCCTTGGCCTGAACGTCGAGCGCGCCACGGAAGATAAACGGAAACCCGAGCACGTTGTTGATCTGGTTCGGGTAGTCGGATCTGCCGGTCGCCACGATGGCGTCGTCGCGGACAGCGTGGACCTCCTCGGGCGTGATCTCCGGATCGGGGTTCGCCATTGCGAAGATGATCGGCTGGGGGGCCATCGCCTGCACCATGGCCTGGGTCACCGCTCCCTTGGCGGAGAGGCCGAAGAATGCGTCGGCGCCCTGCAGGGCCTCGGCGAGCGTGCGCGCCTTGGTCTTCGACGCGTAGGCTGATTTCCACTGGTTCAAGCCGTCCCTGCGCCCCTGGTAGACGACCCCCTTGGTGTCGCAGAGCGTGATGTTGGCGCGCGGCATGCCCATGGCGACGAGCAGGTCGGCGCAAGCGATCGCGGCTGCACCCGCGCCGTTGATGACGAGGCTGTGCGCCTCGAGAGTCCGGCCGGTCAACTCGAGCGCGTTGACGAGACCCGCGGCTGCAATGATGGCGGTACCGTGCTGGTCATCGTGGAAAACGGGAATATCGAGCAGCTCTTTCAGGCGCTCCTCGATGACGAAGCAGTCCGGCGCCTTGATGTCCTCGAGATTTATGCCGCCGAAGCTAGGGCCGAGATAGCGCACGCAATTGACGACTGCGTCGACGTCCTCGGTGTCGATGCAGAGATCGATCGCATCGATATCTGCGAAGCGCTTGAAGAGCGCGCCCTTGCCTTCCATCACAGGCTTGGCGGCCAGCGCGCCGCGATTGCCGAGGCCGAGGATCGCCGTGCCGTTGGAGACGACGGCAACGAAATTGCCTTTGCTCGTATAGTCGTAGGCGAGGGCCGGGTTCTCGGCGATGGCGAGCACTGGTACGGCGACGCCCGGCGAATAGGCGAGCGATAGATCGCGCTGTGTCGCCAGAGGCTTGGTCGCAGAGATCTCGAGCTTGCCCGGCTTGCCGCGGGCGTGGAACTCGAGCGCCTCGGCATCGGTATAGCGGGTTACGGGAAATTTCTCAGCCATCAAGGCACTCCGATCGGCAGCGGCGGCATTTCAGCCGGAACCCATTACCTTATGCGGCCAGGCGCCGGTTCGGAAGACTGCTTCGTCCGTGATCGCGGCGTCGGTGCGCGGTCACCGGCCCTTGAATCTGGGCACCCGCTTCTCGGCAAAGGCTGCCGCGGCTTCACGGTGGTCCTCGGTGGTCCGTGCCGCTGCGAGATTGGCGCTCTCCAAGTCGAGGCACTCCGCCAGTGTCGCGTTCAAGGCGCGATTGAGATTGTCTTTCAGCAGTCGATGCGCGACGCGCGGCCCATTGGCGAGACGCTCGGCGATCTCCATCGTCTTCGCCTCCAACTCGGCCCGCGGAACGACCCAGTTGACGAGGCCCAGCCGGTGCGCCTCGGCCATGTCGAAGCGATCGGCCAAGAGGTAGAGCTCGCGCGCTTTGGCCGTTCCGACAAGCTGGGTCAGAAGATATGTGCCGCCGTAATCTCCGGTGAGGCCAACCTTGGCAAATGCGGTCGTCATGGTCGCGCTGTCGGCGGCAATGCGCATGTCGCAGGCGAGCGCCAGAGAGAACCCGGCGCCCGCGGCGGCCCCCGGCAGCGAGGCGATGGTGGGCTTGCCCATCTGGTAGAGACGCAGCGACGTCAGGCGGTGCGATTGGCGCTGCCGTTCCATACGCACGAGCGGGTCCGGTGCGGTGCCCGTTGCGTTCATGCGAGCCATGTTCTTCACGTCGCCGCCCGCGCAGAAGGCGTCGCCGACGCCGGTGAGAACGATGCAGCCGACGTCGTTATCGAGTTCGGCTGCAGCGAGTTCCTCGCCGAGCCGATCGAGCATCGGCGTCGTGAGCGCATTACGCGCCTCCGGCCGGTTGAAGGCGAGCGTAAGCACGCCGTCCTTGCGCGTGACGAGGAGGTCGTTCGTTTCCGTCGTGGCCTTGGACATGGAGGTCTCTTTCGTCTCGCCGTACGTTGCCAACCTTGCGTCACCGAAACATCGTCAGCGCTGAAATCCGGCGCTGCGCGCCTTGCAACTCACGCCTCGTCGACGATCTTGTTGCGCAGAATGCCGATGCCCTCGATCTCGATCTCGACGGTATCACCGACCTTCATCCATGCGGGCGGCTTTCTGGCATGGGCCACACCCGACGGTGTGCCGGTGGCAATGAGGTCGCCGGGCTCGAGCGTCATGAAGGCGGAAAGGGTCTCGATGATTTTGGCCACGGGGAAAATCATGTCCGACGTGTTCGACGACTGCATGGTCTCGCCGTTGACCCGGGTCATGATGTCGAGGCCCGAAGCGCCGGGCGGCAGCGCGTCGGGCGTAACGACAAATGGGCCGAGCGGACCGGTGCCGTCGAAGTTCTTGCCGGGCAGCCACTGCGACGTCTTGCGCTGGAAATCGCGCACCGAGACGTCGTTGAAAATGGTGTAGCCGAAGACGTGATCGAGGGCAGACGCTTCGGAAATGTGGCGCCCGCCCTTGCCGATCACGACGGTCAACTCGCATTCGTAGTCGAGTTGTACCGATGCCGCGGGCCGGACAACCGGGGCTTCGGAGGGCACTAGCGAATTCGGCCAGCGCGGAAAGAACGAGGGGTACGTAGGCGGCGCATGCCCGCCCTCCTTGGCGTGCTCGAGGTAGTTCAGGCCGACGCAGATGAACTTGGGGGGCCGGGCGATCGGAAGCGCGGGTTCCAGTGCCAAAAGCGACAACCTGGCGGAGGCAGGCGCCTTCGCCGGGATGGCGCGCAGGGCCTCGATCGCCCAATCGCCGGCTCCGATGAGGCCCAAAAGGTCAGCCGGCAGGGACGGATCAGCGGCTGCCACATCGATCAGGGTGTCCCCGTCGACGAGGCCGAGGCGGGCATCCCAGCCGCACTTGAACATCATGAGCTTCATTGCGTCTCTCCCTCGCGAGGCGCCCGGGGGTCGCCCCTGCCGTCGTTCGTCAGCGCGCAGCTAAGCAGAGTTGCACGGGAGTGCCAATGGAGCGCGTGAAGCCCGACGGCGGAACGGGAGGCGGTGAAGAGAGAGGGGCCACCAGCGTCGGTACGGCCGCCCCGCACAGTATTCCCGGAGAAACGATATAGGTATAGTAGATACCGCTCGACCAAGAGCCGCTCACTTGCCGCTTGTCTGCCAGCAGATTGGATACGTCATGGCCGACCTTCTCCCCACGCCACGGGCCGCATTCGATGGGTCGCTCGCCCGATCCGGCTTCGTCTACGTCAAGGGCGACGACATGCGCGCCATGCTCGACGCAACGGGTTCGATGGCCGACTGGGATGCTTTGGCCGATAGCTGGAACGATCTCGAGCTGGACACCTACATGGCGGACGGTGGCCGCTATCGCCGTCGCCGGCACGGGGTGTATTTGGTGCAGCGGAGCGGAGCCGCGACCCGGCAACCGGACGAGCCGCACTATCAGACGCAAAACTTCAATCCCCTGAACGGTGGCATCGAGCGGTGGTTCGCGCCTGTTCGCGGCGATATCGCCAAGGGTGAGGCGCTCAACACGATCCTGAGCTTCTGCGGGCGGCTGTTCAGCCCCCTGTCGCCATCCGTCGCCCATTGGAAGGCGGAGATCCATCAGTTTCGCATAGAAGCCGGTCCCGATGTGGCTGGCCAGCCGACGCCCGAGGGCATGCATCGCGACGGTGTGGACTGGGTTTTGGTGTTGCTGGTCAAGCGGCACAACATCCGGAGCGGAACGACAACCATCGCGGATCTCGACAAGCGCTCGCTCGGCAGCTTCACGCTCACCGATCCGTTCGATGCTGCGCTGGTCGACGATTCGCGCGTCTACCACGGCGTGACCCCCATCGAGCCGATCGCAGCGGAGCAGCCCGCCTATCGCGACGTGCTGGTGGTTACCTTCCGCGATGCCGCGCGCTGACAGTCACAAACGCGACGACGGACACGCGCGACACGAGAAGCCCTTGTGCAGGAACCTTCCCGTATCGCGCGCCGTTTACTGTCGGTGTCAGTCGTCGCCGTCCGAATCGAACCTGGCCTGAGCCATCGAGGCTCCACGCTCGATCGGCTCCCTACCATCCGTCGCAACCCTGGCGGACCGATGGCCGCGATGATGGCTCGTTTTCTTTCGTGACGACCAGCTTGCGTAGTGACGGCCGCCGGCGATCGACACGAAATGAGGCCCGATGTCGACGTGGATGTGGCTCATGTCGGGGTAGGTCATGGTCCCGCCCGACTTGTGATTGGCGATGAGCCAGGACACGATCTTCGACTTCCGGCCGCCGGCATCGAAATCGACCGCGTTGCCGCTCGCGTGGCGCGAGATGCGGCCCGTGCCTGCAATCCTAGCACCCGGACGGCACGTCGAGATGATGCGGACCGATCCGAAATGGCTCTCGATGCGCGACAGGAGGCCGCGCGCGGCGCCCGTCAGGCAACTGCGCGACGTGCCGGCCGATGCACTGCGCGTGTGCCCCCTCGAGCGGTGCCGAGACGCATGCGAGCGCCTCTTTGCGCGATGCGAAGCCTCGACGTTGCGCCTGGCCTTACGCCTGGATGCGCCGCAGCTGTGCGAATGGCATCGGGTGGCCCGTGCAAGCTCGACGGTGGTGCCCGCGGTGGGCTTGCCCTGTTGGAGGCCACTTCCGGCTGGTGCCGCGGAGGCAGCCGTTACGCATGCGACCGACAGAAGGGTCGCCAGTTTAACTACTCTCAGCATTACGTCTCCGTTGACAGCGAGTGGTCTCCCACCCGGAACGGGCGCCTAGCTGGACAGAAACTGTGGCATCAAAAAGAACGCATCAGACCCTGGAATTCTCGACAAAAATGCCCCCCACGAGACAAAGCTGCGGCACTGGGCCGCAACATGGAACCCAATTCCGTGCACATCGGTCAGTTGCCAAACCATATCGCTCAGGTGTTGGCAACGAGGGCCTGCTCGAGGTCGTCGATCAAGTCGGCCGGCGCTTCCAGGCCGACTGATAAACGCAGCAAATCTACGGGACAGGGCGTCCCTACACCTTCGATCGAGGCACGATGCTCGATCAGGCTTTCGACCCCTCCGAGGGACGTGGCGCGCTTCCAAAGCCTGACGTTGGCAGCGGTTCGAACAGCCGCGGCCTCGCCGCCCCTCACACGGACCGACAGCATTCCCGAAAAGCCGCCCGTCATCTGTCTGCCTGCGACAGCGTGACCCGGGTCGCTGGGCAGGCCAGGGTAAAGCACGGCCTCGATACGAGGGTGGGTCGCAAAATGCCGGGCGATTTGCATGGCCGAAGCCGACTGGTGGCGCACCCGCAGATGCAGCGTCCGCATGCCTCGCAGGAGCAGCGCGGCCTCCACCGGCCCGATGGCGGCGCCCAGCATCGAGCGAACCCGCATTGCACTATCGGCAAAAGCGTCGGCGCGTGACATCACCAGGGCTCCAGCGAGCACGTCGGAATGACCGTTCAGGTACTTCGTCGCAGAATGCATGACGATGTCGGCACCATGCTCGAGCGGTCGCGTGAGGACCGGGGTCGCCACGGTCGAGTCGACGGCCAGCAGTGCCCCGGCGGCATGCGAAATGTCGGCCACGGCACGAATATCGGTAATGCCCCACGTGGGATTGGCCGGCGTCTCCAGCCACACCATCCGGGTCACGCCGGGCTTGACGGCGGCGGCGAAAGCGTCGGTGCGCGTGCCATCGACGAAGGTCGCGCTAAGCCCATGGGACGGCCCGTCCTCGGCGATCCACTTCTTCAGCCCCCAGTACATGACGTCGGGCGCGACCAGATGGGCGGGCCGCGGCAGCGCCAAAAATGCCGCCGTCGCCGCCGCCATGCCCGAGCCATAGAGAACCGCGCGGGCGCCGCCTTCCAGCGCGCACAACACTTCCTCGACATTCCGGGTCGTCGGATTGTCCGGGCGCGAGTAGATGTAGCCCTTGGAGTAGGCGTTGTCGGGATCACGCTCGAAGGTCGTGGTCAGGTAGATCGGGGGGACGATCGCGCCCGTCGGCTGATCAATATGGCCGCAGGCCTGTGCCGCGATCGTTTCGGGAGCGAGAGAGGTCTTCATGGCGGCGAGCCTTCCTTGATCGGCGGCGACCCCGATTTCTTGCATGCGGCAGGCCGAAATGGCTAGCTCGGGCGATCCGCGGCTCCTTGCCGCCGGCAGCCGGTCACCGATCCGCGACGAGCGAGCCGAGCCCCGGGGACGCGGGACCTGCGGGGGCGACTTCCGCGGCAAATCACGGTACGATACGTAACGTATTTGCTGCCAGAGCGATTCAAGAAGGAAAGCGAGCGCAGAGCCGCCATGAGCCAGCCCCCCTCCCGCGCCGCCCGGTCGCCCGGCCGGCCCCGCAGCGATCACACGCGCCAAGCAATCCTCGATGCGTCTGCGCACCTGCTCGAGACCGAAAGCTACGACAAGATTTCGATCGAGCGAATCGCCTCCGAAGCGAAGGTCGGCAAGCAGTCCATCTACCGCTGGTGGGGCGGCAAGGCCGACGTCGTGCTTGCGGCCTACACCGAGCGGGTTCTGCCGCGTCTGCCGCCGCGCAATCCAACCGATGACGCTTTCGACGACCTGGACGATTTCCTCCGGCAGCTCTTTGCGAGCGTCGGCACGCCGCTGGTGCGCCGGACCATGCAGGGGCTTTTGGCGGAGGCGCAGCTCGATCCCGACTTTCGACTGAAATTTTACGGCGTGTTCGTAGCGTCGCGGCGGACGCTGTTCAGACAGACGCTTCGGCATGGAATCGCGCTTGGCCAATTCCGTGCCGACCTCGACGTCGAGACGACGATCGACCTGCTCAACGGCGCATTCTGGTATCGCCTGCTCTCGGGCGACGAAGACGATCTCGATGCCAAGTTCGCCGCAGACCTGATCGCGACGTTGCGCCCCTCTCTCGAGGCCAAGCGTCAGAAAGCCAAAGCTTAATTCGTCCATCAGGGATCGAGCGGGACGCGCTCGGCGAACGTCGGCCGTGTTCGCCGGGTAACGGTCGCGACGAGCCGGCCGTTGCCCTCTTGCGGCCGCAATGCCGCCATGGGTCCGCCACCGGATTCGGCGAGCTTAAAGGCTCGCACGTCTCAAGCGGCAACGATCAATGAGACGCGTTACACGGGATCCGACTCCGGTCTTGGCAAAGCCGGCCTGTTAACCGTACATTAACGTTGTTGATTCGAGATGCGAGCGCCCTGCCTGGGGGACTCTGTTGTAGTGCGTTCGGACATCCTGGGGACCATGATCAATCGTTTCGCCGGCATTGCCGTTGGACTGAGCTTGGCTATCGCAGCGGCAGGTTGCTCGGGCGCTCCCGAACTGCTGCCTGCAACGCGTCCTTTGTCGAAGGAAGCCATGATGCTTCTCGGCAAGAAGGGCATGAAGGTCGAAGCTCCCATCTTCATTCGGATTTTCAAGGAGGAGTCGGAGCTCGAGGTCTGGAAGCTCCGCGACGACGGCCATTTCTATCACTTCAAAAGCTACCCCATCTGCACCTGGTCGGGAGAGCTCGGACCGAAGCTCGCGCAGGGCGACCGCCAAGCCCCCGAAGGTTTTTATACGATCCAAAGGGCCCAGATGAACCCCAACTCGGGTTTCCATCTGGCGTTCAACATCGGCTATCCGAACGCCTACGACCGCTCGCTCGGCCGAACGGGCAACTTCCTCATGGTGCACGGCAAGTGCAAATCTGCCGGCTGCTATGCGATGACCGATGCGCTGATCGAGGAGATCTACGCGCTGGCGCGCGAGGCCTTCGACGGCGGACATCCGTCATTCGAGGTGCATGCCTATCCCTTCCGCATGACCGATGCCAACATGGCGCGGCACAAGGACTCGAAGTGGTACGGCTTCTGGAAGACCATGAAGGAAGGCTACGACTATTTCGAGCTGACCCGGCAGACGCCGACGGTGCTGGTCTGCGGGCGCAACTATCTCGTGAATGCCCGCATGCCGCAGCACGCGCCGGCGCGCAATCTCGATCCGGCCGCGGCCTGTCCACCGCTTGAACGCCCGATCGCCACGCCTTTCCTTCCGCCAGGCAATCAGCAATTCGCGAATACGCACGTGATCGCACCGGGCCCCAAGATGCGGAACGTGGCAATCGCAAGCGGCTCGGGCTCGACCGCGGCGCCGCGCTCGACGGGCAGCATCTCCGGGCTCATCGACGGCATGATGGCGGCAGGTGCCAAGGGCTCGTCACCGGCGTTCAGCTTCAGCGCGCCCAACAACTAAGCTCACAGACGCATTGACCTGTGGCCTACCGGCCGCAGGGCCTTGCTGCGCCCAGTGCACCAAGCTACGACTTGCCGGCGGGGTGTCCTCTGGCAATTGCGTTCGTCTCGGTTGAGCCAGAGCCGACGGACAGGATTGTGTGGGCTCCAAGGCGACGGGTGGGCATGCGGGCAGGCATTATCAGGGCCGCGGGCAGAGTACTGGCAGTACTCGGCCTCTGCGCCGGGGTCAGCCAAACGACCGGGGCTCTCGAGATCGTGCTGGACGACGTCGCGGCCGATCGCATCGAGCGTCAGCGACGCTTCAATCGAAATGAGCTGCCTCTGCCAGGCACACCGGATCTCGCCAAGCTCGACGAACGCCTCGAGACGCGGGACCTCGCCAAGGGGCGCGCCATCTATATTCGGATTTTCAAAGCGGAATCCGAACTCGAGCTTTGGATGCAGAACAGCAAGGGCACCTTCTCGCGCCTTGCCACCTATCCGATCTGCCACTGGTACGGCAGTCTCGGACCGAAGCTGAAGGAAGGGGACAAGCAAAGCCCCGAAGGCTTCTACCGCGTGGGCGCGCCGCAAACGCGGTTGGTCGGGCGCTGGCGAAAGGCCTTCAATCTGGGCTTTCCAAATCTGCATGACCAAAGGCTCAACCGGACGGGATCGTACATTCTGCTTCACGGCGGCTGCTCGTCGGTCGGCTGCTTCGCCATGACCGATCCGGTGCAGGACGAGATTTACGAACTCGCGCGCGCGGCTCTCGAAAAAGGGCAAGAGCGTTTCTCCGTTCACATCTTTCCGTTCCGGATGACAGCGGAGAACCTGGAGCGCTTCAAGGACCACGAAGGGGCGGCGACGTGGGCCGACCTGAAGCCGGCCTACGACAGTTTCGAGCGCACCCACGTGCCGCCGCGCGTGGCGCTGTGCGGCTCACGCTACAAGATTGCCGACGGCCTGCCCGGCGAGACCGGCGATACCGAGCGCCGCTTGTCGATCCTTCGCCCGGCCGCGGCGAACGCCCCCGCCCGAGCGACGGAGGCCGACGGCGATTGGACGGCGCCGGCTTGCCAGCTCGACGACGAGGACCGCCGGATCGCGCACTATTCCGAAGGCCCGACCACCACCTCGGCGACCATGACGGCGACCGCCGATACGGTGCCTGCAGAGCCCACGTCATCGAAGGCCGAGACGGATGCGGTCGAGACCGGCACGATCGAAACGTCGGCTCGTCCCCCGCCGGCCGTTCATGCTGCAAGCGACAACGAGCGTTCTCGGGCCCGACAGTCGGAGAGAGCGCCCGCGCCCAAACGGGGGAGCCCGCCTCACCGCGTCCGTGCCGCCTCGCGACCGTTGCGGCGCGATGCGGGGCAGCAGGCCCGGACGGGCGTCTCCGCGGCCGATGGTTTCGGCAGCTCTGCGCTTCATGGTACGCAGCGCATCTCGTCGCACGGCGGCTGACTCGCCGGTCACTCGGCTGGCGACGGCGTGCCAAATTGGTGACCGATCTGATCCGAGGCTGGCGGATGTCGAAACCCATACTTCTCGTGGTCGCGGCCGCACTCATCGACGTCGACGGTCGCGTTCTCATCGCGCAGCGCCCCGAGGGCCGGAGCATGGCGGGGCTGTGGGAGTTTCCGGGCGGCAAGGTGGGAGCCGACGAAACACCGGAGGCGGCACTTATTCGGGAGCTCGAGGAAGAGCTTTCAATCGACGTGTGCGACACGTGCCTGGCGCCGTTCACGTTCGCAAGCCACGCTTACGAACAATTCCATCTGCTCATGCCGCTGTTTCTATGCAGAAACTGGGAGGGCGAAATCCGGCCGCGGGAAGGGCAGCAGATCAAGTGGGTGCGAGCCGCGCGATTGCGGGACTATCCCATGCCACCGGCCGACCTGCCGCTCATTCCGATGTTGTTCGACCTGCTGGGGTGAAGCAGTATGCCCGCTCCAGACCACTTCGGGGCGGATCATGAGTGCGGGCCTTGTTCAAACGTATCGCGCCTTCGCCTACAATAACGCCTGGTCGAACCACCGGCTGCTGGCGGCTTGTGCCAAGCTCGATCAGCGCGCCTTCGAGGCCGAGCGCACCGGCTTTTTCCCGAGTCTGCAAGCAACGCTCAATCACATCTACATCATCGACCACTTCTACATCGATGCGCTCGAAGGCGGGTGGCTGGGACCCAAGGCCTGGGAAAACAGGGTCCCCTATCCGTCCGTCGCCGAGCTTTCCGAGGCGCAGGCCGCGCTGGACCGTCGCCTGCTGGACCATTGCAACGCTCTGACGGCCGAGCTGCTCGACACGTTCGTCCGGGTCAACCGGCTGACGCGCGTGCAAACAGAGCGGCGCGACCGGCTGCTGATGCACCTGTTTCAGCACCAAACGCACCATCGCGGGCAGGCGCACGCCATGCTGTCGGGTACGAACCTCAAGCCGCCGCAACTCGACGAGTTCTTCTCGATCGCCGAAGCACCCTTGCGTGCCGAAGAGTTCGCACGCCTCGGGTGGACCGAAGAGACGGTGTGGGACGCCGGCACCTAGGCCATTAACATTTCGACGTCTTGCGTCATCCCGTCAGTGTCGACTATAAGATCGGCCTGGAGCCGTCCGGCGGGGCATGCCGTGGCGGCTCGCAATGCTTTCACAACCCATTCCGGGATGGCCCTTCGGCCGCGAGCTTTCGAGCCGCCGGCACAGAATCGGGCCGCAATGCGCCGGCAACGGCTCCCGGCCCAGAAAGGAAGAAGCAAAATGCCCAAGATGAAGACCAAGAGCAGCGCCAAAAAGCGCTTCAAGATGACCGGGACAGGCAAGGTCCTGGCGCAGGCCGCCGGCAAGCGGCACGGCATGATCAAGCGGACGGCGAAGTTCGTGCGTAATGCGCGCGGCACGATGACGCTGAACGACAGCGACGCGAAGATCGTCAAGAAGTACATGCCGTATGCGCGCTGATTGGACCATCTGATTAAAAGTCAGATGCATTCAGCGAGACCCACCGACTGTTCGTCGGCGGGACAATCCTTGAAGTGGCGGAGAATTTCCCATGGCGCGCGTCAAGCGGGGCGTTACGGCCCATGCCAAGCACAAAAAAGTCCTGAAGCAGGCCCGCGGCTACTACGGCCGGCGCAAGAATACCATCCGGGTCGCCAAGCAGGCGGTCGAGAAGGCGATGCAGTACGCCTATCGCGATCGCAAGGTGAAGAAGCGCAATTTCCGCGCGCTTTGGATCCAGCGCATCAACGCGGCAGCGCGCGAGCACGGCCTCACCTATGGCCGATTTATCCACGGTCTCTCGGTCGCCGGGATCGAGATCGACCGCAAAGTGCTGGCCGACCTCGCGGTGAAGGACACCGCCGGTTTCAAGGTACTCGTCGATCAGGCTCAGGCCGCCGTCAAGGCCGCCTGAAGTTCACCACTCGATAACGACGCGGCCGGTTGCTGATGGGCAACCGAGGCCCATGCTACAGCAGCCGGAAGGAGCCTGCTCCTTTCGGCTAACTGTGTTCGAGCGAGGAAAGATGTCGGGAACCGATCTGACGGCTATCGAGGCGGAACTCACCGCCGATATCGCAGGCGCGAGCAGTCTCGCGAGCATCGAGCAGGTGCGCATTGCCGCCCTCGGTCGCAAAGGGCGGGTATCCGAGCTGATGGGCCGGCTCGGCAAGATGCCTCCCGACGAACGCCGGAGCTTTGGCGCGGCCGTCAATCAGCTCAAGGACCGGATCAGCGCCGCACTCGAAGCCCGCAAGGACCTGCTGGAAGACGCGGCACTGTCGGAGCGCCTCGCTGCCGAGCAGGCCGACGTGACGCTGCCGGTTCGTCAGGGGCCGCTCGCCGAGGGCCGCATCCATCCGATCAGCCAGGTGTTCGACGAGATCGCCGAGATCTTCGCAGACATGGGCTTTGCCATCGCCGAGGGGCCGGACATCGAGACCGACGACCTCAACTTCACGAAGCTCAATATCCCCCCCGAGCACCCTGCCCGCCAGATGCACGACACGTTCTACCTGAAGTCGCCCGAACGTGTCGCCAAGGGCGAGGCGCCGATGCTGCTGCGCACGCACACAAGCCCGGTGCAGGTGCGCACCATGCTGTCGCAGAAGCCGCCGATCCGGATCATCGTTCCCGGCCGCGTCTACCGCATGGACTCAGATGCCACCCACACGCCGATGTTCCACCAGATCGAGGGCCTCGTGATCGACGAGAGCACGCACTTCGGTCACCTGAAGTGGTGTCTGGAGGAATTCTGCAAGGCGTTCTTCGAGGTGGACGAGGTGAAGATGCGCTTCCGTGCCTCGCACTTCCCGTTCACGGAGCCGTCGGCGGAGGTTGACGTTGGCGCCGAGGCGATTGGCAAGCCGGGCCGCTGGCTCGAGATTCTCGGCTGCGGCATGGTGCATCCGCGCGTCATCGAGATGTGCGGGCTCGATCCTGAAAAGTACCAGGGCTGGGCGTTCGGCATGGGTCTCGATCGCATCGCCATGCTGAAATACGGCATTCCAGACCTGCGCGACATGTTCAACGCCGACCTTCGCTGGCTGCGCCACTACGGCTTCACCTGCCTCGACGTGCCGACGCTGGCGGGGGGCATGAGCAGCTGATGACGCCGGCGGGGCTTATTTCGGCCAGACGAGGTCTCTTGAAGGACGCACCATGAAATTCACGCTCTCCTGGCTGAAGGACCATCTGGACACCGCGGCCTCGCTCAAAGAGATCCAGCGGACGCTCGACCAGATCGGGCTGGAGGTAGAAGGCATCGAAGACCCGTCCGAAAAACTCGGCGCCTTCACCATCGCGCGCGTGCTCGAAGCGAAGCGACATCCGCAGGCCGACAGGTTGCAGGTGCTGCAGGTCGAGATCGAGCCGGGGAAGGCTCCTGTCGAGGTGGTGTGCGGCGCGCCGAACGCTCGGGCCGGGCTAGTCGGCGTGTTCGCACCGCTCGGTGCCTTCATCCCCGGCACCGGCATCACGCTCGAGAAAAAGCCGGTGCGGGGCGTGGTCTCGAACGGCATGATGCTGTCCGAGCGCGAGATGGAACTATCTGAAGATCACGACGGCATCGTCGATCTCGACGCCGAATTCGCGCAGAACGTCGGTCGCCGCTACGTGGACGTGCTCGGCCTTTCCGATCCGGTGATCGAGATCAAGCTGACGCCGAACCGACCGGACTGCACGGGGGTGCGCGGCGTCGCGCGCGATCTGGCGGCGGCGGGTCTCGGCACGTTGAAGCCTGAGCCGGCGATCAAGGGCGTCGAGGGCACGTTCGATTGCCCGGTCGACATCAAGCTCGAGTTTCCGAATGGCGACGATACGCCGTGCCCGTGCTTCGCGGGGCGCTACATCCGCGGCATCAAGAACGGCCCGTCGCCGGCGTGGGTGCAGCAGCGCCTGAAGGCCGTCGGCCAGAAGCCGATCAGCGCCGTGGTCGATGTGACGAACTACATTTCCATCGATCGCGGCCGGCCACTGCACGTCTACGACGCCGACAAGCTGTCCGGCGCGATCCGCGCGCGCCTGTCGAAAGCCGGCGAGAGCTTTCTCGGCCTCAACGGCCGGACCTACACCACCGATGACGCCATGTGCGTCATTGCCGACGATCGCACGGTGCTCGGCTTCGGCGGCATTCTCGGCGGCGAAGACAGTGGCTCAACCGAAGAGACGACGAACGTGCTGATCGAGTGCGCCTACTTCGATCCGGTGCGCACGGCGACGACAGGCCGCAAAGCCGGCGTGCAAACCGATGCCCGCTACCGCTTCGAGCGCGGCGTCGATCCGGCATTCGTCGAGCCCGGCCTCGATCTTGCTACGCGCATGATGCTCGACGTTGCGGGCGGAGAGCCGTCGCGCGCCAAGGTCGCCGGCGCGGCGCCATTGCGAAACTTCACCGTCGAGTTCGATTTCGCGCGCGTGAAGAAGCTGATGGGCATCGAGATCGCCGACGCCGAGATCCGTCGCACGCTCGAAGCGCTCGGTTTCGTGCTCAAGGGCCACGGGCCGCGCTTCACGGTCGAGGTGCCGAGCTGGCGGCCGGACGTCCACGGGGCCGCCGATCTTGTCGAGGAAGTCGCCCGCATCGCGGGGCTCGAGTCGGTACCCTCCGTACCGTTGCCGCGCCTGACCGGCGGTGTCACCCGGGCGACGCTGACCGACGGCCAGCGTCGCGTCAGGCGTGCCCGGCGGGCCCTCGCCGCGCGCGGCTTCGTCGAGGCTGTGACATGGTCGTTCATCGATCAGGCGCAGGCCCTGCATTTCGGCGGCGGCGGCGAAGCGTTGCAGCTCGCCAATCCAATCTCGACCGAGATGACGACGATGCGGCCAGGACTGCTGCCCGGACTTCTGGCGGCTGTGCGGCGGAATGCCAACCGAGGCTTCGGCGATCTCGCCATGTTCGAGGTCGGTCAGGTCTATCGCGGCGACGGCGAGACGGACCAGACGATGGTCGCTGCCGGCGTGCGGGCGGGCGCGAGCCACTTGACGGGAGCCGGGCGGAATTGGGACGGGGCGGCCAAGCCGGCGGGCGTATTCGATGTCAAGGCCGACGCCGTGGCACTGCTCGCGGCGCTCGGGCTCGACGCGGCGAAGGCCCAGATCACGCGCGATGCGCCGGGGTGGTTTCATCCGGGACGGTCGGGCACGTTGCGGCTTGGGCCGAAGACGGTGCTTGCTCATTTCGGCGAGTTGCATCCGGCAACGCTGAAGCTGCTCGATGTGCCGGGATCGGCCGCCGCGTTCGAAGTCTTCCTCGAGGCATTGCCGCGCGAGAAGAAGAAGTCGCGAGCCAAGGCGCCGCTGGCCGCGAGCGACCTGCTACCGGTAACGCGCGACTTCGCATTCCTGATCGCCAAGAGCGTTGCAGCGGGAGACGTGGTGAAGGCGGCGCAGGGCGCCGACAAGACGCTCATCTCGGGCGTCAAGGTGTTCGACGTGTTCGAAGGCGGCAATCTCGGCGCCGACCGGAAGTCGCTGGCCATCGAGGTGACGCTGTCGCCGACCGAACGGACGCTCACCGACGACGAGATCGACGCTGTGGCCAAGAAAGTTATCTCTGAAGTCAAGCGAACGACCGGCGGCGAGATCAGGGGATGAAGACGGCTCCCGCGCTGGCGGCTTCGATCAGCGAGGGGCCGCCAGTCCGCGACGCGGCCATCAGCTCGCGGGCCAGCACGGCGCCCGCGATGATCGAGGCCAGCGCCAAGATGGCCGCGATGCTCAGCGTCGACGCTCCGGCAAGGCCGGCGCCGATGGTGCACCCGCCTGCCAGCACGCCGCCGAAGCCCATCAGCGCGCCGCCGGCAATGTAACGGCCCGTAGATACCTCCTCGGTGAAACCGACGACCTTCCACTCGCGCGCTATCAGCGCGGCAAGCGCGCTCCCCGATACAATCCCGGCGAGGAAGCCGACGCCGAACGTCGGCTGGATGGCCGAACTCGCGACCCACCAGAACAGCGTGTCCGCTCCGGCCGACGTCAGCGCGATGCTTTCGACGGGAACAGGATCGAACTCGTCGGCGAGAAGCCATCCGGTCGCGAGCCAGCCAAGCGGTGCCAGCGCGCCGATCAGCGCGCCACCGAGGAGATCGGACACGCGTGCGCCCGACCGAACGACGAGGCCCAGCAGGACCGCGATAGCAATGCCCGCCCAGAGTGGTGCGCCGCCAGGCAGAGCCGCCAGAGAGCTGTAGGCGCCGAGGTCCACCGCGACCGCGCCGAAGGTCGTCCTGATGGGCGCGAGCGCGCCCTTGAGCGTGGCGTGGGCGACGAGCGCGAACACCAGCATCACGGTCAGTGCCCTGAGGTTGCCGGTTCCCGCGAGGACGGTCAGCCTCGATGCGCAGCCGCGCGCGAGCACCATGCCGGTGCCGAAAAGGAGCCCGCCGAGGACGATGGCCACGACCGGCAGCCGTCCGGAGAACAGGCGGTGGCCAGAAAGATCGACCAGGCCGGACATCAGCACAATCGTGGTGCCTGCCAACGCCACGGCCAGCGCCATCGCCCAGACCCCCAACGCAGCCTGCCGCTCGCGAACCGGACCAGCGACGGCCCGGCGCAGGCAGAACCGGGTCCTCTGGGCCAAAACGCCAAATGCGAGGCCCAGACCGGCACCGACGATAACCGCCGCAGCACGAGGCGTCAGTCCGAATGCAAGTTCTGTGGGCATGGGAGATGCTCCGCTCGTGATCCTGGCCCCGAGACGTACATCGAAAGGAATATTTTTTCAATATACAGGCCTTTAATTCGATAATTAAGGCATTTTTTTCTTTTTCCTGCCACGTAGCGGCGGCCTTATTCTTCTCGCGCTTCAGGTTGCGATCAGGCGTGCTCGTATCGATCGGATGAGGGCAAAACGTCTGTCGCGGGCGCCGCCCACATTGACACCATCGGTCATACGAGCCTCGTCATCGCAAAGGCGGAATCCAGGCTTGCCGCTACTCGCGCTTATGGCGCGGACGACTTTTCATTTCGCGCTTGCACAAGAACTTGCCTACGTCAGCAGCCCCGCTATTGTGCAATGCAGCACAAACTGGGAGCATTTCCGATGGCCGAGGCGGCGTTGCGCGCATCTTCCACTCCGTTCGAGGCTCACGCCCAGGCGCTGAGCGCAGCCGAGCGCGTGCTCGCGCTGGCGAAGTCCGGGGTTCGGGGCAAGCAGGCCGCGGCTGGGTCGCCGGACGCCAACCAGCATGCGCTGCACGGCCTCGCCTGGCTTGCAACCTACGTCGAGGCACTGCGCCAAATGGTTGGGTGGGCCCGCAGCCTCGATGGCGAAGGCCGCTTCGGCGAGATGGAGGGGCTGCTGCTCGACGCCGGGTTCGGAGAATACCTGGCGCAGATCGGCGGCGGTATTCCGATGAGCCAAGTGGAGATGATCCGGCTCGGGCAACTCGGTGTGGCGGCCGCCGATGCGGCCCAATTCTCGGCAGACCCGTCGGTCATCGCACTCGTCGATCGAGGATGCAGCGACGAATTGAAGGCGCGCATCGCCGCGCTGATCGCCGAGCAACCCGAAGCCACCACGTTCGGCGACAGCGGTATGGACGAGACGCACGCGGCCATGCGCGAGGAAATGCGCAAGTTCGCGCTCGACAAGGTCATTCCCTACGCCCACGCGTGGCATCTCGAGAACAACTATATTCCGCTCGACGTGATCTCCGAGATGAGCGCCATGGGTGTTTTCGGGCTCACCATTCCCGAGGAGCACGGCGGACTGGGCCTCGGCAAGGAAGCGATGTGCCTCGTCTCCGAAGAGTTGTCGCGCGGATATATCGGGGTAGGCTCGCTCGGGACCCGGTCCGAGATTGCCGGCGAGTTGATCCTGCAGAACGGCACCGACGCGCAGAAGGCGAAGTATCTGAAGGCCATCGCGACGGGCGAGATCCTGCCCACGGCGGTCTTCACCGAGCCGAACACGGGCTCGGACCTCGCCTCGTTGCGGACTCGCGCCGAGAAACACGGCGACGTCTACAAAGTCTATGGACAGAAGACCTGGATCACGCATCCGGTGCGTGCCGACGTAATGACCCTGCTGGTGCGCACCAACCCGCAGGAAAAGGGCTACCGGGGACTTTCGATGCTGCTGGCCGAGAAGCCGCGCGGCACGGACGAAAACCCGTTTCCCGCGGAAGGCATGACCGGCGGCGAGATCGAAGTGCTCGGCTATCGCGGCATGAAGGAATTCGACATTTCCTTCGACGGATTCGACGTTCCGGCGACGCAGCTTCTGGGCGGGCAGGAGGGGCAGGGCTTCAAGCAGCTCATGGCGACATTCGAGTCGGCCCGCATCCAGACCGCGGCCCGGGCCGTCGGCGTGGCACAGTCGGCCATGGATCTCGCATTGAAATATGCGCAGGAGCGTCAGCAGTTCGGCAAGGCGATCTATGCCTTCCCGCGCGTCGCGAACAAGATCGTGATGATGGCGGTCGAGACCATGATCGCGCGCCAGATCACCTATTTCGCGGCGCGCGAGAAGGACGAGGGGCGGCGCTGCGATCTCGAGGCCGGCATGGCAAAGCTGCTGGCAGCCAGAATAGCGTGGGCGAACGCCGACAACGCCTTGCAAATTCATGGCGGGAACGGCTTCGCGCTCGAGTATCCGGTCAGCCGGGTGCTTTGCGATGCGCGCATTCTCAATATCTTCGAGGGTGCGGCCGAGATCCAAGCCCAGGTCATCGCGCGGCGCTTGCTCGAAGGGGCGAACTGAGTACGCTGACACCGCCGAGCCAAGCCGATACACCAGACGCAAACATGGCGCGAGCAATGCGCCACGATCCGTGTGGGGGATATCCGATGGCCGGGAAGGCACTCTCGAAACGGGGATCGTCGGCCACGTCCGGCGATGACACCACGCCGGTGCCGGTGCACAGCATTCGCGGTGAGCGCGTCATTCTCGACGCTGATCTTGCGGTCCTCTACGAAACCGAAACGCGCGTCTTCAATCAGGCCTTCAAGCGCCAGCGCGATCGCGGACGATTTCCCACCGATTGGGCCTTCGAGCTGACCGAGGCCGAGGTCGAGCACTTGAGATCACAAGGTGTGATGGCAAGCGGGTCGTGGGGCGGACGACGGTCTCTTCCCTGGGCGTTCACCGAACACGGCGTCGTTCTCGCCGCGACGATGCTTCAGTCCGATCGTGCTGCTGCCGTCATGCGGATGGTCGTCGATGTCTTCGTGCGCGCGCGCCGCGGACAGCTCGGGACGGGCCGCGACCTGCTGCCCACCAAACCGAAGCCCGAAGCGGCGACGGGCGGACCGATGGCCGAGCGTCTACAGGGCACCTTGAAGCGCGTCCTCGATCACAAAATCGACGATACCAAGACGGTGCGCGAAGAAGCCCAATCGGTACTCAAGGACTCGCTCGGGCACGTGAAGGCCAAGCTTCAGCGCGCCGAGATCGAGAGCCAGGAGATCGCAGCGCGCACCGAGAAGCTGCTGGCGGAGGCCGAGGCGGCGAAAGCGAGTGCCGCAAAAACCAAGGCCGAGACGGACGCAATCCGGCTCAAAACGCTCGCGACAAAGCTTCGGCTGATGCTGCAAGCCGAACAGGCGCTGGCCCAGGACGAGATGGAGAGCTTCCTGAAGCTGCTGGAAGAATTCGGCGGAGAGTGAGCAGCGGGCATTATTCGTGGCGCGCAGCGACTCCCCTACGGGGAGCCGGCCGCTGCGCGGCTTGCGTGGCGCGCAGCGACTCCCCTACGGGGAGCCGGCCGCTGCGCGGCTTGCGTGGCGCGCAGCGACTCCCCTACGGGGAGCCGGCCGCTGCGCGCGTGGGAGCTGTGGCTGCGCGCCACGAATAACGTTGGCTGCGCGCGCGATCAAAGCCGGAAGACGGCTCGCTCGTCGGCGTCGAGCTGATCGACGAGACCGATTTCCCAGGCGAGATAGGCGCGCGCGGAATCGAGGTTGCCTTCGTTGCGGCCGAGCGTGTGGAAGACGAAGTCGATGCATTCGGGATCGGACGGGACCGCTGCGGTCTCGACGGTCTGGCGTCCTTCGCCCGTCCACGCCTTCATGCCGCCTTTCAGAATCGCCACGTCGCCACAACCGGCCTCGGCCAGATCGAGCGCGGCCAGCGCCGCCACAGCAGGGTCGTCGGCCACCAGAACCACCGGCTTCGAGGCATCGGCAACATCGCCCGCAAGCCGCGGCCGGATCGACCACTTGGCGCCGTCGATGTGGCCGTCGCGATAACTCATGCTGGGACGCACGTCGATCACCTGACCGTTACCCGAAACGAGCAGAGCAGCCGTCTCGGCCGGCGAGACCTCGCGCAGGCGGATTCGCGACGCGTCGAACCTGGGTTTCTTCGCCTCGACCAGGCCTGCCTTGGCCAGCGCATCGCGCGCGGCTGCGCCGTCCGTCATCACGACGGCCTCGTGGCCGAGTTGCCGCAGCCAAGCCGCCACCATGGGCGCGCGGATCATCTCGCCCATGTCCGACACCACAATACGACCGCCTCGGACCCCGACCCATTGGTCCGTGGCTTGCTGGAGCTGCCCTCCAGGGGCATGGGCAAAGCCGGGCAAACCGTCGCGGGCAAATTCCTCCGCGGTGCGAACATCGAGCAGATAGGTCGTGCGCGCCTTGTCCTGCGCCATGGCGATTACCGTCGCGGCGTCGACGTATGCGGCTCCGTGACGATCCGCATGAGCACGCGCTCGTGCGCGCTTCGCCTCGAGCGCGGCCTCCGACGTGTCGCCCACGGGCGCGCGCCTATCGGCGCCATGCTCGATCGGAATTCCCTCCAGCCAGTAGCCCTGAGTTCCGTTCTCCAATGCCACGACCTCGTTTGGCACCCCCCAGTCGATAAGTGTCTGGGCGCCGATGATCGAGCGCGTACGGCCCGCGCAATTGACCACGATCTTGGTTTTGGGGTCCGGCGCGATACCGTCGATATGAAGCACGAGTTCGCCATTCGGCAGACTGACGCCACCGGGAATGTTGAAGCGGCGGTACTCGTCCCACGTCCGCCCGTCGACGATGACGTGGTTGTCGCCACGCTGCTGCATGGCGATCAGATCCTGCGCCTTGATGCGGGGTGTATGCCGCTCGATCTCGACCACTTCGCCGAACGTCTTCGACGGCACGTTCACCCCTTCAAACAGGGTATAGCCGGCTGATTTCCAGGCGGGCGTCCCGCCCGTGAGCACTTTGACGTCGGTGTAGCCCAAGGACTCCAACCGGCGCGCCGACAGTGCAGCAATGCCCTCGCCACCATCGAAGACGACAATCGGCGTGTCCAGCCGCGGGACCAGACGCTCGATGTCGAGTTCCAGGCGACTGTAGGCGACGGGTACGGCAAACAAGGGATGCCCTTCGCTATAGGCGCCGGTCTCGCGAACATCGAGCAGCGCGAGTTCGCCCGGTTCCTTCAGGGCTTGCTTCAGTGCACGTGCTTCTATGGCGCCCGCCATGGCCGTCTCCCTGCCTCCAAATTCAGCGGACGATGACACCCGACGCGCACGCCCGTCAATCGCTGCTCGACGGGGGGACGTCACGGCGTGCGCGGACGCCGCCGATGGCCGGTCGGCGGCTGTCGCCGAGATCCGCGACTTGCCCGCACGCGGTATTTCATGATCGATTGCGGGCTGAGCCCGTACCCGCGGTGCGGCACCGAGAACAGATCACAACCCGAGGAAGCGCTCATGGCAACGAACAAGGTCGCAATCATCACCGGCGGCGGCACGGGCATCGGGCGCGCGGCGGCGCTGGCACTCCAAGCGGACGGCTGGGACGTGGTGATAGCCGGGCGGCGCAAGGAGGAACTCGACAAGACGGTCGCTGCGGCGAAACCAGGCGGCGGCAGGATGCTCGGTGTGCCGACCGACGTGGCGCAGCAGGATCAGGTGAAGTCGCTGTTTGCCAAGACCAAGGACGCGTTCGGGCGCCTCGACTTCCTATTCAACAACGCGGGCATGGGCCTGCCCGCCGGGCCGATGGAGGACATCAAGCTCGACGACTGGAAGAAAGTCGTCGATCTCAATCTGACCGCCTGCTTCATGTGCGCGCAGGAAGCCATGCGCATGTTCAAGGCGCAATCGCCGCAGGGAGGCCGCATTGTCAACAACGGCTCGATCTCTGCCCATACGCCGCGTCCGGGATCCGTCGCCTATACCTCGACGAAGCACGCCATCACCGGCCTCACGAAGTGCATCGCGCTCGACGGACGGCCCTTCAATATCGCAGCCGGCCAGATCGACATCGGCAATGCCGACACGAACATGGGCGGGCGCATGAAGGCCGGCGTGCCGCAGCCGAGGGGCGATATCATGCCGGAGCCGGTGTTCGATGTGGAGCACTGCGGCTCTGCCATTCGCTACATGGCGTCGCTGCCGCTGGACACCAATGTGTTCGAACTAATGATCAAGGCGACCAATATGCCCTTCGAAGGGCGTGGCTAAGACGACCAAGAAACTAGCGCGACGCCTGCCCTTTCAACAGGCAACTTGCCGTCGTCATGTTGCCAAGTTGACGATATAGGCTTTAATCCCAAAGGAACGGATGCCCCCGGTGCCGACGTGCCGGTGGGCATTTGTATTTGTAGGGATTCAAGGGAAAGGGGACAGCATGACCGAAGCCGCCTCGGTCGATTTGCTGACGCGTCTGTTGGATTTGACGCAGAGCATCGAACTCTCAATTTTGGTGTGGATCGCCGGCGCCGCGTTGTTCAGCCTGGCGATCTTCGCGGTGACGCGCATGACGCTTAGGCGCGTCCTCAAGCGCTTCATGTCCGGCCCGAGCCTGATGAAGCGCCTGGTCGGGCCCTTGCGGCTTTTCGCCGTGCTCATGTTCATCGCAATGGCGCTCCCAGCGGGAGACTTCGCGCCCCACTTCGCGAGCGGTGCACGGCACGCGCTTCGTATCGGTGTGATGCTGCTGACCGGCTGGACACTGGTCATCGTCATCGAGACGTTCTCGACATTCTTCGCTCGGAGAAACCGGCTCGACAGCGAGCACAATCTCGAAGCCCGGCGGCTGCACACCCAAATTGCCATTCTCAGGCGCTCGGCGGAGGTCATCGTCGTCCTCATTACCGCCGGCGCTGTGTTGATGACCTTCCCGACCGTGCAGAACGTGGGCGTAAGCCTGTTCGCTTCGGCCGGCGCGGCAGGCCTGGTGCTCGGTTTTGCCGCGCGCCCGATTCTTGCCAACCTGATTGCCGGCATCCAGATCGCGCTGACGCAGCCGATCCGGATCGAAGATGTCGTCATCGTCGAGGGAGAGTGGGGCTGGATCGAGGAGATCACGTCGACCTACGTCGTCGTCCGCGTCTGGGATCTTCGGCGCCTGATCGTGCCGCTCTCCTACTTCATCGAGAAGCCGTTCCAGAACTGGACGCGCGACAGCGCCCGCATCATCGGAGCGGTGACCTGGAAACTGGACTATCGCGCACCGATCGAGGAGATGCGTGCGAAACTCGACGACATTCTCAACGGCAACAGGCTGTGGGACGGCAAGGTGGCAAACGTCCAGGTGATCGAAGCCGAAACGTCAACGATCACTGTGCGCGCCCTGATGAGTGCGACCAACTCGCCGGCGGCCTGGGACCTGCGGTGCGAGGTGCGCGAGAGGATGCTCGCCTGGCTGAAGGAGGTGCATCCCGACGCGCTGCCGCGGTTGCGCGCAACGCTCGGGGAGCAAGGTTTGGCGACGTCGCTCGACGCGTGGCCCATCGGCGAAATGGTGGCTCAGGGACGAGGCTAGGGGCGAGGCGGCGCACCGCTCCGCCGAAGGCATTCAGCACGCGCGTTCGGCGAACGGCGATGCATCGGGGCGGTCTCACCCTATCCAGGCCCACTGGCAGGACTGGATCGCCGCGACATGGACGCCTACACTTGGCGCGCGCCCATACATTGGGGCCGAGCCAACCCGGGACACCAACATGCCGAGCCGAAGCCAGATCGCGATCGAGATCAGCGAGCGGGAGCGTTTCGCCGGAGACACACATTTCGGCAACAGCGGCGCCTACGAGCGGATCAAGGCGCGTGCGCGGATCGCCGTCGACCCAGCTGCTCGCGACCTTGCCGGCATCGCCGATCTCGACAAGGCACCGCGCAACCGAGAGGGCCTCGTCGAACTCGCGACCGACCTTCTGATCCTCAAGCCCGTCGATCTCGATCGCGGCAATCGGCGCCTGTTCTTCGACTGGGGCAATCGCGGCAACGTCCGCTGTCTCCAGTTTTTCAACGATGCGCAAGGATCGAATGATCCGCGCTCGCCCGCCCATGCCGGCAATGGTTTCCTCATGCGCCGCGGGTACACGATCGTGATGGCCGGGTGGCAGGCCGATCTCCTTCCCGGCGACAACCGATTCCTGCTGGATGTTCCGGTGGCGATGGAGAACGGCAAGCCGATCACGGGCAAGGTACGCGTCGAGTACATCGCCACATCGAAGGCGCAGACGACATTCCCGCTTTCAAGTCGTGCTTCGACGCGATCGCACCCGACCGTCTCGCTCGATACACGGCAGGCCCGGCTCACGCGCCGGCGCTACGCCAAGGACGATCGCATTCCGGTCCCGCACGACCAATGGATGTTCGCCCGCGTCGAGGGGGGCGCCGGCCTCGACAATCAGGGCGGCGAAACGGCCGTCATCGCATCGGATGTGCACATCCACCTTCCGGCCGGATTTGAGCCGGGATGGATCTACGAGCTTGTCTACGATGGGCGCGATCCACTGGTTCTCGGCCTCGGCCACGTGGCTGTGCGCGACGTCGTCGCGTTTCTCAAATCGGGCCGCGCGGACGACGCCGGCACCGCCAACCCACTCCCCGGCGGCATGGAGAAGGCCTACGGATGGGGCCGTTCGCAGACGGGGCGGTGTATTCGGGATTTCATCTATCGCGGCTTCAATGCGAACCCCGCGGGCGGCCGCGTTTTCGACGGCCTCCTGCCCCACGTGGCCGGCGGCGGCAAGATGTGGATGAACCATCGCTTCGCCAACGTCATCGTCTCGGCCGGACAGCAGCACGAAGACCACGAGAACCCCGCAGATACCTTTCCATTTGCCTATGCGTCGAGCACCGACCACCTCACGGGCCGGACGGACGCCATCTGCAAGCGGCCCGAGACCGATCCGCTGATCATCCATACGCAAACGGCAACCGAATATTGGCAGCGGCGCGGCAGCCTCGTGCACACCGATACCGAGGGCAATGATCTGGCACTGCCCGACACCGTGCGCGCCTACCTTTGGTCATCCTCGCAGCACTTCGCCGATCCGCTGCTGAAGGCGCCCGGGCGGGGGATCTGCCAGAACGTGCAGAATGTCGTCTGGACGTCGATGCTGTTCCGCGGCGTACTCGATGCCATGGACCAATGGGCGACGGCGGCGAAGCCCCCGCCGGCGAGCCGAATACCGCGGCGTGCCGACGGTACGCTCGTCGACGTCGAGACTTGGCGCGAAAGGTTCCCGCGGATCCCCGGGATCGCAACGCCGCTCGAGCCGAATACGCTCGAGCGGCTCGACTTCGGACCGGACTACGAGCGTGGCGTGATCTGCGAACCGCCCGGCCGAACGGGCGAGCACTATGCGGTGCTCGTTCCGGCGACCGACAGCGACGGCAACGACGTCGCGGGCGTGCGCGCGCCGATGGTCGAGGTACCGCTGGCGACGTACACGGGCTGGAACATGCGCATTCGAGGCCAGGGGCACGGTGCGCTGCACGAGTTTACGGGATCGACCATTGCCTTCGCCGAGACGCCCGAGGAGCGTGCCCTCACGCGCGACCCGCGGGCCTCGATCCAGGAACGATACGGGGATGTCGCGACCTACCAGCGCTTGATCGGCGAGGCAGCACGCAAGCTGGTAGCGGATGGCCTGATGGTCGAGGAGGATGTGGCGCGGTGCATTGCCGCCGCTGCCGATTGGCACGCGCCCCGGCACGATGTTTCGCTGCGCAGCGGCGTCGGGGAGTGACCGAACGCCCCCCCCCGGCGTGGAGCGCGGCGCGGCGGGGCGTCTCGAAGGTTCCGATGGGTCGCCGGAATGCAACAGGCAGCAGCCTGACACCGTGCTATGAGTTTTTCAGCGAGCGACTCATCGCTAACAAGACGTTAATCAATTTACGGTGACATAGGCGCGATACAGGCGATCCGCGCGTTCGAAGTCAACGCGCCGGGTCTCAGCAGTGAGCGTTCAAATGAAAACAGTACTTCTGTCGTGCCTGCTTGCGGTTGGACTGGTCTGCGCGCCCGTGATTTCGGCCGACGCAGCCCCGCGCAAGCGGTACAAGCCCCTGTCCGTTCCGGTCTACAAGAAGCATCGGTATCGCGGCGGTTATTCTTATCGATACGTGGACACGATCGACACGCGGAAGTTCGTCGATCGCTCGATGGGCTACCAGTCCCAGGGCGGGCCCTTCGACAGCGGCTTCTTCTTCGAGACGCCGCGCGGGCCCTACGGCGGCACGACGCCATATTTCCACTAATCGAAGCGCGGCTGCCCCCTGCTACTTTGACGCCATCGGTGCGAGCACGTCGAAGATGCGCTCGTCCAGCCGGCTGCGTTCGCCGGTCGGGTGGATCGCTTGAATGCAGACGTGATCGGCACCGGCGTCCCAATGGGCCTGGATGCGCCGGCGAATGGCTGCCTCATCGCCCCATGCGATATTGGCGTCGATGAGCCGGTCAGAGCCACCGTCGGCGAAGTCCGATTGGTTGAAGCCGAGCCGGCGCCAGTTGGCGCAGTAGTTCTCCATGGCGATATACGGCGCGAGCGCCACGCGGGCCCCCGTGCGAGCTCGTCCGGCATCGGTTTCCAGCATCACCATTTGCTCGGGCGCCAGGATCTTGCCCGGGCCGAGAATTTTTCGTGCCTCGGCGGTATGCTCGGGCGTCACGCAATAGGGGTGCGCTCCATCCGCCATCTCGGCCGCGAGCTTCAGCATCAGCGGTCCCAACGCGGCGATGACGACCTTCGGCTTGTCGCTCGGCGGCGGCCCGGCGTAGGCAGCTTCACGCATCGCCTTCAGGTAGGCGCGCATGGTGGGCACAGGCTTGCCGTAGTCGTGGCCGCGCATGCCGCTGACCATGGGCTTGTGGGAGACGCCGAGACCGAGCATGAAGCGGCCGCCGGACTGCTCGTTGAGGCCCTGCAAGGCAGCATTGGCCGAAAATGCATCGCGCGCGTAGAGATTGGCGATACCCGTCGCGATGTTGAGGCGCGTGGTGCTGGCCAGCATCCAGGCCGCGGTGACGAGGACATTTCGGCCCCGGCTTTCGGGCAGCCAGAGCGTTTCGAATCCCCGCGCCTCGAGACGCCGCGCGAACGCGGCTGCATCGTTCGCGGAGAGGGCGTCGAGCGAGGCCCAGACGCCGAGCTTGCCGAGGTTCATAGCTGCTTCCTGTTGGTCTGTGCATGATCGGAGTGCGCGTCCACCACGCACGCCAAGAACGGCGTGGCGCCGCATAGCGCGAGCGGTCGAGATCAACCCTTCCAGTCCTGCTTGATCATATCGGCAGCCTTCTCGGCGATCATGATCGTTGCCGGGTGAATATTGGACGACGGAACCATCGGCATGACGGACGCATCGACGACGCGCAGCCCTTCGATACCCCGCACCTTGAGATCGGGCGTGGTCACCGCCATGTCGTCGGTGCCCATGCGGCAGGTCCCGCACGGATGATAGACGGTCGAGGCGTTGTTGCGCACGTATTCCTTGAACTGGTCTTCGGTCTGGACGTCCGGCCCCGGCAGATAAACCTCGTCGACAATCGACTTGAACGGGTCGGTCTCGATGATCTGCTTCGCGATGAGCCAGCCGTCCATCATCATCCGCCAGTCTTCGTCATGGGTCAGGTAGTTGGCGTAGATGCGCGGCGGAAAACGACCGGCGGGGTCGCGTAGCTTGATCTCGCCACGGCTGTGCGGCCGGCAGACGCAAAAGTTGAACATGAAACCGGGAAAGTCGTGCAGTCCGGCCTTGAAGGCACCTTCGGTTGAAAAGTTCGCGCATTGGAACTGGAGGTCGGGTATCGGCTCGGACGGCCGCGACTTGACGAACATCGTCGCCTCGGTCGCGCCGACGGCAAGCTGACCGGATTGCCTGAACGCGTAATCCATGGCCATGCGCGCGGACTGGCCCCACTTGCGGGACACCTCGTTCAGCGTGCCCGGTATTCTAGTCTTGAAGACCATCCGAATAAGCAGGTGATCCTGCAGGTTCTTGCCGACGCCCGGCAAATCGTGCGCCACGTCGACGCTCATCGCCTTCAGCTCCGCCGCGGGCCCGACACCGGAGGCAAGCAGCAGGACAGGTGAATTGATCGAGCCACCGGAAACGATCACCTCCTTGCGCGCGCCGATGAAGCGCCGCTTTCCGCCCTGCTCGATCTCGACGCCGGTCGCGCGCCTGCCGTCGAACAGGATGCGCAACGCCTGCGCCTCGGTCTTGAGCGTGAGATTGGACCGCGAGAGATTGGGCTTCAGATAGCCGACGGCGGTCGAGATGCGACGACCCTTGCGCACATTGAGCTGAACGAAGCCCACCCCATCGATCTTCTCGCCGTTGAAGTCGTCGTTGCGGGGGATCTGCAGGCGCGTGGCCGTTTCGACGAATGCGCGGGCTGGGACAGACGGATCCTTGATGTTCGAAATGTGCATCGGTCCGCCCCGGCCGCGCCACTGGTCGGGGCCGGGCTCGTTGTTCTCGGACCGCTTGAAGTACGAAAGCACGTCCTGATAGCTCCAGCCGTCGGCTCCAAGACGCTGCCATTCGTCGTAATCGGTTGGCGCGCCACGTAAGAAAACGAGGCCGTTGATCGAGCCTGAACCGCCCAGCACCTTGCCTCGCGGCCAAACGATCGACCGGCCGTTGAGACCCGGCTCCGGTTCGGTCGCATAGCCCCAGTTGTAGCGCGGGTTGGGCACGATCTTGCCGAACCCCAGCGGAACATGAATCCAAGGATTGCGATCGCGCCCGCCGGCCTCGAGCAGGCAGAGGGACACAGATGGGTCCTCGGTCAGGCGCGTTGCGACGACGCAGCCGGCCGAGCCAGCGCCGGCCACGACAACATCGTACTCCTCGTCGAAAACGATACCGTTCGCCATGGCTGTTCCAATTGGAGGATGCGCTCTGCCAGACGCGCTGGCCCACCCATGCGAGCACAATTCCGCTTCGGGAGCCAGAGCCGGCCCGGCAGCGCTGCTAACTTTTCAAGCGGTAGCCGGTGCGGAATATCCACCAGATTATGGCGAGGCAGGCAACCAGGAACACCAGAGTCAGGGCCAGGCACAGCGCCACGTCCACGTCGGCCTTGCCGTAGAAGCTCCAGCGGAAGCCGTTGACGAGATAAACGACGGGATTGAGGAGGCTGACCCCGCGCCAGAACGGTGGCAACACGTCGATCGAATAGAACGTGCCGCCAAGGAATGTGAGCGGCGTGACGATCAGCAACGGCACGAGTTGAAGCTTTTCGAAATTGTCGGCCCAGATGCCGATGATGAAGCCAAGCAGGCTGAACGTCACGGCGGTGAGCACCAGGAACGTCAGCATCGCGACGGGGTGCTCGACGCGAACAGGTACGAACAGCGCGGACGTCGCCAGGATGAGCAGGGCCAGCAGGATCGATTTCGTAGCGGCGGCGCCGACATATCCGACCACGATTTCGAAGGCCGAGACGGGTGCCGACAGGATTTCGTAGATGGTGCCGATGAAGCGCGGGAAATAAATGCCGAAAGATGCGTTCTGCACGCTCTGTTGCAGCAGCGTGAGCATGACGAGGCCAGGCACAATGAACGCGCCGTATGAGACGCCACCCACCTCCTGGATGCGGCTGCCTATCGCCGAGCCGAAGACGACGAAATAGAGGGATGTGGCGATGACGGGCGCAACGATGCTTTGCAGCAGCGTGCGGCGGGTGCGGGCCATTTCAAAGCCGAAGATCGCGCGAATGGCGTAAACGTTCATTTGTTGCGTCCCACCAGCTCGACAAAGATCTCTTCGAGGGAGCTTTGCGATGTTCTCAAATCGCGAAATCGGATGCCGGCGGCGGAGAGAGCCGCCAGGAGCCGCGTGATTCCGGTTCGCTCGGCCTTGGTGTCGTAGTTGTAGGTGAGTTCGGTTCCATCGGGCGACAGGGCCAAAGCAAACGGCGCGAGCGTCTCCGGCACCGCCGAGATGGCGTCGACGAGCTCGAGCGTCAGCTCCTTCCGCCCGAGCTTGTGCATCAGATCGGATTTCTCCTCGACGAGGATCAACTCGCCTTTGTTGATGACACCGACCCGATCGGCCATCTCCTCGGCTTCGTCGATGTAGTGCGTCGTCAAGATGATGGTGACGCCATCCTCCTTGAGCCGCCGCACCACATTCCACATATCGCGTCGAAGCTCGACATCGACGCCGGCTGTGGGTTCATCGAGAAAGAGGATGCGCGGCTCATGGCTGAGCGCCTTGGCGATCATCACGCGGCGCTTCATGCCGCCCGAAAGCGTCATGATCATGCTGTCGCGCTTGTCGTGCAGGGAGAGGTCGCGGAGGAGCCGCTCGATGTAGGCTGGGGAAGGCTCCTTGCCGAACAGACCGCGCGAGAAGCTCACCGTATTGAAAACGGTCTCGAACGCATCCGTCGAAAGTTCCTGAGGAACCAGGCCCACGAGGTTGCGGGCGCGGCGAGGCTCCAGCACGTTGTCGTAGCCACCGATGCTGACGCTTCCAGTGGATTTGTTCACGATCCCGCAAATGATACTGATCAGCGTGGTCTTGCCGGCGCCGTTGGGTCCCAGCAGCGCGAAGATCTCACCTTCCCTTATGGTGAGATCGATCGACTTCAGCGCTACGAAGCCCGACGCGTAGGTCTTCGATAGTCCGGCGATCTCGATAATTGATTGCATCAGACCCAATCCGTTGCTGCTCCGGTCTCCGCGCCGTGAGGCCCGATCCGCGAGCGCTTCTACACGAGAGGGGGTGCCGGAACAAAGGCGATGCGGAGCTCGAGGATGGCGCAACCGGTCGGCGCAATCCCGGATGGTGCAGGCTCAAGTCAACCCGCGTCGGAAATAGTCGAGTATCCAGATGCGGACAGAGCTCGACAATCCGCCATCGTCGGCCCGCTCGAGATCGACACTCTGCACGAGCTGAGCGAGCGACAGCTTCTCGCGCTTTGCAATCTCGCGCAGGGCGTCCCAGAACGGCGCCTCCAAGGAAATCGAAGTGCGGTGTCCACCAATTGTGAACGACCGCTTGACGGGGCGTGGCATGGTTCAAGCCGGAATAATAACGGGAATGACGAACTAATCCGTGGAAGAATCCCCGGGACAGGGTGCCGATGTAGGCGCTGGTATCGGTTCGGGAATCATCATGCTGTCTAATCGCTTCTCTTGTCGTTGCTTTTCGGCCTCGGCCTTGCGCCGGTCGGCCTTTGAACGGCCGAATGCAATGCGATTCTGCTCAGCCCGCGCCTCCTTCTCGCTCCGGGCCCGTGCCTTCCGAGCCCGGCGA
>JBFWXN010000030.1:0-55929 GCA_050187415.1 Hyphomicrobiaceae bacterium | reverse complement strand
GGGCGCGAGGCGCGCGGCGCGAGCCTGTCCACCCAGTTTCCGGGGCGCGCGTCTGGAACGGTCGGTGCTGTTCGGGCAGGTCCGGGCATGGGGCGACCCTATGCGCGCCTGAGAGCAGCCGCAATGCGGCGCGTGATGATCGACGTCAAAGCTTGCCGCGACTGTGTCCCCTAGAAGGGTCCGCTATCGATCGTCACCGCCGAAATCATTTGCCGCAAGGAGTTTGACCCATGAAGCCGATCCGGACCTGGCTGTTGATTGCCGATGCGGGCCGCGCCCGCGTGCTCGAGACCCTCGGCCCCGGCAAAGGCCTACACCCTGTCGATGGGCTTGCGTCGGAATCGGCACTCCCGAGTTCGACCAACGAAATCGTCGGCGATCGCCAAGGGCGGTCGTTCGAATCGAGCGGTGCGACGCGGCATCCTCTCACGCCGCCCACCGATCCGCGCAAGCAGTTGAAACGCGCCTATCTCGAACTGTTGGCGGACCAGCTCGACGAACGGCTGCGGGCCGGGGCCTTCGACCGGCTCGTGGTGGTGGCGGCCCCGGCGGCGCTGGGCATGTTGCGCGATGCATTCAGCGATCGCGTGACGGCCGCGATCACTGGCGAGTTGGCGAAAGACCTGACCAAAACACCCGATCACGAGCTTGGGCCGCTTCTGGCGGATGTCGTGCGCATCTAGCGTCCATGCCTGTTGCCTGATGCCGGCGCGGCGCTAGATATGACGCATGGACGAGGAGTACGATTTTCGCGCCCAGCGCCTCTATCTCGCCGACGACCTCGCCGAGGGGGGGGTGCTCGAGGTGTCGCGCGAGCAGGCCAACTATCTGGTCAACGTGTTACGGCTGGCCGATGGCGCGGTCGTGCACGTCTTCAACGGGCGCGACGGCGAGTGGCGGGGCCGAGTGGTTCGCCGCGGACGTCGCGACGTCGTGCTGGAACTCTCCGGCCGGACGCGGGCGCAGGCCGGAGGGCCGGATCTGCACTATCTGTTTGCTCCGCTCAAGCGCGCGCGTCTCGACTACATGGTGCAGAAGGCGACGGAGCTAGGCGTTGCGCGACTGGTCCCCGTGATCACGCGGCACACGATCGCCGAACGGGTGAACCTGGAGCGGATGCGCGCCAACGTGATCGAAGCCGCCGAGCAGTGCGGCATCCTGCGCGTGCCGCAAGTCGCCGAGCCGGTCTCGCTGAAGCGGGCGCTGGACGGCTGGGACGAGAGCCGGTCCCTCATCTTCTGCGATGAGGCGGCGCCGGTGCGCGATCCGATTGCGGCCCTGCGGGCGATCGTGCCTGGCCCGCTTGCCGTGCTGATCGGACCGGAGGGTGGGTTTGCCGCGGACGAGCGGGCCATGCTGACCGGGCTGCCCTACTGCCATCGGCTGCCGCTCGGGCCCCGGATCATGCGCGCGGATACGGCCGCCGTGGCAGCCCTGACGCTGGCCAACGCGGTGCTCGGCGATTGGCGCGACGGCCGCCCGACCACTGGGTGTGGCGCCGGACATGACGCGACGGATGAGCTAAACTAAAGCCATTGCGCAGAAAACTTCATGCCGGCGAGCGTTGCTTCAACAATGCGTCAAGGGCTTGTGCGGACTCTCGAGCAACGCCATAAGTTGTCGCGTTTCGAGCCGCGGGGATGCCTGCGGCGGATGTCTACCCTTCGAACCGAGGTTCATGCATGTCGACCCGTCAGGCAGGCTCGTCCGCTCCGCCCATCGGCTCGCGCCACGACCTGGTCGAATGGTTTGCCGTCGGCTCGAAGCCCAAGTCCGCCTGGCGCATCGGCACGGAACACGAGAAAATACCCTTTCACACGGACAACCTGAGCCCGGTGCCGTATGCGGGTGCGCACGGGATTCGCGCACTCATGGAAGAGCTGATCAGCCGCTACGGGTGGGAGCCGATCCACGAGGGCGACAACATTATCGCGCTGAAGCGACCCGACGGCGAGCCGGCAGCGACGGTGTCGCTGGAACCCGGCGGTCAGTTCGAACTGTCCGGCGCCCCGCTCGCGGACCTGCATGCCGTCGATGCCGAAACGAAGAAGCACATCGAGGAAGTGACCGCGATCGGCCACGACTTGAAGATCGGCTTTCTCGGCACCGGTTTCTCGCCGCAGTGGACGCTGGCCGAGACGCCGCAAATGCCCAAGCGGCGCTATGCGGTGATGACCCGCTACATGCCGAAGGTCGGCGCGCACGGTCTCGACATGATGTACCGGACGGCGACCATCCAGGTGAACCTCGACTTTGCGGACGAGGCCGACATGGTCAAGAAACTGCGCGTCTCACTGGCGTTGCAGCCGGTGGCGACGGCGCTGTTCGCCTCGTCGCCGTTCAAGGAAGGCAAGCCTTCCGGGTTTCTGTCGCTGCGAAGCGAGGCCTGGCGCGACACCGACCGTGCCCGCACGGGTCTCTTGCCGTTCGTGTTCGAGAGCGGCATGGGTTTCGAGCGCTATGTCGAATATGCCCTCGATGTGCCCATGTACTTCATCTATCGCGACGGCGAATACATCGACGTCGCAGGCGCCTCGTTCCGTGACTTCCTGGCCGGGAAGCTTGCCGAAAAACTCGGGCGTCCCGGGCTGAAATCCGTCGAGCCGACGATCGAAGACTGGGCGGACCACATCACGACGATTTTTCCCGAGGTGCGCATGAAGCGCTTCCTCGAGATGCGAGGTGCAGATGCGGGGCTGACGGCACAGGTGGCTGGACTGCCAGCACTCTGGGTGGGGCTACTCTACGACCAGACGGCCCTCGATGCGGCCTGGGACGTGGTCAAGGGCTGGACGGCCGAGGAGCGCGATGGATTGCGCACCGAGGTGCCGCGCACGGCACTGGCGACACGCTTCCGGCGCATGAAGCTGCAGGACATCGCGCGCGAAGTGGTCACCATCGCCGGAGAAGGCCTCAAGGCGCGTGGCGTGAAGAATGCCAAGGGTGACGACGAGCGCATCCATCTGCATTGCGTCGAGGCCGTGGTCGACAGCGGGCGCACCAGCGCCGAGGCGATGCTCGAAGCCTTCGAGGGGCGGTGGGGCAAACGCGTCACCCCGATTTTCAACGAAATCGTATTCCGGCCCTAGCCGATCGCCGCCAAGCGCGCGGCATGGCCCCTGTTCCATCTCGACGCGGCCGCACGGCACGCTATAAGAGCGGCCGAGAAAAAGTCCCCGGGAGGCGATGTCGATGGCAGGCAAAGAGCTGGTGGAAAGCCCGAGAGCGAACGGCGACGCGCAGACCAAGGCGCGCATCCTGGCCGAGGCCTTGCCCCATCTCATCCGATACGACAATGAGACCGTGGTCGTGAAGTTCGGCGGCAATGCGATGGTCGACCAAGCCCTTGCCGACGCCTTTGCCAAGGACATTGCCTACCTGAAACTCTCCGGCGTCAATCCGGTGGTGGTGCACGGCGGCGGTCCCCAGATCGGCTCGATGCTGAAGCGACTCGATATCAAGTCCGAGTTCGTGCACGGCCTGCGCGTCACCGACCGGCCGACGGTGGAGGTGGTCGAGATGGTTCTCGCCGGCTCGATCAACAAAGGTATCGTGTCGGCGATCAACCGTCAGGGCGGCAAGGCAGTAGGGCTGTGCGGCAAGGACGCAAACCTTCTGATCGCCAAGAAGATCACGGAGATGCCCGACCCCGAGACCAACGAGATCACGCCGGTGGATATCGGCTTCGTCGGCGATCCGGTGAAGGTCAATCCAGAGATCATCGAGGTGATCTCGCGCTCGGACCTCATTCCGGTGATTGCGCCGGTCGCGGTTTCGGCGGAAGGCGAGACGCTGAACGTCAATGCCGACACGTTCGCCTCGGCGCTGGCGGCCGCACTCAAGGCGAAGCGCCTGCTGCTACTGACCGACGTGCCGGGCGTCCTCGACAAGGACAAAAAGCTGATCGAGGACCTCACAGTCGGCGAGGCCCGCAGCCTCATTCGCAACGGGACCATCACGGGCGGCATGATCCCGAAGGTCGAGGGCTGTATCGAGGTGGTGGAAGCAGGCGTCGATGCCGTCGTGATCATCGACGGGCGCGTGCCGCATTGCGTGCTGCTGGAACTGTTCACCGAGCACGGCGTCGGCACCATCGTGCGCCGGTCGCGGGATTGACGAAGGGGCGACCGTCCAGCCGCCCCTCAATCCAATGCGTCAGCAATCGCGATGCTCGCTCCTCACGCCGGCTCGGCGTCGCGGGTCGCCCACATCTCCTTGAAGGCTGGGCGCGACTGGCAGGCGGCGAGCCAATTCTTGACATTCGGCGCAGCCTCGAACAACTGGGGCGCGGCGGACGCGTAGCGGACGCATTCCGCGACATTGATGTCGGCGACGGTAAAGCGGCCACCGACGAGATAGCCGTCGGCGGCCAGCGCCGCGTCCAGCACCGCGAACGGCGCCTTCAGTGCCTCGATCGCGGCCGTCGCGCCCTTCGGATCACGCATGACCTCGATCGCCTTGCCCTCGACCTCGGTGATGGCCCAGATCGACCACATCGTCATCTGGCCGTCCTCGGCAACGTTTGCCGGTGCGAGCGGGCCGCCGTGCTTCTTGGCAAGATAGAGGTTGATGGCAAGGGACTCGAACAGAACAAGCCCGTCGTCATCGATCGCGGGGACATGCCCGTTCGGATTGATCTCGAGGAACGCGTCGCTGCGCGAATGCAGCGGTGCGGCATGCGGACGATAAGGCTGGGTGACGGGCACGTGCTTGAAGGGAATGCCAAGCTCGTTCGCCAGCCAGATGGTGCGCGTAGCGCGGCTGCGATAGACTCCATAAATGGTGAGCATAGGGTCGTTCCCCGATGGGTTGGCAGACATGAATGACCTGCATCCCATCATGGCGGAGCCGATCATGGCAAGTCGGATGGCGGCGACGCCACGGGGGCGCACCCTGCCGGCAGACACGAAAGGGAATGCGGGGAGATGAGCGCGTGACGAGCCCAATGAGCCCACGGCAGGTGCGCGGCTTCGACCGGACGCGCGTCTGGATCTTCGACCTCGACAACACGCTTTACCCGGCCGAGTGCAATCTCTTCGCGCAGGTCGACCAGAAGATGGCCGAGTACATCCAGCGCTATCTCGGCGTGCCATTCGCCTACGCCCGGCACCTTCAAAAAAGCTACTATCGTCAATTCGGCACCACGCTTGCAGGCATGATGCAGGTGCACAACATGGACCCGACCGAATTCCTCGATTTCGTACACGACATCGATCTGTCGGGCGTCGCCGAGCACCCCGAACTCAGGTCCGCCATCACGGCACTGCCGGGACGCAAGTTGATCTTCACGGCGGGCTCGCACGGGCATGCCGAGCGCGTGGCGACGAAGCTCGGCGTGCTCGATCTGTTCGAGGACATCATCGACATCGTGGACGCGGGCTTCATTCCGAAAGAAAAGCGTGAGGCTTACGACCGCCTGCTCGCATCGCACGGCGTGGCGCCGGCGGAAGCGGCCATGTTCGAAGACATGCCGCACAACCTGGAGCCGCCGCACGACCTCGGCATGACAACGTGCCTCGTGCACTCGAGCTACATCGATCATCCGATCCAGCTCAAGATCCGAGAATGGACCGAACCACCGGCCCACGTGCACCACATGACCGAGAACCTGGCGGACTTCCTCGGACGGATCGGTGCGCCGTCGGCATCATCGCGCGGTGGTGAGCGAGGCTAGTCCGGGCGGCTCAGTTCTACGCTTCGAGATCCGAGAGCAGACGTTCGATGAATGCATCCTTGGCGGCTCGATAGACCGCCATCGGCGCACCGTCGTGACGACGCTTCAGTGAATTATAGTCCTCGACCAGCCGGGGCGACGCGCAGAGAAGCTCGGCGAACAGATGGAAGGAATCGAAGGCCCCGTCGATCGCCACCAACTGAATGCCGAGATGCGGGTGGCTATCGTCGTCCTCGAAGGCCGAGAACTCGTTCGTGCGAGTCGATCCGGCATTGCGTGCAAACCTCGATGCGAGGGTCGTCTCCGCGCGGTCGAAGTCGTCGGCGGGCACACGAACCACGATATCGAGATCGCCCTTCGTCAAGCAGCCGCGGACGGCGGTGGCGCCGATATGCCGGATATCTGCGGTCGCCGGCAGAATGGCGGCAATGCGAGTGCGGACGGCATCGAACAGTCGCTCTGCGTCATGGCGCGCGCGCTCGGCATCGATCAGTCTGAACGGCGGCTCGTCAGGCATGCCGAATAATTGCAGCCGAGCGGATGCGCCGGTCAATCCCCCGCTTGGTCCGTCGCCTCAGCGACACGCGCGCCAGCGGCCGCGGTCGAAATGAAAGTGGTTGCGGTGCGCCGCGTTGTAGGCGGGGCCGATGGCGACGCGGAAGTAGCGGCAGGAGCCCGCATGGATCTGGCTGAGGAAGCGGCCCGCGGCGCTGTCCTTGCCCCAGTCGGTCAGGACCGAAATGCGCCGTCCGTCCGCCAGCCGAAAAGCGCCGACGTCGACAGCGTTGGCTGATGCGTGCTCGCTCGGGTGGTCGGCGAAGGCTGGGCTGCCCCGGATGTTTCGGCACGCATAGGTGCCAAGGTGGTCGATAGCCGTGACGCGGCTGCCGAGCGTTGCAGAGGCCGCGGGCTGGACCACGTGCTCCATCCAGAGGGTCAGGGCGGCGGCGACCTCGCACGTGACGGGATCGGCGACGAACCGCGCTCGGGCGACCTTGCGAACCTCGACCGCGGCGGTCCAACCACAGCCTTCGCGCGGCGCTGCATCGGTGACGGCCTTGGCGTCGATATGGGGCGGGAGCAACACTTTCGCGCAGAGCGCGCGATCGCCCGCCAGATCCGCCAACTGGCGGTCGAGCAGCCAGCCGCCGGGCTCGGTGAGATCGAGAGGCCAGAAATCAGAGACATGCGGCAAGCGGCGCGCTACCTGCCAGCCGACCAAGATCGATGCCAGCAGAAGCGCGAGCAACGTCAGCGCTACCGCAATGGCGGCGGCCCGAACGACAATGCGTCTCGCAGTCGTCACGCGTCGGGGCGGCTTTCGTCGGCGCGGTCTCCGGCAGCGTATGCCGGCTCTTGCCGATCGGCATCGACCGAAGACGTGCCGTCGGCGGCCGACGGGCGGGGATCGAGAAGGGGCCGGTGGATTCGAAGGCGCTTGATGCGTCGCGGGTCGGCATCCAGCACCTCGAGCTCGATGCCGCTCTCATGCGGCACCAACTCGCCCTTGACGGGCACGCGGCCGAGCCGAGCGACAACAAGGCCACCGACGGTGTCGATTTCGCCCTCGTCATCGGGGCGCAGGAGCTTCAGCCCGAGGTGGCCCTCCAACTCGGCAACCGGCGTGCGCGCCTGCGCAACGAGACCCTGGCGCGCATCGTCGGTAATATTGGCCGCCTCCTCGACGTCGTGCTCATCCTCGATGTCGCCGACCACCTGCTCGACCAGATCCTCGATCGTGACGAGGCCGTCCGTGCCACCATACTCATCGACCACGAGGGCGATGTGGTTGCGCGTGCCCTGCATACGGATCAGCAGGTTCACGGCCGGCATCGACGGCGGCACATTGAGCACCGGCCGCAGCAGGCCCGCAGAACGGATCGGCTGCGCAAGGTTACCGGCAGGCCCGCGACCGGGCGCGGGGACGACGTCTTCCAACGAGGCCTCACCGGATGCCGCCGCTTGGCCATCGACGCCTGCTTCGGGCGCAATCGCCCGTTTGGCCAGATCGGCCGCGCCGAGGAAGCGCAGTAGATCCTTGACGTGCACCATGCCGCGCGGGTCGTCGAGGGTCTCGTGATAAACGGGGATGCGAGAGACGCCGGCCTCGTCGAAAAGGCGCATGAGATCGGCGACCGACGCCTCTTCCTCGATGGCGATGATGTCGGCGCGCGGGACCATGACGTCCTCGACGCGCAGTCCGCCGAAGCGCAACAGCCGCAGCAGCATGTCGCGTTCCGTCGCCGAGAACGTGGTGTCGCCCTCGGCCTCGGTGCGCACCGCCGCCTCGAGCGTTTCGCGCAGGGTCTGCTGCGCACCCAGGCCCAATCGTGCCCTCAGAGCCGAAAGCCAACTGGGGCCGCTCGTACTTCGCGTGCCGTCGCCGTTCTGGGCGGATGCGCCGTTCTCGGATGCGACCGGCGGCGTCGCATCATTCGAATTTGCCATTCTGCCGCTCACTCGTTGCGTTGGTTCAGGCTTGGCTCGGCGCCCGGATCGGCGCCTGGACCAAGGTCTCGATACGGATCAGGAACGCCGAGCCGCGCCAGAATGCGGGTCTCGAGTGCTTCCATGAGATCGGCGTCCTCGTCCGCTTCGTGATCGTAGCCGAGCAGGTGCAGCGTGCCGTGCACGACGAGGTGTTGCACATGCTGCTCCATGGGAATGCCGAGAGCGCGCGCTTCGCGGGCAACCGTTTCCGCCGCCAATACGATGTCGCCGAGAGAGGCCGGCTCGCCTGGACCCAGCACGCCCGCGGGCGGTACCTGCGCCGGGAAAGACAGGACGTTGGTCGGCTTGTCCTGACCTCGAAACCTGGCATTCAGTCCGCGAACGTCGGCGTCGGTCATGAAGGCGACGCAGGCCGAGGCGGGATGGTGGAGCCGATCGTCCATCTCCGGCGCCGCCTGTACGGCCGCAGCGACGTCCGAGACCATCGTCTCCAGCGTCGCGGGATCGGGCCATTCACCAGCCTCGACCAACACCTCGAGAGACAAACGTCGAGGAGGAGGCTCACTTTCGCGTCCATCCTCGTCCGCAGTCGTGGGCCCTATGTCGCCCGGCGTATCCATCGCGTCTTCGGCAGTGCCTTTCAATCGATTTTCGCGCCTTTCCGCTCGGCGCGGTCGTAGGCCTCGACGATGCGCGCGACCAGGTCGCGGCGCACCACGTCGGCGGACGTAAAGCGGATCGCCTCGATGCCCTTGATGCCTTCGAGCAAGCGCACGGCCTCACCGAGTCCCGAATCCTGCCCGCGTGGCAGATCGATCTGGCTCGGATCCCCGGTTATCGCCATCTTCGAGCCCTCGCCGATGCGGGTCAGAAACATCTTCATCTGCATACTCGACGTGTTCTGCGCCTCATCGAGGATGACGAAGGCATGGGACAGCGTGCGGCCGCGCATGAAGGCCAACGGCGCCACCTCGATAATGCCCGACGCAAGGTCCTTCTCGACCTTCTCCGGTGGGAGGACATCCTTCAAGGCATCGTAAAGCGGGCGCAGATATGGGTCCACCTTCTCCTTCAAGTCGCCCGGCAGGAAGCCGAGCCGCTCGCCCGCCTCGACGGCCGGTCGCGACAGGATGATGCGCTCGACGAGGCCGCGCTCGAGGCAGGCCGCAGCGAAGGCGACGGCGAGGTAGGTCTTGCCGGTACCGGCGGGTCCGATGCCGAAGACCAGGTCGAATTGCTCGAGCGCGCGCAAATAGGCGCTCTGCATCGGGGTCCGCGCCGTCACGATACGGCGCCGCGTGCGGATCTGCGCCATGCCTTCTGCCTTCGGCGAGCCCGAGCGCGCATGCCGGATGAGGCCGTCGATGTCGCCCGAGGCGATCGTCTCGCCTTTGGCCACGCGGTCGTAAAGGGACAGCAGCACGCCGCGAGCCGTTGCGATGTCGGCGTTCGAGCCGGTCAGCGTGATGACGTTGCCCTGGGCGTGCGCCGTGACGCCGAGCTGACTTTCGAGGCGTGCGAGGTGCGAATCGTACTCGCCCAGCACCCGCGGCAGCAGGCGGTTGTCCTCAAGTGTCACGACGACGCGGTGCTGGTCGTCGGTGGCCTTAGGTGGCCTGGATGCCCCCGATGAGAAGGATCCGCGAGCCTCTGTCAATCGTGCTCTCCTCCGAAGTGCGTGCGACGACCGGATGAAGCTAACACCGATCGGCCGCCTCCGCGCGACAGATTTTTAAGGGGGTATCTGACGAAACTACCGACTTTGTATGACGCCGGAGAGTGTATTGCGCGCCGCCGAGACGATCGTGGTCGGCACAATGCGACCAAGCCAAGCCTCGCTCGCCTCGGCGTGCACCGGGTGAAGGTAGGGCGAGCGGCCGACGAGTTGGCCGGGCTTGCGACCCGAGCGTTCGAACAAGACCGGGACCGTGGTGCCGACGAGGCCGGTTGCGAACGACGCTTGCTGCTCTTCGAGAAGCGCTTGAAGCCGTTGCAGCCGCTCCGATTTTTCCGGCTCCGGAACCTGCCCGTCCATGGTCGAGGCCGGCGTGCCGGGACGAGGGCTGTACTTGAACGAGAAGGCCTGGGCAAAACCTACCGTGCGAACGATGTCGAGCGTCTCTGCGAACTCGGCCTCGGTCTCGCCGGGGAAACCGACGATGATGTCGGTCGACAGCGCGAGATCCGGGCGTGCCTGGCGCAAGCGCCGCACGATCGTCAAGTACTCCGCAGCGGTGTGCTTGCGGTTCATGGCGGCGAGGATGCGGTCGGCACCGGCCTGGAACGGCAGGTGCAGGTAGGGCATCAGCTTCGCCTCGTCAGCGTGCACGTCGATCAGTTCGTCGGTCATGTCGCGCGGATGGGAGGTGGTGTAGCGCATGCGCTCCAGCCCCTCGATCTCGGCGAGGCGGCGGATCAGGCGGGCGAGCGACCAGGAGGCGCCGTCCGGTCCATCACCGTGATAGGCGTTGACGTTCTGTCCCAGCAATGTCACGTCGCGCACCCCCTGGCGGACGAGTTGCTGGACCTCATCGACAAGGCGGGTGACCGGGCGCGACGTCTCCGCTCCACGCGTGTAAGGCACCACACAGAAAGTGCAAAATTTGTCGCAACCCTCCTGAACGGTGAGAAATGCCGATGGCTGACGGCGCATGGTCGGGATGCGTGCCGGCAGGTGATCGAACTTGTCCTCCTCCGGGAACTCCGTCTCGACGATGCCGCGCTCGCCCAACCGCACGCGGGAGATGAGCCCCGAAAGTCGATGGTAGCTCTGGGGCCCGATCACCAGATCGACGATGGGTGCGCGACGGACGATCTCTGCGCCCTCGGCCTGGGCGACGCAGCCGGCTACGGCGACCATGGTCTCGCGGCCTTCTCGTGCGCGGCGCAGCTTGATCGCCCGGATCCGACCGAGCTCTGAATAGACCTTCTCGGCCGCCTTCTCCCGGATGTGGCAGGTGTTGAGGATGACAAGATCGGCGTCTTCGGCCGAGTCCGACGCCGAATAGCCCTCCGCGCCCAGCGCCTCGCTCATGCGCTCGCTGTCGTAGACGTTCATCTGACAACCGAACGTCTTGACGTGAACCCTGCGATGGCCCGCAGCAGCGGTCCGCCCGGGCGATCCCGTGAGCGAAGACGATGATGCGTGCGAGAATGGCTCGCCGTCGCGTTCCAGAGTGCCCCCGTCGCTGCTCATCGGTCCACCCACTCCTGATGCCGATGTCGCGAATACGAAACCCAACATTTAAGACATCGCTCTCAAGCACTTCTTGAAGTGTACGTGACACTATGGTGCAGCGCAACACGTCTGCGTGTCACGACGTGTGGAAGCGTAAACGCGATCTGAACTGCGAGACGCTGGGCCGTACCCTCGCAGAAGCGTCATCGGAACAAAACTGCCAATCCCAGCAATGCGATAGCCATGATCCACGCGCCCCCGACCCGACCCGCGAGGCGCACGGCACGAAACCGGCTGAGCGCGAACCGTGGCAGTGAGACCACAAGCACGGTGGCGAGAATCGCGGCGATAACCGCAGCGGCAGCCTCGGCACGGCCAGCAAGGCCGGGGCGTTCGGGCGGAACGGCAACACCGATGGCCGTAGAAACCAGCAGGGACATCGCCGCCAGGCACCAGCCGGATGCGGCAAGGCCTGTTGCGGCCACCGCTCCGAGACACAACGCGAGGACGAGCGGCAGACGCCAAAGGCCAGGCACAACGAGGGCCGCCGTTTGCAACAGCACGCCTGCCACGGCGCCGGCTGCGAGCATGACAATCCCCCAGCCCAGTGGCGGCCGGAGGCCTGCGGCGCCGACGACGATCGCGAAGCCGAGCAGGACGAGTGCGGTCTCTACAGCGACGAAGGGATGCAGCACCAGGGAGGGAAAGCCGGTGACACCGGGCAGGATCTCGTGGGCGCCGGCCGAGCCGACCAGGCCTGCGGTCAAGCTCAGCAACATTGCACACGATAGGCTGATGGCGAGATCGAGGGGGCTGAAATGCCGGTTGCGCATCGGTCTCAGCCGATCGTTCCGTCGGCGTCTCCGCGACATGCAGCGTCCCATACGGCAAGGGCCTGCCGCGTCGCCGCCACGTCGTGCACGCGCAGAATGCTTGCTCCTTGCATGGCGCCAGCGAGGGCCGCGGCGACCGAACCGTGAACACGCTCGGCCGGATCGGTCGTGCCCGTGAGGCGACCGATGGTGCGCTTGCGCGAGGCTCCGAGCAGGACCGGTGCGCCGAGACCGTGCAACAACGCGAGGCCCGCCAGGAGCTGGAGATTGTGCTCGAGCGTCTTACCAAAGCCGATGCCTGGATCGATCACGATGCGGTCTCGGGCAATGCCGGCCCGGAGACAGGCCTCGATCCGCCGCTCGAGCGCATCGTAGACATCGAGCAGCACGTCGTCGTAGCGAGGGCACTGCTGCATGGTCTTCGGATCGCCCAGGGCGTGCATGAGCACGATCGGCAAACCGGTATCGGCCACGACCTCGAGCGCCAACGGATCGTGCTGAAGCGCCGAGACGTCGTTCAGCAGATGAACACCCGCGGCCGCGGCCCGTCGCATGACCTCGGCCTTGCGCGTATCGACGGAGACGCGCGCAGGCAGCCGCGCAAGCAGGCCCTCGACGACCGGCATGACGCGCCGCAACTCTTCATCGAGCGCGACCGGATCGGAGCCCGGTCGCGTCGACTCGCCGCCGACATCGAGGAATTCGGCGCCCTCCTCGACGAGACGCTCGGCGAATGCGATCGCCGCTCCTGCGTCCGCATGGTTGCCACCGTCCGAGAAACTGTCGGGCGTGACGTTGACGATCCCCATGATGCGAGGGCGATCCAGCGGGATGCCGGCCAGGGGCGCACGCGGCGCGGCAAACCCATCGAGCGCGGCGCGGAGCTGCGCGGCGCGAACGCCGCCGCGCGCCACCTCACTGGTTGCCTCCACCGCATCGACAAGGCGGCGCTCGACGCGCAAATCGCCATGACGGTCGATCAGCTCGAGCGCGGCAAACGCGATGTTGCCGCTGTCGCCGATCGGCACGACCTGCGCGGCGTCGCGGTCGGTCGGTCGGTCGTAGGGTCCGGTGATACGTCCGACGGGGCGAAGGTAGCTATGGGCGGTCATGAGACCTCGACGGATCGGAGCAACCTCGACAGCACCGTTTCGCAGCGCAGCTTCGGCGCATCGGACCCGCCGATGCAGGGAACGGCGACTGACCGCGCGCCGCACACATCCACGGCCTGCCCTGTCGGATGGGCCGGCGTTTGGCCTCACGCATTCAGCGGCGGGTCAACTCGGTCGACGACCCGAACGTCGCGTCATCGCCGCGGTTGTTGCCAAGCCACGCGACACCGATCAGAACGACCGCAGTGACCGTCAACGCGACGGCAAACATGATGTCGCGTGCACCGCGATGAACGCGCCGCCGCCATTTGCCTGAATCGAAATTGCGCCATGGTGACATGCCAGGATTTAGCGTCGCGCCGGCACGTTCCGACAGAGCGCCGTTGGCCGCGCGACAGAAGAACACATGAGGCGCCGATGCCTCAGCATCCCCGTCCATCACCCGTCACAGACCGCGCACAATGCAGCCGATGACAAGGATCAAATAGGCGATGAACACCATGCCGAACTCGCGGCCCGTCACGAACGGAATGCTGGCGGTGGAGGCAAACTTGGAGAGCGCCGCGATCACGGCGAGAACCATCGAAGACGTGAATGACAAAATGCCCGGTGCCTTGAGACCCATTCGCGTCGTGCTCCTCTATCCCCAGGGGCCTGCCGCTACCGGCCCGTCCCACTTCCCACCCGAATGCGCGGCCGTCGAGGTCGGCGATGCCCGGCGAAGCGACTCGCTCGAGAGCGCGCGTCTCGACTACCAAAATTGTCTGCTAGCGCAAAGCGCTGTGAGAAAAGGCCAACAGGCGTTTACGCCCACCGGGTCAGATTGCGACTGAGCATCGCCACGTCACGCGCCCGGCCGGGCATCTGCCCGTGACGGGCGGCGTCCCCAGATCGCGCGCCAGGCGAGCAGCAGGAGGGCAAGCGCAAGAGCGCTGACAACGGCGAGGCCGATCGGATAGCGCCAGAGCAAAAGGCGAGGTGAAATACGCCCCGCGCGCACGGCATCGATGTCCTTCGCGAACTCGCCGAGATCGAGTATCTCCCCGCCGCGCAACATCATGTCCACGGCCGCGGTCTGGTCCCGACTGGCGAGGATCGCATCGCGCACGCGGTCGGGGGCCACCCATTGCATCCGGGCAGGCGATTGGGCCACCGACGTCAGCATGCGCTTGGCGGCCGGTCGATCGAGCGAAGTCAGGTAGCCGGAAAGACTGGCGAGCTGGGGGGAGTCGAGCGCGCGGGCGAGTCGCTTAAGGTCGGGGTCGGCCAGCTCTAGCAACGGCTCGAGATCGCTGGTCGGGAGAGGGGCGAGCCGGCTGACGGCCACCCGATCGTCGAGGGCGAGCACGCGAACCAAACCGGCCCGGGTCAGTTGCGACGGATCGGCGACGCGGTGAACCTCGAACTCGAGAACCTTCGGCACGAGCCCGTCGCCGGCGAGAGCCCGCCACTTGAAGCCCGCCTCCAGCGAGCGCCTGTCGCGCGCAATTTCAAGCACAGCGGCCGGCCAATTCTGGACGGCTTCGGCCAGCGATCCGTCGGCCACGCGCGAGAGCAGCCGAGTCTCGCCTCCGGCCGCCAACTGCAACGCGACGATCTCATCGAGGCGCGCGAGATGCGCAGGCGAGACGTTGTCGACGAAGTTCTTGAAAGCGGCATTGCTTTCGGCCAGCTCCAGCACTTTCGCGTGTGCACTGCGAAACTCGCGCCAGATGTCGATGACCCGATCGGCCGTGCGATTGCCGATTTCCTTGACGTGCGCCTCGATCTCGGAGGCGACGGAATTGGCAAGCTCGGCCTGAACCTTGTCGCGCGTCGAGGGCGCTTTCATCTCGGTCGCGATGATGGGAAGGACGCCGTTGCGCAGCTCCCAAATGTCCTTGGCGATGAGTACGACGCCGATGCCGCCGGCGACCACCGAGACGACGCGGCCGAGCACGGCCCCGACCAGGCGCTGGCCGACCCTGGACGCAAGGTTGCCGAGTTGGCGCCGCATGATGACAGCGACCAGCCCCGCCAGGCCCTCCTTGCTCTCGACGAGGACGCTGCCGCGCGAGACCGGGGCGACGCCCTTGGCCGCATCGATGGCGAATTCCCTGCCTGCGTCCCTGGCAACGACACGGGCCACCGTGGTGCCGTAGCGAGGCCCGAGAAAAGCTTCGAGGCAACGGGTCGTCGGCTCGGCCGCATCGGCCGTGGCCAGTTCGAGGCGCGCACCGACGACCTGGCCGACGCTAACCGCCAGCGTCTCGATGGCGCGGCGCATCTCATCCGAGCCGTAAACGCGTTCGGCCGCGGCCTGCGCAAGACGCTGCTGGGTTTCCTTGGATGCAAGGCTTTTGATCAACTCGCTCCAACTCGTCTCCTGTTTCAACTCCTCGAGGACCGTATCGACGCGCCGCATCAGCACGGCGTCGATGTCGCCCTTGCGCCAGGCTTCGGCGACGATCGGACGATAATCCAGGCCACGGATGGAGCTTTCGAGCGAGGCGACGGTGACCTGGCCGATGGCGTCGCGGAATTGGGCTTCGTCGCGCGCCTGACAGGCCTCGTAGTCGCGGCGCGCAGCCATATCTGAGCGCGTCGATACGGTTTCGGCACGCTTGATTTGCGCGGCACGTTCAGGAACGGCCTGCGCAAACGCCATTTGTGCGGGCGCTGCATGCACTGTCAGCGCGCCGATCAGAGCGAAATGTGTCGCACGCCTGGGAAACGTCACTCTTCCTCCGAGCCTCGCCGGGACGGTCACGCATGGCCCGAGAGCGTGGCATTCACGTGACAGATAAGCGACGCGGGACTGATTTACTATTTCCGAGTGCTCGCGAGCGGTGGAAAGCCTCATGGACACCGCGTCGCGGGTGGCGGATAGCCAGGGACGCGTCAGCGGGCTCCCGCCCAGGTGACGCGGAAGCCGAACGGGGCGGCCGAGAACGCAGGGAGACGCACCGCCGTGAACCACTATGCCCTCGCCGGCATCCTCGGTTACGTATTCGTACAGTTCATCGTCGGAGCCTGGGTGTCCCGCCGCATGACGTCCGAGCGGGACTACATCCTCGCGGGCCGCTCGCTCGGTACGGGTCTCGTCGCCTTTTCCGTATTCGCGACCTGGTTCGGTGCCGAGGCGATCGTGGCGTCGGCCGGCGAGATCTACACGAAGGGGCTGGCCGGCGGCCTGACCGACCCTTTCGGATACGGCGCAGCCGTGCTTGTCGTCGGCATCCTGCTTGCGGCTCCGCTCTGGCGACGCGGGATCGTGACCTATGCCGACATGGTGCGTGGCCGGTACTCGGCGGCGACCGAGAAGCTGTTCGTCTTCATTCTGTTACCGGGCTCGGTGCTCTGGGCAGCCGCGCAAGTGCGGGCCTTCGGCCAGATTCTGGGATCGACGACCGGGCTCGATGTCGACACCGCCATTCTGATCGCGGCACTGCTGGTCGGCGCGTATTCGGTGGTCGGGGGGCTGCTTGCCGATGCCATCACGGACGTGGTGCAGGGCATCGCCGTGATCATCGGACTGCTCGTGCTGGCGGCATTCGTGGCATCGGCGCTCGGCGGGCCGGTGACGGCACTGGCGCAAGTCGAGCCGGTACGGCTCAGCCTGTCGACGGGACCAGACGACAGCATGCTCGACCGTGTCGAGCACCTTGCGGTCGTGCTTTGCGGCAGTCTCGTCGCGGTCGAGCTCGTCTCGCGATTCCTCGGGTCTCGCACGGCTTCGATCGCGGCGCGAGGCACCGTCGCGGGCGGACTGATGTATCTGGCGATCGGGCTCTTGCCGTTGTTCCTCGGGCTCGTCGGGCCGACGCTGCTGAAGGATCTCGCCGAACCCGAGCAGATCGTGCCGAAGCTGGCCGAAGCCTATCTTCCGCCGATCGGTTACGCGTTGTTCGTCGGCGCGCTGGTGTCCGCGATCTTGTCCGTGGTGCACGCCGCGCTGCACGCACCCGCCGCGCAGCTGTCGCACAACGTGGTCGTGCGGCTGCTACCGGGCCTCAGTCCGCGCGGCCGACTTTTGAGCGTCCGGCTGTCTGTTCTGGCGCTGAGCGCCGTGGCGTGGGTGCTCGCCCAATCCGTTACGACGATCAAGGAGCTGGTCGAGCTGGCTTCCGCCTTCGGCAGCGCGGGTGCGATCGTGGTGGCGCTGTTCGGCCTCTTCACCAGCTTCGGGGGTGCGGCCGCAGCGATCGTCGCGCTCGCCTCGGGCTCTCTCGTCTGGGCGATCGGAAAATTCGTGCTGGAGCTGCCCGCCCCCTACCTGATCGCGCTCGGCGTATCGCTTACGGCCTACATTGCGGTGGGACTGACCGAGCGCCGCCGGCCGGCGGGCTGAGCGGCGCGCGCCGTTCGTCAAACGCCAGTAGTGCAGTGCAGCAACACGGCTGCGGCCATTTCTGAGAGTTCCGAATGCGAATCTCCTCGGAAATTGGTTAACGCCGGCTGTGAAGGTCGAGATCCGTCAGATACTTAATCTGCGTCGCGTGATGCGTCGCCGCGAGATGCCGCGTTTACGATGCCGATTGGCACAGTGTTTGCGGCCGGCCAGAGAGGCGCTACAGCTAATCCGCAATAACGCCCCGACGGTTTACGGGCTGGCAATCAACGGGTTGGACAAGCGTGTCAAACACGCGTTTGAAATGTCAGGTGCTGGTGGACTTCGACGGGACCATCGCCACCGACGATACGACCGATCGCCTGCTCGAGCGCTTCGCCGAGCCGGGCTGGCTTGCCGTCGAAGAGGAATGGAAAGCGGGACTGATCGGGTCCCGCGAGTGCATGGTGCGCCAGATCGCCCTGCTGCGCGCCACGCCCGATGAGCTGGACACGTTTGTCGACCAGATCGAAATCGATCCGGCATTTCCGGCCTTTGTCGCACTCTGCCGCTCGCGCGCAGTCGACATCAGCGTCGTTTCGGATGGGCTCGACCGCACGGTCGGCTCGGTTCTCGAACGGCATGGCCTCGAGCTGTCCTTTCGCGCCAACCAGCTGGAATGGCTCGGTGGCGACCGCTGGCGCCTCCTCTTTCCTCACGGTCGCGCCGACTGCCAGACGCTGGCGGGCAACTGCAAATGCCAGTTCGCTGTCGCCCCGCCCGGAACCGTCCGCGTCGTCGTCGGGGACGGTCGCTCGGACTTCTGCGTCGCCGGCCGGGTCGAACTCGTGCTCGCAAAGGGGGCTCTGGCCGAGCATGCGGCCGAGACCGGGATGACCCATTTCCCTTTTCATTCTTTCGCCGAGGCCACCACGCTGCTGGCGGGCTGGCTCGACGAGACATTGCCTGAAGCACGTCTACCCCGCGGCTTATCGAGAGACGAGTAGCCCTCCCATGGACAAGTCGATGCATTGGCCCGAAGGAACCGCTTCTTCCGGGCCCAGCGAGGCCGAACTGCTGGCGCTCGAGGACAGGTACTGCTCGCACGGCGACACCGTGCATTACACCAATCCGCCGAAGCTGTTCAGCGATTGCCAAGGCTCGTTCATGTACGACGCCGCGGGCTCGGAATATCTGGACCTGCAGATGTGGTACTCGGCCGTCAACTTCGGCTACAAGAACGACCGTCTCGCCAATGCGGTCCGGCGCCAGCTCGACACCATGCCGCAGGTCGCCTCGCAGTATCTGCACCGCGAGAAGATCGAGCTTGCCGCCATGATCGGCCAGGACATGGAAGCGAAGTTCGGTGCCGAGGGCCGCGTGCACTTCAACGTCGGTGGCAGCCAGGCGGTCGAGGACAGCCTGAAACTCGTCCGGAACGCCAAGGGCAAGTCACTCATGATGGCGTTCGAGGGTGGCTACCACGGCCGCACGCTCGGCGCCTCGGCCATCACTTCGTCGTATCGCTATCGCCGACGCTACGGACACTTCTCCGACCGCGCGATGTTCCTGCCGTTCCCCTATCATTTCCGGGGACCGAAAGGCATGTCGAAGGAGGATCACGGCTCGTATTGCGTGGCGCAGCTCAAGCGCCTCTTCGAGAGCGAGTATCACGGGCTGTGGGACCCGAAGACAGGGCAGTGCGAATTTGCCGCGTTCTATGTCGAGCCGCTGCAGGGCACGGGCGGCTACGTCGTGCCGCCGATGAACTTCTTCAAGGAACTGAAGCAGGTTCTCGACAAGCACGGCATCCTGATGGTGGTCGACGAGATCCAGATGGGTTTCTACCGGACGGGCAAACTCTGGTCGATCGAGCACTTCGGCGTGACACCGGACATCCTCGTCTTCGGCAAGGCGCTGACCAACGGGCTCAACCCTTTGTCCGGGGTGTGGGCGAAAGAAGACCTGATCAACCCGACCGTATTCCCTGCCGGCTCGACGCACTCGACGTTCAACGCCAACCCGATGGGCACGGGCGTCGGCCTCGAGGTGATGCGGATGCTGGCCGAGGGCGACTATGAGCGCAGCGTCCCCGAGAAAGGGCGACGCTTCCTCGACGGGCTCGAATACCTCAAGCGCCGGCACAAAATGGTGGGCGACGTAGACGGCCTCGGGCTCGCGCTGCGCATGGAGATCTGCGAGCCGACCGACAGCTTCACACCGTCAAAGAAGCTCGTCGACATGATGGTGGACGAGGCATTCAAAGCTGACCTCGAGGTTAAAGGTCGTCGCTATGGCCTGGTGCTCGACATCGGCGGCTACTATAAGAACGTGGTCACTCTGGCGCCGAGCCTGCACATTTCGAACGACGAAATCGATCTCTCGATCGAGCTGCTCGATCAACTCATGACGCGGGTCGCCCGTCTCGAGGGGCACGCGTGACCGGCGCGCGGCAGGATGGCGACGACGGTCTTCGCCTCGAGGTGGGTGCCCCCGCCATGGGCCCCGCGGCCGTGATCGATCGTCCGGGCATTCCGGACCGGAGCACGTTCCATGCGGGCGGCCGCGTGGGCTTCCTGCTGATCCACGGACTCGGGGGCACACCCGTCGAGATGCGCTATGTGGCGCAAGGGTTGGCGCGCGCCGGCTACACGGTGCATTGCTGCCAGCTTGCGGGCCATTGCGGCAGCGTCGAGGAGCTGCGCACCTCGACGCCCGAGCAGTGGTCGGCGAGCGTCGAGGCGGCACACGATCGCCTCAAAGACCACTGCGACGTGGTCATCGCCGGCGGCCTGTCGATGGGCGCGATCCTTGCCGCACAGCTCGCGCAGACCCGTCCCGACGGCATCCAGGCACTCGCGTTCTATGCGCCCACTCTGTGGCTCAACGGCTGGTCGATGCCGTGGCACAGCCGCATTCTCAGGTATGTCCGGCCGACGCGGTTCAATATCAAGATGACGCTGCCGGAGCATGAGCCCTACGGTCTCAAGGACGAGCGCATCCGGGCGATGGTCGTGCACAGCATGCAGAACAAGGACAGCTCGGAGGCGGGCGTGTTCTGCACGCCGGTGCGCTGCTTTTCGCATTTCAATGCGCTGTGCGATCAGGTGAAGCCGAAGCTGAAGGACATCAAGGTGCCGTCGCTGATCCTGCACCCGCGCGAGGACGACATCGCCGACATCGACAATGCGTTCTTCCTGCAGCGCAACCTTGGCGGCCGGGTCGAGATGGTGGTGTTGGACGACAGCTATCACATCATCACCCTCGACAAGCAGCGCCAGCTCGTCGTCGACCGGTCGGTCGCGTTCGGCGAAACGATTGCTCGGCTCAATGCCGAGCGCCTGGCGCCGGCCGTGTCGTCCACGCACGAGACGGTGACTGCCGCCGAGTGACGCGCGGGTGACGCGTGCCGCCGTGAGCAATACACGAGATCACGCCATGACCATGCTCGGTCCCGTTTCGCACGGGCTGTCGGTATCGATCGTCGAGGGTGTCGGCGCCGTCCCCGAGGCGGATTGGAGCCGGCTCTTCCCCGGCGAGGCAGAAGGCTGGCACTACTACCGTGCCGTCGAGGCGGCGCCTCCGCCGGGTTTCCACTTCGAGGCGATCGCGGTTCACGACCGGGGCAAGCTCGTTGCCGCGGCGCCGCTGTTCCAGGTCACGTATCGCCTCGACACGTCATTGCAGGGACGCATGCGGCCGATCGGAGACTGGCTCTACGGCAAGGTGCCGCGTCTCGTCGCGCATCCGGTGATGGGGCTCGGCTCGCCGCTCGCCGAACGATGCCATCTCGGCTTCGAACCGACCCTCTCGCAGACCGAACGGACACGAGCCCTCGAGGCCTTGCTCGGCGGCCTCGACGCAAGGGCGGCCGAGGCGGGCGTGCGCATCCTGGCGATCAAGGATCTCGCCGAGCGCGACGCCGACCTCCTGCACGCCGCGATCGAGGGAGCGGGCTACGCGCGCATTGCCGGCCTGCCGGTCTCAGTCCTCGATTTGCCGTTCGACGACATCGAGGCCTATGTCCGATCGCTGTCGGCGAACAACCGCTCGGTTTTGCGTCGCAAGCTGAAGACGGCCGGCGCGGTCGAGCTCGAGACGGTAACGTCGATCGCGGGGCTGGAGGGCGAGATCTACTCTCTCTACGAGGAGACGCGCGCGAACAGCCGCTTCGACTACGGTGACTTCGAGCAACTTTCCCCGAACTATTTCCGCGATGCGATGGCGGCGCTCGGCCCTGAGCGCGCAGCGGTCATTCTCGCGCGGGTCGACGGGCGGCTGCTCGCGATGAAACTCTTGTTCATCGAAGAAGACCGCATCATCGATAAATTCTGGGGCATGCGCTATCCGGCGGGACGCGCGCACAACCTATTCTTCGTGTGCTGGATGGAAGGCGTCCGTTTCGCCCTTCAGCGCGGCGCACGGCACTATCAGTCGGGCCAGACGGCTTATGCCCAGAAGGTGAAACTCGGCAGCCGGCTCGATCCGACGTGCGTCTACTTTCGCCATCGCTGGCCACTGGTCAATCGACTGTTCCGGCGCGTTGCGCCGCTCGTCGCCTTCGACCGGATGGATCCGGAACTCGCGGGCTTGCGCAAGCGCGTGGGCGCGTGATCGGCACGACGAGCCCCAGAAGGCCCGTGCGCCGACCGAGCGGCCTAACGGAAGCGGGCGTTGACCGCGTCCAGCGCAGCCGAACCGGGGCAGAGCTCGGCGACCGGGATCTCGTTCAGGGCGCGCTCGGGCGTTTGGAGCACGTCGTGCAGGTCGGTCCCACCCTCGTTAACGTAGAGCAGGCCCGTCGCCACCTGTCCTTGCGACGCGTTACGCCGGATGGCCAGGATCGCCTCGTCGGCATCGCGGAAATCATGACCCTGGCCGAGCTTGTTCAGGATCAGGCGCGAGCCGTCGTGCAACTCGACGGCGGCGGTCGTGCCTTCGGCGTAGGAGATGGTGATCTCCTCCTTCGGCTCGACGTAGTCGAGCTTGTTCTCGACGGCCATGTTGTGTGCGCGAACGTAGTCGAAACTCTTGGTCGATGCCGGGTGATTGTTGAACGTGACGCACGGGCTGATCACATCGAGGAAGGCGAACCCCTTGTAGCTGATGGCCGCCTTGATGAGCGGAATGAGCTGCTTCTTGTCACCCGAGAAGGAGCGCGCAACGAAGCCGGCTCCGAGTTGGATGGCCATCTGGCACAGATCGATGGCGTCGAACGGGTTGGCTTCGCCCTTCTTCGACGGCGAGGTCTTGTCATTGGTGGCGGAGAACTGCCCTTTGGTCAGGCCATAGCAGCCGTTATTCATGACGATATAGGCCATGTCGAGCTTGCGCCGGACCGCATGCGCGAACTGGCCGAAGCCGATCGAGGCGGTATCGCCATCGCCGGAGACGCCGATGTAGGTGAGCTCGCGGTTGGCCATGTTGGCGCCGGTCGTCACCGACGGCATGCGGCCGTGCACCGAGTTGAAGCCGTGGCTGCGGCCGAGGAAGTAGGTCGGGGTCTTCGACGAGCAGCCGATGCCCGACAGCTTGGCGATGCGGTGGGCCGGCAAGTCCATCTCGAAGCAGGCCTCGATGATGGCCGCGGTGATGCTGTCGTGCCCACATCCGGCGCACAGGGTCGACATCGAGCCTTCGTAGTCGCGATGCGTCAGCGCGAGGGCATTTCTCGGAAGCGCCGGGTGATAGGCGATCGGCTTGGTGATGTAGGTCATCGGTCGGACCCTCGTTGGGTGATTTTCTCGCGGCCGGCATGGCGGCCGATCGGGTTATTCCGCGGCTTCGGCCTTTTTGGCTGGCAGCAGATGCCTGCGGACGGTCTGGCGAACGAATTCGGCCGTCATCGGCGTGCCGTCATAGTTGAGGGCCGGGATCAGCTTCTCCATCGGAACCTCGGCCTCGACCATGAGGAGCTGGCGCATTTGGGCGTCGCGGTTCTGCTCGACGACGAACACACGGTCGTGGGCCGCGCAGAAGTCACGCACCTCTTTCGAGAACGGAAAGGCCTTGAGGCGCAGCGCATTGACCCTGATGCCGTCGCGCTCGAGATAGTCGAGCCCTTCGAGCACGGCAGGACGATTGGCGCCGAAGTAGATGAGGCCAGTCCTGCCCGCGGGATCGCGCATATCGATCTCGGGCTTCGGCACGATCGTCGCGGCGGTATCGAACTTGCGGCGAATGCGGTCGAGGACGCGCGCGTGAATCGTGCCGTCCTCGGTATAGCGCGCGTTCTCGTCGTGGCTGGTCCCGCGCGTGAAGTAAGCGCCCATCGTCGGATGCGTGCCCGGCAAAGTGCGGTAGGGAATCGCGTCGCCGTCGATGTCCTGATAGCGCCCCCAGGGCTTGCCTTTATCTTGGGCGAAACTCTCGAGCGTCTCGCGCGAAAGCACCTTGCCGCGGTCGGCCATGCGGCTGTCGTCCCAGGCGAATGGATCGGTGATCCAATCGTTCATCCCGATGTCGAGATCGGACATGACCATCACCGGCGTCTGCAGCCGCTCGGCGAGGTCGAAGGCGTCGGCACTCATCGAGAAGCACTCGGTCGGGTCCGACGGGAAGAGCAGCACGTGCTTGGTGTCACCGTGACTGGCGTAGGCGCACGAGATGATGTCCGGCTGGCCGGTGCGCGTCGGCATGCCTGTCGAGGGGCCGCCGCGCTGAATGTTGTAGAGGACGACCGGAATTTCGGCGAAGTAGGCAAGACCGAGAAACTCGCTCATCAGCGAGATGCCAGGGCCCGAGGTCGCGGTGAAGGACCGGGCGCCGTTCCAGCCGCCGCCGATGGCGATGCCGATCGCCGACAGCTCGTCCTCGGCCTGCACGATGGCGTAGTTGCGCCTGCCGTCCTTCGTGACACGAAAGCGACGTGCATGTTTCTCGAAGCCTTCGGCGAGCGACGTCGACGGCGTGATCGGGTACCAGGCGCACACGGTCGCACCCGCGTAGACCGCGCCGAGACCAGCGGCCTCGTTGCCCGTTACCATGATCTTGCCTTTGGCACCTTCGGCGTGGCGGACGCGGACCGGGAGCGGGCACTCGAAGTGCTCCTGCGCGTATTCGCGGCCGATCTGAACGGCCTGCATGTTGGCCGCAAGCAGCTTCTCCTTGCCCTTGAGCTGGTCGGCAATGACGCCCTCGAGGACTTTCAAATCCATGTCGAGCAGCGCAGTGAGCGCGCCGACGTAAACCATGTTCTTGAAGAGCTGGCGCTGGCGGGCATCCTTCCAGATGCGCGCACAAATCTCGGCGATGGGGAGGCCGATCACGTTGATGTCGGTGCGCTGCCAGAGACGCGGCATGGTCGAATCGTAGACGAGCCAACCGCCGGGCACGAGTTCGCCCACGTCGTTGGCGTAAGTCTGCGGGTTCATCGCGACCACGATGTCGATGCCGTCGCGCCGGGCCGTGTAGCCAGCCTCGGAGATGCGGACCTCGTACCAGGTGGGCAGCCCCTGGATATTCGACGGGAAGATGTTTTTCGGCGAGACCGGGATGCCCATCCGGAACACTGTCTTGGCAAACATCGTGTTCGCGGAGGCGCTGCCCGAACCATTGACGGTCGCGAACTTTATGACGAAGTCGTTGATACCGCTCATTCGAATTGGATCCTGAATTTGCCCTGACCGGGAGCATTTCCCAAGCGGCCGACGGCGGCCGCCGCGTCATGTCTCCGATAATCAGCGGGCCACCGCGTCCTCATCCCAGATAGGCATTGTGATGTGTGAGGCAGGCATTGGATACCGCCGCCTCGGCGTAGAAGAATTTCTGCATATCCCAGGCGCCCGTCGGACATCGCTCGGCGCACAAACCGCAGTGAAGGCACACGTCCTCGTCCTTCGCCATGATGCGACCGGTCTTCAGAGGCTCGGAGATGTAGAGATCCTGCGACTTGTTCATCGCCGGGACGCGCAGCGACAGGCGCAGGTCGTCCTCGTCGTCGTTCTCGGTGAAGTTGATGCAGTCGACCGGACAGATGTCCATGCAGGCGTCACACTCGATGCACAGCGGTGCCGTAAACACGGTCTGGACGTCGCAGTTCAGGCAGCGCTCGACCTCCTTGGCGGCCAGCCGGTCATCGAAGCCGAGCTCCACCTCGAGCTTCAGATTGCGGATCGAAGTCGCCAAGTCGGCATGAGGAACAGCCGTCCGGCTCACCGCATCATAATCGTTCGAATACGACCACTCGTGGATGCCCATCTTCTGCGAGACGAGCGTGTGGCCGGGCGCGGGGCGGTCGTCGATCGAGCGGCCGTTGCAATAGGCGTCGATCGAGATCGCCGCCTGATGTCCATGACTGACCGCCCAGATGATGTTCTCGGGGCCCCAGGCGGCATCGCCGCCGAAGAACACGCCGGGACGGGTCGACATGAATGTCTTGCGATCGACCTTCGGCATGTCCCATTCGCCGAACTCGAGGCCGATGTCACGCTCGATCCACGGGAACGAATTGTCCTGGCCGATGGCCATCAGCACATCGTCGCAGTCGATGGTCACGAGTTCGCCGGAGGCCTTGAGCTGCGGCCGGCCGCGGGCATCCACGCCGGTCTCGATCATCTTCTCGAAGACGACACCTGCGAGCTTGCCGTCCTTGATCACAAACGACTTCGGGGCATGGTTTTCAAGGATCGGAATGCCCTCGTGCACCGCGTCCTTGATCTCCCAGTCGGAGGCCTTCATCACCTTGCGCGGCGAGCGGACCGTGACCGTCACCTGCTCGGCGCCGAGCCGAAGCGCCGTGCGGCAGCAGTCCATGGCGGTGTTGCCGCCGCCGATGACGACGATGCGCTTGCCGATCTTGTCGACATGGCCAAAGGCGACCGAGGTCAGGAAATCGATGCCGATGTGGATGTTCGCCGAAGCCTCGGCACGGCCGGGGACGTCGAGGTCCTTGCCGCGAGGTGCGCCGGTCCCGACGAACACGGCGTCGTAGCCTTCGTCGACGATTGCCTTGAGGCTCGTCACCTCGTAGCCGAAGCGGGTCTCGACGCCGAAGTTGGTGATAAGCTCGACCTCCTCGTCGAGGACCTCTGCGGGCAGGCGGAAGGACGGGATGTTGGTGCGCATGAGGCCGCCACCCTTCGGGTCCTTCTCGTAAAGGACGCAGTGGTAGCCGAGTGGCATCAGGTCCCGCGCCACCGCCAGGGAGGCGGGCCCGGCACCCAGCAGGGCGACACGCTTGCCGTTCTTTTCAGCGGGTATCGCCGGCAGCAAGCCAGCGATGTCGCCCTTGTAGTCGGCGGCGACGCGCTTCAGGCGGCAAATGGCGACCGGCTCGGCATTCTTGCGCGAGGGATCCTTGGCGTTCGGCTCGTCGCTGGTCTGCAGGCGACCGCGACGGCAAGCGGGCTCGCACGGCCGATCGCAGACGCGGCCGAGGATGCCGGGGAAGACGTTCGATTCCCAGTTCAGCATGTAGGCTGCCGCGTACTCGCCCTGCGCGATCAGTCGGATGTACTCCGGCACCGGCGTGTGCGTCGGGCAGGCCCATTGGCAGTCGACGACTTTGTGAAAGTACTTGGGGTTGGAGATGTCGGTCGGGGCCATGCGTGCTCTGGCCCGCGCTGCGATCTCGCTCGCCTGCATCGCGCTCTCATCCCTGGATCGTTTTCCTCGCGCCGGAAACATGCCCCGGCCGATGGCCGGTCCGTTCCGATCGCGGTGCTGATTTCTGGCCTTCAACGTCCGCACCCCAGAAGGTCCGGACAAGACAGACCGCACGAGACGAAGTTCTAGCGGGCAAAAGCAGCCCACCGCAACGAATTGTCGTGCCGCAGTGCACAATGAACGGTGACTTGGTTGACCGGCGACCGCGCTCCGGCCCACACGGCAAGATCGTTGCGCGAAACCGAACGGGCGAGAGTGGCTCGACGCGCCCTCGATATGACCGAAAGCTGCGCCAATGGGTCGTGTTGCATGCCCGCAACGCAACGTCTAGCAAACGTCCATGGCACGAACGGCAACATTCGTTGAAAAGCTGGCCAATCCCACCCGGTTCATGGGCCTCTCCCGCCGTCTCCTGCCCTGGATTTCCGTTCTTGCAGCGGTGGTTATCGCTATCGGTCTGTGGCTCGGCTTCACGGCACCGCCCGATTACCAGCAAGGCCATACGGTGAAGATCATGTTCATCCACGTGCCTTCGGCCTGGCTGGCGATGGCCACTTATCTGTTGATAGCCGCGTCGAGCGTGGGCCTGCTGGTGTTCCGGCACCCGCTGGCGGATGTGTCGGCAAAGGCGGCGGCGCCGATCGGAGCGGCATTCACACTGCTGGCGCTGGTGACGGGATCACTCTGGGGAAAACCCATGTGGGGCACGTACTGGGTGTGGGATGCGCGGCTGACGTCGGTGCTGATTCTGTTTTTCCTCTACCTCGGGCTGATCGCGTTGCGATCGTCGCTGGACGACGAGGCGCTGGCGGGCCGCCTCACCGCGCTGCTGGCTTTGGTCGGCGTGGTGATTCTTCCGGTGATCAAGTTGTCGGTCGAATGGTGGCATACGCTGCATCAACCTTCGACGCGGTTCACCGCGACGCTCGATCCGGCGTTCCGGACGCCGCTGCTGATCATGGCCGCCGGCTTCACGCTGATGCTGGTCGCCATGCACCTGAAAGCCATGCGCAACGAAATTCTGCGCCGCCGGGTGAAAGCCGCGACCATGATGGCCGTGGAGCGCGCCGGCCGCCTTGCGCCCGCGGACGCTGCAGCGGCCCAGTGACCCAAAGGAGGCCCAGGCCATGGATCTCGGTCCGCACGCCGTCTTCATCTGGCTCTGCTATGGCGCGGTCAGCGCCGTGGTGGCCATGCTGATCGCCTGGCTATGGCTCGACGGCCGCCGGTACGAGCGGGAACTGACCGCGCTCGAGACGAAAGGCTTGGGGCGAAATGCGCGGCCCGCGCGCGACACGCATCCGGTGCGCTGAGGCGAGACCATGAGCCAATCCGATCAGACAGTGCCCCCGACGGACCCGACAGCGCGACGCCGACTACTGCCGGTGATCGCGCCGGTCGTCATATTTGCAGCGGTCGCGGGGTTGTTCCTCGTCGCGTTGCAGAAGGGTGATCCGTCGAAGCTGCCGTCCGCGCTGATCGGGCGCCCGGCACCGTCCGTCGACCTGCCTCCCGTGCCCGGGCTCGAGAGGGACGGCAAGGCCGTCGCGGGCTTCAAGTCCAGCGAGATCGGGCGGGGCAAGCCGGCGGTGGTGAATTTCTTCGCTTCGTGGTGCCTGCCGTGCGCCGACGAGCACCCGCAGCTCGTGGCGCTGGCGCGGCGGACGGGTGTGGCCCTGATCGGTATCAACAACAAGGACGAGCCCGCCAACGCGATCCGCTTCCTGAGGCTGCACGGCAATCCCTATTCAGCCGTCGGCGCTGATGCCAACGGTCGTGCTGCCATCGAGTGGGGCGTCTACGGCATGCCGGAAACCTTCATCGTCGACGGGAGCGGCACGGTGGTCTTCAAGCAGGTGGGACCGATCAGCACCGAGGTGCTGGAGCAGAAGTTGCTTCCCGCGCTCGAGAAGGCGCGGGGCCCGGGCAACGGCTGACGGCTGGCGTCGGGCGTCGTGCCGCCCTAGCGTTGCTCCGATGGCAGCGCGAGGGGCAAGGACGATGGTCGAGGCCGATGTGATCGTGGTTGGTGGGGGCGGGTCCGGGCTCGCGGCGGCGGCCGAAGCGGCCGGGCTCGGACGGCGGGTGATCCTGCTCGAGAAGGAGCAGCGGCTCGGCGGCAGCACAGCGTGGTCGGTCGGCTCGATCTCCGCGACGAACACACCCCAGCAGCGCGCGGCAGGCATCGTCGATCATCCGGACGCCCATTTCGAGGACCTCGAAGCGCTCGCCGGGCCAAATGCCAATCGCGACAACCGGCAGCTGCGGCGCATTCTCGTCGACAACATCACGGATACGCTGGCGTGGCTGGAGCGGGCCGGCCTCGTCTTCGTGGGCCCCAATCCCGAGCCGCCGCATCGCCTGCCACGAATGCACAACGTGCTGCCGAACTCGCGTGCGTTTCCGGAGATGCTGGGCCGGCTCTGCCGGGCCCGAGGTGTCGAGATCCGTCTCGCGACGCTGGCCGACGGCATCATCATGGAAGGCGGCCGCGCAGTCGGGGTACGCGCCCTCAGCGGCGATGGCAGCGGGGTTTCGGCGGACTTGAGGGCCCGCGGCGGCATCGTGCTCGCCGGCGGCGACTTTGCGGCCAACGCAGCCATGAAGGGAGAACTCGCGGGCGAGGCGGCGGTCGCCGTCGATGCCGTCAACCCGCGTGCGACGGGTGACGCGATCCGCATCGCGCGTGCCATTGGCGCCGAGGTCGTCAACGGCGACATCATTCGCGGGCCGATCATGCGTTTCGTGCCGCCGGAGCGCGAGAGCCTTCTACGGCGCCTGCCGCCGCAACGATGGCTGGCGAGGACGCTGGCCCTGGCGCAGAGATACCTGCCGGCGGCGATCCAGCGGCCCTTCGCGATGAGCTTCCTGGTGACGGCGCTCGGGCCGTCGCGCGGACTGTTCGAGGCCGGAGCGATCCTGGTCAATGCGCAAGGGCATCGCTTTACCGACGAGCTTGGCAACCCCTCGGCGGCGGTGCCGTCCCAGCCTGGCCGCCTCGCCTATATCGTGATGGATGCGCGTGTCGCCGCCCAGTTTTCGGCGTGGCCCAATTTCGTGTCGACTGCGCCGGGCGTCGCCTACGCCTATCTCGCCGACTACAAGCGCAGCCGCCGCGACATCTATCACGAGGCCGCGACGACCGCGGCACTGGCCTCGGCGCTCGACATGCCAGCGGCGAACCTCGCAGCATCAATCGCGTCCGCGACCAGGAACGGCAGGCCGGCTCCGGCGGACGGCCCTTGCGTGGCCCTCGGTCCGGTCAAGAGCTATGTCGTGTTCACGGACGGCGGCCTTCGCGTGACCGAACGCCTCGAAATTCTCGGGTCCGACGGCACGCCCGTTCCAGGCCTTTACGGCGCAGGCTCGACGGGGCAAGGCGGCGTGCTGCTCGAAGGCCACGGCCACCATCTCGGATGGGCGTTCGTGTCGGGCCGCATCGCGGGACGGAACGCGGCCCTGCAGATCCCGGCGGCAATCGGGCAGACGATTCCTTGACCAGCAAGCGACAGGCGCAGGGCAAAGCCGGGCGGCTCACGCTTCGACGAACTGGCCAGTGCCTTCGTTGAGCACCGTCAGTGCGCCCGACGCAATGTCGAAATGGGCGCCGTGCAGGGCGAGCCTACCCTTGCCTTCCAGGATCTGGACGCAGGGGAACGTGCGCAGGTTGGCGAGAGACGTCTTGACGCCTTCGCGCTCGAGAGCTGCGGTCAACTCGCCCAGGGGCCGGGTCGCGTGCTGCTGGCGGACCATATCGCGCGCCTCGTCGAGCATCGTCATCCAGTTGGATATGAACTGGGCCTCGGTCTGGCGCGCCGCATCGTGCTCGAGGCAAGCGCGGACGCCACCGCAGCTCGAGTGGCCCATGACGATGATGTGGCGCACCCTCAAGTTCAGCGCGGCGAATTCGAGCGCAGCCGAGACGCCGTGATATTTGCCGGTGGTCTCGAATGGCGGGACTAGATTGGCGACGTTACGGACCACGAACAGCTCGCCCGGCATGGCCGAGAAGATCGTTTCGGGATCCACCCGGCTGTCACAGCACGAAACGACCATGACATCGGGCGTCTGGCCATACTCGGCCAATTCCTCGTACCGGTGCTGGTTCGGCGCGTAGTGACGGAAGCGGAAGCGCCGGTAACGGTCGGCAAGATGGTCGGGAAGAAGTGACATGGGAGCCTCGCGCTTAGAGAACGTCCGTGCGTGGTAATTGAAAACCCGCGCCTTTTCCAGAGACGGCGTGGGCGCGCTCCGTGGTCATCGCATCGATCGTGGCCTGACCGCCTTGCGCCTATGCGGAGGCGATCAGCCGACAGCTTCGGCTGCCAGCCGCAGGATTTCCAGATTGGCGCCCGAAAGCAGCATGGTGCCGACGTTGTTGCCCTCTGCCGCCGCCTTCCACTCCTTGAGGCGACCCTTGATCCGATCCGGCGGCCCGACCAGGAACAACTCGTCGATCAGTTTGTCGGGCACCGCCGCCATGGCGTCCTTGCGCCGGCCACCGAGAAACGCATCCTGAATCTCGACGGCGGCGTCCTCGTAGCCGAGGCGCTTGGCGTAATCGTTGTAGAAATTCTTCTCCCGGGCCCCCATGCCGCCGACGTAGAGCGCCACTTCGGGGCGAAGCTGGTCTCGGCACTTGTCGAGGTCAGGACCCATGGCGACTTTGACGAACGGCGTGATGTCGAAACTGCCGAGCGACGAGGGACGGCCTGCCTTGGCCATGCCTTCAAGGACGGGCCCGGTGATCAGGTCTGCCTTCTCGGGGCTCATGAAGATCGGCTGCACGCCATCGGCGATCTCGCCTGCCGTCCTGAGGCCTGCGGGCGCGATGGCCGCCGTGTAGATGCGGATGTTCGAGGTCGGCTTCAGGATCGACTTCAGAGGCTTGCCCAAGCCCGTGGCGTCGGGCCCCTGATACGGAATCCGGTAGTGCTCGCTCTCATGCTGCAGCGGCTCTTCCCGCGCGAACACCTTTCTCAGGATAGCGACGTACTCCTTCATGCGGGAGAGCGGTTTGCCATAGGCGACGCCGTGCCATCCCTCGACCACCTGCGGGCCGGATGGTCCCAATCCCAGCAGGAAGCGGCCACTCGACATCGCGGCGAGCGTCATGGCTGTCATCGCGGTGCAGGCGGGCGTGCGGGCGGGAATTTGCATGATGCCGGTGCCGGCCTTGATGCGGCTGGTCCGGGCCAGGGTCCATGTGATCGGCGTGACCGAATCGATACCGTAAGATTCGCCTTGCCAAACCTGATCGTAACCAAGTTTCTCCGCCTCGAGCACGAGGTCCGTGTTCGGCCCGCCTGCCTCGCCGGCATAGCGCAACAGCATTCCGAGCTTCATGGCAGCCGCTCCGTCATTGCCTCACGATTGACGCTGTTCGGTGGCCCGCTTGCAACGCCGCGCGCCGGTCCTTGCGACAATCAGGAATCAAGCTAGCGCGTGGAAGACCCGATTGCACGCGGCATGAGGCTGAGCGCGCCAAGCCCAACGCGACGGCGCGACCGAGTCTTGCCGGCGGCCGTGCCCACGTGCGATTGACCGGACTAGGCGTCGCTCCGGTCCGGCGAAAATCGGTCATCTTTTTTGTGTGGGAGGATGTGTGCTCGACTCTCGGCTGCGGCCCCTGATCGATCCGCCACTCGCGATCGCGGCTCGCTGGCTGGTGGCGCGACGAATTACGGCCGATCAGGTGACGGTCGCCGCGTTCGCGTTCGGCATTGCAGCGGCCGCCTGCATCGCCATCGGGTGGACGACGACGGCGCTCGCTCTACTCCTCCTCAATCGGGCCGGCGACGGGATCGATGGAGCGATAGCACGGCAGACCAAAGCGACTGATCGCGGCGGTTTCCTCGATATCTCACTCGACTTCGTCGTCTACGCCGCGATACCGCTGGCGTTTGCCATACGCGATCCCGTCCCGAACGCATTGCCGGCGACTGCGCTCCTGTCGTCATTTCTCGCCAACGGCGCGGCTTTTCTGGCCTTCGCCATTGTCGCCTCGAAGCGTGGTCTTTCGAGCACGAGCCAGGGCTCGAAGTCGTTCTTCTTCGTGGCGGGATTGGCGGAAGGCACGGAAACCGTACTGGTCTTCACGGTCGTCTGCCTATGGCCCACAGCGTTTCCGATGCTGGCACTGGGCTTCGCCTTTCTCTGCGGGCTATCAGCAGCAGCGCGGATTGTGGCCGGGTGGCGGTCGTTCCAATAGCGGTCGCTCAACCTTCCGGGAAACGGATCTTGCAGTGCTTGTCGAGCGCGTCATTTGGCGGCGCGGCGAACCCTCAATTGGGCGAAGAGGCGGGCGCGGGCACACTGATCGTCTCGGTGGGGACTTTTCGAACAGCGATGTCACCCTGTCCGTCATAGATCGCCCAACCCAAGACGCCTGCGATAACGACGAATACCAAGACAATGGTGCCGAGGCTGCTGCCTTGCTCACGATGCCGGGCCCGGAAGATTGCCATATCGAAATGAACTCCTGGATTAGCGCCCGGCCCCACCAAACCATACTCGGGGCCGCCCCAAATGAGGCGCGATCAACGTTAACGGCTGAGGTTCGATGCCGGCGCCGGACTGGACGGTGGGCGCGGCACGGCCGTCACCGGAGCAGGCTGCGGCTGTCCGCCGACACCGGGTTCCTCTCGGTCGCTGACGGCGCCTAGAAAGAACATCAACCCGAGCAGAACCAGCACACCCACGGCAAGCACGACGCCTGCTCCGGAGGTTCCGACCGAGGCGAACCGCCGGTTTGCAGAGGTGCGCCACAAATGCGCCGAGGCGTCGCGATCAGCATCGTAGGCCATCGATGATCTCCACTTCAGGCTCCGTCTAGGCAACGAATGCCTCGAGACGAAGTTCCCTCTCCCCCCATCGTCGGGTGTCCGCAGGGCGCGTCGCGCGCGAACGGGTTAACCATTCCGACGACGCGGAACACGTGACGGCCTTTTTCGGCCAGGCGGAAGCGTGTTCGAGCTATTCTTAAGGCTCTGGTTTCTCTTTGCTTCCAAATATCTGCAACTATATCTTAAGGTAAGACTCGTGCCTCGCTGGACTCGGAGGCAAATGGAACCGCAGCGGGTCGCCGACAGTTAACCTCCGGACGCTCGTTTGGAGAACGGGTTTCATGACAGAGCTCGACCGCTTCATCGGTCAACGTCTCCGCGATCGCCGGGAGCAGATCGGGCAGTCGGCGGACGATCTGGCGCACAAGCTGGGGATCGCGCCAGGTGACTTGCGCGATATCGAGAATGGCGAGCAAAGATTAACCGCCAGCTTGCTGACGCGCGTTTGCGCGCATCTCGACGTCAACCCGCACTATTTCGTCGCGAGTGTGGCGATCAATGCCGCCAATGACGACGAGACGCGTGTCCGCCCACGCGTGAGGCGCTCGCTTCAGCCTTCCGCACACTCTCAGGTGGCGTTCGCCGAGCGAACATCAGTCGACGCCGTTGCGCAACTCGCACAACCCGATGGCGTCAGCCCGGCGCCTCGACAGTTTCGCCGGCGGAGGCGGACGTTTGGCTTCAGCTTAGGTTTCGTCACGAAACCGAGATCGCCTCGCCAGGTCTATGCGCCGTGGCTCCTGTTGCTTGGCCTCATCGCGGGGACGTTCGTGCAGGTCGTCGTCGAGGCGCTACGCTGAGCAGACGGGGGACGTCGTTGCGGCCCCTTTGCGAGGCTATTCCAGCGACTGAAACATCGCGATCGACCGCGTATGCCTCGCCTTGGTGCGCGGAACCACAACCCTCACCCCTCCCCCAAATTTCGTATTCATTCGCAACCCGAGTGCCGTGCGCGTCCGCAGCTGCCGGTTCTTTCGCCGAGAGACAACACCACGGCCCGGAACCGCGCGCGGATTGACGAGTTCCTCCCGAGCAAGCTGACGATAGGAGGCATCTCATGCGCTTCACATCTTTGATCAGTGCGACCGCGCTCGTGTTGGCATCCAGTGCGCTACCGGGATCGGCGCAGTCGCCCAGCGGCTCCGGGAAGCCGCCGAGTTCAGCTCCCGCGCCGACGCAACAGCAGGCCAAGACGCCGCCGAAGCCTGTAGACGGCCTTATCACGATGCAAAGCGACAACACGGTTCTTGCATCCAATTTGATCGGTGCGCAGGTCACGGGCGCCGATGGAGAAGGAACTGCAGAAATCTCGGATGTGATCGTCAAGACGGACGGGACCATCGACGGCGTGGTTATCAGTGTCGGTGGTTTTCTCGGTCTCGGCGCCCATTCCGTCGCGGTGAAGTGGAACAAGATCCGCCTCGACCCACAACCCAAAGGGAAGACGAAGCTCAGTCTTTCGGCGACGCGCGAAGATTTGAAAGCAGCCGCCAAATTCAAGTCGAAGGATGATGTGGTCGCCGAGCGCGAGGCGGAACAAAAGCGTAGCGCGCAACCTCAGCGCGCCCCCGCTGCGCCGGCCAATCCGGCAACGACCAAGTGATCGGACGTCGATGACGTTGTGCGGTTTGAGTTAGCCGCGGTGCGTCGCACCGCGGCTAATTCGGAAACTACACCTTGGCCGGTCCGGATCGTGATTGCGCCCCGCCTCTACGATCCATCATGGCAGGGTCCGACACAGGGTTCCGCCAACCACCGGCAAGCCAACTGCCGTTTTACCGCGTGCGGACTTCCCAACCAAATTCTTACCGCATGAGAGCTTGTTCTCCGCGCCTCGGCGGGGGCTTTTGTCGCGTGGACTCGATTTTTGGGACGCGGTGATATTGCTCGCGGGAGCGCGATACAGAGCTCGCTCTTTGTGATTTGACCGCTGTGGGCTAGGATCAACAGCAAATTCGAATGCCCCGGAGCAGCCCCGGTCGGCCCGGTCGTCGAGGAGCGTCAGCCGATGTATCACACTGGCAATCGCGAGCTTCAGGCCCAGTTTGGCTCAACCCGTCTGGCAGACCGGCTCGTCGAACGACTGTGGCGTGACCGTTTCAAAGACGAGGACAAGACATTCATCGAAGAGGCCGGCTTTTTCTTCCTGGCGACGGCCGATAGCGAGGGACGTCCCGACTGCTCCTTCAAGGGCGGGCCGCCGGGTTTCGTTCGCGTTCCTGCGCCCGACTTGCTTTTGTTTCCCGATTACGACGGGAACGGGATGTTCAAGAGCCTGGGAAACATCAAGGCCAACCCGCAGGTCGGCTTACTGTTCATCGCGATGGGAGAAAAGCCGCAGCGGCTGCGGGTGAACGGGCGGGCCACCTTGCACACCGAAGATCCTGTATTGGCTGAGCTGGCCGGGGCACAAATGGTCGTACGCGTGACGCCGGAACATATTTTCCCGAATTGCCCACGATACGTTCCGGACCTGAGCACAGGTCGTGCGTCTGAATATTTGCCGATCGACGGCGTCGCACCCAAGGAGCCAGCTTGGAAAGGCTTCGACGTTTTCAAAGACGTCGTGCCGGACCGGCGCCGGTAACTCGCGCCACGATATGGAGGTGCTGCCAAGTTGCCCGCACAATCAATCGTGTGCAGGCCCGACGGGAGAACCGTTCTCCGCATCGGGCCCGCACGCGCGACCTACGGTTCGGATCAGGCGATAATGAGGACGTCCACGATTTCGTGAGTATCGGGCTCGACGATCACGATGCGATCGTCGACCACGAAATACCTATAATCGCGATAGACGGGCGCGATGACGAGAACCTCTCGCGGAATGACATGAAGCTTCACGTGCCTCGGAATGACGGTTCCAACCGAGATATTGACTTTCACGTTTGTGGCTGGAGCAACGTGACGATGCTTGAAAGTGGTTATCACTTTCGTGTGCTGCTCCGGCTTTAGATCGATCCGTGCGGATTTCCTGTCAGCGTGCCCCCCCGCCTGCTTGCCAGTCTTGTCCCGGCGCGGCTCGCTCGCCGACTGCTCGCTCTTTCCAGCCCGATCCTTGTCGGAACCGTTCCGGGCCGCTTCCCTGGACTTGTCGCCGGTTGTTTCCTCATTCCGCGACTGAGAACGCCCGGCCTTGGATTTTCCGTCATCGGACCCATTACCCGACCGCTCGGCACGATCCTGCATTTTCGTCTTACCCGGCTCGCCGTCGTTGCCCACCGCCGCTTCATTCTTGCTCGGCATCGTCGACTTGGAAGCGCCTTCGTCGGATTTCATCTGACCGGGTGCCATACCCTGCGCAGAGCCCCCGTCCGATTTGGTTTGTCCGGGCGCCACGCTTTTTGCGGAGGGCGGACTCGCGTCTTGCCCCTTCGGGCTTTGCGCGAAGGCAACGCCGGTGGATGCCATCAAAGCGATTGCACTTACGATGTAACGGTTCATATGCGGCTACTCCTATGTTTGCCGGGCAGCACTGCGTGGCTGCTGATCAATCAGCCGGCTTCAGCTCGAATTGCCCCTGGCGGAACTACTGGATTAACGCGCTCGGCAAAACGACGGTTCCTCGCGAGGTTGTGACCGGACACCAGGACCGACGCGCCAAACCGGTCGCCGCTGCTCGTTACGGCGGTGCAGCGGTCACGATTCAAGGCGCGATCCGCGATGTCAGTTCGGGCTCGCTGGAGCCCCTGGGGCTTATAGTTTATGTCTCGGCCGAGCGACGAAGTGCGTCACGAGCCATTCAATATCCGGATAAGAGTTTTCCAGCTGCTGGATGTCGTAATCCATGTCCCGCAGGACTTGCTCGCATGCCGCCGTTTTTCTCGACAGGCTTTGCGCGTCCCCATCGTCGAGCTCATAAATAATCGTCGGGCCAAACCGGCGCAGGGTATCGCGCATGCCAAGCAGCACGTTGAGCTCGGCGCCTTCCACGTCAATCTTCACCAGCGAGGGGGGGGGCACCTGCTGCTGCGCGATAAGCGTATCGACCGTGGTCGTTGGCACGGTGATCGTTCCTTTCCGATCGACGGGAAGCGCCACGTCCGCCAGCGCCGCTCCGCCCGCGTGATGGGCGACTTGCAGCGCGGCCGTCCCTACCGAGTTGGAAACGGCCGTCTGCAACACACGCACGTGGCCGAAACTGTTCAGCTCACAATTGCGCCGCACGGCATCTGCATTTTCCGGCACCGGCTCGAAAGCGACGACGTGACCTTCCGCGGCGACCAGCCGCGCGCCGATCACAGTCAGAAAGCCAATGTTTGCGCCGATGTCGTAGAACACGTCTCCTGGGCGGAGGTGGCGTGCCAGCGCTTCCTGCACCGGCCGCTCGTCAATACCTGCAGCGTAATCGGGGTTGTGACCGGCCCTGAAGCGAAGGCCGCTGCCTACGCCTTCGCGTATGGTCACGTCATGATGGCTCACCCACCAACGTCTCAGCCGGCGCCCCAGCCTCGAGACTTGCAGTCGCCGCAACAACGTCGGCCGCCCGCCGGAATGCGTCGTCACGCGATTTCTACTCACCGTCTTGCTTCCTTTCGCAGGGCGACGAAATCGGTGAACTTTGATCCCGTGTCATCGCCCCACTCCCAGTTTGCCGCAATTCCCACGCGCTTTATGGCCAGTCGCGCAATGGCCGGGTAGACATCGGTGAGAGCGCGATAGAGAACCGGCTCGTCATTCACGTAGGCGAGGTAGCGGTGACCGTCGAAGGTTACTCGCAGCCGGTACGGCCGTCCCCAGCGAATGCGTTCTCCGACATTTGTCCAGACGGCGTCGTAGAGTTCTTCGAATCCCCCCAAATGGAAGAACGAGGAGACCGAGGCGCCTTTGTAGAAGTCGTCGAGCCAATTATTGATGATGATGTAGTTGTCGGGGTCTTGCCAGAAAATGAGGCCGCCACGGCCCATCTCCCCCTCGTCGCGTCCGCTGCCGGGCGGCGTGATCGTCACCGCCACGTCGGCAAACTCCGGCGTGTCCCAGGGCAACACATAGGCCGTTCGACCCGGATTGGGCTCGCGCACGCTGGCGCGCACCTGTACGTACCCTTCGCCCGACAGATCGAAACTGCCGGTGCCAAGGTTGCGCTTCCAGATTTCGCCGGTGCCCGTCGCGCGGCCGTCGAGCGGGCCGGCGGGGCCGGCAAAGGCATCGCGAACGGCAACCTGATCGCCCCGCTCCTGCCATGGCATTGGTAACACTAAACCGTGCGGCATTGTCACGGTACGCGGGTGAGCTTCGAAGAAGGCGAAATGCACGTCTCGGTGGGGCGAGGCACTGGTTGCGATGCCTGCGCCCGTCGCGTCTGCCAGGCGCAGGTCGGCGATCGGCGAACCGAACAGCAGGCGCCCGTCGAAATAAATCCCGATCATGTCGCCGTTATCGACGATCTGCACGGCGCCAGTCTTGCCCGATTGCAGAAAAGTTCCGCTTGCGGCCCCCAACTCGTGCCGGTGTCCTTCGAGCATGAGCGACAAACGGCACGTGTCATGAGCAATGCCGAGGCACCAATGGTTGTCCTCATCCTTGAAGCGCCACACGACGGACGCGGCGGCGTCGCGGTCTTCGCTGCCGACCAATACATGCACCAGTCCGGACGGCGTACCGGGGTCGAGCACAACCAGGCTTTCGTCGTGCGATGGTCTGGCACCCTTCGACGTGCGCTCGAAGCGGCCCCGGTGAGCGGTCCATCTGCCACCAGTTTCGGCCGGCACGTCGCTCACTGGGCCCGCGCCACGGAGGCGGTCGGCCGCATGCGCGGTACCATACCACTCGCCCAGCTCCGCCAACTGCGCAACCTGCGCGCTATAGACACGCGTGTCGACGCGAAAGCCGATCTGGCCCAGCACGCTCTGGTGCAGGCCGGCATAGACCTCGTCTTCGCCGTGATGAGCATCGACGGCCAGCGGTCGCAGTAGGGGCGGGGCGTCGAGCCCACGCGCTCCGTCCAACGATGCGGCATAGTAGACGGCGCCCCGCTCGCGCAACACGACGACATAGTACACTGGTAGGTTTTGCACGCCGCGGATCACGGGCAGCGGCTGGTTGCCGGCGTTGGCGCATAGCAAGCCGTTTTCGGGACCGGCCGCATGCATCACGATGGCATTGCCATCGCGGTGTGGATCGCCCGGCGCGACGCTTGCGAACCAACCCACCGCCAAGTTTTCGTTCAGTCCGCTCGATCCTTCGGGCGCCTGCAGGCTGAGCCACCGCCAACGCCTGAGCTGGCGCAGGAACATGCGCTTGTCGCCCTTCCACAGCCAGATCAGCATGCGATGGCCAAGCCCGCTCGCCCCCCCGCTTCCCTTGGCCCAGCGCCCGAGGCGGCGTCCGAGGCTCTGCGCCAGGTTGCCGACTTGCGAGGTGTTATGGCCGTTGAGAACGAAGACCGCGAATGTCAGGCCATTGGCGCGCCGATACGGGCCATAGGCGATACCCGAGCGCGCCCAGCCGGGCTCGACCAGCGGCGCGATGCGGAGCGCACCATGGTCGATGCTGATGACGCCTTCCGCGTCGACGCCGTTGCGCGGAATGCCCGTGGCGCTCCGGCGGCCAATAACGGCGCCGGGACGGCCATCATCGGCGAAGTCGTCGATAAAGCCCGTCGGCACGTCACACTTTTCGTCTCGCGCACTCATGAAACCTCAATCCCCGTCATGCCGACGTACGCCGCCGAAACACGTCCGGGCACGCGCGGCGCTCGCGACGGTAACGAGCAGCGGCGGCCCGCAGGCGGCGTCATTTCGGCAACGAGGGCTGGCCCGCCCGACGCGGTGAGGGCGTGACTCGGCGATGGGGCGCATCGTTGCGCCACAGGTGCACGTGGCGAAAGTCGTCCCAGGCGATGCTGACAATGTCCAGATCGCCATCGCCATCCAGATCGACGGTGCGGGCTCCGAGATGGCTCTCCTTGCCACTGTCGATCTGCCGCTCGGTGAAGCGGCCGGTGCCGTCGTTGACGAAGATACTGAGGCGCCGCTTGCCGCGGTGCTCGCCGATGACAAGATCGATATCGCCGTCACCATCCATGTCGACCGCATCAAGGCTGTGGGTGGACGCCTGTGTCGTCACGAGGTGAGGCGTCCAATCGGTCTGCGTTGGATCGGCTGGCTGCTCCCACCAGTAGGTCTTGGCTCCGCTGGCAGCGCCGTTCTCCTCGGTGACAATAACGTCGAGACGCCCGTCGCCGTTCACATCAGCGAGGCTCGTGCGGTCGAGATAGACCGCATTGGCTTCGGTCCCCACCACGAACGCCGGCCATTCGCTCTTGCCGGCCCCGGGATTGCGATACCACTCGACGCGCTTGCTATCGCCGGTCGTCGCCGCCACGTCGGCCAACCCGTCGCCGTCGATGTCACCCACGGCGAAGCCCTCGTCGGAGGGATTGGCGCTGACGTGGACGCGCGGCCAGTTGCCGGCTGCGGGATCGGGAGGAATGGTAAAATGATAAATGCCCCCGCCGCTCGACAGGAAGACGGCAGGCTTTTGGCCGGCACTCAGCCGGGCTACGCGATAACCCTGTGCGCCGAGCTGGTGGCTGGCCTTCGGGACGGTGCCGATCTTGACAACATTCCAGCCGCCCTTGGCGTCTGCGTCGGACTCCAACCAATATACTCCGATGTCGCCCTCGTCCTTCTGCGCGATGACATCGAGTTTCTTATCGCCATTCACGTCCAGCGTGAGGCACGCCTCCATGCCGGCAGGGAGCGCCGCCTGCTTCCAGTCGCCCAGCAGATCGCCGCCCGGATTTCGATACCAATAGCGGCCGGAGACAATGTCGCGACGGCCGTCGCCGTCCACGTCTCCGAAGGCCAAGCCGAAGGTTCGGGCGTGCGCCGCGGTGACCTCCTTGTAAGTCCATCGCATCAGCGGACCGACCTTTTCCAGATCATTCTCCCAAAGCCTCACCGGCGGGTTACCTGTCCAATTCGCGCCGAAGATATCAAAGTCGCCGTCGTTGCCGATGTCCGCCACGACGCCGTTGTGCAGGCCACCCCTGCCGACGATCTGCCGCGACCATTGGAGCGCCGCGCCATCGATGTTGTAGTAGACGGCAACCTCCTTGGCGGCGGAGGTGTGCATCTGCCCGATGATCAGGTCGACGTGGCCGTCCAGGTCCATGTCGGCCGCCTGTAGCGTGTGCGCCCTCTCGAGTTGACGCACCACCGTGTGCGACGTCCACGTGCCGGTCGGATCGCCGTTGGCCGGCGTCCACCAGTTGACGTCGGCGGTGCCCTCGGAGCTGGAGAAAACCACGTCCATGCGCCCGTCCCCGTTGATATCGACGACCAGGGCCTTGAAGTCGGGATGGGCCGGGCCGATGCGGTACTGGCTCCATTTGACTGGGTCGCGTGCATCGCTGCCGCCCGGATTACGCAGCCAGACCCCATGCAGCACCAAATCAATGCGGCCATCGCTGTCGATGTCGCCGCTTGCCATGCCTTCGTGCCCAAGGTCGACGCCGTCGATGACCGTCTGTGCCCACACGCCCTTCGACGTCTGAAAGAAAATCATCAGCCTGCTTTCACTGCGGGTGGCCACGTCGAGGCGGCCGTCGCCATCAAAATCGGCCACCTTCACATCTTTGCCCCAACTGCCGATGCTTCCGATCGAATGGCGCTTCCACTGTCGGCCATCCGCCGGGTTGCCCGCCGGGCGTGGGTTTTCGAACCACACCAGATTGTTCGTGCCGTTGCCGTCAGGCACGACGATGTCCAAATCGCCGTCGCCGTCGACATCGCCCAGCGCGCCATCAGTCGTGAATTCGTTGGCGGGCGTTGCGATCACGGTCTTCTGCCATTTCGGATAACGGTACCAGCTCAAAGGCTCGTTCGGCATGCCAGCGACGATCAGGTCGGGAAATGTGTCGCCGTCGATATCGCCCACAAGCTTGATATCGCCGGCGGTTCGATAAATCACATGCTCGGTGAAGGGCGCACGCGACCGCTCATGCTGAGAAAACGCGCGCGGCAGAAGCATCGCCATCAAAAGCAAGGTTATGCCACCGAGGAAACCGAACGTCCCAAGCAGCCACTTCGATGGCAATGTCATGGCGATGTCTCCGCAATGCCCTGCGAGGCCGAGGCAACCGGCGCTTCGGAGAGATTGCTACCGGCTTCATATCGCTGGAACAGTTCAAATGGTCGCAAAAAGCAGTCCAGGAATTCGCCGTCCGAGACGTCAGCGAGGATCGGCCAATTCGTGCCCGGCTGCACGCGCTGCATTTGCGTGCGGTGAGCGGCGAGGGCGGCGCGTTTGTCCGGCATGGCATCACGAATATCGACCACGTGCGGAAAGAGCCGCGACATGCGCAAACCGAAGCCGGCAGCAATCGAGCGCACCATAGCGCTTGCCGTTGCCCGTCGTCCCGGGCGCGGGAGGCGCGTCCAAGGCCAATGATCCCAATACCAGACCGGGTAGGCGAAAACAGTTACCGGCTCGCAGTGGGTCTGCAAGGCCGCTGTCACGGCGCGATAGGTCGCAACGTGATCGTGTGGCGGCTCATTCTTGTACGGCACATAGACGTCGCGTGGCCGACGGTCGCGCAGCACGGCCTGCACGCGTTTCGCCGCATCGGCCTCATGCGCCTGCAGACTGCCGTCCGGAAACTCGAGGAAGATGACGTTCTCCTGCGTGACGCCCAGGCAGTTGCAGGCTGCAAGTGCCTCCTGCCGACGCAGCCGTGCCAGGTCCTCCGCCGGCATCAAGTGCGCATGAGAGGAGCGACCATCGGTCATAAAGACCACGGTCACGGCCGCGCCCGCTCGCCGTTTCATGGCGATCGTTCCGCCGCAACCCAGCGTTTCGTCATCGGGATGCGGGGCAAAGACAATCGCCGACCGGCTCAATTCAACCGTGCTTGGCCTGCGAGCACGGCGCAAGAACGCGCGCACGCAGTTGCGGCGCAGCCAAGCCCCTGGTGTCCGGCTATCCATTCGCGTCCGTCATGCCTGCATAGAGGCGGTTGACCCTTTCGCCGATTTGCGACCACGAAAAGCGTTTCAGCACCATTTCTCGACCGGCTTTTCCCATGACCGTTCGCCTTTCATCGTCGTCGAGAAGCGTCAGGATCGCTTGAGCCAGGCCCGACACGTCACCGCGGTCGACCAGCATGCCGAGGCTGTCATCGGTGATGATTTCGACCATGCCGCCGACCTTCGTCGCGACGACCGGCGTTTCGCACGCCAGCGCTTCGACGAGGCTCATGCCAAACGACTCACTGTAGGAGGGATTGATCAGCAGATCGGCCCTGCGATACTGATCCACGAGCGCGTCGTGCGGCAGGTTGCCCATGAAATTCACCTGGTTGGCAAGGGCGCGGGGAATGAGGCGGCCCAGGTAGGTGCCATATGGCTCTGCATAAAGCGAGAGCAGGCCCCTGACATCGCGATCGTCGCTCAGGCTGACGAGGTGCTCGGCGGGCATGGCGCCAACCGCTCCGACGATATCCAGATGCACGCCGGGATACTTTTCGGCAATCGTCGGCAGCGCTTCCAGCAGGACGTGGACGCCCTTCTCAGGCGAGACGCGGCCGACGAACAGAAGCCGCTTCGGCTCGTCGCGGGGCCGGACTACGGCGGGTGGCGAAAATTTCTCGACGTCGACACCATTGTAGACGGTGTGGCAGCGGTGGGCGAGACGAGGAAAACGAGCCCGAATGAGATTGGTGATGTGATCGCTCGCGCCAAGGATCAGATCGCACATTTCCGCGCGCTCCCCCATGATCCTGGCGTCGAGCTGCGTGAGCCATTCTCCGGCCATATGCAGCACCAGCTTCGCGCGCGGATTAAAGGTACGCACGATCGGCACGAATTGCGTGAAGTTGTGGATATGAACGATGTCGACGCCGCGCCGGCGCAGCTGAAGGGCAACCGCTAGAGCGTAGTCCAAATAGTGGAGCCGAGACGCCACGACCGGCAGGTTCTGGTCCTTGAGCCGGGCGATCGCGGGCTTCAGAGAACCGACCACGCGCTGCGGCAACGAGCGTACGAAGTGATAGCGCAAGCGCTCGTCACGCTTCCAACTGCGCTGCGAGCGCTTCCAGCGGGAATAAACGGTTACATCGTAGTGCCGGGCCAGATGTGGCGCGACATTGAACGTCCAAATCCCGATGGAGGTCTGCTCAGGCGGGACGACACCGTCCAAAGGTTGATTAACAATGGCCAATTTCCGCATAAGGGGTTCGCTACCGATTACTGATCACGCGGATGGCTGATCGTGCTCTTTCGATCTGCAGAGAAGCTCCTTTTGATGCTTACGACGCGGCCGATGATCGAACGACCAGCGTGCAGCACGTCACTCAACAGGTGACGGCGCGCCTTAATGGCCCACCAAAACACATAGAGATGGGATTCAACGCGCGTGTGCAACGTCAGATTGGGCAGCCACGCCAATTTATAATATTCACCGAGAATCCGCCATTGAGGAAACACGAGCTTATTCGAGCGAGACGGATCAAACCACGCCGCATAGGCATGATAATCATTTCCGCCCTCGTCGACCGAATAACCGTAGACGCGCATCGATTGCTCTTGATGACGACGTGAGAAGAAGAGGGCTTCAGGGATGTTATGGAAGCGACCGATCAGGCCCAGCCGCGCGAGCAATACGCCATCGGCGTGCCCATAGTTGCCCATGACAGGCATCCGGCCCAGCGCCTCGGTGCGAATGAGGCCAAATACGTCGAAACACATGTGCCAGTCGATCAGCAACGACCGAAATCGCCTCCCGGGCTTTGCGTTATCGGTATCGAGGCCGATGCTATACTCATCGACCTGTTGGCCCTGCCCGTCAATTACAACGACTTTGGAAAAACACAAGACGATCGACGGGTCGCGATCCAGGATATCGACGCAGCGCGCGAGGAAGTCAGGCGCAATGAGGTCGTCATGCGCCATCCACTTGAAATACTGCCCCGAACTCAATTCAAATACGCGATTGAAATTATACGCCGCTCCTAAATTGTCTTCGACGCGAACGACGGAAATCCTGGGATCGCGAGCGGCGTATGACGCGCATATCTCCCGAGTGCGGTCGGTGGAGCCGTTGTCCGAAACAATGACCTCGAAGTCGGTGAACGATTGCGCCAGCAAGGAGTCGAGCGCTTGCGACAAGAAATTTTCGCCATCATAGACCGGGAGGCCGATGCTGACTTTTGGTGGCCGACTAGCCATGCTGCGCCTCCAAGGAGTCGCTATTGTCGGAAAATTTAATCGTGTCCTTATTGACGGTTTGCGTCAGTCCGAGCGCGAAACCCTTCCAAAAGTAATAAAAGCTCCGAATTCCCTGTGGCTTTCGGAGCCGCACGAGGCGGGAAAGGGGCTTACCCAGGGCTACGACAAAAGCCTCGTACAAAACGACCGTCGCGGCTCTCCAGTGACCGCATTTGATTGGCTTCGCGTAGGCCGCGCCGATGCCGATCCAATTGCGCTGGGCCATGGCCTTGCCCTCTTCCCAGGTGCGAAATCCGTCGTGCACGACGGCAACCTGGGCGGATTCATAGAGCCACCATCCGGCGATGAGAGCACGCATGGCAATGTCACCGTCTTCGCAGTCGGAAAACCTCGATCCGGGGCCGAGCCGATGGTCGAACCCGCCGATCTTCAGGGCAGGCTCGCGCCGCACAGCCATGCCCGCGCCGATGCCACGTGCGCGGCATTTGTCCCACATGTTGCGGACAATCTGGTCGTTCGTGCGCTCGTAGGCCGGTATGAAGCCCGCCGTCGCGTCATACGGAGCCGGCCGGACGTTGCAGAACGCCACTGCGACTTTCGGATTTTGGTCGAAGATCTTCTCTATCTCTTCGAGCCAATTGGCCGGGACGATGCAGTCATCGTCCGTGTAGGCAACCACCGCGCCGCGGGCCGCGCGCAGGCCCAGGTCGCGTGCCCAGCCGGTCCCCTTCGACGAACTGGGCAAGTGGCGAAAGCGCGGGTCCTGCTTGTACGGTTCGACGGCTTCGGCGGTTACCCCGTCGGTACTTTGATCGAGAACAATCACCTCGAAGTTCGGATGGGAATTCGCTAATAGCGTGTCCAAGGTCGCCACGATGCGGCTACCTCGGTTGCGCGTGCACACCACGGCTGAAACCTTGAACACGACTGCCTCTCCGCAAACCACGAGCGTCACCAAAAGCATTGTCTAGGCTTTATTGCCCGGCCGGTTATAGCGCGGCCACGAAAGAGACCCCTTAAATCGCGGTCCAGCTTTGCACAAACGGCAAGTACGGAACGGCTTATTATAACGCGTGCGAGAGATGACGGCGGCGCGACACATATCCGCGTCATCGTTCCATCGCGCTGCAATAATTACGATAAGTTCGGAGACGTATAGAACTTATACAGTCGCTAGTCCTTAATGGGCTGCCAAAGCCGTTTGTGGGCGGCACGACCGTGGCGCAGCGTCGGCGCCTTGTGTTGCAGGTCAGACCTTGGCCGATGTCACTGCCGGGCAGGGGCGTTGATTGGGATGATCGACGGGTCGAAGCGCTTCGCAGGGGTGGCACCGCCAGGCGACGGCGCGATTGGAACGAGTGCAAGCTGCCTGACCGCCCGGTGCACATCCGGGCCGAACACCCCGTCGAGCGGGCCGCCGTACAGGCCGGCCCGCTTCAGTAGGCGCTGCATCTCAACGCGGAAAGCCGGCGTCCAGCCCAAGGCGTCGGTGCTCATGCGCCGGATCGAATAGTCGTGGCCGAGACGCACGGCCGCGTAGATCCATTGCGCGGCCTGGGCGGGGTTGTAGGGAAGGCCATTGCCACTGTCATACGACTGGGCCGCATTGAACATGCCGAACTGGTCGCCCTGATGGGCCGCGAGCAGGTGCAGCCGCACGGCAGCCGCATGGTCTCGACGTACGCCCCTGCCGTTGTCGAGCAGCCAGCCGTAATTCGTAAGCGCTGCGAGATAGCCGCGCTCCACAAGCTCGCGGTAGAGGCGCGCCGCCTCTGCATACTGCTCGCCCTTGTGCAGCGACCGGGCGAGTTGGAATTCGAACCGCGGCGTATTCGGATAGCGGGCGACCGCTTGGCGGCAGGCGCCGATACCGGCCGCTGCATCGAGTGCGCCGATCGAACCGCCGGGAACAACACGCTCGGGGTCGGTCGCGCTTGCCGCGATCAGGTCGCATGGGCCGACAGGCGGCCGGCCTGTGGTAACCGTGCTGATATTGTCCGGTGGCAACACGTCACTGAGATCGGGGCTGGCGGATTTGGTCCCGTTGGGTCCGAAGATGTTGCCGTGGTTCGTCCGCCCACCGGGCTTGGGAGGCTTGGGTGCCAGCTCCATCCGTACGGGAGGCTGGGCTTTCCGAAGGAAATAGAAGGCATTGATCAGCGAGGAATTGTCCCACGGCACCTGCTCGTTGCGGGTCGCGGCGACGACGTCGCGGCGCACGCGCTTCATGGTGTCGAGCACGTCGATGTTTGGGACCTCGATGTGGGTGAGCAGAGATTGGGTGAACGGACTGTGGTCGCCGTCACCGTCAAGCGCCGCATTGCCGGGCTGGGTCGAGTACGAAACGAGCATTCCGACGGCCGCTTTGACGGAGCCGAGACCTTTTCCGACCGCCGCAGCCCGCTCTCCGAGGGCCTTCGCGAGCCGATCGCCGAGAGGATTGTCGCGACAGGCGTCGAGGATGACGATCGAGGTGAGGCGGTTCGATGCGAGCCGGTTGAGCACGACGTCGAGGGCAACGAGCTGGAACGGCAGGTCTGCCTCGTTGTCGGCGCGCGCGTCGATCGGCACCATGTAGTTGCGTCCATCGACCTGCAACCCATGACCGGCATAGTAGAAGAGTGCTGCTTCCGATCCGCCGAGCGTGGCTGCAAACGCGTTCACGCTTTTCTCGAACCCCTCTTTATCGAGGTCGAGCGCAAGCGTGACCCGGAAGCCCAGCGCCTCGAGTTTGAGCGCCATGGCGGATGCATCGGCGCCGGCATTTCGCAGCGGGTTCACCGCAACATAGCGGGCGTTGCCGATCACCAGCGCCTTACGCGCCGGGGCGGCGAGCGCCGACAGCGTCGCCGTGGTGTTGATCGCGAATGCAAGAGCCAGGATCAAGCCGAGCAAGCAACCTTGCAGGGGTTCCATCCGCACGCGCGGCTTGGCGGTTCGATGTCTGGGCCGGTCCATTCTGAGCCTTCCGTCCGGTCTGGGTCGCTCTTGACGGTCAATCCGGCTGGGCGATGGGTGCCGGACTGTTGGCGGTGAGCGGCTGCTGGGGATCGAACCGCGTCGGCGCCCGCGAATTGATGGATGGGGCCTTCGAATCTTCGCGGCTCGGCGGTGCGGCGTTTACCGAAGGACTGATCGAATCTTCACGGGTCTCGGCCGCACATACCATTTCGCGCAGCTGGCACGTCCCGCCGCCCTTCTGCTGGTTGCAGAAACGGATCACGTTGGCGCCTGCTGCGCTCCGTGTCGGGGCAATGCTGGTGAAGGCCTGGGTGTAGTTCACGCGACGCCCTTGGCTGCGGCCCCTGTACCGGGTCGTGGCAAAACCGATGCAATTCGGCGCCGCCGAAGAGCTGATCTTGTAGTCACTCTGCGAGCGCTGACGCAGGCGTTGGATCGCCTCCTGCTCGCTGCCCCGCCGGGTTGGCCCGCCACGCGAGAAGCCGTAGTTGCCGGAGCCGTCGAAGGCCACGGCCACCCACGGCGAGGGCGCATCGAGGGCATTGAGCTTGGCGAGCGTCTGCTCGCTCAGCTCTCCCGTCGCAGGTAGCTTGGCCCACGTCTGAAAGTTGGTGATGGCGCGGATCGTCTCCGGCGTGAGCTGGCCGTTGACGGGCCCAATCGACACGCCGAGATCGTAGAACCGGGCCTGAACCTGAAGAATGCGGTCCGGCGTGGCGGCGATGGGCTTGTCTTCCCTGACGTCGTCACACCAGCGCCGGTCCAGATCCGCAGCATCGGCCGCAGCGGTGGCAAGCGCTTCGACCGGGCGATAGCTCCAAGAATAGAACGTTTGCTCGCCCTTTGCGATTTCGGAGCGAATGACGGCCGTCACCTTGAGCAACGTGATCGAACTGCCGGGCACGTTACGATGGCCAAGGTCGCAACGGACGAACACCGCATCGTCGGCGCCCGGCTTGGCGCACACTTCCGCCTGGAGGCGCGCGGCGATCTCATAAAGATTCTTGGCCTTTTCGGTGTTGTTGTGCGACCGCTCGAGCGCGGCGCGCTCCACGACGGCAACGACCAGCGAGACGGTATCGCGATCGGCACAAAGCGTGGGACGCCGGTCACCTGTGATGGCGGTGTGCCGTTGCAAGCTCTCCTGGGCGACCGACGCCTCGACAAAAAAACCGGCGAAAGCGGCGGCAACTAAAAACCTCACGACAATATCGATCATGGACGTCATCCGAGCGAGCAGGTCGATCCTGCACAAAAGCACACCGGCCCCGACAAAACATCACCAAGATGAGAACGGGATAGAGCCGGCGGTTGCGGCCCTCAACTGGACCGGCTTTCGGAGGCCTCCGGCTCGCATTCGGCGGGCGGAATCTGGCCGGTCGATCGTCGAGGCCGATGGGATGAGAAGCGCCATTGCAATTTTGCTCGCGCCGCAGTCTGAGTGGTGTATCGACGGGCACGCAGCGGCGGGCGAGCAGGGCAAGGAGACTTATGCCGACGAACGAGCAGCCCAAAGCCGGCATCGCAAAGGCCGGTCCGTTCAGTCCGCTGCGGCACATCCTGTTCAGAAACATGTGGCTGGCCAGCGTGTTCTCCAACCTGGGCCTGTTCGTCCTGGGGGTCGGTGCTGCCTGGGACATGACGCTCATGAGCGGCTCGGCGAGCATGGTTGCGCTGGTGCAGACGGCCATGATGCTTCCGGTGGCGCTGTTCTCGCTCGCCTCGGGCGCGATCGCCGACATGTTCGATCGCCGCAAGGTGGCGCTGGTCGCGCTGGGAATATCGATCTGCGGCTCGGTTGCGCTCGCCGTCATGGCGCGGACTGGCCATATCACGCCCGCGTCGATGCTAGGCCTGTGCTTCATCGTCGGCTCGGGCACTGCACTCCTCTGGCCCGCCTGGGGGGCCTCCGTCGGAGAGCAGGTGCCGCCCGAGGTCTTGCCGGCGGCCGTGGCCCTCAACGGGATCAGCTACAATGCCGCCCGAAGCTTTGGACCGGCCATCGGGGGCGTCATCGTCGCAGCGGCCGGTGGCGTGGCTGCGTTCGCTACGACGGTGGTGTTCTACATCCCCCTACTGATCGTTCTTTACTTCTGGCGACGCCAGAGCGAGCCGTCGCGGCTGCCTCCGGAGAGCCTTGGACGCGCCATGATCTCCGGCCTGCGCTACGTCGGCAACGCGCCGTCGATCCGCGTCGTGATCGGCCGGACCTTGATCACCGGCCTGGCCGGCGGGTCGGTGGCGGCGCTGCTGCCGCTCGTCTCGCGCGACTTGCTGCACGGCGGCGCACAGCTCTTCGGCCTGCTGCTCGGTGCCTTTGGCATCGGCTCGATCATCGGGGCCTTCAATTTCTCCGTGCTGCGGGATCGCATGAGCGGCGAGGCGACCGTTCGCCTGTGTACGCTGGGCATGGGCCTGGGGGCTGCCGTTGTCGCCGAGAGCCACCTGCCGGCGCTGACGGTCGCGGGCCTCGTGCTGTTCGGGGCCGCGTGGACGGGCTGCATGATGAGCTGCAATGTGACGGTCCAGATGTCGGCGCCGCGATGGGTCGCCGCCCGCAGTCTCGCTGCCTATCAAGCGTCGGTGGCGGCGGGCGTGGCCCTTGGCGGGTGGGGCTGGGGTGTGATGGCGAACGACTGGGGGGTCGACCGGGCGCTTCTTGCATCGGCCGCCGCGCTGCTCGTCTCCCCCATCATCGGCCGGTGGATGCGCGTTCCTACGATCGGCACTCAAAAGGCGGTTTCTGGCGACGAACTGTCGGACCCGGACGTGCAAATCCCGCTCACCGCCCGCAGCGGTCCGATCGTCGTCGAGATCGAGTATCGGGTCGAGACCGACCGAGCCGGACCGTTTCACGCGCTCATGCAGCAGGTTCGGTCGAGCCGCACGCGCAATGGTGCCTACGGCTGGTCGATTGCGCGCGATATCTCCGATCCGCAGTTATGGGTCGAGCGTTATCACTGTCCGACGTGGCATGACTATCTGCGCCAGCGCAATCGGCCGACGACGGTCGAGCGCGAACTGCACGCCCGCGCCTTGGAATTCCACAGCGGGCCGGAGCCTGTCCGTATCCATCGCATGCTCGAGCGGCCGGCCGGCGCCGTGGTCTGAGCGAGGTGCCGGCATCGCAGAACCGCAGCGCGGAACGGGCCTGCGACCCGGCTGCGCAACCGAGCCCGGGACGGAGCAGGCGTCGTTCGCCTCGGCGTGCCATATCGGCCGGCTCAAGCCCATCTTCCTCCGGCATGAGCGACGTGACACTATCTCTGCTGCCGACAAGCGAGCATGCGGACGAGCGGGCAAGTCAACGGGAGATGGGTATGGGTCAGGGACAGCCCCAACAATCCAAAGGCGATGGCGTATACCCAACGACCTGCTGGGAATGCTCGGCCTATTGCGGCGCCCTCGCCCGGGTCGAAGGCGGCCGTGTCGTCGCGTTCGGTCCCAACGCCCAGAGCCCCCATTCGGCGGGCGCATTTTGCATCAAGGGAATCCGGGGAGCGCCGGGGCTGACCTATAATCCGAACCGGCTCCTGTTTCCGCATCGGCGCTCCGGCCCGCGCGGCAGCGGAAAATGGGTGCGCATCTCTTGGGACGAGGCGCTCGATGAAATCGCCGACAGGCTGGCCGAGGTGCGCCGCTCATACGGCCCGGAAGCCATCGTCGGGGCGACCAGTGGCGCGGCATTCAGCCGGTCGCTGGTCACGGCGCTGATGCTGCGCTCGATCGGGTCGCCGAACTGGATGATCAATCAGGATCTCTGCGGCGGGTGCCGCGCGTTGTCGACGAAGATCACGGGCCTGCCGATCACGCGTGGCGAAGACATCGACAATACGCGCTGCGCCCTGGTGGTCGGTCGAAACTCGCAAATCGCAGATCCCGTCGAATGGGCAAAACTCAAAGCCGCCAGAAAGCGTGGCGCGGACATGATCGTCATCGATCCGAAGCGCACGCCGGCCAGCGAACTGGCGAGCATTTGGATGAGCCCGCGCGTCGGCACGGATGCTGCCGTTGCGCTGGCGATGACCCATGTGCTGATCGAGGAGGATCGCTACGACCACGATTTCGTCCGCGATCATTGCCATGGCTTCGCGGCGCTGGCGGAGCGGGCCGCATCGTTTGCGCCGCCGGTCGCCGAGGATCTGACCGGTGTGCCGGCGGCGACGATTGTCGCGGCGGCCCGCATGTACGCCAACGGGCCGTCCACGTTCGTTTCGGGTCACGGGATCGATGCTGCCAGCAACGGCGTGCAGACGTTCCGGGCCTTCCATGCTCTCGCGGCGATCTCCGGCAACATCGACAGGGTAGGCGGAAACCTGAGGCAGCGGACGCCGAGAGGGCTCTCGAACTACATCGACCTGCTTCACCGACCAGAGCATCGGCTGGCCCGCGATGTCGAGGAGCGCACGATCGGGGCCGACCGTTTTCCGCTCTGGGCCGGTCCACGCGGATGGCAGACGGCCTGTCACAATCCATCGGTCATCGAGGCCATGCTGACGGGCAAGCCACACCCGGTGCGCGCGCTCTATGCGAGCGGTGTGAACATTCTGGTTACCTATCCCGACACGCGCCGGACCATCGAGGCCCTGCGCACGCTCGATTTCGTGGCAGTGGCGGCGCATCAGATGACGCCGACGGCGGAATGGGCCGACATCGTGCTTCCCAAAACGACGACGCTCGAGGAAGAGGACGTCTCATTCATTCCATCCGGACCCACCGTCGCCTTCACCCGCGCCGTCGTTCCAGCGCAGGGGGAGGCGCGGTGCGAGATCGACATCGCAGCCCCCCTGCTCGATCGCCTCGAGGCCCGCGACGCAATGACGAAGCGCCTGCTGCCGTGGCGATCCCAGCGCGAGTTCAACCTGCATCTGCTGGGCGACAGTGGCGTCAGCATCGAGGCGCTGGAGGCGCACGGATATGTGCAATTGCCGCCCGATCCGGTGCCGAGGAGCCGGCCGTTTCCGACGGGCACCGGCAAGGTGGAACTTTATTCGCCCGTGTTGGCAGAGCTCGGTCTGGACCCTTTGCCCGGCTATGGGGCTCCGGAGCGCGACGGTGCGGCGGACGACATGCGCGATCGCTACCCGTTGACGATCGTCACCGGCGATCGCGAGAAGAGCTATCATCACTCACGGTTCCGCGATCAGGCCTGGGCGCTCAAAGTCTCGCCGGACCCCCGCCTCGTCATCCACCCGACCACGGCGCGCGCTCAATGTCTCGAGGACGGAGAGTGGGTGCGAGTCGAGATCGCGGGGGGCGTCGGGAGCTGCCGCCTGAGGCTCAAGATTTCCGATACTCAACCTGTCGACGTCGTGAGTACCGGCATGGGTTGGTGGCGGCCGGCGGAGCCTGCGCCCGAGCACGGCGCGCTCGACATCAATATCAACGCAGCGCTGACCTACAACGGGCCCTATGATCCGATTTCGGGCTCATCCGACATCCGTGGACAGCTCTGCCGCATTCAGAAGTTGAACGGCTGAGCTGCGCCTTCGAGCCCGGCCCTCACCCTGCATGAGCGGTGGCCTGCGTTTGAGGGCCCGTGCGCACGGCACGCGTAAACTACATTGCCGGATGCTTGCGCTGTGGGCTGGACGCCCCGGATGAAACCGAGCTACTGAGAACTCAGATTCCAACTCGCGGCGCAGGATCGCCTCATCGTCAGTCGGTCACGGCATGTGCGTTTCCGACATGCCCTGGGCGATCGCACGCCAAGGTTGTCACAAAAGCGCTCGGTTGAGCGCCCTGCCAAGACCGCGAGTTCCATTGCTGGGCATTACGCTGTGCGATCGCGACCGCTTAACCATGACCACAGCGAGACAACGGGCCTTTTGTCACCGCGGTCGAGACGTGAGCTTGGCGAGGACTGCATCGATATCTGGTATTGCCCACTCGACGGGCTTACCGGGTCCTCGCATCTTCTGGCGGCGCTCGATGACGCGGAAATTGCCCGCTACAATGCGTTTTCAAGCCGAAACGCCGCCGCGCAGTATCTTGGCGGGCGGATACTGACGCGAGTCGCGTTGTCGACCTATGCGGACGTTGCCGAGCGCGCATGGCGCTTTGCCGCCAACGCGCACGGACGGCCCTCCGTCGCGGAACCGGCAGCCCATCGTGGACTGCACTTCAATCTCTCGCACACGACGGGCGTGGCGGTGCTGGCTGTCGGACGCATGGCGGAGATCGGCATCGATATCGAAACGGTGGATCGCCAGGTGGACGTCGAGGGGATCGGCCGTTGCGTCTTCACGGCAGAGGAGATCGGCTGGGTCTCCAGTGGCCGCGGAGAGGCGGCCGTGCATCGGTTCTTCGAGTTGTGGACGCTGAAGGAAGCCTACATGAAAGCTCGAGGATTGGGGTTCAGCCTCGATCCGCAGAGCTTCGGGCTGGCATCGGCAGACGGCCGCCTCGGGCTGAGCTGTGCACCCGCATGTGAGCCGGAACCGTCCCGGTGGCAGTTTTTTCTGTCGAATCCAAACCCCTTAACAAAGATCTCGCTAGCGATCGCCAGCCGTAACCATGTACAAATTAGACAGTTGGCATACGCGCCGATCAATGGGTACGTCAGCGGCCTGACGGATCAGGGGTGGGCCCAGAGTCTTGGAGACGATCGCCGCAACACGCCGGATCGAAATGCTGCCGCTGACGCAGGGGCAGGTTGGCAACTGGCTCACGCAGATGCTGGATCCGGACGACCCCTGCTGGAACATCGGCGAGTGCATCGAGATCCGAGGGCCATTGGATGAGCGCCTGTTCGAGCTTGCGCTTCGCCATGACGTGGCAGCCACGGATGCGA
>JBFWXN010000029.1:0-55953 GCA_050187415.1 Hyphomicrobiaceae bacterium | reverse complement strand
TGATGCAAGTTCATGATCCTCATGCGGGATATGAACAACATGCATATTAGAAACGTCGACCTCAATCTTATCGCCGTCTTCGATGCCATCATGACCGAGGGCAGTCTGAGTGCCGCGGGCAAGCGCCTCGGGCTCAGTCAGTCGGCAGTGAGCCACGCATTGGCGCGACTTCGCTCGATTACCGGCGACGACCTGTTCGTGCGGACCAGAAGAGGAATGCGACCGACCGCACGCGCCCTGGCCATGGCAGGACCATTGCAATCCGCGGTGGATCTCTGCCGTCAGGCGTTCTCAGCGCGCAGCGGGACGCCTGCCTTCATGGAAGAGCGAACGTTCGTGCTGGACCTCCCGGTCGGATTCGATGTGGTGTTCGTACCCCCGCTGCTGTCTTCAATTCAGACCCTCGGGCTCAGCGCGCGAGTCTGGGTCAACATCGACCGGGCGGTCGATGTTCTGACGGATCTTCGCGACGGCGACACGGAGTTGGCACTCGACCTGGGGCCGGCCGACGGCAAATGGATACGTTGCATGCCGCTCTATGACGACGAGTTCCTTGTCTGCGCGAGGAAAGGCCGTGTGGACCCGTACGGAGAGCTGACGCAGGAGACATATCGTTCCTCCGATCATGTGGCTCTGAGGTGGGGCAGGGGCGTATCGGATTCGCCGGTCGATACGCGCTTGAGGGCCTTCAAACAGAAGCGAAACATAGTGGCCACGTTGCCGACGCTCGCCGGCTGCGCGACCGTCGTTGCCCAATCCAACGTCTTCTTCACGATCCACAGTCGGGTCGCGCGTATCCTGGCGGCCCGCTTCGACCTTCAATTGCACCCGATGCCGTTCCCTCTCGCCACGATCACGCTGTATCAGATCTGGCATGAGAGGTCCGATGACGATCCCGCACACAAATGGCTACGCAACGAGTTCTTGCGGATTGCTCGAGAACTTTAGACGTTGCTGTGCCGGCTTGTCGTCCGGTCCCCCGGCTCGGCGATCGTCGAGCCTCGACGCTGCCATGGAGGAAGGACGCTGCATGAACCTTGATCTGAAGGGAAAGTCGGTACTGGTCACCGGTGGCAACCGGGGCATTGGCCTCGCCATCGCCCTGGCCTTCGCAGAAGAGGGCGCGAACGTTGCGATCTGCGGCCGCGACAAGACGGCACTCGCTGAGGCCGAAGCCAAGATCGCCGCCAAGGGGGTCAAGGTCGAAGCTGTCGCCGTCGACCTTTTCACCGCCGCGGGCTGTACCGAAGCTGTCGCTGCTCCAGTCAACGCCTTTGGCAAACTCGATGTGCTGGTCAACAACGCTTCGACAGCGGTCAGCGGTAATATCGAGACGCTCGATGACGACGGGTTGATGGAGCGTCTGACGGGAAAAACGCTCGCGTACATGCGCTGCTGCCGCGCCGCACTTCCACATCTGCGCACGTCGCTTCGCGGTCGTGTCATCTGCATCGGCGGCACGGCCGCGCGTCACGCCGGCCCCACCGCGCTGCCGAGCGCACTCGGCAATTCTGCTCTGGTCGCCTTCGTCAAGCAGTTCAGCACCGGTGTGGCGGCGGCTGGCATCACGGCAAACATCGTCCATCCCCCCTTCACCAAAACCGATCGCTACCCGGCGCGCCGCGCCGCTCTAGCAAAGCAACTCGGGGTCAGCGAGGCAGAAGCTGAAGGCAATTTCGCTGCTCAATTCCCGATTGGCCGCATCGTGGAGCCATCGGACATCGCACCGATGGTCCTCTTCCTCGCCTCACCGCATGCATCGGCGATAACAGGTCAGAGCATTGCCATCGACGGCGGCTCGACGCCGGGCACTTATTACTGAACGTACCGATTGCCCGATGCTGTGTGATGTCACGAGACCAATCGCGCAGCCCAACGGCGCCGGTGGGGAATTGAGCCGCGCTCGATATCGCACGTTTGCGTGGCGGATCGATAACCTGCTTGAATGCCATGGCCCCTCATCGGGGCACGAAGGGGGAAGCTGAATGTCAAAGGAAAGCATCAATCGCGGATTGTCGAACTGGGTCGCGGGGCTGACCTACTCCGATCTTCCGCCGGAGGTCCTCGACAGAGCACGCGGCGTTACGTTGCAGGCGTTGTCGTCTTCGCTCCTGGGATACGACTTCCCTGAGACGAAACAGGCCATTCGCCTTGTCGAGGAGGAGGAGCAGGGTGCCGCCGGGACGATCTCGGCACTGGTCGACGGGCGGCGCTTCTCGCGCGCGGGCGCAGCCTTCATCAATGCCGAGATGATCTTCGGTGGTGGCAAGTGGGACACGTTCCGCATGGTGGGGCATCCCAATTGCGCGATCATTCCCGCCGCGCTGATGGCGGCCGAGGCCACCCAATGCTCCGGGCGTGATTTCCTGACCGGCGTGGTCGCCGGCTACGAGGTCATGGAGCGCCTGGCCGCCGATTTCGTGCCCGCCATCCTCGCGCGCGGCTTCCACTCGGGTGCCTTGTTCAGCATTTTCGGAGCCGCCGCTACGATCGGCAAAATCATGGGTTTGAATGCCGACCAGATACATGGTGCGCTGGCTCAATGCGTCAATCTCGCAGCGGGCAACCTCGAGGGTGGGCGCAGCGGCGGTCGCTCCGTGCGCGAAGGTGCAGCCGTGCGCAACGCCCTTCTCGCCGTCGGCCTGGCACGCCAGGGCATCCCGGGCGGCGACACCGTATTCGAGGGGGAGGCCGGTTTCTATTTCTCGTATCTCGGCAATCGGGAAGGCCATCTAAGCCACAGCTTTTCAGGAGCACGCCTTGCGGATCTCGCCGCCATTACGGCGAAACTCGGCCAGAAATGGCTGTTCCTCGAGACGCTCTATCGCATCTATTCGACGGCGGGCTATAACATCGCCCATGTCGACGTTACCGCGGCATTGTGCAAGCGCGACAACATCCGCGCAGAGCAGGTCGACCGCGTCGAGTGCGTCGTCAACTGGCTCGAGACCCAGTATCCCAGCCCTGCATTTCCCTCTAAGCGGACCGATCTCGAGCCGGGCGCTGAACAGCCACACTACTACGCCGCGTACGCCATCCTCGCGGGAGCGTTTCCCGTGACGAAGAACGTGATGCAGAATGTCGGTGAGGCCGATCCGCCGGGCCTCGAAGCCATGATGCAGCGCGTCCGCGTCATACCCTCGCACACGCAGCCGTTGTTCTCCCCGTGCATCACGATCGTCACGCGCGATGGCGTCGCCCATACTCTGCAGGCGACAGGGCGAGAGTTCATCATGACCTTCGACGAATTGGCACGGCGGCTGGCGCCGATCGGCGCCGTGGCTGCAATTGGCGAGACTCAGTATGCCGAACTTGTCGCCGCCTGCCGACATGTCGACGATGCCGAGAATATCGGCCGACTGATCGCACTGACGTGTCCGCCGGTTGCCGATCGACAGGGTTAGCCATCGAAATCATTTCGCGGACAGCGATCAACGACCGCTGCCGTGACCTGCGTGCTTGGAGTCCGAAGACGGTGCTCGGCGGACGCTGCGCGTGGTTGCGGCGCCGCGCCTTGGCGGATACTGCCACATTCTATTTTTCCACGGTTTTCCTGTAGACGGCATTCATCCCCCCTGCCGGATATCGGGTGCCGGCCGCGGCTCCCGGGGGCACGGCCGCGCCGATAAGGGCGACATCGTCGGCTGAAAGCTCAACGGACATCGCGCCCAGGTTCTCATCGAGCCGACTCTTATATCGCGTACCGGGAATGGCCGCGATATCGTCGCCCTGCGCCAGCAGCCACGCGAGCGTGAGTTGAGCCGGGGTACAGCCCTTCTCCTTGGCAATGGCTTCAATTTTCCCGACCAATTCGCGATTGCGGGCGAAATTCTCCCGCTGGAAGCGCGGATGCGCCGCGCGACGACCGTCCACCTGATCCAGCGTCTGGATCGTGCCGGTCAAGAAGCCGCGCCCGAGCGGCGAATAGGCGACAAATCCAATTCCAAGTTCGCGCGTAACGGCGCGCGTTTCTTCAGCCTCCGCGCGATAAAGTATCGAGTATTCCGTCTGGACCGCGGATATCGGATGCACTTTGTGAGCGCGCCGAATGGTATCAGGGTGCGCTTCCGATAAGCCGAGAAAGCGCACCTTCCCCTGCTGCACCAGCTTGGCCATCGCGCCGACGGTATCCTCGATCGGCACATTCGGATCGACGCGATGCTGATAGTAGAGATCGATAACGTCGACGCCGAGCCGCTTCAAACTGGCGTCACAAGCCTGCATGACGTACTCAGGCCTCCCATCGACGCCATTCGCGCCGCCCGGCTGCTGCGTCTGGCCGAATTTGGTTACGACCACGACCTTGTCGCGACGGCCCTTCAAAGCACGACCGAGAAGGCTCTCATTGTGGCCCCAGCCATACATGTCGGACGAGTCGAGGTGATCGACGCCCTGGTCGATGGCGTAGTGAACCAACGCTTCCGAAGCAACGTCATCCGCCGCGCCGTAGACTCCAGATAGAGACATGCAGCCAAGTCCGACGGCAGAAACGGTCAATCCGCCTGTGCCAAGTTTGCGATGGGGCTGGCTGGTCATAATGGCTCTCTCCGCGCTCACCTGTGGAAGCTCGCGTATTTATACTATCGAGTTCGCCAGTCGTCCGTAAGCCGGGTTGACGCGATGCCGGCACGCGGCACTCGCTCATCTCGTTGACCGGCCTCGGCGACGACCTTACCCCATACGTGGCCGGCTTTTCGCAAGACAATCTACCGCCGCCGCTGATCGCTTCCGGCCCAGCAGGGATGGCGGCACGAGCATGGAGACGACCAATGGCGAGCCATACGACCGGTGACGGCGGCATACCGTCTCGGGATGCTGACAAGAAAGGTCTCAAGCGGGTGATGACGCTCGGCGGCCATTACGGGACGCGCAACTACACAGTCAAAGATTTGCGTGACCAGAAGGGCAAGCGTGTGCTGGTCGAAACTCTCGTCTTCTCCCCCGAGGAAGCGGCGGCCGCCGAGGAAGCCGGGATCGATACGATGAAGGTGCGCTTCGATCCGAGATCACCACAGTCCGCTGCAGAGATCCGGCGCGCAGCGCCCAACACCTTCATGGCGTTCTCCGTTCCGCTCGTCGCCGCCGCAAGCCCCGCGGAGGCCGTCCGAATCGGCTATGACGCAATGGCGATCGGCGCCGACGCGATCATGTGCCAATGGGCCCCTCGCTTCGTCGAGGCCGCCGCGGAGGCAGGCATTCCCGTGCAAGGTCATGCCGGTCTCGTACCGCGCAAGAGCACGTGGACGGGTGGGCTGCGAGCGGTTGGCAAGTCGCTTGAAGAAGCGATGCAGGTGTACCGGGACATCAAGGAGCTGGAGAATGCGGGGGCCTACGCGGTCGAGGTGGAGGTTATCCCCGAGGAGCTGCTTCGTGAAATCACCAAGCGGACGCGCTTGCTTACGTCCTCGATCGGCGGAGGGAGTGGCGGAGATATTCAATTTTTGTTCGCCGACGACATTCTTGGCAACAATCCGCCCCCTTATCCGCGGCATTCGAAGCAGTATCGCAATCTCTACAAGATGAAGCAGGAGATTCAGCGCGAGCGCATCGCAGGATTCAGGGAGTTCGTCGAAGACGTGCGAAGCGGTGCATTTCCCAAAGCGGAGCACGTGATCAAAGCGCCGGATCATCTCATCGAGGATTTCTTGATTGCCGCAGATAAGCAACCTTGAGACATCCTGCAGGTTCACTTTGATGGGCGGCGACGGGATGCCACCCCGTCCGTCTGCTAACTCGATCGGTGGGAGCGCCGCAGGGCCAGCCGCGATTTTCACATCTCCCCTTGGCGCCGCATCCGGCGATCGAAGTTTGGCTAGCAACGCCGTCGCTCCCGACGGCACGCGCGAGCCTCGTTGCGACGTCGGCGGCTGATATACGTCGTTCCTGCTACCGTCGCCGACCGGCAAGGAAAGCGGCGATGGCAAGAACCTGGAACAATGCCGCCAGGGCGAACACCTGTGGTACGTCGCCGGGTGACACACCGACACGCGTCGGCGCGAATGAACGGACCAGGCCGAACGTCGCCGGTGCGAACGCATAGGCGGCCTGGGCGATCCCCACGACCAGTGCGACCGCACGCGTAACGTCCTCCTTGACGAACTCGACTTGCGCGATCAGCGGCGGCAATGACGTGGCATTGCCAAAGCCCAGCCCGAACAGGACCACGCCCGCGAGCAGCAAAGGAATGGACTGTCCGGCCGCCAGATAGAATACGATCGAACCGATGAATTGGGCGGCATAGCCAGCGCACGCGATCAGGCGACGATCGGCATCCAGTGGCATGCTCCAACCGAGCAGCAGTCGCCCGGCGATCGCCATTGCCGTAATCAGAGCCATCGCAAAGCCCGCCTGCTGGGCGCCAAGCGCCGGTGCCAGCAGAGAGTAAAGATGCGCGATCAATCCGATCTGGGCGAACAATCCAAATGCCATAGCTGCCGCCAACGTCACAAAACTCCAATCTCTCCAGAGGCGCCCTCCCGGCAGGGGCTTCGCGTGCGTTGACGTGACAGCGCTCGGCGGATCACCCGGGGCATTACCGTCGGGCTTTAGCGCCATCTGTTCGGGCGTTCGGGAAAAGTAACGGCCCGAGATGAACCAGAGGATCGCGAGCATCGTCACTGCGATCGCCGTCACGGCATTGGCGAACCCGAGCCCGGCGATGGCCGCGACCCAGAGCGGCGAGAAGATCACGCCTCCGATGCTTCCACCATTGTAGGCCGTGCCGAGGGCCGCGGGACGCTTTCGTGAGAACCACGGCGAGACGATGGAATTGAGCGCTGCGGCGCTCATGCCGCCCCAGCCGCCGCCGCTGAGAAGGGCGGCAGCAAATATCTGCCAGGGTTCTCGGGCGGTGGCCCACAGCAACAGGCCGATAGCCATCGCGATGGCGCAGATTCGGGTGATCGCGGCGGCGCCAAATCGCTGATGCAGAGCGGGCATGTACGCCCCGGCTAAGGCGCCGACGAGGAAATGCACGGTCACCGCCGTAGCGATCAAGGCGATGGGCCAGCCGCGCTGCTCGTGCAGGACCTTGAGAAACACGGGCGGGCCGTAAAATCCCAGACCCCAGCCGAAGACCGCCAGGACGAACGCCGCCCACACGACCCACCATCCGTGGAATGTCGCGGCTTTTGTCGGTGTCGTTTGCGTTGCCATCTCCGTCCCCGTCTCTGGGCTCGCCGAATGGGCAACGTGACAGGCATCGAATTTGAATGTTTCGGCGAAGGCCGAAGCATCGGGCGACACGCTGGGCTAGGATCGGCAGCACCGAGTTGGAGACGGGAGGAGCAGGGTCATGGCCAGCCAGTCGCTATTCGCGGAAATTGCCGCCCTATCCGGCGACCCGGCACGGGCCAGCATGTTGCACGCACTGATGGATGGTCGGGCCCTTACCGCGACCGAGCTGGCGCGAGCAGCCGGCATAACGCCCCAATCGGCGAGCAGCCACCTGGCGCGCATGACCGCCGTGGGCCTCCTCGCCGTCGAAAAGCAGGGGCGTCACCGATACCACCGCCTCGCGACGCCGTCCGTCGCACGCATGGTGGAGAGCATCATGCAGGTTGCAGCCGACCTCGAGCCGGATCGCAAACGTCTCACCGTCGGCCCACGAGATGCCGCGCTCCGCAGGGCACGGACCTGCTACGATCACTTCGCCGGGCAGCTTGGCGTCGCCTTGGCCGACGCCCTGGTCGCGCAGGGTCGAGTGGAGCTCACCAGCGACGCAGGCATTCTGACTGGGGCGGGCGAGGCATTCCTCGGCGAAATCGGCATCGACATCGGTCCGATGCTGGCGCGGAGCGAAAAGCGCCGGGTACGCATTCTGTGCCGCCCATGCCTCGATTGGAGCGAGCGGCGGCCTCATCTGGCGGGCGCGCTCGGGGCGACGCTTTGCGCTCACGGCATGGACCAGGGTTGGACCCGCCGCATCCCCGGGACCCGCGCCGTCGACATCACTCGGAAGGGCGAGCGCGTTCTGCGGGAGAAGTTCCATGTCCGAGATCTGGCGTTCTCTTCAATGTTCTGAAGGCCGTCCAGATCAGGCTGCGGCCACTCCGGTTCCGGGGCGTGCCCCCGGCCCAATTGGGATCGATGTCCGTCCGCGAGGATGCGCGTTTCGAGATGACGGATGTCGTTGATGATGGCCGCCGATGGGCTGCCGAGCTTGACAACAATAACAGAATACCGTTCCAGGCGGAGTGCCGGATCGCTTACCGACAGTGGCGCCGCAATGACCGGCATGCCATTCATCGGGGTGCGGATTTGGTGGCGTGTCGCGTAGAGACCTGCCGGTGTGGGACGCTGCCCGCCGACGATCGGGAAAGGCCAACCATGAACGATCAAAGTCCGCCGGCCCGCTGTCCATGGGTCGGGATCGCAGATGCAGAGTACCAGCGCTATCACGACGAGGAGTGGGGGGTGCCCCACGCCGACGACCGCCTGCTGTTCGAAAAGCTCGTGCTGGAAGGTTTTCAGTCAGGGTTGTCGTGGCTGACGATCCTGCGAAAGCGACCGGCATTTCGAAAAGCCTTCGCAAATTTCGATGCAACCCGTATCGCGCGCTTCGGCGAAGCGGACAAGGCACGGCTCATGGCGGACGCGGGCATCGTGCGCAACCGACTGAAGATCGATGCCACCATCGACAACGCCCGCGCCTATCTGAAGCTTCGCGAGCGCACCACGCTCGGCGCTTTTCTGTGGGGATTTCTCGACGGACGGCCCATCATCCACGACCGCCGTCTGATGGGCGATGTGCCGGCAGAAACCGACCTGTCGCGTGCCATGTCGAAAGCTCTCAAGAAGGAGGGCTTCCGCTTTGTCGGTCCGACGACTCTTTATGCCTTCATGCAGTCGTCCGGCTTCGTCAACGACCACCTCGTGGACTGCCATAGGCACGCGGCCTGCGCCGATTTGCAGCGTACCTTCCGAGGCCCGGCGCCATGACCGGCCCAGCCCAGCCGCCGGGGCCGCCACGCGCATGGCAACGCATGCTTTCGGGTCGGCGCCTCGACCTCCTCAACCCCGCGTCCGACGACGTGGCGATCGAGGATATCGCCCATGGCCTGGCCCGCGTCGCGCGCTGGAACGGGCAGACGCGCGGCACCTACGCCCTCTCGGTCGCCCAGCATTGCGTCATCGTTGCGGACATTCTCGCTGTGCTCGAACCGGACGCCGGACGTAACGGCCAGCTCGCTGGCCTGCTGCATGATTCGCCCGAATACGTGATTGGCGACCTCATCAGCCCTTTCAAGGCGGCCATCGGTCTCGACTACAAGGCATTCGAGGAGAAATTATTGGCGGCTATTCATGCGAGGTTCAGTTTGCCGCACCCTCTTCCGGTGCATCTCACGACAGCGATCAAACGCGCCGATCGCATCGCTGCGTTCTACGAGGCAACCGGCCTCGCAGGCTTCGATGCAGCGGAGGGGGAACGCTACTTTGGGCCCGTAGAATGCCTGCCTGACGCGTTGCACGAGACACTGCTCAGGCTGGAGCCCCTCTCGGTCACCGACGCCCAGGACGCTTACATTGCGCGGTATGCTGCGCTTCTGCAGCTTTGATTCTCTTGGCAGAACCGTGGCTGAACTGGGGCATCAAGTTGCAGTCGAGCCACGATCCCTCCTGAAAAGCGCCGAATTCGAAGGGGACTTTCCGAGAAGGAGAGCACCCATGGATGATGACATGACACGGGGGGCTTGCGCCCCATTCGAGGCCAATGATGCGGCGTGGCAGAGGGGAGCCGTTGCGCGGCAACAGGAGGTCCGATCGATGATTGACGAGATCAGGGTCGGGCTGACGGCTGTTGTATTGTCGGTACATCAGGAGCAGCCGGTCGTATTGACCACTCCGAACGACCGGCATGCTTCCGGCGTGATCCCGGCCGAGGCAACGGCCGTTGCGAGACTGCCCACCGGCCGGTTTTCCCCCAAGGGTCAGGCGTCCCTCGAGAGCGAGCTGCGCAACGTCGTGCTTCGGTCGGCCGGGCTCGAGCTCGGCTACATCGAGCAGTTGCTCACGGACTATTGTCTCGCCAGCGATCCGGCAGGCGGAGACGCCGGCGGGGGCCAGCGGCAACTGTCAGTGAGCTACATGGCCCTGACGCGGGCCGACACGACCCCCTTGGCCCCCGGTGCCAAATGGCTCGACTGCTACGAGCTGTTGCCTTGGGAGGATTTCAGGGGCGGGCGGCCGACGGTCCTGGCCAACCAGATCGTGCCTGCCCTCCAGCGGTGGGCCGCGGGCGCTGACGAAGGCATCGCCACATCCGAGGGCGAAGCCCCTATGAGCCGCAGCGAGCGGATCGCCGTCTCGTTCGGCTTGTCCGGCCGCACCTGGGATGATCAGCGCGTCGTCGACCGCTTCGATCTCCTTCTCGAGGCCGGCTTCGTTCAGCAACTCGCTCCTCCGCCGCTCGACCCCTCCGACATGCGTGTCGTCGCTGCCGGCCTGGGGCGGCTCCGGGCCAAGACACGGTATCGTCCCGTCGTGTTCGAGCTTCTGCCATTCGAATTCACATTGTTCGAGTTGCAGAGAGCAGTCGAAGCCGTTCTAGGACCCACGCTCCACAAACAGAATTTTCGCAGGCTCGTTGAAGGCACAGGTCTCGTTGAGCCGACCGGTGAAGTCCGGAATAACACGGGCGGCCGGCCGGCGAAGACCTATCGCTTCCGCCGCGAGGTGCTTCTCGAGCGGCCAGCGCCTGGTGTCCACGTGCGGGCGGGCAGAGCCGCCTGACGATCGTACGGATTGCGGGAGCAGCTTTGCCGCCACGCAAATGTCGAAGCTTCAGTGTAATGATTCGCGGCTCACGACAGCGGGCTGAGGCCGTCCTCCGTCGTGACGACTGAAGCGGATCATTACCGGGGCGCGTCATGCGGCGCATTTCGATACTCCTGGCGCTCGTCATCTGCACGTCGGCCGCCGCCGCACGCGAAGCGGCGACCGACATGCGCCGGCTCTTGCTTGAAGCTTCGAGCTGGACCTACCAGCTCCAGCACGCGCACCAGATCGACCTGTCGCGGACGGCCTACGACATCATCGTCATCGATGCCTTCTTCGGCGGAGGGCAAAAGCAGGTAGCCGAGCTTCGAAACAAGCCACTCGGCGGCCGCCGCATCGTGCTGTCGTATCTCTCGATCGGCGAGGCAGAGACGTACCGCTATTATTGGAACAAATGCTGCAGCGGGCGAAGCCGTCCACCGTGGGTGCTCACCGAGAATGCGCGCTGGAAGGGAAACTTCCGGGTGCAGTTTTGGCATCCGGACTGGAAGGCGATCGTCTACGGGGCAGCGGATTCATATCTCAAGCGGATCATCGACGCCGGCTTCGACGGCGTCTATCTCGATCGCATCGACGTGCACAGCGAAGTCAGGTCTGCCGGTGTCAATACACGACGCCAGATGATCGGCTTCGTGCGCGCACTCTCGGCCAAGGCAAGGTCGCTGAAGCCGGATTTCCTGATTATCGCGCAAAATGCCGAGGAGTTGCTCGACGACGCCGGCTATCTCGAGGCGATCGACGGTATCGCCAAGGAAGACCTGCTCTACGGCGTAGACGGTGACGGCAAGCGCAACGCCAGCGAAATGGCCCGCGACAGTATCAGCCAGCTGAAACTTGCGAGTGACGCCGGCAAGCAAGTCATGGTCGTCGAGTATCTGAAGGACCCCCGCGCGATCGCAGCGGCTCGTACCGAGGTGCAGGAGCTGGGCTTTGTCCCCTACTTTGCGCCTCGAAACCTCGAACGGTTGCAAGTCGAGAACCTCGAGGACGACGACTCCCATTGACCTGGCCTTCGGCCAAGGCGCTTCATCGTGCAGCTCTGAGATCCCGGAATGCGGCCATGATCTCGGCCACAGGCAGACGGCGCACCCGAGACGCGGCATCGATCGTGCCATTCTCCTCGCCGACGTGGGCGTCGTGCGCGACCCGCGAAGCTGCCGTTCCGTCCCGACCGAGGTGCCGCTTCTCGGCAGCCTCCACCGCAAGCTCGATGACGGCGCGCGCGATCTCTGAAGCCGACCAAGCGACGGTCCGGTCGGCGAGCCGCGCGACAGGGGCGGACGTCGCCTGCCCTTCAGGAACCACGGCCAGAATTGGGATTCTCCGGCGCAAAGCGGATTGCGCGACCCGAATCTCGTGCTCGGTCCAGTCGGCGACGGGATCGTCGGCACCAGCCCAGACGATCGCGACATGACATTGCGTCATGGCAATCTTTAGGACCGCCTGCCGGGCGTGCGCATCCATCTCTTCGATTTCGAAGCCGATCTCGGGCAGTTTGCAACTGGCGTAGAGAAAGTCGGGTATCCCGTCGAACAGCTTGACCAGTTCGCCGCCGACACCGCCCACCGTCCAGGCGCGTCCGAGATAAATGCGATAGACACTGATCATTGCGACGCTCGCGATCGGCCAAACGCTTCGTTGCCCACCGGCGCGTGACAACGGCGCCGCCCCACGCCGCCACTATCGCGTTTCTATGACTAACGCACGCTTAACGACGAGGCGCAGAGCCAACGGGCCGCGAAGGACAAACCCGCGGCAGCTGGACAGCACTTGGCCGTCGCGCCGCGCATGCATGGAGCTCGACGCTCAGTTCTCGTAGCGCCAGTAAGTCCCGGCCTGCAGCGTGACCGGCCGATAGGCCTTGAGGCGCTGCGACCATGGCCTCGTGCCCAAGCGAATGATCTGACCTATGTCGGTCAGCAATTCGCTGTGCTCGGCATACCCGGAGTGATGCAGCGCAAGATAGCCCGTCGAAAGTTGACTGATATCGATGGTATCGATCCCGGACACGATCACGGGTCCGCCGATCGGCACGTCGCCTGCGCGCGGCTTGTTGCCGGCCACGAAACGCGACGCTTCGAGCGCGCGATCGTTGGCTGACGCATAAAGGGTGATGCCCTTGGCAATACCCGTCACTTCCGCCGCAATCCCCTCGAAGGCATCGCGATCGATATCAGGCGCGGCGAGAATGATCTGATTGATCTTGGAGACCGCTTGCGGCGCGCGCAGCTTCAGCGACCGGAGAACCTGCAACAGCATCTGATTACCCATGCTGTGGGCAATGATGTTGATACTTTGCGATCCCGTCTCGTTCTGCACCATCTGAAGGAACTCGTAGAGGTAGCGTTCGGCGCCCTGGGCACTGTCTCGATCATAGATGTAGCTTGCCAGCCCGCCGCCCGACGGCCAGCTATAGGCGAACGCTGCTCCGTCGAACTGGAGATCGTAGCTGATCTGCGCCGTACGGAAGAGCGCATCATCGAAGCTCATATTATAGCCGTGGATGAAGACGATCGACTGGTCGCGAAAGGTCCTGGAAGCGCCAAGCCGCTGCTTCACGAGCTCCAGAAGCTCCGCTTTCGTCAATACCTTGATTTCCCGGACTGTGAAGTGCTTGTTGGCGTCCTCCTTTTCAATCTGGATGGTGCCGATATAGGGGATCGTCCACGCGCGCGGGCGCTCGATGTTCGGCACCTTGTGGTCGAGCGGGACGCTGACGAGCGCGCGGCCCATCTCGAGCCGCTTGGCGCGATCGTTCGCGTAGCCGAAACGGCCTTCTTGCTTGATCCGGTTGCGATCGGTCCCATAGTAAACCGGCACGATGTGGAAGCGGTCGGCAGGCCCGGGTGCGATGCTACGCGACGCCTCGACGCCAGGCGGAGGTGCCGCGGCTGTCGGCGCCGGGCCGCGGATGGAACGCGAGGCTCCGGGAATGGCCGATGGACTGGGTGTCGGAGCCTGCCGGGCCGAGCCGATAGATCGCCGCGCTGTCGTCTCTGCGGCGCGCCCGAGCTCTTCTTGGCGACGGGCTAATTCCGCCGCGCGCTCCATGGCAGCTCGACGGGCTGCGTCATCCGCGGCGCGCCGAGATGCAGCCTGATTGGCATGATCTGCCTCACGCGACGCCTCAGCCTGACGCGCGCCGCCCTGACCGGCCTGCTCGCCGGCGAGCCACCCGCCGCGCGGCTGGGGCGCGGGCGCCGCTGGCGACGATCGGTGGTAACGCCGTGCGGCATGGGGCGCGGGCGCCGATGGCGCCGCAGCCACCGACTGCCGCTTGAAACCGATGTCGGACGATTTCGAGTCGGCGCTCTTTTCAACCGAGCTGAAGAGTGCGCAGTTCGACGACCGGCGAACGAAGCCGCCACCGCGATAGTGCTCGATGGCAACGCAGCGCGCCTCCTTCAGGCAGCGTTGCTCGCATTGCTGGTAGGAGAGATTGCGCAGGCGCGCGTAAGCCGCGCCCTTCAGCGATTTGTTCTCGACTTTCTGGATGATTGTCTCGGCCGACACGGAGGCGCCGACAGTCAAGAGCGTCAACGCGATGCAAAGCGCCCACACGCATCTGGTCACGGATACCGACATGACCCTCCCCCGCATTCCGAAACACCGATTGGGAACAATTGTTCTTCATCTGCTACAAGACTGTGGCACCGACTGGGCGCTTAGCGTGCATATGCGCTTTTTGTGACTATGCCCAGGCGGATTGCAGCGCTTGCGCCTCCTGCCGTCGAGATGCCGCAAGCCGTTCGACCGCCCTCGTCTTGCAGCAACGCGCGAACCCTCGCATTCTCACGCCATGAAATCGCCCACCGACATCGGCGAAGCACGCGCGGCAGACGCTGCAAGCCCGGCACGTCGACCGGTGCTTGCGCTCGATCAACTCGCCGAGGGCATCCGTGCCGGCAATCGCGCCGTGCTCGCCCAGGCGATCACCCTGGTCGAAAGCTCCCACTCCGACCATCAGGCGAAGGCGCGCGCGCTGATACAGATGTTGATCCGCGACGCCGGCCCCGTCACCAGCAAGGCGCGGCGCGTCGGCATCACCGGCGTGCCGGGCGTCGGTAAGTCCACGGCGATTGATCAGCTCGGCATGAACCTGATCGAGGCGGGCCATCGCGTTGCGGTCCTCGCCGTCGATCCCACATCACGCCGGACCGGTGGCTCGATCCTCGGCGACAAAACCCGCATGCAGCGCCTATCCCAGGAGCGCAACGCATTCATCCGGCCCTCTCCGACATCCGGGACGCTGGGCGGCGTGGCACGACGGACCCGCGAAACGATGGCGCTGGTCGAGGCGGCCGGGTTCGATGTCGTGATCGTGGAGACGGTCGGCGTCGGCCAGTCCGAGACCGCGGTCGCCGAGATGGTCGACTTCTTTCTCGTTCTCCTTCTGGCCGGCGGCGGCGACGATCTGCAAGGGATCAAGAAAGGAATAATCGAGATCGCCGACATGATCGCCATCAACAAGGCGGACGGGGCGAACGCGCCGGCGGCGACCCGCGCGGCGGCAGAGTATCGCGGCGCACTCAACATTCTGACCCCGGCCTCACCCAGCTGGCAGCCGCCCGTGCTCACCATTTCCGGCCTCGCGAACCTCGGCCTCGAGGAACTCTGGGCGCGGATCGAGGAACATGCTCGCATCATGGCCGGCAACGGTGAACTGGAGACGAGACGCCGCCGCCAGGCTGTGTCGTGGATGCGCGAGATGCTCACCGATCGCCTGCTCGAGACCGTTCGCAACAATCCCGAGCTGAAAGTCCGGCTGCCGCAGATCGAGGCAGAGGTCGCAGAGGGGCGGCTCTCACCAAGTGTCGCCGTCGAGGAAGTGCTCGCACGCCTCGACATCGCGGCCGATCCGCCTCAGCATTGATCAGCAGTCGAGCGCCCTCCATGTCGTCACACGCCAGTCCCCGTCCGAAAGATCCCCCGCTGGATCGTCCCGTCGTCCTCATCACGGGCTTCGGACCATTCCCCACGGTCGCGGCCAACGCCACGTCCCTGCTCGTGCCCCGGATCGCGCAGGCGGCCCGCCGCGCCATACCCGGCGTCGCCATCGCGGCACACATCCTCCCCACCGAATGGGAGGCAGGCCTGGCCTCGGTCGGGACGCTGACCCGGCGCTTGAGGCCAATCGTTACTCTGCACTTCGGTGTCTCCAGCCGCGCCAAGGGCTTCGAGATCGAGACGCGAGGCCGCAATCACTGCTCGCTCAGCGAGGATGCCGTCGGCAAGTTTCCGTGCGACATCCGTCTTTCACCGGAAGGCCCCGAATTTCTTCAGGCGACCCTTCCGGCGGCTCATATTGTGGCGCGGTTGCGCCGGCGCGGCTTGCCGGCATTCCTGTCTCGGGATGCCGGCGGCTACCTGTGCAATGCCTTGCTCTATCGCTCGCTCGAAATCGCACGGCGGTCGGATACCCCGGCCCGAACGGGGTTCGTCCACCTGCCCGCCAGCCTGATCAGCGAGCGCCGCCCGACGCTCGAGCCGCGCCGTCATGGCCGGCTGACCTGGGACGACGTGCTGGAAGGTAGTCTCGAGATCCTCTCGGCCTCACTCGGCCGTGGTCCGGCCCACCCCGCCCTCTCACGCCAGCGGATCGGCAGCGCGCCTGGCGGAACGACAACACGATCCTTCGGCGTCGAGGCCTAGGCGATCAGAAGGTCGGAACGCGAACCGTGACGCCGCCACCACCGCCTCCCGATGACGACCTGTGACGCGGAGCCGCCTCGCGACGCTCGCGCACACGGCGGCGCTCGGGGCGGTCCTCCCGCGTCGCGCGGCGTCGTCTCGGTTCGGACTTCTCCTCGCGACTGGGCTTCTCGATGCGCGGCTTCGGAACGACCACGGCGACGGGCTCGGGCGTCGTCTCCTTGACGCGCGGTTTGACCGGGGGAGTGACCACCAGGGCGGCCGGCAATAACCACCGCCTGATCACGCCGTCCGAGCCGCTCGCGACGATGCCGTCCCCGTCGGGGCTGAAGAGTGCCGCCTGGAGACCACTAGCGGGGCCGCGGTAGCTGGCAACCCGCTGCCCGTCGCTGGTTTGCCAAACGTCCACCGTGCCATCCGCTCCGGCGCCGGCGACGAGCGTGCCTGAACCTGAGAACGCAAGCCAGCGCACGGCGCCGCCGCCCGAAGTCTGCAGGCGGTGAAGCTCACGACCACCATCCACCTTCCAGACGCGCACGGTTCCGTCATCGCTGGCGCTGGCCACCAGTTCGCCGTCCGCGGACGCCGATACAGCATTGATACGTCCGGTGTGGCCCACCAAACGCCCGGCGACGCGCGTCACGCTTCCATCGGAGGGGACCCACCCTTCGATGACGTTGCCATCGGCCCCGTCGGCGAGAGCGGCGAACACGACCTTGCCGTCTTCCGCGAATTGAGCAGCGGTGACGCCCGGGTTGTCCGCTTTCGTGCCGGATAGCAGGACTTCGCCACTTTCCGGCTGCGCGATCACCCACTTGCCGTTGGCGAACAGCGCAAGCACGCGGCTCTCGGAGCGGTACTTGACCGCGACGACAGGCGAGCCTTCTCCCGGAAGCGTATGCAGCAGCGTCCTTTTCTTGACGTCCCAGATCCGGATCGAGCCGTCGGACGAGCCACTGACCGCCCGGTTCCCGTCCTCGGATAACGAGAGGCCCATGATCGCCACGTCACCGGCCGCTGGCAAATCGGCGATCTGGTTCCGGCTCAAGGTCCAAAGGCCGAGCTTGCCCCCGGCGCCACCCGCAAGCACGGCGTCGCTGGTGACCGCGAGACGCGTCGCGAATTGCCCTGGCACTCGCGCGGGATCACCGAAAACGCTGCTCTGAGCCGGTGTGTCTTCGACGCGGCCCGCGGTATCCGCCGCGCTGGCAGCACGCTGGCGAGCTTCGGCCGCCTCGGCGGCCTTGCGGGCCTCGTCCTGCTGGCGTTGAAGCGCGGCTTGACGCGCCGCCTCCTGGCGACGGGCCTCCGCTTCGGCCTCGGCGGCCCTGCGGGCCTCGTCCTGCTGGCGTTGGAGCGCGGCCTGGCGCGCCGCTTCCTCGCGACGGGCTGCTTCAGCCTCGGCGGCCTTGCGGGCCTCGTCCTGCTGGCGTTGCAGTGTGGCCTGACGCGCCGCCTCCTGGCGACGGGCTGCTTCGGCCTCGGCGGCCTTGCGGGCCTCATCCTGCTGGCGTTGAAGCGCGGCTTGACGAGCAGCCTCCTGGCGGCGGGCTGCTTCGGCCGCCTCGGAGGCCTTGCGGGCCTCGTCCTGCTGGCGTTGCAGTGTGGCTTGACGCGCCGCCTCCTGGCGACGGGCCTCTGCTTCGGCCTCGGCGGCCTTGCGAGCCTCGTCCTGCTGGCGTTGAAGCGCGGCTTGACGCGCAGCCTCCTGGCGACGGGCCTCTGCTTCGGCCTCGGCGGCCTTGCGAGCCTCGTTCTGCTGGCGCTGAATTTCAACCTGCCGGTCAACCTCCAGTCGCGCCAACTCGACGCCGGCGTCGGCGGTCTGAGACGCCGGCTTGATGCCCGACAAAGCCAATTCGGACACGGACGCCGATGGCCGCCGGCCTGGGCTCTCGAAGGCAAGCAACATGCTTCCCCCGAGCAACATCGCACCGATACCGAGTGCGATAGCGCCGCGCGTGCTCAGAGCAAAGTCTGTTGCGCGCGTCGCCATGGACGAGGGAACCGAAAGGCTCTGAGGCTCCGAGGCGTGATCCGGACTTGCATCACTCGCCGCCTGGCCCGTGTATGGCCCCGAACGCGGTGCCGAAGCGCGGTTCGGCCCCGATTGCGGGCCTGTACGTTCGCTTGGCGAGGACAGTTCCGCCCCAGACTGCCCGCGTGACCCAGACTGCCCGCGTGCTCCAGACTGCCCGCGTGACCCAGACTGGCCGCGCGGCATCGAACGGCCTCTCGGGCCCGAACGAGGCGACGAAGCGGGCACGCGAATGCCGCCTGGGCCTATCCCATCGAACAGGCCGCCTTCACCTTCCGGGAACGACGTCTGATCGGATCCCGAGAACAGCAGTTCGCGCCATTCGGCCACGGATTGCGGTCGTTCACGTGGTCGCAATCGCATCGCAGCGTCGATCGCGGCAAGAAATTCCGGCCGATAGGTGCCGCGGGCGCCGTCGGCCGCCGGCATCATGCCGTCCTCGAGCATGCGCGCGGTCGCTTCGGTCGGCACCCGCCCGGTGACCGCAAGATAGAGCGTGGCGCCAAGCGAATAGATGTCCGTCCACGGCCCTTGCGAGCGCGTATCGCTCGAATACTGCTCCTGCGGCGAATACCCCTGCTTGACCACGCCGGTCAGCGTGCCGCTCATGTCGGTCACGACACGGCGGGAAGCGCCGAAGTCCAGCAGCACCGGCGTGCCGTCGGCGCGAACGATGATGTTGTCCGGAGCGATGTCCCGGTGCAGGAAATCGGCCATGTGCATCAGCTCGATGGCGTCGAGCAACGGCCACACCAATCGGTCGAGCTCGCTCTGCAACGGCGCCCTGCCGAGATCCTTCAGCCAAGCCTTCAGGCTGTCTCCGCTTTCGAACCGCATCACCATGTAGGCGGTGCCGTGCGTCTCGAACACGCTGATGACCCGCACGATCGCGGGGTGGTCGAATTGTGCCAGCGTCCGCGCCTCACGCAGGAAGCTGGCTCTCAAACGGTCGAACAAGGGACGATCGCCGTCGGTCCGTGCACGAACGCTGAGCGTGCTGTCGCGCATGCCGAACTGGGCGGGATAGTATTCCTTGATCGCGACAGGCGCGGCGAGGCCGAGATCGAAAGCCTGGTACGTGATGCCGAAACCACCGGCACCGATCACCCGATCGATGCGGTACTTTCGGTCGAGCACCGTGTGCGCTTTCAGTACCTCGCGGTAGTCCATTTGCTCAATGCTCTTTGATCGTCATCCGGCCGGAATACAAACCTGTTGGTCCTCCGAGAGATATGGTGCTAGCGCATTCTACGGCGTTTGGCGAGATGTTTCGAACCGCATCGTATCGTTTTGACGTCGATTTCACTCGATTGTGAGATCCCGTGTGCGTTCCATGCTTCTTGGCACAAGGCCACACCTTACGGGATTTTCGCCCTCTATGCGACCAGCATCGGCGGACGTACTTGCCGAATGCGGAATGCCAAACGGGCAATAGGGCTTTGAAGGGGCACAAGCTGTTACGGCAGCAGCACGAAAGCCACTCGAGCATTTGCAACTTCAGCGTTGCAACCCTAGAGCGTGACCTCGTGCCGATCGGCTGGAAGCCCGTCGTCCGCGTTCGCCGCGGTGGTTTCCGGCGCAACCGACTTTAGTGGCCCCAGGAGGCGCGCCGCCAGATCGACCGACGAGCGGCGGCCGATATCGGACTTGGCCCGCGCCAGCCAACGCCGAGCTTCCTCGCGACCCGCATTGTGGAGGTAGGTCAGCAAGGCCCGCTCCGGCCGCATTTTCGATTCTGGAGGCAGCGTATTCGTGTGCCTTCCGGCCTCCACCATATGGAACCTATGCCGCGCAATGCGCTCGCCCCGAGATCGAGCCCGCCACCAGCGTGAACTCGCAGGCTCGCTCTTGTAGGCCGCGATCTCGATGACATCGCGGACGAGAGGTTGCATGAACGTCACTCTGCTGACGTCGGCCGCGATCTCACGCGCGGTGCGCGGCCGCTCGGTCTTCTCGATCGGGTTCAGCATCACGAGCAGCGTGTCGCCGACAGGGCTTTCGGCGGCGAGCGTCACCAGATCCGGATTGGCGGAGAAGCCACCGTCCCAATAGGCTCGTCCGTCGATCTCGACCGCATGGTGCACTTGCGGCAGGCAGGCCGACGCCAGCACCGCCTCGATCGACATCTCACGACGCCGAAAAAGCCTTGGACGCGCGGTCGCAACATCGGTGGCAGCGATCAGTAGCTCGACCCCCTCGAACGCCCGCAGACGCTCGAAATCGACGGCTGGCGCGAGCAGCTTGCGCATCGGATCGAAACCCAGCGGGTTGAAATCGTAAGGCGAAAACAGCGACGCGACCTGGCCCATCGTCTGCGACCGGCTCATGCCGTAGAGAAAGGGATTGAGCCGCAGAAGATCGGGCACGCCCGCCTCGATCACGGCTTCCCAGACGGACCGCAGCTTGTCGCGCGCACCGGCGCGTCCGCCTTCGGCCAAGCCGTCGGCCAGAGCGATGGCATTCACCGCGCCCGCCGACGTGCCGCTGATCCAGCCAAATTCGATATCGCTCTCGTCGAGCAGCCGATCGAGCACGCCCCACGTGAAGGCGCCGTGGGCCCCACCGCCCTGCAACGCCAGATTGAGCTTCAGACCGCCGCTGCGAAAGCCCAGCACACCACCATCCCCGAGCCGCTTGGCCCCATTTTGCCCGTTCGGGCGCGCGCGGTCCTACCCGATCGTAGGCCGGTCATCGCCCGCCCTGGCGACAACGACCGATGAACGCCAGATGCGGCACAGGCCCGTGACCAAACACCGGCACGCCAACAGCACGACTTCATGGCAGAAGCGAGCCACGAGAGTTACTTCATACTCGGTCGCGGCGACGGTGCGGCCCTCTGCCGCCGGCCAACGGCGGCGCATCACCGCAAGGCAGTCGCCTGCCCGCGGCGGGGACCGGGCAGGCGGCCGATGATTCGACAATACCGACTTACGAGCCCGAGCGACCCGGATCGCAACAGCGTCTATCTACCGCTGCCAACACCATCGCCGCCGCCAAATTTCACTTTCAACCCGGCGTAGGCGGCTGCACCAGCCGTCTGGAAGCCGTAGACTTCCTGATAGTCGACATCGAACAGGTTCTCGATGCGACCGAAGATTTCGACCCCTGGACGCAGTTCGTAGCGCGCCGCAATCGTGGCCAGCCAATAGTCGTCGAGGCGCACGCGAACGGTATCGAAATTCGGCAGACCGAAGGCGAAGTCGTTCATGGTCCCGTTGTAGGTCGCGGCCACCGTCACGCTTCCCCGGCCGCCAGCGAACGACATCGTCGCGTCGAGACGACCCGAATCACGCGCCCGCCTGATTTCCGGCACCCCCTGATCGTCGCGTGCATCGAGCCACGTATAGGAGGCGCCGAGCGACAGCCACGTGACCGGCCGCCAGCGCGCCGCCAACTCGACACCCTCCCGCGTGCTTTCGCCCGGCAGGTTCTCGACGGTCGACTGGAAGAAGGGCAGGAAGCGCGTGACGATTTCGTTCTCGAGGTTTGCGCTGAAGTACGTGGCATCGACGACGAATGCGCCGCGCGCAAGCGACAGCTCGACGCCGGCGTCCCATCCGGTGCTTTCCTCGGCCTTCAGGCTCGAATTGGGTACGAAACCCGCGAATTGACCGAACTGCTCGACCATTCCGGGAAGCTTCACCGCCGTGCCGTAGCTCGCGTGTGGGCGCAGTCCCCACCAGCTTCGCCTGCCCGTCGTCCTGAGTGAGGCAGCGACCCGCCACGTACTGAAATCATCGAAGCTGTCATTGTCGTCGCGACGCAGGTTACCGGTCACGGTCAGACGATCGAAAAGATCGGCGCGATACTCGCCGGCAAACGCCAGCCGGCTCCGCTCACGCGTCAGATTATCGCCTGTCACCTGGTTGAACGTCTCGTAATCGTACTCGACGAGCCCCGTCAGGCTGTGACGCAGGATTCCGGCGAGAGATGGTGTGCCGAGATCGAGCGTCGCCTGATAAGCGGCGTTGCGTCGCCGGTTGTCGTTACGCGCATAAAACGACCCGAAATCGCCGACGTCGGTATCTTCGAGAAGCGTCTGCGCAAAGTTGTAGCGGACGCGGTGTTGAAGCCGCTTGTCGAACGTGTCGAGCTTGGCCTCGATGCCCGCAAGCCACAGATTCGTGGCGAAGTGACTGAACGTATCCGTTTGTCGTGACAGCCCCGAAAGCGCGAACAGGTCCCCATCGCGATCGCCGCGCTTGTCGACGTTGCGCACGACCACGTCGACCGAGAAATTTTCGGTGGGCGACACGCCGCCCTTCATGATGAAGCTGCGAACTGCGCTGGCATCCGTCTCGTTGCCGTCGACCGAAATGTTGAAGCCGTTGGAGTTGCGCACGCTGTAGGACAAGAGCCCGTGCGCGCGGTCGTTGCCGCCCGACACGGTGGCGCCACCGCCGGCCGTCTTGTAGCCCCCCGCCTCGGCCCAGACCGTCGTGCTGGCCGGACCGCGTCCGCGCTTCGTAATGATATTCACCACGCCGCCGACGGCGCCTGAGCCATAGAGGCTCGATTGCGCGCCGCGGATCACCTCGATGCGCTCGATCTGCTCGGCCGGAAGATCTGAAAAGTCGAACTCGCCCGTGCCTGGCTGGTTTGCGACGATGCCGTCAACGAGGACGAGGGTTTGGTTTGCCTCGGCGCCGCGGATGCGCACCTGCGTCTGCCCGGCGACGCTTCCGAGGCGGCTCACCGAGACACCTGGCAACCCCCGCAGGGCATCGGCTGCATGGCGCACCTGCTGTCGCTCCAACTCGGCTGCTGTCACGACCGACACACTCGAACCGATCGCATCCGCCGGATAGCCTTCGCCCCCGCCATCGCTCTGCGCCAGGCTATCGACGAGCGGCGCATCGCCAGCAATGTCGCCAGTATCTGCGGCGCTCGCGGATGCCTGGACCGGGGCGCCTGCTGATCGCTGTTGCGTTGACCGTGGGCGGCGTGAAGCCTCCGGCTTCGACAGGGTCGCGCCTTCGACGACGATCCCCGGCAGTGCCGTCTGTGCTGCCGCGCCCCCCGGTGCCATGGACGCAAACCCCATACATGCCGCTCCTGCCAGAAGCGCGGCACGATGCCGACTTAGCATTTTCAATCGAAACATTGTCGTCTCCCGCTTGATGACTGCGGGAGCGCCGGCGAAAATTGCACCGATCGGTACGGCCCGTGCGGGAGGCGTGTGCGCCGCTCCACGGGACAAGACTACTGCGACAACGACTGCGCCCGACTGCCGGTGCTTCTCACGCGACTGCTCCCCACCGCTTCACAGTCGCCACAACGGCAAGTCCGCTCTCCCGCGCGCCCCGCACGGAAGATGGGCGACTTGTGCAGGCAGGTCTCCTGGCTTGCGGCTCGAGCGCCTCCGACCCACCTTCCCGAGAGCACCTGCCGGCGCTCTCAGTGGCATAGAATGGTCGCAGGCTCGCCGCTTACAGTTGCGGGGGCAGCCGCGGCATGGGGAGCATGATCATCACGCCCGTCCGTCACCGCGTTCCCTTTTCATTCGAGATCCCAGAGGATCGCGAAAACCGGCACGTTGCGATCAAGCGTGGTGCTCGTTGTGCTGTCAATGGCACGCGCGGCAGATCGGCCTAGATTGCCGCTGCGCTGCGTCCGATCAGACACAGAAGCACCGGGATCGCAGGATGGGCCAAGTCTATCGGGGCGCGAGCAGACCGACGGCAGCGTCCAATGGCCCGGTCTCGCCCGCCAGAACGGCGTCGGCCAAGGCGTCGGTGCTGGGGTCGCCGCGCCGGATCCGGTCCGCGATCAAATCGGCAGCCGCGCGTGCGATAAGGTAGCGTGCGCGGCGCCGTCTGCGCGCCTCGAGGGGCACGGCCTGCCGCGCACGTCCCCTGGCCACGACCTCTCGCCAAAGCTCGGGCACCCCGGCCCCCATCATGGCTGCGGTCCGCAATACGGGCACCTTGCCGTGTGCGGCCCGCAGGGCGAGGGCCGCGGATAACTCTTCGGCCGTCCGCTCGGCACCGTCGCGATCGGCCTTGTTCACCACCAGAATATCGGCGATCTCGAGCAGGCCCGCCTTCATTGCCTGGATGCCGTCACCAAGTCCCGGCGCCGATACCACGAGCACCACATCGGCGATCTCGGCGACATCCACTTCGCTCTGCCCCGTACCCACCGTCTCGAGCAGGATCAGGCCGAAGCCCGCGGCATCGAGGGCATCGATCATCCGAACCGCCGCCGGCGTCAGCCCGCCGAGCGAGCCCCGCGATCCGAGCGAGCGCACGAGCACTCCGTCGTCATCATGGGCGGCCGTCATCCGGATCCGATCACCGAGAATTGCGCCGCCGGTCACCGGCGAGGACGGATCGACTGCCAGCACCGCAACCCGCATGCCTGAGCCACGCGCCTCGGCGATCAGGGCATTTACCAGTGTCGACTTTCCTGCCCCCGGCGGCCCCGTAATGCCCGCCACGAAGGCGCGGCCGAGATGTGGCACAAGGCCTGCGATCAGTCGGCTCGCATTGCCCGACTGGCTTTCGAGCCGCGTCAGGACTTCAGCCACGGCGCGCCGCTCTGTCGCAACGAGACGACTGATGAGATCGGCCGGGTCGGTGTCCAGTGCGGGCATGAAGCCTCAATATGCGAGCCTCTTCCTCTGCGCAATGCCGCGACGGCCAACGGCCATTGCGACACGGGCCCGCTTCACTCTCAATACCAGAGGCCGAACGCGCGATGCCTCGGCGCCATCCCGGACGGCGCCTGCCCGACGAGGGTGAACAGGGGGTGGTCCCCCATGACGATCGGGCGCGCCTGCCACGAGTGCCCTTCGAGATCGCGCAGCCGCATGATCCTGTCTGCGGTATCGGGGTGGGAACGCAACAGCGACGGGTGCGGGATGCGTCGGGCCGGGACCGGCAGCATCATGTCCTCCCAGAAACGTCCCTGGTAGCGCTCGAGGGCTCCAAGAGCCGACGCCAGTCCCGCCGGATCGCCGGTCAGCCCCACCGCCTCGAGATCGGCATCGTACTCCCTGGTCCTCGACAGCCCCATCTGCATCAGGCTCGACAGCGTTGGCGCCAGGTAGAGCATCAATATCGCGGCCCACGAGAACGTATCGAAGTCCAGCAGCAGCAGTGGCAGGTTGAGGACACCGAGTAGCAAGCCGAAATAGGCCAGCACCTGCGTGAAGCGTGTCAGTGCGTCCGCCATTGCCATGACGCGCAGGTCGTTGTTGCGGATGTGGCTCATTTCATGTGCGATGACCCCCGCCAGTTGGCGAAGGTCAAGTCGTCGCAACATGCCTTCGGTAACCCCGATTGCGGCATTCGAGGGCGAACCGGTCGCGAACGCATTGAGGGTCGACGAAGGGATCACGTAGAGGCGCGGATGGCGATTGAGCTCAGCCCGGTCCGCCAGCACCTCGACAAGCCGTAGAAGTTGCGCACCGTGACGGCCATTGACCGGCACGCCGTTATACAGGCGCATGACCGTCTCGGGCGGGACGCGGGGGCCGATCACCGCCAGCGCGGCCACGAGCAGCCCTGCCGCAATCGCGCCGGACCACGACCAGATCAGCGCCGACGCGGCCATCACGATCAGGCTCATGCCCGCAACCAGCATAAGCGACTGCAGGAGATTGCGCCGACGGTGCTCCGCCAGGCGCTCAGGATTGAGAAATGGTGTCATATCGGTCCGAGCACTTCGCGGCGAGATGCAGCCTTGCGGACGTCATCGAGCACGCTCTCGATTCACCCTCTTCAGGGTCACATAACTCTTTATATGGGGGCAACGGGACCGGACTATGAGAGCCCGAATGCAATCGGGACCCGAGACGCACGATTGCAGCGACCGGTCGGTCTGGCCCCGAACATGCATTCTTGCTAGACTTCATCGGCGAGAGGATCATCCATGGGTGTCGCCACGGTTTGGCTGGAGGGCGGGGACGGACGGCGCTGGCCCGTGGCCGCGACCTGCTCGCTTGGCCGGTCGGCAACCAACGACGTCATCATCGAGGACGGCAAGGTGTCCCGCCGCCACGCGCTCCTCCACAGGCAGGACGACACCGAATACTGGGTAATCGATCTCGGCAGCGGCAACGGCACCTATCTTAACGGCCGCCGCGTGATTCAACCGACCCGCCTCAGCAATGGAGATACGTTGCAACTCGGCGACCACAGCCTCTCATTCCATCAGATTGCCGTGCGACCGATCTCCGAGCCTCGGGCCAATCCGATTTCAGCCCAGACCATCATCAGCATCAAGGACATCCCCTGCTGGCTCATGGTTGCAGACATCAAAGGCTCGTCCGGAATGGCCGCCCGCCTGTCCTCGACCGACATGGCGATGCAGGTCGGGCGTTGGCTGGGTGATTGCAAGGAGATCGTGGATACGCACCGCGGCACCATCAACAAATACCTTGGCGACGGCTTCCTGGCATTCTGGATCGCCGATGCAATCGAGACGGAGGACGTTATTGCCGCTGTCAGAGCCATGCAGGCACTGCAGGCGAGGAGTAGCGGCCCACGTTTCCGTCTTGCCCTGCACTACGGTACCGTGGCCTTCGGTGGCAGCGCTTCACACGGTGAGGACAGTCTGTCGGGTGTCGACGTCGTCACGGCATTCCGGATGGAGAAAATCGCCAGCGAACTCGCGTGCGACTTTATGGCGAGCGATGAAGCGCGCCGCAAGCTCGACCGGGCGCTCACCTTCCGCGATCTCGGCAGTCATCAAGTAGCCGGCCTGACCGGTCCCGCTCGCCGCTTCTACGCCGTAAGTTGAGATCCCGGGCTGGAAGGCCGGCGTCTCAGCCGCGCTCTTCGACCACCTGGGTGATGGAGCTTCGCAGAGCTTCGAGGCCGAGGCCCGTATCCGACGATGTCGCGACGATCTCTGGGAACGCAGCGGGATGTCTTTTCAAAGCCTCCCCGGTGGCCGCAACGACGTGCGCCAGGGCTTTCGGCGTCACCTTGTCGGCCTTGGTGAGCACGATCTGGAACGTCACGCCGGCGCCATCCAGCAGGTCCATGATGTCATTGTCGACCTGCTTCAGGCCATGCCGAGAATCAACCAGCACGAGCACCCGAGCGAGCGTCTGGCGTCCGCGAAGGTAATCCTTCACCAATACCGTCCACGCTTCGACCTTCTCCTTCGGCGCCTTGGCGAAACCGTAACCCGGCATATCGACCAAATAAAACCGCGGCTGCCAATCGGCCTCGAAATAATTGAGTTCTTGCGTGCGGCCGGGCGTGTTCGACGTGCGCGCGAGGCCATTGTGCCGAATGAGCGCATTGATCAGGCTCGATTTGCCGACATTGGACCGGCCGGCAAGCGCAATCTCGATGGGGCCCGTCTCGGGTAGGTGAACCAATGCCGGCACGCTCTTGATAAAGCGCCACGCACGCGTGAACGGGCCGGCCACGGGCTCATCCCGCACCTTGGCGTCGGTGCGCGTGCCTTTCGTTACGCTCGGCATCATGGCCGTCTCCGGTTTGACCACTTCAGGCCGGCGCCACAACTCTCGGGACCGGGAACGCCGTCAACTTCGGCTGCCCGACTTTTTCGCCTGTAGCCAGGACATAAGGCGTTCGATTCCCATGTTCTTCCAGAGATGGATCTCGGCGCCGTTCTTCTTCGAGATGTAATACTGCTGGCTCAGCGACAAGACGTTGTTCCAGGCCCAGTAGATGACCAGCCCGACCGGGAACGACGCCAGCATGAACGTGAAGACGATCGGCATCCAATTGAAGATCTGCTGCTGGATGGGATCGGGCTGTTGGGGATTGAGCTGCATCTGGGCCCACATCGTGAAGCCCATCATGATCGGCCACAGGCCGACATGCAGAAATCCTGGAGCATCGAACGGCAACAGGCCGAACAGATTGAAGAGCGACGTCGGATCGGGCGCCGATAGGTCCTTGACCCAGCCGTAAAACGGCGCATGGCGCATATCGATCGTGACGAACAGAACCTTATAGAGCGCAAAGAAGACGGGGATCTGCAGCAGCATCGGAAGGCAACCCGCCATCGGGTTGATCTTCTGCGCTTTGTAGAGAGCCATCAGCTCCTGCTGCTGCTTCATCTTGTCGTCTTTGTAGCGCTCACGCAGTTTTTCCATCTCCGGCTGAAGCTTCTTCATCTTCGCCATCGACTCGTAACTCTTGTTGGCGAGCGGAAAGAAAATCGCCTTGACGAGCACGGTCGTCGCGAGAATGGCCAGGCCGAAATTCCCCTTGAGGCCAAGCCCGGCAAAGAAGTGCGCGAGCCAGTCGATCACGTGGAACAGCGGCTTCGTGATGAAATAGAACCACCCCCAATCGATCAGCAGATCGAACTGCTTGATCTTGAGTAGCGAAGCGTAGTCCTCGACCACCCGCACTTTCTTGGCGCCGGCAAAGAGCTGGCTCCCCGCACTGACCTGTTGTCCGGGCGCTATCGACAGGCCACGTTTGATGTAGTCGATCTGATAGCGCTCGTGCTGCGCGCCAAGCTTGGCAAAACCGGTCACGTAGACGTCGGTGGGCGAATTCTGGTCGGGAATAAGCGCCGTCGCCCAATATTTGTCTGTGATACCGAACCAGCCGCCGGTTACCTTTTCGAAGCTCTTGGTGAGGTGTTCGCCCTCTTTTAGATCCTTGATCGCCGCCGAATACTTGATCTCCTGCAACCCCTGCTCGCCGGCAACGCCGATCGGCCCTTCGTGCAGGATGTAAAATCCCTCGATCTTGGGGGTGCCATGGCGTGAAATCACCGAACGGTGGTCGAGCGCTACCGGCGCCGTACCGTTGTTCCGGACGCTGTCCACGATCGCGAACATATAGCGCGGATCGATGCTGATCTTGCGGTTGAAGACGAGGCCCTGACCGTTGTCCCACTCGAGCGTGACCGGGCTGGAGTCGGTCAGCTTGCCCGTGCCGATCTGCTTCCAGTCGGTCGCCGCGTCCGGCACCTTGGTCGTCGAGCCCGCAGCCGCGATCCAACCGAATTCCGCGTAGTAGGGAGCAGGCGATCCCGACGGCGAAAGCAGATTGACCAGCGGACTCTTCGGATCGGTGGTCTCGTGATACTGGGCGAGGCTCACATCGTCGATGCGGCCACCCTTGAGCGCGATCGAGCCCTTGACGGACGACGTGTCGATGCCGACGCGCGGCGAGAGCGCGATGGCCGCCGCGCGCGGAAGCGCAACAGGGCCCGAAATACCCGACGGCAGTCCGCCCGGTGTTGCCACGGGCGCCTTACCGGGTATCACGTTGGTCGAAGACCCAGGCGTCCCCGGCGTATGGGCCGCAGGCGACTGTTGCGTCTGTTGCTGGCGGGCCTGCTCGTCTTTGATTTTCGGGCTGACGAAGAACAACTGCCAGCCGAGCAGCACCATGGCCGACAGAGCGACGGCAAAGAGGAGGTTCTTCTGTTGATCGTCCTGCTGCATTGAACCTCGGCTTTCGTGCTTCGCCTGCCCGGCGGGCTTAGCGCCGACCGCGACCGTTACCGGAATTCGACTCGCCCGCCTCGGAGGGAGGCGCGGGCCTGTCGCTCGATCGGGGCGACTGTCTGGTCTCGGGGGTCGAACCGGACGACGGCGGCGCACCGCTGCGCTTGCCTCTCGTCCTTTGCCTTCCCGATCCGGCGCGCTGCTGCTCGCCATCCGCTTGCCGATGAAGCCGTTCGAATGCGTCTCGAAGCACATCCTGCAGCCCGGCGAATGGATAGTCGTGTGCTGCCCTGCTGGCAACCACAACATAGTCGTAATCTGGCCGCGCACACGCCGCACCCATCGTGCGAAGTGCTTCCCTCAGCCGCCTGCGAATTCGGTTTCTGACGACCGCCCCACCAACTTTGCGCGTGATCGTGAACCCGAAACGTGGGCCGCAATCCTCTTCCACACGCGCCTGCGCAGCACCGGAAGCGCGCGACCGCCCTTCGATGATGAACAGTGGACCAGCCAGCCGAGCGCCTCCGCGGACGCGCCTGAATTGGGCTGAATGTTTCAGCGTTTTGATCTTCATGGCGCATCCGAGATGGCGCACCTGGACGCCCCGTGTGGTCCCCCTCGACGGCCCACGCGCAATGACGCACCCCGGCGTTCCAATCGATCTCGGCTGCGCCTCAGGCGGAAAGGCGCTTGCGGCCTTTGGCCCGCCGACGCGCCAGAACACGCACGCCACCGACAGTCGACATGCGCTTGCGGAAGCCATGGCGGCGCTTGCGAACGAGCCGGCTCGGCTGATAGGTCCTTTTCACGTCTCAATCTCCATCGCCCTTGCGGCCCAGCGGCGCGCCGGCGCCTGCTTCGGGCAAAGCTTTGTATAGAGTCGCGACAGATATCTCGCCCCTCCTGCACACACGGGCCAGCGTTGCGGCCGACATGCGACAACAAGAGATAACCGGTTCGGGACGTTGGACACCCCCACGTCGCCCGAGACGACCTGTCACAGGATCGGGCGCTTATAGGGGCCAAGGCTGCGATCGTCAACGCTCTCGACAAAAGCAGAACAATCCAGTTGCACATAATATAATACCATCGCGGTCACAGTTCTCAACGACTGTTCAAGTCTGGTTGAGCCGAAGCTGCGCCGCCGCGAGCCTTGATCTACACCGAACGGTGCCGCGCACGCGCCGAAGCGTCGAGACACTCGCGCAGCATGCTGCCGACTGGCGACTTCTCGTTATGATCAGATCTCGAAAGCCATTCGATTCGCCCGACATCACGACACGTCGATCCGATAGAGGCCCGACACGATGCGAAACAGGCCCGAAAACGTGCCCTCCGGCACCGTCGGATCGAGTCCCATACGGCGTTGGCTGCCGCTCATCGCGATCGCGGCGGCCACCGGCTTCGCCTTTGCCATGGGCTGGCACGAGTATCTGTCACTGAAGACGATCGGCCTCAACTATGACGCCTTGCAGGGCTTCATCGCCAGCAATCGCGCCGGGGCCATCGCAATTTTCATTCTGGTCTACGTTTCAGTCGTGGCGCTGTCGCTTCCGGGCGCGACGATTCTGACGCTGGCCGGCGGTTTGCTCTTCGGCTGGCAGCTTGCCGTGCCCATCGCCGTCGTCGCCGCGACGCTTGGAGCCACGGTCGTCTATCTCATCGCCCGGACGTCACTCGGTGAGGCCCTTGCCGAGAGAGCCGGACCCTCGATCGCCAAGCTGCGCGCCGGCTTTCGCGAGAATGCGTTGAGCTACATGCTTTTTCTTCGGCTGGTTCCAGTCTTCCCGTTCGTCGTGGTCAATCTCGCGGCGGCTCTGCTTGGCGTTCCGTTGCGGACCTATGTCATCGGCACATTCCTGGGTATCATTCCGGGCACCGCCGCCTACACGGTTGCCGGTGCCGGCCTTGCGAGCGTGATCGACGCGCAAAACGCCGGCTACAAGGCCTGCCTCGCACGCTCGGGCGCGGATGCCGCGGTATGCCCATACAAGATCGACACGAGCGCCCTAGTCACCAAGGAACTCGTTCTGGCGTTTGCACTGCTTGGCATCGTTGCCCTAATTCCCATCGGCCTCAAAAAATGGAAGGCGCGCAATGCAGCGGCCTAGCGCTCCGAGCAACGGCACCTCTCAAGCGGCTCATCCGCGCGATCAGCCTTCGATCCGCAAAGAGATCACGGCGGATCTTTGCATCGTCGGCGCCGGCTCGGGTGGCCTGTCGCTCGCCGCAGCAACCGCTCAGCTCGGCCTCAAGGTCGTGCTGATCGAGCGTCACAAGATGGGCGGCGATTGCCTGAATTACGGATGCGTTCCCTCCAAGGCGCTGATCGCGGCCGGCCGGCGCGCCCACATTGCGCGCTCGTCCGGAGCGTTCGGCATCGCGCCGGTCGAGCCGCATATCGATTATGGACGGGTTCACGACCACATTCACGAGGTGATCGCCGCCATCGCTCCAAACGATTCGGTGGAACGCTTCACCGGGCTTGGCGTGACCGTCGTCCAGGCCGAGGGCTCCTTCGTCGACAAAAGCACGATGCGGGCCGGCGACACGCTCGTTCGCGCACGCCGCTATTGCATTGCAACAGGATCGTCCCCGCTGGTTCCGCCCATTCCGGGACTGGATGCAGCCCCCCACTTCACCAACGAGACGATCTTCGAAAACCGGCAGCCGCTCGGGCATTTGATCGTCATCGGCGGCGGCCCGATCGGGATCGAGCTTGCGCAGGCTCATGCCCGGCTCGGCAACAAGGTGACCGTGCTGGAGGGCCTGAAGGCCCTCGCCAAGGACGATCCTGAGCTTGCGGAGATCGTGCTGAAGAAACTGACCGACGAAGGCGTGTCGATCCGTGAAGGCGCAAAGGTTGAACGGGTAGAGCATCGCATGGGTGTGGTGCGCGTCCACATTGCCGGAACGAACGGTCCGGAAGTCGTCGAAGGGAACCACATTCTCGTCGCGACCGGACGCAAGCCCAACACGGAGGGGCTCAATCTGGAAGCGGCAGGTATCGCCTACGACAGGCGAGGCATCAAAGTCGGCCCGACCCTGCTCACCAGCAATTCAAGGGTTTATGCTATCGGCGACGTGGCGGGCAGTCTGCAGTTCACGCACGTCGCCAACTACCATGCAGGCATTGTTCTGAGGCGTATCTGCTTCTGGTTGCCGGCAAAGGCGACAACCGGCCATATCCCCTGGGTCACCTACACGGAGCCCGAACTTGCCAACGTCGGCCTCACGGAGGACGAAGCGCGCAAGCAGCTCGGCTCGGTGAACATTTATCGCTGGCCCTACCACGAGAACGATCGCGCCCAGGCGGAGCGGGTAACCGAGGGGTTTTTGAAGGTGGTGACCGACCGGCGGGACCGCGTGGTCGGGGCCGCAATCGTCGGCGAGCATGCCGGCGAGCTGATTCAAATGTGGTCGCTCGCAATCCAGAAACGCATGAAGATCTCGGACCTTACACAATGGATCTCGCCCTATCCGACCCTCGGCGAGATCAACAAACGGGCCGCTTTGCGCTATTATGCGGGAAAGGCTGGCAGTCCACTGGTGCGGACGGTCGTCTCTTTCTTATCTAAACTCGGTTGAGCGTCCGCTGCCGACGGCGGTCCGTGAAATCCGAGCGATGGTCCCGAGGCAAGGGAGTGTCCGTTGGACAAGCGGGTGGACGCGCCGACCGAGGTCACGGAAGCCGGGCGAAACCACGGCGCCCGTCGCCCGTTATCGGACCGCTTGCGCGCGCTGAGCCTGTCGGCCAAGCTGCTGGTGCTGACCACACTTTTCGTTATGTTGGCCGAGGTGCTGATCTTCGTTCCCTCCATCGCCAACTACCGCAATACGTGGCTGATGGACCGGCTCGCGGCCGCCCAACTGGCCTCGCTCGCAGCCGAAGCGACCCCCAGCGGTGACGTGCCCGAGAAACTGAGGGCGGAGCTGCTGCGCACGGCGCAAGTCAGGGCGGTGGCGCTCAAGCGCAACGATCAGCGACTTCTCGTCCTTCAATCGGACATGCCGGTTGCCATCGATCGCACTTACGACCTCACGGCGCTGCGCCACGGCGGCCTGCCGGCGCGGCTGCAGTCGATCGGCGATGCACTTGGCGTCCTGTTCTCCTCTGGCGAGCGAATGCTCCGTATACTCGGCAAGCCGGCCGACGATGCCGGCGACCTCATCGAGATGGTGCTGCCCGAAGCGCCGCTGCGGGCCGCCATGCACCGCTTCGCGCTCAATATTCTCGGGCTTTCGGTGATCATCTCCATCTTTACCGCAGCATTGGTCTACATGGCGCTCAACTATCTCCTGGTGAGCCCGATGGAACGCATCGCGAGAAATATGGTGCGTTTTGCCGAGAACCCAGAGGATCGAAGTCGTATTATCGAGCCGACCGCACGCCGCGACGAGATCGGCACGGCGGAGCGCGAACTCGCCCACATGCAGGCCGAGCTCTCGCAGATGCTCAGTCAGAAAAATCGGCTCGCTGCACTTGGTCTCGCCGTCAGCAAGATCAATCACGACTTGCGTAACCTGCTGGCCAACACACAACTCCTCTCGGACCGTCTCACATCGAGCCCGGACCCGACCGTGCAGCGTTTCGCACCGAAGCTGATGGCCTCGCTCGATCGCGCGATCGCCTTCTGCAACGACACGCTGCGATACGGACGCGCCGCCGAGCAGCCGCCACGGCGCGAGGACATCGGCCTGCTCGCCCTGGTCGAGGAAGTGGGCGATGGGCTGGGGCTCCCGCGCGAGAACGCCATCGACTGGGACGTCTCGGTGGCGGCCGACCTTTTCGTCGACGCCGACCGGGAACACCTGTTCCGGGTCCTCAACAACCTCGTACGCAACGCGGTACAGGCCCTCGAGAGCCACGCCGCCGATGGCGTCCAAACCATCCGGGTGATCGGCACTCGCGCCTCGTCGAGTGTCCGCATCACGGTCGAGGACAGCGGCCCCGGCATTCCGCCGAAGGCCCGCGAGCGACTGTTCCAGGCGTTTCAGTCCACCGCCCGCAAAGGCGGCACCGGCCTCGGCTTGGCCATAGCGCACGAGCTGATCGCAGCGCATGGCGGAACGCTGCGGCTGCTGGACAGGACGACCGGCACCGCATTCGAGATCGTCATCCCCGATCGGAGCCGAAGCTGACGCGACCCACGTGACCGGTCTAGCCGGCTCCAACCGGGTGGGCGGGCGATGGACTGTTTCCAAGCGCTTCCGAATGGTCGTAGCCTGACACATGGGTCTTCGGCCGGAGGCCTAGCCGCAGACCGGCCGTCCGCACGCGAGGTGACGCCCCATGCCCAACAAGGGTTTTCTGCTGGTGACGATGCAGCCGCCGCCAGCCTTCGAGGAAGAATTCAACGCCTGGTACGATAGCGAGCACATTCCCGAGCGCCTCGCAGTGCCAGGTATCCTTACCGCCCGTCGCTATCTCTGTGCCGACGGACACCCGAAATACCTCGCCATGTACGATTTAGAGAGCCACGCCGTCATGCAATCGCCGGGCTACGTCCGCGTCGGCTACGAGAACGCCAGCCCCTGGACCAAGCGCGTGACAAGCCGCGTAAACCCGCGGCGATCGACGGGCGATCAGATCTGGCCGGGAAATAAGCTGACCCTAGGCGGCTCGGCCGTGCTGCTGGCTCGGTTCCGCGCCGTTCCTCTGGCGAGCGCTCCTGACGCTGTCGGCGCCGCGCGGAAGGTCTTCGAAGCGCGGCCCGAAACGCTTCAGCTTCGTGTCCTCGCTCATGACACCGGCGGCGCCGCCACCGATATCATGGCCTTCGTCGAGCAGCGCGTTCCCGTCTCGACCGGCATCGATATGGCCCCGTTCGGCCGACTGGCCGATCACATCGACCTCTTCAACGGCTATCGGCCCTATTGAGGCCTTGTGCCAACTTGGCGTCTCCACGACATTAGATGCTATGAAATTCGCGACATTCCCGCTTGCAGAGGCCGAGGGCACGATCCTCGCCCACTCGATCTCCACGCCGCAGGGCACCCTCAAGAAGGGACGCATCCTCAGCAAGGACGACGTTGCCCGTCTTGAGGCAGCCGGCCGCACAGAGATTGTCGCCGCCCGCCTCGAGCCGGGCGACGTCGGCGAGGATGAGGCAGCCGCTCGCATCGCCCGGGCCGCCGCCGGAGCAAATACGCACGTGGCCGCGCCCTTCACGGGCCGCGCAAATCTCTTCGCCTCGGCCGCGGGCCTCGCCGTGATCGAGGCCGATGCCATCACCCGGATCAACGCGCTGGACGAAGGCCTGACTATCGCGACTCTCCCGAACTTCGAGCGCGTCACCGCCGGCCAGATGATCGTCACCGTCAAGGTCATCACCTTCGCACTTCCCGAGCACGTCGTGAGCGAGGCCGAGAGGATTTTGCGCGCAGGCCCGTCGCTGGCCGCCGTGAAGGCTTTCACCTCACGCACGGCCGGCCTGATCCTGACGCGGATGCCAGCGACCAAAGCCAGCGTGCTCGCCAAGCGGCGTGCGGCAATCGAGGACCGCCTGCAGGCGCTCGGCGCCGAGCTCGGGCCGGTCGAGACCGTCGATCATCGGGACGCCGATGTGGCCGCCGCCATCCTGCGCATGAAGGCCGCCGGCGCCGATCCGATCATCCTCTTTGCCGCCTCCGCCATCGTCGACCGTGGCGATGTGATCCCTTCTGCCCTGATCGACGCAGGCGGCGAGATCATCCGCCTCGGCATGCCGGTCGATCCGGGCAACCTGATGCTTCTCGGTCGCCTCGGCTCGATCGACGTCATAGGCGCCCCGAGCTGCGCAGCGAGCCCCAAGCTGAACGGCTTCGATTGGATCCTCGAGCGGCGCCTTGCCGGGCTGGAGATCGGCACGAGAGACGTTGCCGCCATGGGCCTGGGCGGGCTCCTGAAGGAAATTGCCACACGGCCACAGCCGCGCGAGGGCAAGCCGCCACGTCGAGACGGCCACGCCGACACGCACCTTGATGAGACCGGTTCGCGGCATCGTCCGAAGATCGCGGCAGTCGTTTTGGCAGCCGGCCGTTCCACGCGCTTCGGCCCGGACAACAAGCTGCTCGCCGACCTCGATGGCATTCCGGTCATTCGCCGCACGGTCGCTGCGGTCAAATCGAGCGCCGTCTCATCCGTGTTGGTGGTGACCGGACACATGGGCGACGCCGTCCGTACGGCACTCGATGGCCTCGACGTCACCTTCGTCGACAATCCTGCCTACCGCGACGGCCTCTCGACGTCACTCAAGGCGGGGCTCGCCAGTTTACCCTCGGGAACGGACGGCGTGCTGGTTGCCCTCGGCGACATGCCGGGTGTCACAGGCGGCGACATTGACCGCTTGATCGCCGGGTTGGAGCCCAAGGAGGGCCGCTCGATCGTTGTGCCGACCTATCGGGGCAAGCGCGGCAATCCCGTGCTTTTCGCGTCGCATCTCGTGCCGGAACTCGCCGATATCGAAGGCGATGCCGGCGCCAAGCATGTCATCGGCCGCCACGGCGAGGAGATTGCCGAGGTCGAGATCGACTCCCGCCGCATCTTCCTCGACGTCGACACACCTGAAGCACTGGAGCAAATGAAGGGCGATCGATGAAACGGGTGGCCCGTCAGAGGCTCGACGCCAGATTGACGGCGAGTGCCAGGATGGCCGCGTTGAAGATGTACGACAGCACGGCTTGCACAGTCGCAATGCGTCGCGCCGCTTTCGAGACGATGCCCACGTCGGCCGTCTGCGCGGTCGCGCCGATTGACGTAGTGAAATAAAAGAAATCCCAGTAATCGGGCTCGTCGTCGCCCGGAAACGCGAGCCCCCTGGCTGGCTCGCTCCCGCCCGGCGATGCGGGCCGATGATAAGCGTGCGCGTAGTGAAGCGTGAAGACCACCTGTATCACCAGCCACGACGACACGATGGTCCCGACCGCGAGTGCGACATAAGCCACCCGCACCAGGCCATGCACGCCGCGCGCATCCGAGCTCAAGGCGATGACCGCAACGAAGCTGGCGGCAGCCGCCAGTAGGATAACCGTCGAGAACACGAAACGGCTTTCATCCTCTGCTTCGGCCGTCCGGCGGATTCGGCCCGTCCCATGGCTCGACATAATCGCAAAGGCCATCGCGAGGTAAACAACGGCGCCGGCCATCCAAGCCCCGGTCGAGCGCACGCTCAGCGGTAACGTCGTGGGCTCGACCAGGCCGACGACGACCGACGCGACGATGGCGAAAATCACTTTCGGCCGCGCGGCCAGCCCTCGGGCAAGACTGCCCGGATGGTACCATCGGCCGTGCCTGGCCGGACGAGCGTGTTCCATGGATCGATCCTATCCACTCGAACAGCCACGCTAGACGAGGATCGCAGGCGGGGCCAAACGGCTTCGAGCTTGCTCTTGACGCCGGCAGTCGCTTAGTTCCCGCGATGCGCATCGAATATCACCGCACCCTGATCGCCGACCGGCTCCGTATAGCGGCCTTTCACGAGGCCCTCGCGCGAACCATTGTCAAGGGCCGGAGCACCGTGGCCGACATCGGCACCGGAACCGGGATTCTCGCCTTTCTGGCTGCCCAGCTCGGCGCCCGAAAAGTCTGGGCCTACGAAGCTGCCGAGATCGGTGCGGTCGCCGAAAAGCTGAAGGCCATCAATCGGATGCGAAGCGTCGAACTGGTGGCCGGCCGATCGACGGAGATCCTGGAGCCGTCCCGCGCCGACATCGTCGTGACCGAGACGCTCGGCAATTTCGCCCTCGAGGAATTCCTGGTCGAGACGATGAACGACGCACGTGCGCGCTACCTCAACCCGGGCGGCGTGCTGATCCCGGGCCGGGTCGAGCAGTTTGCCTGTCCCGTCACGGGACCACGCCTGCGCGACGAACTTTGCGCATGGGATCGCGTCGGTTACGAGCTGAACCTCGCGCCGGCCCGGGACATGAGCTTGAACAACGTCTACATCCGCACCCTGCGACCGCACGAGTTGCTGGGCCAAGGGTCGGCAGCCCAGCGCTGGGACCGCATCGATTTCTACGAGAAAAACCGGGTCGCGCGCCGCGGCACGCTGAAGTGGCCGATGGAGTCAGGCACGACCGTCCACGGGATCGCCGTGTGGTGGACGGCTGAGTTGGTGCCCGGCGTCTCGCTGACAACCAGCCCCCTCGGCGAGCCGACGCATTGGGAGCAGCTCTTCTTTCCGGCCCTCGAACCTCTGGAACTAATCGCAGGCGATACGTTGGTTGCCGAAATCCGCTCGCGCTCGACCGAAGAAGCGGGCACCGATCTTGCCTGGACCCTGGTCCGGCTCGATGCCGGCGGCCGCGAGCGGCAGCGTCACGCCATGAGCCTTTCGAAGGGGTTTATCCCCTGATGTGCTGCCATGCCGCGGACGCTCGGGCCGGCAAAAGACGGGGACCGCGCAAGTTTGGAGCGAAGCACCGAGAAAATTCCCGCCCTGAAACGCAGCTTACGGCTCGATCGGACTCGCCACCCTTTTCTACTTTGCTCGGTCGGACGCTTTGGTTCAGCAAGAGGCGGCGATAGCCGATCAATACTTGGGCGCTTCCCGATCAATTCTTGCGCGCGTCACCAGTTGTGCGAACCAGCGAGTACGCTAGAAGTTAGAAATGAGTCCGGACAACGCAACTGCGAAAGAGATCACACCGCTGAGGCGGGCGCTCATTCTCGTCTCCGTAGTTCTGGCGACGACGCTCTACTCAACGACGATCCTGATTGTCTCGACGGTGCTTCCGCAGATGCAGGGCACGCTCTCGGCGACAGCAGATGAAGTCTCGTGGGTGGTGACGTTCAACATCCTTGCGACGGCCATCGTCACGCCAATGACGGGTTGGCTCACGGGGCGCTTCGGTATCCGGAACGTGATGATCTGGAGCGTGACCGGATTTACGGCCGCGACCTTGATGTGCGGCTTCGCTCATTCGCTCGAAACGCTCGTCTTCTGGCGCATCCTGCAAGGCGCGTTTGGCGCGCCGTCGACCCCACTCGCACAATCGATCTTGCTCGACACTTATCCGCCGCGCCAACATGCCCTTGTGCTCGGGCTCTTCGGTTTCGGCGTCGTTATCGGACCGGTGATCGGGCCGACACTCGGCGGCTACATGGCCGAGACCTACACGTGGCGCTATGCCTTCTACGCGATTTTCCCCGTCGGTCTGATCGGCGTCCTGGGGCTGCGCAGCTTTCTTCTCCCCGACACAACCCGTTCGCCCAGGCCGCTCGACTGGACCGGGTTCATCACACTCTCGGTCGGGCTCGCGGCAACCCAGCTCGTTCTTTCGCGAGGCCAGCGGCTCGATTGGTTCGACAGCCTCGAGATCAAGGTTGAAACGCTGGTCGCGGTCGTGTCGTTCTGGATGTTCGCCATGCACATCATGACCGCACGCCAGCCGTTCCTGAACCCGCGCCATTTGCGCAACCGCAGCTACGCGATCGGCCTGCTGCTGGTCGGGCTTTACGGGATGCTGAACTTCACGCCCGTGGTGTTGCTGCCGCCGCTGCTGAAAGCCCACGCCAATTTCTCCGAGACGATCGTCGGTGAGATCGTGGCCAGCCGCGGTATCGGCGGTTGCGTCGGGTTTCTGATAGCCGGCTTCGCCAGCCGGATCGATGCGCGGGTTTCGATGATGACAGGCTTCGGCATGCTGTTGGTCGCAGGGCTTTGGCTGATGACCATGGACCTCAACGTCAGGCCCTTCTCGCTGATGGCCAATGCCGCCCTTCAAGGTCTGGCGATCGGTGCGATCTGGGTGCCTCTCTCCGTGGTCGCGTTCGCGAACGTTGCCGAGAAGGACCGCCCCGAGACAAGCGCGATCTTCCACCTCCTGCGCAACCTCGGATCAAGTTTCTTCATTTCGATCTGCGTCGCCGAAATCATTCGCTCGACCGGCGTCAACTACAGCCGGATGGTGGAATCCATCTCGCCTTTCAACCCGTCGCTGTCGCTACCCTGGGTGATGGGGGCATGGGATCTCAACTCCCTCGCCGGCCTGAAGAAGATCTCGAACGAAATCTCGCGACAGGCGGCGCTGATCGCCTATCTCAATGCTTTCGGCATGTTCACTGCGGCCTGCGCGATCACCATTCCCCTGATTCTCCTGATCGGGAGCGGCAAGACGAGAGCGGCACCGGCGCCCACCCCGCCTTTGGAAGCCGACGAAGCCGAGCCCCTGGCGAGTTCTGGCAAGCGATGACGGCTTGCGGGAGAGCAAGATCGGCCCTGAGGCCAGAAACACCTCAGCCGGCGTCCGGCCCCTTCCGCCGGGTCGAAAATCCGACCCAGCCCATGAACATACCAACCACGAATGCGGTCACGAACACGCCGCTCAGCGAGCGGACTTTGGGCGGAAAAAGCCCGGTCAGCATAAGCAAGCCCGCAAACAGCACGCCAGCAACCCCAGCAGCAAAGCCGGCGACGACGATCTTCTGAGCCTGGTCCGCGCGGCGGCCGACGAGAAATCCCGCGGCAAGTGTACCGGGGTTCGCAATCGCCAGGAGCAGAACGTCCTTCAATTCGGGCGGCATGGCGTCTCCAAGCTCGGCAAATAGGCTACGGCTTGATCAGCTCTCCTGTGATTTGGCCGCAATCTCGTCCTTGAGCTTCTCTTCCTCGTACTGGATGAACCAGCCGATCATTTGCCGCCAAAGAGCCTCGCACAGGTCGGGCGGTACCCCGCGTTCGGCTGCGCGTGCCCTGACGCGATCGATCACCTGTTGGTTTCGCCACGGTACGTTGGCCTCCTCGCGCAGGCCGAGCTTGATCTGCCAGGCACGCTCGACATATCCGAACCGTTCGCCGATGAGATCGACGAGGGCCTTGTCGCACCGATCGATCTCGGCGCGCACGTCGGACATATCGGCACAATCCTTAGGGGCTTTGCTGGTCATGTTGTGAGCTTCCGGATCGGGTCAGATTCGCCTGTGTGCTTAGCACAGATGCGCTGGCGGCGTAGCCCCGCTAGAGTAGACCAAACCGCGGGGCAGGGAAGGCAGTTCACGTGATCAACGACCACACGCTCCGTCGCTTCCAGCCACTCAACGGACACCTGCTCAAACCCATCTACGACGATTACTCCTTCAAGAACATTCCGGCGACCGTGCATCGCCTGCTGACGGGCGAAACAATCGCACCGCTGATCCCCGCCGATGCCTTCGGCGGCAGCTACCCCTCCCCGGAAAAGGTCGTTCTCGTCTTCGTCGACAGCTTCGGCTGGCAGTTCTGGCAACGATATCTGGATCGCTTCCGGACGCTCGAGCGCGTCGCATCCGACGGCATTCTGACGCCGATCTCGGCCTTGTTTCCATCGACGACGGCGGCATCGGTCACAACGCTCAATCTGGGCGTGCCGCCGGCCCTCCACGCCATCTACGAATGGCACATGTACGTGCCCGCGTTCGGCGAAGTGGTTCAATCTCTTCCGTTTGCCCTCCTCGGCCAGCGTCCGGGTTCGGCGGCCACAAAGGGCTACGACGTCGCAAACCTGTTCGCGCAACCCTTCGAGACCGCCCACCAGCGCCTCGGCGCGCGCGGGGTCCGCTCATACCAGATCGCGCATCGGAGCTATGCGCGCTCACCTTACAACGAGCTGGCGTCGGCCGGAGCCGACATTGTTTCCTATGGCACTCTTGCCGAGGGGATGGTTGCGCTCGACCGGCTGTTGACGGAAGCCCCCGGCAAGGCGTTCATCAACTTCTACTGGCCGGGCCTGGATACGGCGGCCCACACGCATGGACCGGGCTCGGTCGAGCACGAGGCCGAGGTCATCGCCTTCTGGACCGTGCTCGACCAGTTGCTCGGACGCGGTGCACCGCGGTCATCGGACACGCTCTGGCTGTTCACCGCCGATCATGGGCACGTCCACGTGCCGGCCGCCGCCACGATCTACGTCAACGAGCGCTGGCCCGAGCTTGGTGCGATGCTCGCCGACAACGGTGCGGGCCGGCCGATCCTGCCATGCGGCTGCCCGCGCGACATGTTCCTGCACGTGCGGCCGGAGCGGCGAGACGAAGCGCTGGACCTGCTCTCCACCGGCCTCGGCGACATTGCGACGGTCATGACGGTCGACGACGCCGTCTCGGCCGGCCTCTTTGGCGAGCCGCACACGATCTCGTCCGAACTGCGCCGCCGGATCGGCGACGTGCTGGTCCTTCCGCACACGGGGCACTTCGTCTGGTGGCATGCACCTGGGCTGCTCGAGAACCGCCTCAATGGACACCACGGAGGCCTGACGCCCGACGAGCTCATCACCGTCCTCGGCGTGGTCGGATCTCTATAGCGACCGCCTCGCCATCCCTCATAGAGCTCATCGTCGACCGATGGTGGGACGGCGCCAGTCGTCCCGCTCAAGCCTTACCCACACTCGCCAGCGAGCCGCCGTCCTCGGCGAGCCTGGAGATCAGGGGTGCAACCGCCCAGCGCGCACCATACTTGGCGTTGTAGGCGCGAATCTTCCCTGCCGCCGCCTTCAACCCGATGGCGTTCTCGATCTGCCACATGGGTCCGCCACGCCAAGCCGGGAAACCGTAACCCGTCAGGTAGATCGTATCGATGTCCGACGCTCTCAGCGCGATACCCTCGTCGAGAAGCTGCGCGCCCTCGTTGGCAAGACGCAGAAGGCAACGCTCGACGATCTCCTCCGGCGGCAGCGTCCGCCGGTTGATCTGCTGTGCACGCGCTTCTTCCTCGAACAGCGCGACGACGGCTGCGTCGGGAATGCGCGTGCGGCCCTCGTACTTGTAGTAGCCCGCGCCGGTCTTCTGGCCGTGCCGCCCCATTTCGGAAATTTTGTCGGTCACGCGGTAGAGACGGCGACGCTCTTCCGAGATCGGGTGCTCGCGGCGAATGAGGTAGCCAACATCGATCCCGGCAAGATCCATCATCGCGTTCGGCCCCATCGCGAGACCCCACGCCTCGAGCGCCCCATCGATTTCGGCCGGCGTGGCGCCCTCGAGCAGCATCGCCTGGGTCTCTTCGAGGTACGCTTCCACCATACGGTTGCCTATGAACCCGAAGCACACGCCGGCGACGACACCGACCTTGTTGATCCGCTTGGCAACGGCCATTGCGGTGGCGAGCGTATCCTTGGCCGTCGCCGCACCACGCACCACTTCGACGAGACGCATGATGTTGGCGGGCGAAAAGAAGTGCGTGCCGACGATGTCGTGAGGCCGGCTCGTGCAGGCAGCGATCCGATCGACATCGAGCGTCGAGGTGTTGGTGGCGATCACCGCTCCCGGCTTGGCCACGGCATCGAGCTTCCTGAACACCTTTTGCTTGACCGACATCTTCTCGAACACAGCCTCGACGATGAAGTCGGCGCCCTTGAGATCGCCCAGTTCGAGCGAGCCCGTGAGGCCGGCAATCAGCGCGTCCGCCTTCTCTTCCGACAGACGGCCACGCTTCACGTTCGAGGCGACCGTCTCCTTGATGCGAGCCAGGCCGCGGTCGAGTGCCTCCCGCTTCATCTCGACAACGGTGACGGGGAAGCCCGCCTGCAGGAACGCCAGCGAGATGCCGACCCCCATCGTGCCGGCGCCGAGAACACCGATCGTCTCCACCGGCCTTGGCTTTATGTCCTTGCCGATGTCCGGAATGTCGGCCGCCTTGCGCTCGGCGAAGAAGGCATATTGCAACGCCTTGGCATACGGGCTCGCGGCAAGTTCGGCGAACAGCTCCCGCTCTCGGGCAACACCGGTGCGATAGTTGCTGCCGATCGAGGCTTCGACCGCGGCAATGCAATGACCCGCCGCCAGCGGGCCGGACGGATGCCGGCCGATCTGCGCCCGCCTGCTCTCGAAAAGTCCTGCGGGAATGCTGGCAGGATCGATAGTCGTAGCCGCGGTCGGGCGCGTTCCCTTGCCCGCTCCGACCAGTTCCTCGGCAAAGGCGATCGCGGCGGCGACCACCTCGCCGTCTGTGACCATGTCGGCCAAGCCGTTCTTGGCGGCGCTCGCCGCGTTGATGAACTTGCCCGAGACGATCATGTCGAGCGCCGGCGCGACGCCGATCACACGCGGCAGCCGCTGCGTGCCACCCGCGCCCGGGAGAAGACCGATCTTGACCTCGGGCAGGCCGAGTTGCGTCACGGAGCGCGCTATGACCCGATAATGACAGCCGAGCGCGACCTCGAGCCCCCCGCCAAGCGCGAGACCATTGACCGCCGCGACGACCGGCTTGCCGCTCGCCTCCATCTCGTCGATCACCTCGGGCAGCCCGGGCTCCTTGAGGCCGGTCCCGAATTCACTTATGTCGGCCCCAGCAGAAAACGCGCGTCCATCGCCCGTCACCACGATGGCGTCGATGGCGGGATCGTCGTTGGCGGCGCGAATGGCGGATTGAAGCCCGATGCGCACACCGTGTGCTAGCGCGTTCACGGGAGGGTTCGAAAGCCGCACGACCGCCACGCGACCGCGCGTTTCCAAATCGACCTTTGCCATTTCCGATCCTTCCTGGCTTGCCTGCCAAAGCCCCGCGTTCGGGTCGCCGCATCGACCCACCCCTCTCAGGAACCTTGGCGCACCGAGTTCACGCGGCTACGTTTCCGGTCAACGTTATCCGGGAGGACATGACAATGCTCAAGGGCCAGATGATGGACCGGCCGCTGCTGGTTTCCAGTCTGATCGACTTTGCCGCCGAAGTGCACGCCACGAGTCAGATTGTGACGGCCACCGTCGAGGGCCCGATACACCGGCAAAACTACCGCGAGACACGGGCCCGAGTGGTGAGGCTGGCTAACGCCCTTCGGCAACTTGGCGTGAAGCCCGGGGACAGGGTTGCGACCCTCGCCTGGAATACGCACCGCCACTTCGAGCTCTACTTTGCCATCTCCGGCATCGGCGCCGTCTGCCACACCATCAATCCCCGCCTCTTCCCCGAGCAGATGGCGTTCATCGTCAACCACGCCCAGGACAAGATGCTGTTCCTGGATACCACCTTCGTCCCGCTGGTCGAGAAACTGAAATCCACCTTCGCCCCGATCCGCACCTACGTCGCGCTGACCGACCGTTCGCATATGCCGGCCGAAGATCTCATTCCAGGCCTCCTGTGCTACGAGGACCTTCTCGCCGAGAACTCGCCCGATATCGTCTGGCCCGACCTCGACGAAAACGCCGCGTGCGCACTCTGCTACACGTCTGGCACGACGGGAGAGCCGAAGGGCGCTCTCTATTCGCACCGCTCCAACATCTTGCATTCGTTCTTCGTGATGTCCGCGGCTCAGGGTTCGTTCCTGCCGACGCGGCCCGTGCTGCCCGTCGTGCCGCTCTTTCATGCCAACGCCTGGGGTCTCCCCTTCATCGTCACGCTCACGGGCACTCCGTTCGTCATGCCGGGCCCGAGGCTCGACGGTCCCAGCCTGTTCGACCTGATGGATACCGAGAAGGTGTGGGCCGGCTGGGGCGTGCCCACCGTCTGGCTCGGTCTGCTCGATGAGATGAAGAAGCGTGGCCGCAAGCCGGATGGTCTGTCGCGCATCCTGACCGGCGGCTCAGCCATCGCCCGCCCGACGCTCGAGACCTATGAGAAGGACTACGGCATCGACATCGTCCACGGCTGGGGCATGACCGAGATGAGCCCGGTCGGCACCATAACCCAGATGACGCCGGAGGAGCGCGCGCTTCCCTTCGACGAGCAGATGGACATCAAGAGCCGCCAAGGCCGCCGCATCTATGGCGTCGAGATGAAGATCGTCGATGCCGATGGCCGCCGCCTGCCGGACGACGGCGTCGCCCAAGGCGAGCTTTTCGTCCGCGGTGCGTCGGTCATCTCCGGCTATTTCGACAACGCGAGCGCGACCAAGGCGGCTATCGACAAGGATGGCTGGTTCGCGACGGGCGATGTGGCGACCATCACACCCGATGGCTGGCTGATCCTGGTGGACCGCACGAAGGACCTCGTCAAATCCGGCGGCGAGTGGATTTCGTCGATCGACGTCGAAAACGTCGCCATCGGTTGCCCCGGCGTCGCCAACGCGGCCGTCATCGCCGTACCCCATCCGAGATGGACGGAACGCCCGCTGTTGGTGGTCGTGAAGTCACCGAATGCCAACCCGACCAAGGACGAGGTGCTGGCCCACGTCGCAACCAAGGTCGCCAAATGGCAGATCCCCGACGACGTCGTGTTCGTGGACGCTCTACCGCTGACAGCGACCGGCAAAATCTCGAAAAAGGATCTGCGGACCCGCTTCGCCGAATACCGGTTAACCGACTGAGACAAAACCTCGACCGGCGCCGCACATGTACGCTGCATCGGCACCGCTCGAGGATGCTAGCTTGAACGAGTAGCGCGAGTTGATGGAGTTGGCTAGGTTGCCAGCATTCGACTTCAAAAATCAACAGGCCGAGGAGACGACAAGGTAATGCGAATTAAGTCATCTGTTCTTGTGGCGGCCGCTACGGTCGTGGCCGCGGTCGTAGGAATTGCGCAGCCCGCGTCTGCACAGGGCCGGACGCTCAACATGCAGTCCAGCTTTCCTGCCAACTCGACGGCGCACGAAGCGTTCACGATGCTCGCCGAGCGCGTAGACAAGCTGAGCGGGGGCCAGCTGAAGATCAACGCAGCTCCCGCGGGTCAGATCGTTCCGGCATTCGAGGTGCTCGACGCGACGCACAAGAAGGTTCTCGATGGCGCGGTTTCCATCGACTACTATTTCACCGGCAAGAGCAAGGCGTTCACCCTCTTCTCGAACACGCCTGCCGGCGTCATCGGCATGGACGCCATGGATTACCTGGGCTGGTTTTACGAGGGCGGCGGCAAGGAACTCAACGAGGAGTTCCTCCAAAAGGACATGAAGCTCAACGTCGTCGCCATGCCGCTTTACAGCCCGGGGCCGCAGGCTCTCGGCTGGTTCCGCAAGCCGATCGAAGGCCTTGCCCAGTTCAAGGGCATCAAGTGCCGACAGACCGGCATCACGGCCGAGATCTACGCCAAAATGGGCATGGCCGTCGTTAACATGCCCGGCGGCGAAATCGCTCCGGCTGCCGAGCGTGGCGCCATCGATTGCGCCGAGTGGGTCGGCGGCGTCGAGGACTTGCGGCTCGGCCTGCACTTGATCTGGAAGAACCACTACACGCCGGGCGTGCATGAAAGCGCTCCGATCGCAACGGTGATGATCAACAACGAGGTATGGGGAAGCCTCACCGATCAGCAGCGCGAGATCATCCGCTCGGCTGCCACCGAGACGTTCGTGCGTTGGAGCGTCCGCTGGCAGAAGCAGAACGCCGAGGCCATCGCCGAAATGCAGGAGAAGTTCGGCGTCAAGATTCTTCCGACCCCGCCCGAGATCAATGTGGCCGTGATGAAAGCCTGGGACGACATTGCAAGCGCGGAATCAGCGAAGAATCCGGTCTTCAAGAAAATCTACGACAGCCAGAAGACCTATGCGGCCAAGGTCGTGCCGGCAAAGCGGTTCATGTTCCCACCCTACACCCTGACCGCCGATCACTACTTCCCGCCGAAGGAGTAGGCGAATCCAGAGGCACTGAAATGCCAACGGGCGGTCGCAAGACCGCCCGTTGATGTTTTCCGACACGGCTTGGCGAGCGAGGCTCCGGCTCAGCGTCCCGACCGACGTCGCGCTGGCGCCGTCTTGGCTGATCGCCCCCGCGCCCTCGTCAGCGCCTGCCGGGTACGCTGTACGGCTGGAGGAGTTGCGGCGGCTTTGGGGCGGCGCGCAGCCGACCTGGCTTTCGGGGGCGATACCTTCGCCTTGGTGGTGGTCGGCAGCTTAGGTTTGCGTGCCGCCTTGCCGGCCGCCGATTTGGGGCTCTCCGCAGCCTTTGCGCCCACCTTGCCGGGCTGACGCTTGGACGGGCTCGCGTCGTCTTTCGCCGCCTTTGTGGCCGCGGGGTCGCGGGGAAGCTGATAATTTTCATACTTCCGCAACCACGTCAGCGACGTGCGTATCGGTCCCGACAGAAGATGACAGTAGACCGTGCGGCCAACCTTCACGCGAGAGACGAGCCCCGCATCGGTCAGCACGCCCACGTGCTTGAGCACGGCCGGCAGAGACATCGCGAACGGCGTCGCGAGGTCCGAGATCGCCAAACGGCCGCTCTTGGCGAGACGTTCCACCATTGCTCGGCGCGTTGGATCGGCAAGTGCAGCCAATGTGCGGTCGAGCGCTTCAGGGTCGCGCGTGGCCATGTCTTCGGAACTCCCAAAATGACTTCTGTTTCATATCACCCAGCGACGGCCGAAGCGCCGAAGCTCAATTCTGACGTGCGGCAATCGCCTCGGCGATTGCCACGGTTCGTAGTGCAGCATCGCGATGAAGAATTTCGACCATCTTGCCTTCGAGCCCGATGACGGCGCGTCCCTTGTTCTCCGGCAACTCGAACGCCGTGATGATCTTGCGTCCCCATTCGACCTCCGACGGCTCAGGTTGGAACGCCGCATTCGCCGCGGCCGCCTGATCGGGATGGATGATCGTCTTGCCGTTGAACCCGAGGGCACGCCCTTGCAGGCACTCGCGGCGATTGCCCTCGACGTCTCGAAAGTTGTTCCACACACCATCGAGCACATCGATGCCGTAGGCGCGCCCGGCAGTCACGCTGGCAGAGAGCCAATAGAGGGCTGCCGTCCGGTTCTCGTCCAGTTCGATGCGCGTCTCCTTGACGAGATCGTTGAGGCCGACAACGAAGCATGCGAGCCGCCCCCCTGGTTGACGCGCCGTTGCTGCGATTTCTCTCAAATTGAGAATACCGAGCGTTGTCTCGATCATGGCCCAGACGCGCGTCGTCTCCGCCACGCCCTCTCGGCGCAAGCGGTCGCTGAGCGCGTCGATATCCGCCGCGCGCGAGGCCTTCGGGAGCAGGACGGCGTCCGGGCCCGCTTTCGCAGCCGCCGCGACATCCGCCTCCCCCCACGCCGTATCGAGCCCGTTGACGCGGATCACGATCTCGCGCGGACCGAACCCGCCGGCCTTCACCGCAGCACAGACCTGCTCCCGCGCGGCGTCCTTCGCCTCCGGCGCCACCGAATCCTCGAGATCGAATATGACCGCGTCGACCTCGAGCGAGCGCGCCTTCTCGATAGCCCTGGCATTCGAGCCCGGCATATAGAGGGCGCTTCGGCGCGGACGAATGAGCATACGGCTCTCCTTGCGTAGAGGGGCAGTGTCCGGACCACCGATGCCACGGATGGCCGAGAAAGAAAACCGGTTGGATCAATACACCACCCAAGTGAACCGTCACAGCAAGCCACATGACGTCGTTTCCGGCAACCGACACCACAACGAAGAACGATGCGCAAGGGCCTGTCGGCCAATCGAGCTCGCGTGCTCGGCAAAATTCCGGCCCTTCCCTCGATCGCCGCAGTAAGCCAATCTGGCTGCATGACAGATCGCTCGTTCGACATCGTGATCATCGGCGGCGCTGCCGTTGGCAGCTCCATCGCCTATTTCCTGAAACGTGGCGGCTTCGCCGGTCGCGTTGCCGTAGTGGAGAAGGACCCGAGCTACCAGTGGTGCGCCAGCGGACGCGCAGTCGCCGGCATTCGCCAGCAGTTCTCCACGCTGGAGAATATTCGGCTCTCACAGTTCGGCGCGGGCTTCTTCAAAGGCATCAAGGCCGAATTTGGCGACGACGCCGACATTGCCTTTCGCGAGCGCGGCTACTTGATCATGGCGACGCCCGAGGGCCGGCCGACGCTCGAAGCCAACATTGCCCTGCAATGCCGGCTAGGCGCCGATACCGAGTTGCTCGAGCCGGATCAGATTGCACTGCGTTTCCCATGGCTCTCGACCGAGGGCCTCGGCGCCGCTGGCTGGGGTCGGAGTGGCGAGGGCTGGATCGATCCTGCGTCCCTTGTGCAGCTCCTGCGCAAGGCGGCACTCGCGCGCGGTGTGGACTACATAGCCGACGAGGTGATCGGCATCGAGGTCGAGGGGGGACGCGTCAAGGGAGCGCGTCTTGCCGGTAGCGGACGCCTCATGACCGGCACCGTCGTCTGTGCTGCCGGATGGCATTCGGCCAAAGTCGCGCGCATGGCCGGGCTCGAGATCCCGGTACGCCCAAGGAAGCGCTGCGTGTTCGTCGTCGACTGCCCGACGCCGCTACCGGGCGCGGGCTTGATGATTGATCCGTCAGGCCTCTATTTTCGCCCCGAAGGCACGACATTCCTCACAGGTATCGCGCCACCCGAGGATCGCGACCCCGACGCCGAAGACTTCGACATTGATCACGACCAGTTCGAAAGTGAGATTTGGCCGCGGCTCGCTGCCCGGGTCCCCGCCATGGAGACTCTCAAGGTCCGCAACGCCTGGTGCTGTCACTACGATGTGAACACGCTCGATCACAACGCCCTGCTCGGGTCGCATCCGGAGCTACCATCCTTTCTGCTGGCGTGCGGCTTCTCGGGCCACGGCCTGCAACACTCGCCGGGCGTCGGCCGCGCCATCGCCGAGCTTGTCATTCACGGTGCCTACCGGACGATCGACGTCGGACCTCTCGGAGTGGCGCGCGTCGAGACGGGCACGGCCCTGCGCGAGTCCAACGTCTATTGAGGACATTATGGGCCGCGTGCTCGCCATTTCTTCGCAGGTTGCACGCGGCGCCATCGGGCTCTCCGCCGCGGTGCCCGCACTTCAGGTCCTGGGTCACGAGGTGATCGCACTGCCGACGATCCTTCTGTCCAATCACCCTGGACATCCCCGATTTGCCGGCGACCGCGTGTCGACGTTGCTGCTCGGCAGCATGCTCGATTCCCTCGACGCCAACGGTTGGCTGGCCGGTCTCGACGCCATCCTGACGGGCTATCTGCCGAGCCCCCAGCATGTGGCGTTCGCCAAAGCTGCCATCGAACGTGCCAAGCAACGCTCGGAGTCCGCGCTCCATGTGTGCGACCCTGTGATCGGCGATCATCCGAAGGGCCTCTACATCGGGGTCGAAGCGGCCAACGCCATCCGAGCCGATCTCGTGCCTCGAGCTGACGTGCTCAAGATGAACCGCTTCGAAGCGGAGTGGCTCTCGGGGGCGACGCTCACCGGCTCTCGCGATGTGGCGACTGCAGCCGCACTGAGAGGCTGGCGGTCGGCCATCGTCACGTCGCTGCCAACCGCGGACGCGGGCACGTTATCGAATGTTCTGGTCGAGGACACGACCTCGACCGCCGACGTAGAGGTAGCGCGATGTCCCAGCGTCCCGAACGGCACGGGCGATCTTCTCGGTGCCTTGTGGCTTGGCCATCGGCTCCGGGGCTGCACTGGACCTGAGGCACTGAGACGCGCGGTCGCCGGCGTCCAGTTGGTGATTTCCCGGAGCCTGCGATCTGATGAGCTTCAACTCGCCGGGACATGGGGAGAACTTGCGCATGGAACAGGAGATCTGGGTGGCGGGAGCTGACGGATGTCCGGCGGGGTGGCTGGTCGTCCTTCGCGACTGGCACCTCAAGCGTCCACCATCAGCTCGTATCGTGGCAACGTTCGCCGACATCCTCGCGCTTCCCGAGGCGCCGCAAGTCATCGCCATCGACATGCCGATCGGCCTTCCCGAACACACGACGGTCGGCGGCCGAGCGCCCGATATCGCCGCTCGCGCCAAACTCGGAAAGCGGCAATCGTCCGTATTCGCAGTCCCGTCGCGTCGCGCGGTCATGGCCGAGGATTATGCCACCGCCTGCTCGATCGCCCTAGAAACCTCGGAGCCGCCGCGCAAGATCTCGAAGCAGACGTGGCAACTCTTTCCTCGAATTCGCGAGATCGATGCGGCCATGACGCCGGCGCTGCAAACGCGCGTTTTCGAGTGCCATCCGGAGTTGGTGTTCTGGGCGATGAATGGAGCGCGACCGCTCGACGAGCCGAAGAAGGTCAAGTCGCGCCCCCACGAGCCGGGCCTCACGCTGCGCCGCAGCCTTCTGACCCGGGCCGGATACCCGCCGCCGTTTCTCGCCGACACCCAGTTCCGACCCTCCGCTGCCGGGCACGACGATTTTCTCGATGCCTGTGCATGCGCCTGGACGGCGGGGCGTATTCTGGCGGGCACGGCCCACACGTTTCCCCCCGAGCCCCCGCTCGATGCGCGCGGCCTGCGCCAAGAGATCAAAGCTTGAGGCGATCGCCGGCACCGCACTCTACTTTTGGCGGCACAGACTGGACATCATTTGTGCCGGGGTGATCGAATAAGCCACCATCGGGCTCGGCATGACACAACGGGAGAAGCAAATCATGAGCGGAGCGACCAAGCGCGCCTACATCACCACAAGCGACGGCGTACGCCTCTATACCGAGGAGTCCGGTGCGGGTGATCCGATCATCTTCGCGCACGAGTTCGCCGGACACCATCTATCGTGGGAAACGCAGGTCCGTTACTTCTCGCGGCGCTATCGCTGCATCACCTATCAAGCCCGCGGTTGGCCGCCGTCCGACGTGCCAACCAGCGTCGACAGCTATTCGCAGGCTCGCGCGGCCGATGACATCGCGGATGTGATGGCGGCACTCGGTATCGCAAAGGCGCACGTCGTCGGCCTCTCGATGGGGGCCACCGCAGCGATCGAGTTTGCGATTCGCCACCCCGGCAAGGGCATGTCGATTGCTGCGGCCGGTGCCGGCACCGGCTCCACCCGCGACACGGCCACACTCGCCCGCTTCCGGGGCGAGGCCGCGCAAATGGCCGAACTCATCGAACGCAAAGGCATCGCGGCTCTCGGCGAGATTTATCTTTCGGGACCGTCTCGCGTGCAACTTCTCGCCAAAGACCCGCGAGGTTATGCAGAGTTCAAGCAGCAGTTCATCGAGGGGGCGTCGACGGGCCGTGCCCTCACCATGCGTGGCATACAGGCACGCCGCGTGCCCTTTTTCGATCGCGAGGACGAGTTGCGCGCTATTCGAGATCCCGTATTGATCATTTGCGGCGACGAGGATGACGCCACGCTCGACGTTTCCGTATTCATGAAGCGCACTATCCCCCGCTCTGGCCTGATGGTGTTCCCAAAGACGGGTCACGGTATCAATCTCGAGGAGCCGGCGGGCTTCAACGCGGTGGTTGGAGACTTCATCCAGGCTGTCGAGCGAGACCGCTGGCCTGCCAATGTCTCGACAGCGGGCAAGGGATTCGCGATGTTCCCCAAGACCTAGATCACGGCCGGCGCCGACCCGGGCGGCGCTGTAGCCTTGCAGCCGATGTGCTCCTGCAGCGTATCGGCAAGGTCTCGGCATTCCCACAGATGCGGACTTGCGAATGTCTCTGTGCGGCCATTCCTCAACCGAATGTAGACGCGGTGCACGACGATGCGGTCACCACGGAACACGTCCGCCAGGGCGGTCAGACCGATGGCGATCAGCAGCACGGCGGCCACCATCAGCCGCGGACTGATGCGCTCCAGCATGACCGGGACCGCGCATAGCATTCCGGCGGCAACGAAGATGCCGGCCGCCATCGCCTGCCCCAGAACATTGACCTCGACGTCGGTGGCACATCGGAAGCCGGCCATGTCCTCGATCCGTAGCAATCTCTGGCCGACTCGCAGGCAAGGTTCGGCCGAACGCTCGTCCGCTTCAATCGACCAGGGCACGAGAGGCGTCGAGTTGTGCATGCGAGTGGCCTTTCCGGATCAGGACCGGATGTATCCTCTCACAGCCGGCTTACCAGGCCGCTAAGCGCCGCGTCAGCTGCCGGCCCGACGCCGCAGCTCCTCCCCCGAGCGCTATGAAACGTCGCCGCCGTCGGCCCGTGGGCTCGGCATCGCTGGCACCGACGTGACGCTCCGAGGCGCCCGTGACGCGTCCTCGCGGAATCGGTTGGTGATCGGATACCGCCGATCCCGACCGAAGCTCCGCGACGAGATCTTCACCCCCGGCGCGGCCTGCCGGCGCTTGTACTCGGCGAGATAGAGGAGCCGCTCGACGCGCTTGACGACGTCGACCGGATGCCCGCGAGCGACAATAGCCGCGAGTGGCAATTCGTTCTCGACGAGGCAGCTCAGAATGTCATCGAGCACTTCGTACGGCGGGAGCGAGTCCTGGTCCTTTTGATTCTCGCGCAATTCGGCGGATGGCGCCTTGGTGATGATATTCTCCGGGATCACCGTGCCGGAGGGACCGCGTCCCCCCCTGGGCACGTTCGCATTGCGCCACCGACACAACCGAAAGACTTCCAGTTTGTAGAGATCCTTGATCGGGTTGAAACCGCCGTTCATGTCACCGTAGATGGTCGCATATCCGACGCTCATCTCGCTCTTGTTGCCCGTCGTCACGAGCATCGATCCAAACTTGTTCGAGATCGCCATCAACGTCGTGCCGCGCACGCGGCTTTGGATGTTTTCCTCGGCGAGGTCGCGCTCGCGACCTGCAAACAACGGCTCCAGCATGCCGTAAAGCCCTTCGACGGCCGGTGCGATCGGCACCGTGTCGTAGCGAATGCCCAGCGCCTTGGCGCAGGCGGCCGCATCGGTGAGGCTTTCGTCGGAGGTAAAGCGGTAAGGTAACATCACCGCATGCACGCGGTCGGCGCCGAGGGCATCCGCGGCGAGTGCCGCAACAAGAGCCGAGTCGACCCCGCCCGAGAGGCCGAGCACCACACCCGGAAACCCGTTCTTATCCACATAGTCCCGGAGACCCAGCATGGATGCGTGGTAGGCAGCCGCGTCACCTTCCTCGACAAGGGCCTTCAGTCCCGGCTTGCAGCTCCATCCATGCGCGCCCCGTTCCCATTCGGTGAGCACGACGCTCTCTTCCCAGGCAGGCATCTGCACCGCAAGGCTGGCATCGGCGTTCAACGCGAACGAGGCGCCGTCGAAGACGAGTTCGTCCTGGCCGCCCACCTGATTGACGTAGGCCATCGGCAGGTCCGTTTCCTTGACGCGCGCGACAGCGACGTTCATTCGCACGTCGATCTTGCGCCAGTCGAAGGGCGAGCCGTTGGGGACGATCAGGATCTCGGCACCACACTCGGCCAGGCACTCGACCACGTCTTCCTTCCAGATGTCCTCGCAGATCGGCACGCCGAGCCTGACACCGCGAAAGCTGATCGGTCCCGGCAGAGGTCCGGCATCGAACACCCGCATTTCGTCGAAAGGTCCGTAGTTGGGCAGGTCGACCTTGTAGCGGACGGCGGAGATCTGGCCTCCTTCGACCATGGCGACGGCGTTGTAAACCTTGTCGCCATCGGGCCAGA
>JBFWXN010000028.1:0-57341 GCA_050187415.1 Hyphomicrobiaceae bacterium | reverse complement strand
AGGCCCGAACCGTTGACGCCATCCACGAACACATCGCCAAGCTCGTCGCCGCCATCTCACACAGCGAGTGCGAAAGCTACCTCAGGAACGCAGGATATGCTTCCAGCTAAACCTGAAGGACTCTAGAGAGGCTGCGGCCCACGACTTTGGCCCGCACTCGCGTTTGGGGGCCAAAGATGCTGTAGATGCCCGGCCCGGCCTGGCGTCAATGCGTGGTGCTTTTCGGGTCGGTGGCCCCTGAGGACAGAAGGCATGGCCGGCATCGGCTTTGAATTGCGCAAGCTCGCCGAGCGCGAGACCCTGACGACGGTTCTCGCCGCCGGCGGACATGCGGCAGTCATTGCTGCGGGTCCGTGGCTCTTCACGATCCTCGCGCTTGCTGCCATCGGCATCACGACCGAGCGGCTTATCGGTCTCGGTCGCCTCGCCGAATTTCGCGTGGTTATCATCTATGCGTTCGCCCTGTCGCTGGTCCTGGCAGCGCCGGTCACGATCGTGGCGACCCGACTTGTCGCCGATGCCCTCTGGCTCAAGCGACCAGCAGAGGTTCGCCCGCTGCTGCTTGCCGCGCTCGGCATGGCGATGGCTGCCGTGGGAACGGGCACCTTGCTGCTGATTGCTTATTTTCAGCCCCCCGTCGACGCCGCGATCGCCCTCACCTGCGGGTCGATGCTGGTTGGGTTGATCTGGGTCGTGCTCGCCTTCTGCGGCGCCGTGCGCGACTATGCGGGCGTCACGCTCTCGTTCCTTTCCGGCCTTGCCATTTCGATGGCGGGGGCCATTGCCGCAGCAATCCTCGGGGGCGGACCCATGACCATGGTCTGGGGATTCCTGATCGGCCTCTCGATCACATTCTTCGGCCTTGTCGACCGCGTGCTCGCCGCATTTCCGCAAGCCGGAGGAGACCCGATGGACGGCCTGCGGAACCTCGCCACGGGTTTCGCCTCGTATTGGCGCCTGGCGCTCGGTGCGCTCGCTGGCACGGCGGGCGTGTGGATCGACAAGTGGTTGATCTGGTTCTCGGATTGGGGTGAGGTTCTCGGCATCGGGTTGCGACACGCGCCGCTCTATGACAGCGCGATGTTCATTGCATCCCTCGGCATCATTCCGGCGCTGGCAGCCTTCGTGCTGAGGCTCGAAACACATTTTTTCGACCACTATCAGCGCTACTACGCGACAATCGGCGGTCACGGCACTTACAGCCAGATCGAGAGCGGTCGGCGACAGATGCACGTCCACACGCTCGAGAATCTGGCTCTCATCACCATTGCCCAGGTCGGCATCTCGGCGGTTCTGGTGCTGTTGGCCCCCGTCCTGATCGAGGCGCTCGGGCTGCAATTCAGGCAGGTCTCGATTTTGCGCTACGGCGCGCTCGGATCGGTGTTTCAGTTCATCTTCATCGCCTGCTCGGCGGTTTTGCTCTTCTTCGATCGCAGGCGAACCTATTTGCGGGTCCAACTCCTCTTCTTGGTTGCGATGGCCGCCACGACCTTTGCGAGCCTGCAACTTGGCGAGGAGTTTCAGGGCGTCGGCTATTTCGCCGCATGCCTGATCTCTGCCTTCGTTGCATACCGCCTCGCGGATCGCACCTTCGCAGACCTCAACTATCTGACGTTCATTGGCAACAATCCGTCGGTCGTCGCTTCGAGCGGACGCCGCCGCTCGACCTGGGCGCGCCTCAAGCAACTGCTCTGAGATGGGCCACGCGTCGATGCGCGGCGGGGTCGGTATCGATCGCCTACGCTCGGGCACGATTGCTGCGAAGCATCGCCGTCAGTTGCAATGCTGAGCGAGGGCCAGGATCAGCCGGGCACTGGCGCCCGGCCGGCCAAGCAACCGACCGCCCGCGCGGCCGGCGGCGTTACACCTTCATCTTGGGGTCGAGCCAGTCGCGGAGGCTGTCTCCGAGCAGGTTGAAGGCAAATACCGCAAGGGTTATCGCCAAGCCCGGAAACAGGATCATCCAAGGCGCCGCCTGGTAGAAATCCGCCGACGACCCCGACAGCATCAACCCCCAGGCCGCCGTCGGCTCGGTGACACCGAGGCCCAGGAACGACAGCGACGCCTCGAGCAGGATGGCCTGCGCGATAAACGCGGTAAGCATGATCAAATAGGGCGCAGCGATGTTCGGCAGGATGTGACGCAGCACGATGCGAGCGTCGCTGTAGCCCCCAGCGCGAGCCGCGTCGATGAAGGGCATTTGGGCCAGAGACAGCGTCGACGAGCGCGCGATGCGGGCCATTTTGGGCACCATCGGCAGGGCAATGGCAACGATCAGGTTCAGGTCGATCCCGCCGATCATGTTCCGGCCCAGCACCGCTACGACCACCATGGCGAGCACGATGATCGGAAACGACAACATGATGTCGACGATGCGTTGGAGGATGTTGTCGATCCAGCCCCCGAAGTAGCCGGACGTTGCTCCGAGCACGGCTCCGAGGGTGCACCCGAAGATGGCTGACAGGATGCCGACGGCAAGAGCCGTCCGCGATCCAAAGACGAGGCGTGAGAACACGTCTCGGCCGTACTGATCGGTGCCGAACAGATGCTCAGGACTCGGCGCCGTGAGCATGGCGGCGAAATCCACCTCCTCTGGATGATAGGGCGAAATCCAATGAGCCCCAACGGCGAGCACGAAGTAGAGCAGCACGATCAGAAAGCCCAGGAAGCCGAGCGGCTGGGCCTTGACGAACTGCAACACCGGATTGGTGCGGTGGGGAATCTTGTCGGTAAAGGCGTCGGTCGCAGTGATGTCGGCCATGGCGGCCACCTCTCACGTCAGTCGGATACGGGGGTCGAGTGCAGCATAGAGCAGATCGACCAACAGATTGACGATCACGAAAACGGTTGCGATGAGCAGGACAAGGCCTTGAATAAGCGTGAAATCTCCGCGCGCTGTCGCGTCGACGAACAGCTTGCCGATGCCATTCAGATTGAACACCTGCTCCGTCACCACCAGGCCCCCGATCAGAAACGCGAACTCGAGCCCCACCACGGTAACCACTGGCAGCAAAGCGTTTCGCAATCCGTGCCGGCGCGTCACCAGCCGCTCGTAGACGCCCTTCGCCCGTGCCGTCCGGATATAATCCTCCCGCATGACCTCGAGCAATGCCGAGCGCATCATGCGCGTCACGACTGCCGCATACCGGTAGCCCACCGAAAGTGCCGGCCAGAATAGGGCCGCCAGGTTCGTGACCGGATCCTCGAAAATCGACACGTAGCCGATTTTCGGTAACCAATTGAAAAAGTAGAGCAGGCCGAGAATGATCAGCATGCCGAGCCAGAAGCCAGGAATCGCCAATCCCGAGACGGCCAGTATGCGAATGAGGTTGTCCAGCCAGCTATCTCGATAAACCGCGCACAGAGTTCCCAATGGTACGGCTATCGAGACCGCGATGAGCGTCGCCATGATGGCAACCTGCAGCGACACCGGAAAGCGGATCGCGATCTCTTCGGCAACCGATTGTCCCGTCCACAGCGACTTTCCGAGATCGAAGCGCGTCAGCCCGATCATGTAATCCTTGAATTGCACGGCCAAGGGCTTGTCGAGCCCCAGGCGCTTGCGTTCCGCCTCGATCGTCTCCTCGGTGACCGCGGCACCGTCTGCTCTCAATTTCACGACCACCGGGTCACCCGGCATGACGCGTATGAGAAAGAACACGGCCACCGCGACGCCCACGAGCGTCGGGATCACCATTAACAATCGCCTGACGAGATAGCCGATCATGCCACTCTAAAATCCGGTTTGAGGATCGGGGGAAATCACTCGATCTCCCCCGATCAAGCTACTGGTCGAGCCACACGTTGACGAGATCCGTCTCCGTGAAATGGTTGTTTTGATGGTTCCAACCATGAATTTTCTTATGGCGCACGACGATGCGCTGCCACCACAGCAGCGGTGCCGAGTAGACCTCGTTGAGCGCCCGTTCCTCGAAGGCACGTACATATTTCTTGCGCTCCGCCGGATCGACCGCTCCGGCCTGCAGATCGAACAAGCGATCCATCTCGGTGTCCGTGTGACCGGATGCGGCACGGGACGACTTCTCCTTCGTCAGGAACTTGTCGAACTGGGACGACGGATCATCGGCGAAGTCGGAGATGAATTCCAAGAATACATCGAAGTTACCCGCGTGCATGGCATCGAAGTAAAGCTTGGTTTCGAGTTGGGTATGCTCGGCTTCGACGCCGATCCGGCGCCATTGGTCGATCAGGTAGATGCCTCCGGGCGTGTACGGCTCCGCGACGTTGCGATTGACGAGTTTCACCTTCAGGTTCGGAACGCCCGCCTCGGCCAGCAGCCTTTTTGCCTCGGCTCGCGACTTCTCGATATCTTTCGAGAAGCCGGGGAATTTTTCGAGTTCGGCTTCCGTGCGCGCAAGTTCGTAACCGGGCCGGAGCAGCCCACCGACGAATTTCAGCATCGAGATCTTCGCCAGGTTCACACTGCCGGCGTGGCGATCCACCGCCATGGTCAAGGCGCGCCGCACCCGGACATCGTCGAACGGCTTCTTCTTCACGTTGAACGTAAAAAGCAGGTTGCTGGCCCATGGCCCTTCGGTGACGAGGGCATTGCCTTTCATCCCGGCCACGAGTTGATCGCGTTCCTTGGGTGTGCGGCCCCGAAACTCGCCATCGAATTGCCCGCCGATCATGCCCGGCACAACGGCATTCGACTTCACGAAATAGGCCTTGTAGCCGTCGAGATAAGGGCGGTTCTCGCGGAAATACCCATCAAACCTCTCGCCACGCCAATGCGAGCCTTTCACGTACTCTACGAATTTGAAGGCGCCGGTTCCGAGAATGGTTTTCGACGGGAATGTCGGATCTTCCTTGAGTTTCGCCGCACTATAGATGCAGTTCCACGGGGATGCGAAGTTGATCAGCATCGACGCGTTCGGCGCGCTCAACTTGAATACGACGGTCGTCGGATCTGGCGTCGCGATTTCCTTGATCGGCTGGAAAAGCGCGCGCCGGGCCGAGATCACGCCTTGAGGCGGATTGATGATCCGCTCATAGCTGGCCTTGACGTCGGCTGACGACATCGGGGAGCCGTCATGGAATTTGACGTTCGGAAAAAGCTTGAAGGTGTAGGATAGGCCGTCCGCCGAAACCTCCCACGACTTTGCCAGGTCGCCACCTATCGTCGGCTTGTTCACATCGCCCTCCCATTTGAGGAGGGTCGAATAATGCGGGCGTGCAGGGTGGGCGAACGCGAATGTCGTCACCGCATGGCAATCCAGGCCCGGCGGCTCGGCAACGACGGCGAAATTAAGTGTGCCGCCCTTCTTGGGCGTCTGAGCGAACGAAGCGCTCCCTCCCGCCAGAACCAGCGCAGCGGCGCCGACAACCAGACTCAGTCGAAGCATTTCCACTCCCATTTCTTGCATTTCAGCACGTCGATAGGGCGCGCAACTTCCCAGCGCGCGCCCCGTCTCATCGTAAGCTTTACTGATCAAGCCAGACGTCGACCAGAGTTTGGCCGCCGAAGTGTGAAGGTGGAAGCTCCCAGCCCTTCACCTTTCTATTGTTCACCACGATCCGCTGGTACCACAGCAGCGGCACGTTATAGGCCTGGGTCAGCGTATACTTTTCGAGGTCATGCACGATCGCGAGACGTTTGTCCGGATCGAGCGTCCGGGTCTGCAGTTCGTACATCTGGTCGATTTTCGAGTCCGTATGCTGCGAGTAGGCGATCGACGACACGTTTTTCGAAAGCAGTGTGTTGAACTGCGCGTTCGGATCGTCGACGAAGTCCGACACGTTCTGAACCGCCACGTCGAAGTTGCCGTTGCCCATACCGTCGTACCAGAGCTTGGTCTCGAGCTGGACATGCTCAGTTTCGACGCCGATCCGGCGCCACTGGTCGATGGCATAGATGCCGGCCGGCGTGAACGGCTGCGCCACGGTCCGATTGAGTAACTTGACCTTCAGGTTACTGACGCCGGCCTCCTTGAGCAGCCGCTTGGCTTCCTCTCGACTCTTGTTGATGTCGCGCCAGAAACCCGGAATCTTCTCGAGTTCAGAATCCGGCAACGCGAACGGCGAGCCTGGACGAAACACGCCGCCGACACCCTTGATCAGCGTCACCTTGCCGAGGTTCTCGCTGCCGCCCCAGCGATCGATGGCAAGCGTCAGAGCCTGCCTCACCCGCACGTCGTCGAAGGGTTTGTGAGCCGTGTTGAACGTCAACAGGATGTTTGTGATCCACGGTCCTTCCTGGACCGTCACCTTGTCGCCCATCGCCGCGACGAGTTGGTTGCGCTCCGCCGGGGTGCGCCCACGGAACTCCGCATCGAACTGGCCCCCGCGCATGCCGGCCACCACGGCCGGACCCTTCACGAAAAATGCCTTGTAGCCGTCCAGGTAGGGGCGATCCTTGAGGAAATAGTTGTCGAACCGCTTGGCCGACCAATGCGAGCCCTTGACGTACTCGACGAATTGGAACGCCCCGGTGCCCATCACCTTTTTCTCGGGATAGTTGGGGTCCTTCGCCAGTTCCTTGGCGCTATAGACGCAATTGAACGGCGAGGCGAAGTGGAGGAGCATCGACGCGTTCACCTGCTTCATCTTGAAGACGACGGTGTTGGCGTCCGGCGTTTCGATCGAGCCGATGTCCTGATGCAGGGCCTTGCGATAGGACAGCACGCCCTGCGGCGGGTTGATGATCCGGTCGTAGGTCGCCTTGATGTCAGCCGACGAGAAGTCCGAACCGTCGTGGAATTTGACCCCGCTCCTCAGCTTGAAGCTATAGGTCAGGCCGTCTTTTGCGACCTCCCAGCTTTCCGCCAGGTCGCCGACGATCTTCTGATGCGCATGGTCTCCGACGAACTTGAGCAGCGTCGAGTATTGCGGTGCCACCGGGTGCACCATCGCAAAAGTGCCGGTTGCATGGCAGTCCGTCGTAGGGGGCTCGGCGACGACTGCGAATTGCAGGATGCCCCCCCGCTTAGGGGTCTCGGCTGCTACCGGCTGCGCCAGCGCGAGCAGCGCGAGCGTACCCGTTGCCAAAAAGGCCAGTCTCTTGGACATCTGTCCTCCGATTGGAATGATTGGAGCCTCCGTGGGCTCCTCAGGCATGAATACACGCCACCATGTGACCCGACGCAAGCTCCCGTTGCGCCGGAACGGCCTTTTTGCAGTCTTCGGTCGCCAGCGGACAGCGGGGATGGAAGACGCATCCGGCGGGCGGGTTGAGCGGACTCGGAAGCTCGCCGGTAATGATCTTCCGGGGGCGGGTACGTTCGATGACGGGGTCGGGGATTGGAGCTGCCGCAAGCAGCGCCTGTGTATAGGGGTGCATCGGGTTCGCGAACAGCTCGCCTGAATCCGCCAGCTCCACGATCCGGCCCAGATACATCACCGCAACGCGCGTCGAAATATGCCTGACGACCGCGAGGTCGTGCGCGATGAACAGGTAGGTGAGACCGAGCTTCTGCTGCAGGTTCTCGAGCAGATTTATCACCTGCCCCTGGATCGAGACATCGAGCGCCGAGACGGCCTCGTCGCAGACGATCACCTCCGGATCCACCGCGAGCGCACGCGCTATGCCGACGCGCTGCCTCTGACCGCCCGAGAGCTCGTGCGGATAGCGCAAGGCCATATACGGAAAGAGGCCGACGATTTGCAGCAACTCGCCGACGCGATCGTCGATCTTGTCCTTCGGGAGAATGTCGTGCACGTGCATCGGCTCGCCGATGATCTGGCCCACCGTCATCCGCGGGTTGAGGGACGAGTAGGGATCCTGGAAGATCACCTGCATTTTCTTGCGGATCGCGATCATCTCGCGGCGCTTGAGCTGTGCGAGGTCGACACCATCGAACAGGATCTCGCCGCCGGTCGGCTCGTCGAGCCTAAGCACGAGCCGTCCGAGAGTGGACTTGCCGCAACCAGACTCACCGACAAGACCCAGCGTCTCGCCTTTTTTGACGGACAGCGTCACGTCGTTGACCGCGCGGACAAATTTCGTCTTGCCCCCCAGAAGGCCGCCACCGATGGGAAAGAACTTGCTCGCGCCTTTGATGGCGAGCATATCGCCGGCATCGGCGGAAAGCGCTGCGACGTCTCCCTCGACCGCGCTTTGGGCGACGCTGTCCAGGGTCTCGATCTCCGGCGTCCGGTGGCAGGCCGCGAAATGGGCCTCTTCGATCTCGCGGAATGCCGGGACCTCCGTGCACACGTCGATTGCGAAACGGCATCGCGGCCGGAAGCGACAGCCCTCGGGCGGATCGAGCAGGTTCGGAGGTGAGCCTTCGATTGTCGCAAGCTTGCTCGACCGTCCCCGGTCGAGGCGGGGGACCGCGTTCAGCAGGCCGCGCGCGTAAGGATGCAGCGGACGCCCAAAGACGCGTTCGGCGGTACCGCTTTCGACGATCCGCGCCGCATACATGACGTTCACTCGGTCCGCGTAGCGCGCAACGATGCCGAGGTTGTGCGTGATGATGATCACGGCAATTCCGAGCCGCCGCGACAGATCCTTCATCAACTCCAGGATCTGCGCCTGGATGGTCACGTCGAGCGCCGTGGTCGGCTCATCCGCGATCAAGAGCTTGGGATTGCAGGCCAGACCGATGGCAATCATCACGCGCTGACGCATGCCACCCGAGAGCTGGTGCGGATACTGCGCCAGACGGCTTGCGGGATCGGTGATTCCAACCAGCGTCAGCAGCTCGATGGCGCGCTCGTCGGCCTCCGCTTCCGTCATTCCCATGTGGATGAGGAGCGGCTCCTTGATCTGCAGCCCGATCGACAGCACCGGATTGAGCGACGTCATCGGTTCCTGGAAGATCATCGAGATCGAGCGTCCGCGCACCTGACGCATAGACTCGTTATCGAGATCGAGCAGGGAACGGCCTTCAAAGCGGATCGTGCCTTGGGGGATGCGGGACGAATGCGGCGGCAGCAATCGCATGACGGCGAGCGCCGACACAGACTTGCCCGAGCCGGACTCACCGACAATCGCCACCATCTCTCCCGGGTAAACCGAATACGTTACCCCTTCGACGGCGCGGACGGTCCCATGCGACGTCACAAAGTGAACGTGGAGATTATCGATTTCAAGCACGGGCGCGCTCGGCGCAACTGTTGCTTGCGCTTCCGTGCGCCCGGCCATCGCCAAGCCCCCGGCGGGACTATGCTGCACGTCGTTGCTCCTCCCTAGCCAGCCCAAAGCTCACGCGCTTCGACGCGCTTCCTGGATCATTCTGCTGTTCCGTCTTTGCTAGACAAAGTTTGAGCCTAGAGCAAGCCCGCGAACCCAAACGAGGTTTTCAGCTCAGACGGTGCCGAAGCGCCAGAAGGAAAGCCCAGCCTAAAGACGGACAGCACACGCCTCGTCGTACCCTGGGTTAAGGCACCGGTTGATCGCGCTCGCCAACGTACCACGACTGGTGGCAAGCTTCATTCAAGATTGGACCCACGAAGATCGCGAAAGAATTGAACGCACATGCAAGACCAAGCCCGCACGCAGTCCGGCCTCGCCTACGAGGCGATCGACATCGTCGCCCCTTGGAGCCGGGCCAACAAGACGGTCGTCTTCCATCACGGGATCGGAACCGATCGCCACGTCTGGACCGACTGGCTGCCGTCCATCCTTACAAGCCATCGCGTGATCCGCTTCGATACCCGTGGCTACGGGCAGTCCTCCATCCCTCCGCAAGACCACGAGTGGACGCTTGACGGCGCGCTCTGCGACCTGATGGAGATCGTCGACCTGGCCGGTCCCGATCCGGTGCACCTCGTCGGCGAATCATTCGGCGGCACCGCTGCGCTCCTTGCCGCGATCCATCACCCCGAGCGCGTCGCCTCCGTCACCATCTCGAACGCTGCATTCCGGGGCGACTCGATTGCCGACGTTCCCGGCTGGCGCGACGCCTTCGCCAAGCAAGGCGTCGCGTCGTGGAGCGCCGACATGATGAGCAAGCGCTTCCATGACGATGCGGTCTCCGGCGAAAAGCGTCGCTGGTATCAGGCGGTCCAGGACCGGTCTCCGGCGCACGTCACGGTCGGTCTCGGCGAACTCCTGCGGCGCACGAACCTCGGCCCGCAACTCGATCGGATCAAGGCCCCGCTGCTGATGCTGATGCCGGACCGAAGCCCCTTCGTGACGGCACGCATGGCCGTCGATCTGCTGGAGGCAGTGCCTCACGCCGAATTGGCGATGATGCCGCACGCCCGTCACGGCCTGCCGTTCTCGCACGGCGTCGAATGCGGGGCACGGCTAGCCCAGCATCTTGCCCAGGTCGAAGGGCGGGTAGCGCGTTCTTGACCCTCGAATAGCGCCCTCCTACGGTCCGCCGATCGTAGTCAATCGAACTGCTGGAGGGCAGCCGTGGCCCGCGAATACCTGAAGACGTCGACCGTTCCCGTCAGCAAGCGCCGCGCCGAAGTCGAGCGGACCGTGCGCGACATGCTCTCCGACATTTTCGAGAACGGCGACGCTGCAATCCGGCGCTACGCACGCGACCTCGACAAATGGGACGGCGAATTCCGGGTCGGGAAATCGGAGATCGCCGAGAAGTCGAAGCTGCTTTCCAAAGTGTTCAAGGAGGACTTCGACGTCTGCCTCAAGAACGTCCGGGATTTCGCCCTGCGCCAGAAGGACAGTATCCAGGCGTTCGAGGTGGAGCTCTATCCGGGCGCGGTACTCGGACAACGCTTGATTCCGATCGAAAATGTCGGCTGCTACATCCCGGGTGGGAAATATCCGCTGATCTCCGCCGCGATCATGAGCGTCGGCACCGCGAAAGTGGCTGGCGTCAAGCATATCACCGGGTGCGCTCCGCCGCGGGGCGCCGACGGCATCTATCCGCAGACTCTCTACGCGCTCGACAAGTCGGGTGCCGACGAGATCTACTGCCTCGGCGGCGCCCAGGCTTTGGCCGCGATGGCCGTGGGCCTCGTCGGCATGCGCAAGGCCGATCTCATTACGGGGCCCGGTAATCCCTATGTAGCGGAGGCCAAACGGCAACTGTTCGGCATCGCCGGCATCGACCTATTGGCCGGACCGACGGAAATTCTCGTCATCGCCGACGAAACCGCAGACCCGACCATCGTTGCGATCGATCTGCTCGGCCAGGCCGAGCATGGCCCCGACAGCCCGGCGTGGCTCGTGACCACGTCGAGAAAACTCGGTGAGGCCGTGATCAAGGAAATCGAGCGCCTGTTGCCGGACCTGCCCACCCGGGACAACGCGGGCAAGGCCTGGGCCGACCTCGGCGAAGTGATCGTCGTCGACAGCGACGACGAAGCGATCGCCGTTTCCGACGAATATGCGCCCGAACATCTCGAGATCCAGACCGGCCGCGACGATTACTATCTCGAGCGCCTCAAGAGCTACGGGTCGCTCTTCATCGGAGAGCCGTCGACGGTGGCTTACGGCGACAAGGGGGTCGGCACCAACCATACTCTGCCGACCGGCCGCTCGGCGCGCTACACCGGCGGGCTCTCGGTCCACAAGTTCACGAAGATCGTGACTTACGAACGCCTGACCCGCCGCGCGTCACGCGACATCGCGCCGGTGATCGCCCGTGTTTGCCGCGAGGAAGGCATGATCGGCCATGCCATCACGGGCGAGGCGCGTGTCAAACGCTACGAAGGCGCCAACTGAGCTGCCGCGAGCTAAGCCTTCACCCCGGGCGGTACGAATGCGGCGGTCGTGCCGCCGTCCACGGGAATGACCGTTCCCGTCACGTAGGCCGCGGCCGGGGACATCAGGAAATGGATGACGTTGGCGATGTCGGCCGGCTGCGCGATGCGGCCGAGCGGCGAGGTGCCACTGGTACGGTAGCGCGTGTTGCTTCCCGGATTGAGATGCGGCGCCACCATCGGCGTCTCGGTGGTCGCCGGCGCGATGGCGTTGACGAGCACTCCTGCGCTGGCGTTCTCGACCGCCCAGACCTTGGCCAAGGCGATCACGGCCGTCTTGGTCGCGGCATAGGCGCCGCTGTCCATCTTGTGCCTAAGACCAGACACGGACGAGAGAAAGACGACCCGTGCCGGTTCACCCTTGGCGGCGGCGGCGCGCAATAGCGGCATGGCAAACCTCGTCGAAAGCCACACGCCCCGCACGTTGACCGAGAACAAATCGTCGAACTCGCTGACGGGCATGGAATCGAGCGATCCGGTTCGCAGCAGGCCGGCCGACGCGACGAAGCCGTTGAGGCGCCCGTGTCGTTCCGCTATTTCTCCGAAGGCCTTGGCGAGCGATGCCTCCGACGTCACATCTGCGCGCACCGTATCGAGGCGGGGTCCGTAGTCCCCGAACTCCGCCCGCAGCTTGGCGAGACCTTCCTCCGAGACGTCCAGTGCGACGACCGTCCATCCGTCATCGAGCAGGCGCCGTGCCGTGCCGCGTCCGATGCCCGAGGCCGCTCCGGTGATGGCTGCAATACTGGTCATGATGCTAGATTCTCCTCTCGTGGGCGCGAGCAAGGCTGCGCCCCGGCTCGGCTGAATTGAGGCGCGAGCGCCGCGTGAGAGTCAACCGGCAGCCCGCACTTGCATCCCGTGCGCGTGCAATCGACATCGCAGCAAGCGGAAAGATGCGGCGACGTATCCAATCGGCTAAAGTTTCGCCGCGAAGCGGGATTAGCCACGCGTTGAGGTGGCGTGCCGATCGCAGCAGGGAGATCGCCCGGGGGATGGCGCAGGCAATGGCTGAAGATGGCGGTAGAGTGCCGATGGCGCCGGGACTCCAGGCGACCTTGCTGCGCGCTCGGGAATACGCCTCGGACCAATCCCAGGCGCAAGTCCTGCTCGAGCACCTTCTGCTCGCCCTGAGCGAGGATGCAGATGCCGCCCATGTCCTGCAGTCCTGCCAGGTCGATCTCGGTCGCCTGCGGAACGATGTTGCCGGCTATCTCGGTACCGTCGACAATCGCGTGCCATCGGGAACGCCCGGCGCCCCCGCCATTTCGCAACCTCTGACGCAAGTGCTGAAGTACGCGACGCTCGCCGCCCAGCAGGGGCGCCGCAGCAGCATCGACGGTGCCATCGTGCTGGCGGCTCTGGTCGGCGACGGCCGGTCTATGGCCGCCAGTTTCCTCAAGGCGCAGGGGCTCACGTTCGACGCGGCGATACAGGCTCTCCGTGAGGTCGCCGCACGTGCGAACGGCGAACGGCATCCGGCGTCAAATCCGCCACCGGCCCGGCCGGAGGCTGCGGCGGTCACGACGACGCGTGCCGAGGACATTCTTGCGCGGGCCAGGGAACGCGTCGAGACACGTGGCCAAAACCGTCCTGAGCCACATCAGCCGTCAGCGGCAGCGACCGCACCAACGGCGACATCGCCCGCGCCTGCTCCTGAGACGCCCCACGCAGCAGCCCCCGCCCGGATGGCGTCCGCGCATCCAGCGCCCGACCCGGCAGGCGAAGAGGAATTGCGCCCGTTCGCACCCCCGCCGCCAAGCGCCGGCGATCAGCCTTCCGATGTCTCTGGCGGCGACGACTTCGCGTCGGACAGATCCGCCACGACGTCGGCGCCAACCGCCCGCGTCACCACCGGCGAGCCTTCCGCTCCGGCTGGAGAGGCCCCACCATCGGCCGCGCCCCCTGATATGCCGGCACAGGTGGGCAGACCGTTTGCCGCAGCCGATGCGCCGGCCGAGCCCGTCGATCCACCGGCTGCCGGCGCCTTGGGTCCGAGGACGGCGGGTGCGACGCCGCTTCCATCCGCAAACCGGCCGTCATTGCCTCAGGCTCCGCCCCGGCAGGAGCAACCACCATCTCCCGTGGGCTGGGCTCCGCCACCGGTGCGTCCCGTCGCCCCGCCTCAACCGGGTATGCGCCCACTACCGCCACCGCCTCAAGGCTGGACGGTGCCCCCCTTCCCCCCCGCGCAGCTCCCGCGCCCGCCCGAGCCGAACCCGCCCCGGCCGGCCGAAGGCGATTTCGGGCCTTCGTCGCAATGGTCCCATCCCCCCTTATCCACCGACCCGCGGCGCGGCCCCCCTGCCGGGGACCAATCATCGCAGCCGGCTTTCGTTCTGGCTCAATCCGGGCACGGCGCAGGGACCACACAAGGCCGGCGACCGGCGATCGACCCGTCGCAGATCACGCACTCCATCCCGCGTCGCCTGCGCCAGGGCCGTCCCCACGTGATCGAGGTTTGGATCGAGCGACCGCCAATCGCAGCGAGCGGAGGAGCGCGTCCCTACGCGCTCCGCTCGGAGAGTGTCGTCGCGCGCGCAATCGCTGTTCGCCTGAGGCCGACTTCGGGGCGGTACGTGATCGATGCCGGCTCGCCGGAGACCCAGTGGGACCAGAGTGGAGCCGCCGGCTCGGATCGACTTGCCAGCGAGTCCGCCGTGTGGAGGTTCATCGTCACGCCGCTTCAATCCGGGCGCGGCAGTCTCCAGCTCGCAGTATCAGCCCGGACCCTCGGCGCAGACGGCGTGCTCGCCGAAAGCCAGCTTCCGGATCAGCAGCACATCGTACGTATCGCACCCAGCTACGGCGGGCTGCTCCGGCGGTTTGTCACGACAATCGGGGCGATGATCCTGGGTATGGTCATCATCAAGCTGATCGAAGGCCAGATCGGCGTCGATCTCTACTATACGGCAAAGCAACTGCTTCGCTCTTTATCCTGATGGCGCGCGGTATCACAGCACCTCACCTCGGCACGTCGACGAGCTTCGATGCGCCTTGATCTGAGGTCGCACCGTCGCGCTGCGGTAGCCATCGCCGGCCACGCGATGCTAGCGTTCGGCACATGGCCGCGAACACAGCCGGCCGCCCCCACACGAGGAGACGCTCCCCATGATCCACGTCGTTGCCATTATCACGGCCAAGCCCGGCATGCGCGAAGCAGTGCTGAAGGAATTCCGCGCCAACGTGCCCGCCGTTCACGCCGAGAAGGGCTGCATCGAGTACGGCCCGGCCATCGATGCCGAGGGCATGGGTGCTGTGCAGACGGCGTTCGGCGGGGATACGTTCGTCGTCATCGAGAAGTGGGCGACGCTCGACGATCTCAAGGCCCATGGCGGCGCTCCGCACATGAAGGCCTACGCCGCAAAGGTGAAGGACATGCTCGCCAGCCGCGTCATCCACGTCCTGACGCCGGCCTGAGGCTGCTCGGCACATGATCGTTGGAACCGCGGGCCACATCGACCACGGCAAGACGCTCCTCGTCAAAGCTCTGACCGGCGTCGATTGCGACAGGCTGAAGGAAGAGAAGGCCCGCGGCATCACCATCGAGCTCGGCTTCGCCTACACGCCACTACCGAACGGCGGGACGCTGGGCTTCGTCGATGTGCCAGGTCATGAGCGCTTCGTACACACGATGCTGGCGGGTGCGGCCTCCATCGACTTCGTGGTGCTGGTTGTGGCTGCCGACGACGGCGTCATGCCGCAAACCCGCGAGCACCTGCAGATTCTCGACCTGCTCGGGCTTGCCGACGGCATCGTCGTGATCAACAAGGCCGACCTGGTCGACGAAGCTCGCATCGAGCAAGTCGAGGAGGAGATGCGCGAGGCGCTCCTTGCGACATCTCTCGCCGATGCCGACATCCTGCGCGTCTCGGCGGCGACCGGCGCCGGCATCCCCGAGCTGAAGCAACGGCTTGTCGAGGAAGCCTTGAGCCGCCCCGACCGGACTTCGCGCGGCGCCTTTCGAATGGCCGTCGACCGGTCCTTCACCGTGGCCGGGGCCGGCACCGTCGTGACCGGGGTCGTCATGGCGGGCAGCGTCGCAACCGGGGAAACAGTGGTGGCGCTGCCGGCCGGTGTGCAGGGGCGGGTTCGTGCCATCCACGCGCTCGGAAAGCCCTCGGAGACGGGCTCGGCCGGCGAGCGTGTCGCGTTGAACCTGGCAGGTGTCGATCGCCAAACGATTACGCGCGGCAACTGGCTCCTGTCGCCTGACCAGCAATCATCGAGCGCACGTTTCGATGCGCGATTCAGGCTGCTCGACAGCGAGGCGCGCCCGCTGCGAACCTGGGCGCCGGTCCACCTGCACGTCGGCACGAGCGCGATCGAGACCCGGATCGTGCTGCTCGAGGGCGAGACCCTCGCGCCAGGGCACTCTGCGCTGGTCCAACTCGTAACCAGCACTCCCCTCCCCGTGCGGGCCCGAGACCGGATCATCGCGCGAGACGCCGGCGGCGAACGTACCATCGGCGGCGGCATCGTCGTCGATCCCGCCGCACCACAACGCTTCCGGCGCACACCCGCCCGCCTGACGGCGCTCGAAGCGATGAGCGAGCGTGACGCGGCGGTCGCCTTGGACGGATTGCTCGCGCTGCAGCCCGGCATTGTCGATCTCACTGCCTTTGCCATCGGCCGTGGCCTCGCGGCGGTCGAAACGGACGGGCTGATCGAGGAAGTCGAGCCGGTCGTCGCCGAAAGCCAGGGGCGCCGCTTCGTCGCGCTCGCCGAGACCGTCGAACGGCTCGGTGGCGAGGTTGTCGAACGGCTCGCACAGTTCCATGCCGCGTCCCCCGAACGGCCCGGCATCATCGAGGATGTCTTGCGCCTTGGGATGGAGACACGGCTTACGCGGCCACACATGAAAGCCTTGCTGGCGATGCTCGCCACGCGAGGCGACGTGGTGGCTCAGGGCGGTCTGGTTCGACTTGCCAGCCACACGTCCAGCCTCGGAGCCGCCGATCAACGCCTCTGGGAGCGTCTCGCGGCTGCCATCGGCGACGACAATCGTTTCCGTCCGCCGCAGGTCCGCGATCTCGCGGAGGCAACCGGTCAGCCGATTACCGCGGTTCGGAAACTGCTCAAGGTCATGGCGCGGCTGGGAGCCGTCGTCGAAGTTTCGACCGATCGCTTTTTTCTGAAGCCTGCCCTATTGGAATTGGGGCGTATGGCCGGCGAGCTTGCGGACGGCAATGCCGAAAAAACATTCACCGCCGCCGAGTTTCGGGACCGCGCCGGGTCGGGCCGTAACGTCGGCATTCAGATCCTTGAACATTTCGACCGCCGGGGCCTGACCTTGCGGCAGGGCGACGTCCGCCGCGTCGTCAAGGACCCTGGCGTTGTCTTCGGCGATCGTGACGGCCACTAGAGGGCCTTCTGCTTCGGCCAAGCCAAACGCCGAGAAAAAAAGCAGCGCTCTCGCAGAAAACAAATAGACGAAAATTCAGCACCCTCTTATGAGATGCGGCCGTGAATGACGGGGCGGTCTTCAGCTCGTGTCGTCTTCGTGAGGGTAAACTCGATGCTCTTAATACCAACGTTTGTTGCGCCCAGTCCTATTTCCGGATTTGGGCTGTTTGCTGCCGAGCCGATTCCGGCCGGAACCGTGTGGTGGAAATACGTGGAAGGGTTCGACAAGGTTTTGAGCCCGGCCGAGGTGGAGGCACTCCCACCGATCGCGAAGTCGCATATCACGACTTACGCTTATCTCTGGAAAGGCAGCTGGATCCACTGCGCGGATCACGCCATTTTTACGAACCACTCGGACCATCCCAACAGCTACGGTGTTTATCCGAACGGCGACGTCTTCGGATGGTCGGCCGCCAAACGGGACATCGCAAAAGGCGAAGAGATTACCGAAGACTACCGGACGTTTTGCGATGATTGGCAGAGCTATCCGTTTTTGGTTCCGCCTGCACCCAACGGCAGCGCTCCCTTCAATATCGCCGTCGCATGACCCGCTCGGTTCTTGCCCGCAAGATCGCGGGCAGGAACCGATGCACGACGCACCGGCTGCACTCTCTGACGGCCGCCCGCAGCAGGCGCGTGATGCGCCCGGGGCTCAGTGAAGCTCATCGGTGTAGACGAACTTGGGCATGCTCCAGCCGTAGCGCAGGGCGAGGAGCCGAAGCGTCAGGCCGATAGCCATGGCGGCCAGCACCACGATGTCATGTGGCACGCCCAGCCAACGGCCCAGCACGTAGCATCCACCCGTCACGATCGAGACGGTGGCATAAAGCTCAGCGCGAAAAATCAGCGGGACCTCGGTGCACAACACGTCGCGCAGAATGCCCCCGACACAGCCGGTGATCATGCCCGAAGCGATAACGACGACGACGGGCAGATCGAATTCGACGGCGATGTTGCAACCGATGACCGTGAAAACGACAAGACCGACAGCGTCGAGAAATAGGAACATCCGACGCAGATGATGCATGTGTCGGGCAATGACGATGGTGGCCAGGGCCGCAGCACTTGTAATCAAAAGATACGATGGGTGCTCGATCCAGGTCAGAGGGTGCCGTCCCAGGAGAATGTCTCGGACCGAGCCGCCGCCCAGCGCGGTAATGCTGCCGAGGAGGGCAACGCCCAACCAGTCCATCTGGCGACGGCCGGCCGCCAGCGCCGCCGTCATGGCCTCGGCAACGATTGCAACCAGGTAGAGAATGAAGAGGAGCTGATCGGGGCTCGGCCACGACGCCATTTTGATCAACGACATCTCTTGTCCTGACGATGGTCACGGCCGCTCGGCGGCGCAAGCGTGATGCGCCCGAGATTAGGGAAAAACGTCAACGACGAGCAAATCCTGGCAACCCGGGCACCTGGGACGATCGCACACCAAGCACCTTGAAGCGCGTTCCCATGCCGTGTGGGCTCATGAGCCGGGCTACCGCCGCCTCGATCTCGCCGGCGCGCGACGGGTTCGCCGTCATCAGGCGCGAGGCGCGCTCGGCAATGCCAAGCGCACCGAGAAACTCGGCCTGCGTCGACAATGGCTCGACCGCAATCCGGTCGCTCGCGAAACAACGCTCGGCCGCTTCGAAATCGACCATCGCCGTCAGATCGGCCGCTCCCGGCGACGCGAGCACGGACTCGCTGCGATGCCGGCGCACCGCCTGCAGGGTATCTCCGAAGCCGGTGGCCTCATGCCCATAGTCGATGAAGAGAGCGGCAAGAGGGCCTCCATCGGCCATTCGCTGGAGCGTCTGGGAAAGGCCGCTCAGATCGCGCAACTCGAGCACGGAACCGGTGGACGCGGTGGCCGCTGCTTCGGGCAACGCCCCGCGCCAAAGAGAGCGGTCAACTGCGAAACTCAGCGCGGCGGCCTGGTCGAGCGCGACCATTCGCTCGCGCCAGCCGTCCTCGCACCTGATCAATTGGGTCATCGGAATGGCGTCGAAAAATTCATTGGCAAGCAGCACGGTCGGGCCGGGCGCCACCCGAGCCATGTCCTCGACCCATTCCACCTGGGCGGTGGTCGCCTCGAGTTTACGCCGCTGCGCCGTTTGCAGCACGGGGCTCGGCTCGACCAGAATCACCCGGACGGCGTCGGCAAATCCCGGAACGCGCTGCGCGGCGCGTAAGGCGTCGGCCATCATGGTGCCTCGCCCGGGGCCGATCTCGACAAGCCGGAATGGCGACGGCGCGCCCATCTGCTGCCAGACGACAGCCGACCAGAGACCAAGCAACTCGCCGAAAATCTGGCTGATCTCCGGCGCCGTGATGAAATCCGCTGCAGCGCCGATCGCCGGCTGCGTTCGGTAGTAGCCGTGCTCGGGATCGGAAAGGCAGATCTCCATATAGGCGCGCACCGAAATCGGTCCCGTCGCGGCAATACGGCGGATCAGCACCGCAGCCAGCGGCGTTTCGCCTGCCGCGACCGAGCCCCTCTCGTTCATCGCACCGACCGAGCCTCCGCTTCCGGACGCGTGAGAACCCACATTGCAACAGCGCCCACGGCCACCATCGGCACCGAGTAGACCATGCCGGAGGTAAGCCAAGGGGTGCCGAAGAGGCCGCTATAGTCCTCCTTGAAGACCTCGCACACCATCCGGAACGCCCCATATCCTGCCAGGAACGCGGCGCCGGTCAGTCCAGGCGTCTTCAGAGCGTAACGCGTGTGGGTCAGCCAGCGCAGGATGAGAAACAGGACGAGCCCTTCAAGGAGCGCCTCATAAAGCTGGACCGGATGCCGTGACAGCGGTCCGGCTCCCGGAAACACCATCGCCCACGGAGCATCGCTGACTCGGCCGATCACCTCCGCGTTGATGAAATTTGCGGTTCGCCCGAAAAACAGCCCGAAGGGCACCGCGGCCGCGGCGATATCCCAGACGGTGAACGCGCTTACACCCTTCATGCGGGCAAAGATCCACATCGCCACGATACTGCCGACCAGCCCGCCGTGAAATGCCATGCCGCCTTGCCAGATCTTCAAGATCTCGAGCGGATGACTGAAATAATAGTCCGGCTCGTAGAGCGTAACGTGACCCAGCCGGCCGCCCACCACCACGCCGATCGCGATCCATGCGAAGAGATCGTCGGCGACGTCGGGTGGCAACGGAGACAGGTTTCCTTGCCAAAGCCGATTGGTGGTGAGGAGCCGCTTGATATAGAGCCAGCCCAGAAGCAGCCCCGCCACGTAAGCGAGCCCGTACCATTTGATCGCGACCGGCCCGACCGCGATGGCGATCGGATCAATCGCGGGGTAGGGAATTGCCAGCATGCTGTTCAACCCTTCGTATCGTTCGGACCGACCGAGATCAGCCAACCGCCGTGCCTCCGGTCGTCGACTGCGTTGCTCGGCGAGCGAGCCGTCCATGTCAAGGTGACCAGATCGGCAGACTTGAACACGAGCGACCCCCTGCCCATAGTCCGTTTCAACGACAGACCCGATCTTTCAACGGAGACCGGCCCGGCATGACCCAGACCAGCAATCGCGTATTCGACGAGTTCGCAAGGTTGATGACCGACGCGGCGGGCGCAGCGCAGGGCGTCCGACGCGAGATGGAAACGCTCATGCGGGCCCAGGGTGAACGTATCCTGCGCGAGATGGATGTGGTGCCGCGCGAGGAGTTCGAGGCGGTCAAGGCAATGGCCAGAAAAGCGCGCGAGGAAAACGACACCCTGGCGCAAAGGCTCGATGCTCTCGAAGCCGAACTGAAGGCGCTCAAAGGTGCCTGAGACGCTCCGCTGCTGCGTTCCCTGCGTGGGTGCAGCGGCGCCCCCGGTCGGCCACATTCGGTCCCCAAGCCGTCCACAGGTCGTACACAGGCCGGCCCTGGATGCGGCCGCGAAAAGCGTCCAATTCAGGGGCTTCGGCGATGTGCTCCGATTGGCGGTGGAGAAGACCCTGCTCTCCTTGCGACTCGTGTCCGCGTCCGCTTAGGTCTCGCACGGCCCAAGAACGCGAACCGCACATGCGGATGTCGCGCGAGAGGAGTGGAAGCACCGATGGCAATCGCCAATTCCGGATACGGTCTCGCCAGCAACCCGGTCGATCTCGTGGAGCAAGTCGCGTCGGTGCACGACTGGCCTTCCGAACGGACCAACGAAGACGAGTTGACGATGACTGTCGCAGGGACGTGGGCCGATTATCACGTCTCGCTCAATTGGCGCGCGGACCTCGAAAGCCTGCACATAGCCTGCGCCTTCGACTTCAAAGTGCCCGACGCGCGGATCGCGGAGATCTATCGCCTGGTCGCGCAGATCAACGAGCAGCAATGGCTCGGCCACTTCGACATCTGGGCGGCGGAAGGGCTGATCATGTATCGCAACGGGCTCATGCTCAACGGTGCCGCAGCGAACCTCAACCAGTGCGAGGCGCTGCTGAAGACGGCGCTCGAGGCTTGCGAGCGCTACTATCAGGCGTTCCAGTTCGTCGTGTGGGCGGGGAAGGATTCGCGTCACGCCCTGGCCTCGGCCATGTTCGAGACCGAAGGCCGCGCCTAGGGCTTACCCGTTCAACGCCGCGCCGAACGGCCGCTTCGCCACGCCCGCTCAGGCATCTTCGGTGGCGCGCGCCGCTCCCGCCGGGTGGGTGATCAGCTCCTTCAGCCTGCTTTGGCCCTCGGGCGTGACCATCCCTGCCGACAAGATGATTTTCGCCGCATCCTCGATGGTCATGTCGATGGCGATCACTTTCCGGCGCGGCACGAATACGGTGAAACCGGAAGGCGGCATCAAGTGCGTCGGCATGAAGACGGCGATCAGATCATCGTCGGGAGCGACGCCAGCGATCGGCAGGGCGACACCGCCGGTAACGAACACCAGTGCGTAGATCCCTGGCGACGGAAACTCCATCACCGCGACTTTCTTGAACGCCTGCTCAGGCCCCGTCGCGGAGACGACCGACTCGAAGAGCTGCTTGGTGCCCCTATAGAGGTTCCTGACGATCGGCATGCCGTCCAGCATGCGTTCGCCGGCGCTGATGAGCGTCCGCCCGATCAGGTTTGCCGCAAGCGCACCGATCAGCACAAGACCGATGAACGCAAACAACAACCCCGCCCCCGGCACCGGGAAAGGCAAGTAGGTGTCCGGGTTGTAGAGTGATGGGATGTAAGGCTTGATCCAGTTGTCGACGAAATGGATCAGCGACCACGTCACATAAAGGGTGATGGTCAGCGGACCGACCACGACCAATCCCGTCAAAAAATAATAGCGCAACCTCGCGCCCACCGAGACCCGGGCCGCGGGCGCCGGCTCAACGGGTGCCGGTATCTCCTGTCGAACCCCGAGCTTCACCGCTTGGGCCTCGACGCGAGCCCGACGACGTTGCGCACGTCGACCGCCCTTCGCTTGGCTTTCCTCCATTCCAACACTCCGGACGCACAGCTTCGACGGAGGCCGCGCGGCTATTCGATAGGCTCCCTTTCGAACCTATCTAGCACGTCGCGCAGAAGTTTGCGTCCCATCAGCAGCGTGTTTCGCATGATTTGCGGGCAGGCCATCTCATCGACAGCCCACGCACCGGCGTTCCCAGGCCCCAGCGCTAGCCGCCCCAACTGCACACGATCCGCTCGCAGACCTGGCGGCGGTTGCCGATGCTGCACCGCGAGCGCACCGTCCGGCAGATGCGACATGTGTACGAGGACAGGCACCCCCGGACAGCCGCCCCGCGCGAGAAGTTGCATGTGCGTACCGTCTGGCAATCGCGGCCCGGATTGGGTGTAGCAACGATTTGTGCGGAGGCAGGCGCGACTCCGGCCGACGCCGATAGACCGAGCGCCACTGCCAGAGCCAGAAGCACGGGACGAAGGAGAACGTGGCCAGCGGCGGCAGCCTCCGTGCTGGCGTCTTCGATGCACCCAGTCGCGACCGCCATGATGCTTCCTCGCTCGCTCGGCGCCGACGCAACGCCGTTTGCAGCGGGATTGTTTACCTGCGGAGCATAGCCCGCAAGCCGAGACCGGCTTTTCGGTTATCGCCGAACAAACGTTGTGATGGAACCGCAACGAATCCGGCGCCGAAGCCAGGCTCCGCCCCAAGTTGATCCTTGTTCGCGGCCGGTGCGGCGCCGGCACTCAGTCGAGGCGATGCACCCAGCCATGCGGGTCGGGCGCCACACCGCGCTGGATATCGACCAATTTTTGCTTGATGCGCATTGTCGTCTGTCCCGGACCGCCGGCGCCCATCTTGAACTCGCCTTCAGGGCTGGCGACAATTCCGATCGGGGTCACCACCGCGGCGGTGCCGCAGGCGAAGGCCTCGGTCAGCCGACCGCTGGCGGCATCGGTCTTCCATTGATCGAACGAATACGGCTCCTCGCGCACGACGAGCCCCTCGGCTCGTGCAATCGTCAACAGGCTGTCGCGTGTGATTCCGGCCAGGATCGTGCCGCCGAGCGGGGGCGTTTGCAGCGAGCCGTCTTCGAACACAAAGAAGACGTTCATGCCGCCGAGTTCCTCCACCCAGCGATGCTCGGCAGCATCGAGAAAGACAACCTGGTCGCAGCCGTGACGCGAAGCCTCCGCTTGCGCAACGAGGCTCGAGGCGTAATTGCCGCCGCACTTCGCGGCCCCCGTCCCGCCCGGGGCCGAACGCGTGTAGTGCTGCGACACCCAGATCGAAACCGCAGGAGCGCCGCTTTTGAAGTACCCTCCGACAGGCGAGACGATCACGAGGTACAGGTACTCCGACGAAGGCTTCACGCCGAGAAAGACTTCGTTGGCAAACATGAACGGGCGGATATAGAGCGATCCGCCTTCGACGGTTGGGAACCAGTCCCGATCGATCCGGACGAGTTGCCGGATCGACTCGAGAAAGAGTTCGTCAGGAAGCTCGGGCATGGCGAGACGCTTCGCCGACTCGCGGAACCGGCGCGCGTTGGCATCGGGCCGGAAGGTCGCCATCGTGCCATCGGCGAGCTTGTAGGCCTTGAGACCCTCGAAGATCTCCTGTGCGTAGTGGAGGACGGCCGACGCCGGGTCGACCAGCAGCGGTTTGCGCGCGGTCAGCTTGGCATCGTACCAGCCCTTGCCCTCGGTATAGCGAATGACGGCCATATGATCGGTGAAGACACGTCCGAAGCCTGGATCGGCCAGCATCTTCGCGCGGTCCGCGACGGAAACCGGCTCAGCATTTCTCTCGATCAAGAACGATTGCATGCTCTCCGCCATGGCGCTTCTCCTCTCGCGCGACCGGCGCGACCGTTCGCTGGTCGCGCTCTTGATCAGCCGTCCGGCCGGCCAAACCAGCCGCCGACGCCGTTTTTGAGCCTTAATTCGGATGCGTGTCTTCCGGGTCTTCGATGCGAAGCCGTGGCCGCAGCCGCCCAGAGTCTATTCTGGCGCGAGCGGTGGCCGACACCGAAGGTGGAACTTGATGCGCGGCGCAACGCCTCGAAAATCCTTGCCATGGGTACCGATCGCCCTCAAATATGTCAACATGGCTGACGTAAATTCGCCTTTGCGCGGATCGGGGTCGCCCCGGCCCGCCAGTTCGGTCGCGCTGGAGCTGCCGCGGGTCGACGACTCGCGCCTCGTCGCCATGGTCGAGTTGCTGTTTTTCGCCTATCGGGATTTCGTCGCAGGCCCGGACGAGATCCTCGCCGAACTCGGCTTCGGGCGGGCTCATCACAGGATCCTGCATTTCGTCGACCAGAATCCGGGCCTTCGCGTCGCCGATCTGCTCGGCATTCTCAAGATCACCAAGCAGAGCCTCGCCCGCGTCTTGAAGCAGCTCGTCGATGAGGGCTACATTCTTCAGGAAACCGGCGCCAACGACAGGCGCGAGCGTCGGCTGCATCTCACGGACAAGGGCCGTTGTCTCGCGCAGCGCCTGCTGGCGCTGCAGACGCGTCTTCTGGGCGACGCGCTGGCGATGGCGGGGCATGGAAGCGTAAGGGCAGCCGCCGCATTCCTGGCGGGCGTGATGTCCGCCGAGGACCATGAGCGGGCGGAGACGCTGGTGCGATGCGCGACTGCGGCCGTGCCCAGAAGTGGGGCGAGCGGCGCGTCCGGAGGCGATCAGGGGGTATGATGAGCCAGGAGCTGTCAGCTCAAAGGCGCGATCCGTTGCCGGACAACGCTGCGCACATCCTCGTTGTCGATGACGATCAGCGTATCCGCGACCTGATTGCGCGCTTCCTGTTCGAGGCAGGCTATCGTGTATCGACGGCCCACGATGCCAAAGCGGCGCGTGCTGCGATGCGCGGCCTGACGTTCGATCTCGTCATCCTCGATGTCATGATGCCGGGTGAAACCGGCCTGTCGCTCGCCCGCGACCTCAAATCCGTTTCCAGCGTGCCGATTTGCATGCTGACGGCTCTGGCCGATCCGGAGCAGCGCATCGCCGGCCTCGAGGCAGGCGTCGATGACTACGTCGGCAAGCCGTTCGAGCCGCGCGAGCTACTGCTACGGATCCACAACATTCTCAAACGCGGCAAGGTCAGCCCCGCGGCCCGGGACGAGGTGCGCATGGGGGATTTCCAGTTTCATATCGGTCGCGGCGAGCTGAAGCGCGGGGAAGACGTGATCAAGCTGACCGAGCGCGAGCGTGATTTGCTCCGCCTGTTCGCAGGCCGCCCGGGATCACCGATTGCACGTCACGAACTGGCCAGCGACGACTCGACGGGGAGCGAGCGGGCGATCGACGTCCAGATCAATCGACTGCGACGCAAAATCGAGGCAGACAGCTCGAACCCGGTGTATTTGCAGACCGTGCGTGGCAAGGGGTACATCCTTTACGTGGATTGAGCCGGGTCCCGAAGCTGACCCCGAGGAGGCGGCCGGATGGTGGCTGCGAACGAAACGGCATCGGCTGAAACTTCGGCCCATTCAACCGCAGGCCAAGCAGCCCTATGGTCGGCCCTGCAGGCGTTGCGCAGCGTTGCCCACACGCTTGCCGGCCACATGAGCGGCCTGCTTCCGACCGGCCTCTACGCTCGGGCGCTGCTGATCATCATTACCCCGATTGTGCTGCTCGAGGGTGTCGTCGCCTTCAGCTTCATGGAGCGGCATTGGCAGGCGGTGACGGGGCGGCTCTCGGAAGCAACGGCGCGCAACATTGCGGCGCTGATCGACGTCTACGAGGACTATCCTCGCGCCGACAACTATGCGCGGCTGCTCGAGATGGCCCGCGAGCGGCTCGGGCTTTCCATGACGGTGTTGCCGCCCGGAGATCTGCCGCTGCCCCAACCCAAGCCGTTCTTCGCACTGCTCGACCGCACGCTTTCGCGCGAACTCGGCAAGCAGATCGACAGACCGTTCTGGGTCGACACCGTCGGCCAGTCGGACCACGTGGAGATCCGCGTCAAGCACGATAAATCCGTGCTCCGCTTCGTCGCGAGGCGGAGCCAGACCTATGCTTCGAACTCGCACATCTTTCTGATGTGGATGGTAGGCACGTCGGTCGTCCTGCTGACTGTCTCGATCCTTTTCCTGCGCAACCAGATCAGGCCGATATTGAGACTGGCGGAAGCTGCGAATGCGTTTGGCAAGGGTCGCCCCGTCGCGGACGACTTCAGGCCCCGCGGCGCTCGCGAGGTCCGGCAGGCGAGCCAGGCTTTTCTCGAGATGCGCGAACGCATCACGCAACACGTCGATCAGCGAACGACCATGCTGGCCGGTGTGAGCCACGACTTGCGGACGGTTCTTACGCGCCTCAGGCTGCAACTTGCGTTTCTCGGTGACGGCCCGGAGGTGGCGGCCATGCGCGGCGATCTCAAGGAGATGCAGAGCATGCTCGAAGACTATCTCGCCTTCGCCAAGGGCGACGGAGGCGAGGTGGCAACACAAACGCATGTGCGCGCCATCCTCGAGGAGATCGTTGCCGAGACCCAGCATCTCGACGTGCCGATCACGCTTCGGATCCGCCGGCGCAAGCGAGAGCTTGTCACGCCGCTGAAGCGCAACGCCATGAAGCGCGCCATTGCCAATCTCGTGTCGAATGCGGCTCGCTATGGCGAGCATATCGTGGTCCGGGCTGCTTCCGAGCGGGGCTGGCTCCGGATCGAGGTGGACGACGACGGCCCGGGCATCCCGGAAGAAGAGCGCGAGAACGTCTTCCGGCCCTTCTACCGCCTGGAACAGGCACGAACCCAGGAAGAAGGTAACTCCGGCTTGGGCCTCGCCATTGCCCGGGACATTGCGAAAAGCCATGGCGGCGACGTCACGCTCGGCGAAAGCTCGATGGGCGGCCTGCGCGCGATCATCAGGGTTCCGCTTTGATGCCCGGCCGCCTGCGGAGCGCCGACGACATCAGACGCTCTCTTGGTCTTCGTCCCCATCCCGAGGGCGGCTACTACCGCGAGACGTTCCGCGACGGCCGCCTCGATGATGCAGGACGTGCCGCTTCGACGGCGATCTACTTCCTGCTGGAAGCCGGCCAGGTCTCGGGCTGGCATCGTGTCGACGCCGCCGAGGTGTGGCACTTCTACAGCGGGGCTCCGCTCGAGCTTCGCATCTCATCCGCCGAGAACGATGTCTCCCGCTCGCTGGTCCTCGGCCCGGACCTCGCTGCCGGCCAGGCACCGCAGATCGTAGTGCCGTCGGGGCATTGGCAATGGGCACGGTCACTTGGCGCCTGGACGCTGGCCGGCTGCACGGTTGCCCCCGGCTTCACGTTCGACGGTTTCGAAATGGCACCGCCAGGCTTCGAACCCGGGGCCACGACCGGCTAGAAGTCACGACGGAAGACGGTTCATCGCGGCCTCGAGGCCACAGCACGCGTCTTAAAGGCCCAGGATCTGGTCCTCGGGGATGGAATTGTCGGCCACTAGGCGCGACACGAGCAACGACCCGACCACGCTACCTCGCTCGTCTCGTACAGGGTCGAACGTGACGGAGTGCACCCATTCGAGCCTGTTCGGATTGCGGCAGAAGCGGGAAACCGAAACGCCGTCGAGCGCCATATCCATCAAGGGCCGATTGATCCGCTCGAAATAGTCGGAACCGGCGACCTGCCAGCTTGGCCGTCCGACAAAGTCTTCGGCATCTTCTTCATGGAATCGCGCGTTGGCGGTGTTGGTGTAGATGTAGCGATAGCTCCGGTCGAACACGCCGACGCGATCACTCATATAGTCGAAGTAGCGGAAGCTGCTTGCGTTGAGGCCGGCACTCCGCGCCGCAGCAAGCCCATTGCCCGCTGAGGAGACCGGTCCAGATGTTCGCTCCCTTGGCGTGCCGATACGGCTGAGAAGATCGAGCGACAGCGCCTGCACATGCCTCAGCATTTCGGGGTCGTGTGCAAATTGCCGGAGGTTCTGCAGAATGAACCGCAACTGGGCTGCCGTGACGAGATGATCGCCCGATGGGTAGGTCATGATGCACGCGAAGATGCGATCGCGCTCCCGTCGCAGGCGATCTGCTTCTCGGGCCCCCATGCGCTTGCCATCTCCGGCGAGCGCATGGTCGACGAACGCATACGATTTCAACAGTCTCGGCAAGTCGTCATTCATCGGTCACGCACGTACATGGCTCGATCGGATCCTTCGAAGATCCGGATCGGTCAACATACGACGCCACCCCGCGGCTTCGCAAACGCGTGCCTGGAGTTGTTCACGTTTCCCGCCCGATCCGCAACAAGTCGGGGATAGCCGGGCCTCTGCCGTGAGCGCACCTTGCTGAGGGGGGGCGACTCAGCGATTGCTGCCGAGGTCGCGCGAATCACGCGGCCTGTTGGGGACAGCTTGGGGGCGGTATCAGATGAAGCGCGAACATTCAGGTCCGTTCTTGAGCGCGGTCTTCGTCGACTACGACAACGTCTACCTGTCCCTGCGCCGGAAAAGCGAAGACGCGGCCAAGCGGTTCGCGAAAGATGCGATCGGTTGGCTCAAGCAGATCGAAAACGGGGCGCTGATCACGTCCACGAACGGGCTCTCGCCGAACGTGCCGCGCAGGATCGTCATGAACCGGTGCTACGGAAATCCTGTGCCGCGCCGGAACACGTCCGACAATTCGACCGACATGAGTTCGTTCCCCTTCGTGCGGCACCACTTCTTGCGCGCCGGATTCGAGGTTGTGGACTGCCCGCCGCTCACGGCACAGCTGAAGAACTCCTCCGACATTAGAATGGTGATGGATCTCCGGGACTACCTCTCCCACGAGACGCATTTCGACGAGTTCATCATTCTCTCGGGCGATGCCGACTTCACGCCTGTGCTTCATCGCCTGCGTGCGCACGCGCGACGCACGGTGATCTACGCCACCGAATACACCGCTGCGCCCTATACGGCGATCAGCGACGGAGAGGTCCGTGAGGTGGATCTCATCGAGCTTCTGACGCGGGGACGTGTCGGACTCGAAGATCACTCCGGCGAAGGCACCGCTGTCGCGGCCGCTCAACTCGAAAGCACGCGCCGCGCCATCATGGATGAGGTCGTCACCGCGGTACGGACGGCCCATGCTCCGGTGCCGCTGGAAGTCCTCGCGGATCGCGCGGTGCGAACGATTGGACATGACCGTACCATCGGCACAGGCTGGGGCGGCGCCGGGGGGTTCCGGGAGCTTCTGTTGCAAGGCCTGCCGCAAGGACTTCGCCTCTCCGGCGAGCCGCCTTATGTCGTGATCGATATCCAGCGCCACCTGGCCCAACCGGCAATGGCCGCGCAGCGTCTCGAGAGCCACCCGTTGCCGTCGAGGCTCGATCTGGGAGAAGCGCCTGTCCGGGCCGAACGATTGCCGGCTGCGCGGGATGATCTCTCCGAGCAGCGCAATTTCGGGGGGCTCGGCGCACTTCGCCCCACCGAGCCCTCACCGCAGCAAACGGCCCAGGGTCTGGCTCAACAGGGTGTGCCTCAACGGGATTCGGCGCACCAAGGATCGGGCCACCAAAGACTGGGAGACCCCCAGGGGCTGGCACATCAAGGTCAGGCACCAAGCCAGACCGGAACCATGATCGCGCGCCGACCGAGTTACGATCAATCGCAGAGCGCGGCGGGTGCCCCGCCTGCGGCCCTGAAAGCGGAGCAGCAGCCTCAGCCCACGCCCCAGCAGGTGCAGCAGCCGTCGAACATCAATATCCAGCAGTCGATTGCGCGCATTCACGAGGCCTGCAAGGCGCCGCCTCTGGCTCCGCCCGAATACAGGATGCTGTTCGAGACGATCGCCAAGGAAATCACGGAGAATGGGCTGATCGGCGCCCAAACCATCCAGAACATCACCCTGCGCGCGCAGGATCGTGGAATCGACGTGCGGCGCGACGACGTCCGCTTCGTGCTCGAAGTGATCAGCGAGGCCGATCCCTGGTTCGAGCAGGGAGCCTCGGCAAATCTTTTTGCTGGCCGCTTCCGCAACTTCGTCGTGGCCCGGTGCCGCGCGCAGGGGCTGACGCTGTCGGCGGACGAGCTCGATCTGGTCGAAGCCTGGTTTGCGGCAGGCGGCGTTCCTACGGCGTCGGTACGGCAGCCCGGAGCACAGAGTGCGCCCTTCTCACCAACGCCGCAGCCCCGCCCGACGGCTCCGCCGCCTGAGGCCGCCTACTGGTCTGGCAGCGAAGAGAGCCGCCAACAGGCACAGGACCCGCGCAATCTGACGGTGCAGCCCACGGGAGGCGAACCGGGCGATCACGCATCCGACGACTTCCCGCGGATCGTCCGCACCCGCCTGAGGGGCTGATACGGCGGGACACAACAGGCTGAGACACGACCGCCCCGCCGGAACAAGGCCGGGCGCGGTTGCGAGCAGAATGTTCAGTGCCGTTCGCCGATGACAGCCGGCTGCTGTGTCATCCGATCGACGAGCGCAATGCCGATCGCGGACAGAATGAAGATCACGTGGATGATCGTCTGCCACATGATGCCCGCCTCGGTGTACTTGGCCGCCGGCTGACCCAGATTGCCTGCCTCGATAAAGGTCTTGAGCAGGTGGATCGAGGATATGCCGACAATGGCCATGGCCAGTTTGACCTTGAGGACGTTCGCATTGACGTGCCCGAGCCACTCGGGTTGGTCGGGATGATTTTCAAGCCGCAAGCGCGACACGAACGTCTCGTAACCGCCGACGATCACCATCACCAACAGGTTCGAGATCATGACGACATCGATCAAAGCCAGGACGATGAGCATGATCTCCTGCTCGGAGAATGAGGTCGCGTGGCTTACGAGGTGCCACAGCTCCTTCATGAACAGCACGACGTAGACGCACTGCGCCAGGATCAAGCCGACATAGAGCGGAAGCTGGAGCCAGCGTGATCCGAAAATGAACGACGCGAGCAGGCGCAGGTGCGCCCGATCGGCAGGCGTCGGTGCCGTTTTGGTTGGATTGCGCATGCTTGGGAGCGGTTTTCACCATCTGATCGGGAACTGCCCATGCCGGACAGCCGCCTGTACTTGGTGGCGATCTGCGCAAATTCAATGCCACGCCGGCCCGGGCGTCGCCCGCGAACGAGCCGGACGGGCATTTGGGGCGGCCGTCCGGACCCGCATGTGGCTCCAGGCTCAAATTTTCTGATTGTAGTCGCCCACCTCGGGGAACCTGGACAGGCGCGCGTCGATATCGGCGAAGATGGCGCGCATGTTGCCATCCGAGACGGGGCTCTCGACGACCACGACCAACTCGGGCTTGTTCGACGACGCTCGGACAAGCCCCCACGTCCCATCGGCAAGAGTTACGCGCACGCCGTTCACCGTCACCAGATCGCGGATGGCCTGCCCGGCGATCTTCTCGCCCTTGGCCTCGGCCGCCTGATACTGGGCGACGATCTGATCGACGACGCCGTACTTCTTTTCGTCATCGCAATGCGGCGACATGGTCGGCGACTGCCAGGTCTTCGGCAGTGCGCGAGCCAGATCCGCCATGCTTTTTCCGGCCGCTCGGTCGAGCATGTCGCAGACGGCGAGCGCAGCAACCAATCCATCGTCGTAACCGCGCCCTAGCGGTGGCTGGAAGAAGAAGTGGCCGGACTTCTCGAAGCCCACGAGCGCTTTCTGATCGAACGTGTAGCGCTTCATGTACGAGTGGCCGGTCTTCCAATAGAGGGCCTTTGCACCGTTCTCGACCAGGACAGGATCGGTCACGAAAAGGCCGGTCGATTTCACGTCGGCCACGAAAACAGCATTGGGATGCAGGGCCGAGATGTCACGCGCGAGCATCACACCGACCTTGTCGGCGAATATCTCTTGGCCCTCATTGTCGACCACCCCGCAGCGATCTCCGTCGCCGTCGAAACCCAGTCCCACGTCCGCCCTGTTTTCCAACACCGCCGCGCTGATCGCGTGCAGCATCTGCATGTCCTCGGGATTGGGATTGTACCGGGGGAACGAATAGTCGAGATCACAATCGAGGCGCACGACCTCGCAGCCGATCGCCTCCAGCACCTGCGGGGCGAAAGCACCAGCCGTGCCATTGCCGCAGGCCGCCACGACCTTCAAGGGGCGCTTCAGCTTCGGCCTGTTCGACAGATCGGCCATGTAGCGCTCGGGAATGTCGGGCACGTGAATATAGCGACCGCCGCCCTGCCCCTCGAACGCTCCCGCGAGAACAATCTCCTTCAGCTCCGACATGTCGTCCGGCCCGAACGTCAAGGGCCGGGCCAAACCCATCTTGATGCCGGTCCAGCCATTGTCATTGTGGCTGGCTGTAACCATGGCGACGCAGGGCACGTCGAGTTCAAACTGCGCGAAGTAGGCCATCGGCGACAGCGCGAGACCGATGTCGTGCACCTCGCCGCCCCCGGCGAGCAGACCCGTCATCAAAGCCTGCTTCACACTGGCGGAGTAAGAGCGAAAATCATGCCCCACGACAAAGCGCGGCGCGATACCCCGGCGCTTCACCAGCGTCGCCAGCCCAAGACCGATCGCATTGAGCCCCATCAAATTGATCTCGCCCGGGAACAGCCACCGCGCATCGTATTCGCGAAACCCCGTCGGCTTGACGAGCGGCAGGCGCTCGAAGTCGGCGGTGTTGGGTTTGAGATCGGCGCGGGGCTTCGGAAGCATGGGGAACCTCGTCGGTCGGGGCCAGGTGCGGCGACCGCTAACGCAAATTGGGCACACGGTCGAGGCCAGTCGCCTAACACGTATTGGCCGTGAAATCGACGCGGGTCCCTGTCCTATTGCTCGAGGACCAGCCGACCACCCTTCATCTCCACGCGGAGCTGGCCAAGAAAAGACATACCGAGAAGCGTGGTCCCGAGCTTGCCTGGCTCACTGACGGCTGCCGGCACGTTGCGCACGACAACGCTGCCGATGCGCACTTCGTCCAGCGTTACCCGCGCAAAGCGCGCTTGGCCGTTGGCCGTGTTGGAGACGTAGCGATAGTCGGCACTCCCAACGGAGATGCCGATTGCAGCGGCATCCTCGTAGCTCATCGCGACAAGCGTCGCGCCGGTGTCGACCAGCGTCTCGACGTGCCGACCATTGATCTCGGCGTTTGCACGGAAATGCCCGTCGCTCCCCCTCGGAAGCGCCACCGCCCGCTGGAACAGATCGACCTCAGTCGCACTGCGTTGTGCCAACACACGCCGGGGGGCGTCGCGCTCATCCGGCTGACGCTCAACGTACCGGATGATTGTCCGGACTTCCGGCTCGGGCACGGGTGCGCGGGCCGAGTGCCCGAAATCCTTGGCTGTGAATGTCAGCCCGAGGTGCGTGCGGATCTCGTCGAAATTTGCGATCGCGACGGCGGCCAAACCGAACGCGAGCGTCCAACCGCCGATCAGCTTGCCAAGGTTTCTTACGCCCGATGACAGCATCGCATCGCCCATCCGCACCGGACGGGACAATCGCCGATGCGATCCTCAGTCCCTGAACGTCACAAAATCTCCGGCGAACTCATAAGAGCGCAGCCGGCTTAAGAAACTCATACCCAGAAGGCTTTCCTTCAGAACGCCGGGTTGAGCAACCAGAGCATCGACGTTGTGCAGCGAGATCGAACCGATCGAAACCTCGCGCAACCGCGCATGGGCGGCATAGGCGAGGCCGTTCGCCGTCTGAACGGGAACCGAGTAGCGCAAGTGCCGGGTATCGACCCCGAATAACCGGGCGTCCGATTGGCGCAGGACCACTGTCGAAGCGCCGGTGTCCACCAGCATCGAGACACTCGCTCCATTAACCGACACGCGTGCGACAAAATGCCCGTCCCCCCGCCGGCGGATTCGTACCGCCCGCTCACCCGCCTGCCTCTGCTCGACACCGAGCGTCGACCCCGGAGGTGAGAGCTCGCCGGCAATCCGAAAGGCGATCCGGCCCAGCTCATCGCGGTAGCTGTATCCGGCCACCAGAATGAGCACCATGGCCGTCCAGCTGACAAGATCGCGAATGGCGCTACCCGCGCGCCCCTTGTAGCCTCCGAACACTGCCGGCAGCACGATGACCAGCATGGCGATTACAGCGGCGAGTGCGGCAAGCTCCTGCATGTCCGCCGTTTGGAGATCTTCCCGCACTCGTGCCAATGCACTCGACACGGAGCCCTCATCGCCGACGAGGAAGGCACCTAGAGCGACGGCCGCGGCAAGCAGAACCAGAACGCGGATCATCCGATCTCTCCAGCAACGCGGCGAATACGGCCTGCCAGCTCGCTCATGATCTTCCGCCGCTGCTCGGGCGAAAGGCGCGACCAGGACGCTATCTCATTCATTGTGCGGCCACACCCGGTACAAAACCCTGAAGTGGCGTCAAGGTTGCATATTCCGATACACGGCGTTTCGATGCCCATTGTCCCAATCCACCGAAACGCATCGCACTTGCATGTAGACAGACGGTAAGGCGGCGTCGTGCGGCGAGCCGCTTTACCATGAACCGGGAACAGCCCTTCGAACGTCGATAGATAGCCGTCTGGTCGAGCATAATTTAGGCAGCCCTCGGCGTTGTCACAATCACGCCATGGTCAACTCATTGCGAGACGGCTGCGGGGAAGTTCCGATCCACGCCCCCTCAACCGGTAACCTTCAATCGCGCCTTTCGTCTGATGGCGTCCGAGGGAAGGTTCGTTGTGGGCTTGGACGATGGCCGCGGCGATCCATGGCGCTCCCGACCGAGCGGTTGCAGCGGCGGCATCGCGCGTAGAACGCGCGATCGAGGCAACGTCACCCGAGCTTCCGTGCCTTTGCGCAACTCCGAGATCAGTTCGAAGGTGCCGCTGTGCAGCTCGACAAGGTTCTGGACGATGGGGAGCCCGAGCCCGGTGCCACCCTCCGCGGTCTCGTGCGCCAGCGAACCCTGCCCGAATACCTGCATCACCTTGTAGATCTCGTCTTTCGGAATGCCAGGTCCCGTGTCCTTCACCGACAGGAGCTGGCCGCCGGTCGCCAGCCGTGCCGCCCGGATGATGATGGTGCCGCCCTTCGGCGTGAACTTCAGCGCATTCGAAAGGAGGTTCAGGCAGACCTGCCGGATAGCGCGCTCGTCGACCCAGATCTGCGGCAGATCTTCCTCGAGATCGAGCACGATCGTCAGCCCCTTGCTCTCGGCGCGCAGCTTCAGGAGACGGTGGCAATCTTCAGCGATGTCGGTCAGTCGGGCCGATTCTTCCTTCAGTTCGTAGCGGCCGGCCTCGATCCGGGAAAGGTCGAGAATTTCGTTGATGAGGTGCAGCAGATGGCGACCGCTGTCGTGAATGTTGCCCGCATATTCCCTGTACGTTGCATTCTCGATCGGACCCAATATCTCTGCCTGCATGACCTCGGAGAACCCGAGGATCGCATTGAGCGGTGTCCGGAGTTCGTGGCTCATGGTGGCAAGGAAGCGGGACTTGGCGATATTGGCAGCTTCCGCCCGGCGCCGCCCCTCATCCGATATGGTCTTCTCCTTCTCGAGCTCGCCGATCAGCGCGTCTTTCTCGGCCCGGAATGCGAGCATGGCGAGGGCCGTGACGTTGAGACCCTTGGCGAGGAAGACGAAATACACATGCACACCGACCGCCATCGAGGCCATGGCCCAATAGAACGGATGGCCGAGCGTGACCAGGCGGGCGATGACGGCGATCGTCATCGGGATGGTGCCGACATAGAAAATTGGCATCACGGTCGATGCAAACGTCATGCGGATGGCAAGCACAACAATCAGCGATGCGAAAATGAACACGTGGCTGGCCGCATCGGCCGTGCCGGCGCCGACCAGCGCAAACCCCGCCCAGACCAGGCCGGCCACGAGCTCGGCCAGGATCAATCGGCGGGTCCACACGCGCATGTCGAGCTCGGCACGGGGCGTGGCGAGGAACCTGCGGCAAAGCTCCAGCAGCGCCACCTTGGCGAAAATGACGAGCAGCAGCCATGCGATCGCCTCGCCGACGGGAGCCCAGAACATCGAGGCCAGAGAGAAGATGACGGCAAGAAGCTGGATCGTCGCAATGGCACCAAGTTCGTTGCGAACGAACATCGACACGAGTTCATATTGAAACTCAGGGCGGATCGAGGAGCGTTCGACGAGGCGCTCGCGGACCTCCTGCAGAGGTGAGCGTCCAGCCGCCTGCCCTCCGCGACGCTCGGGATCGGTGCCGTCAGTCGGCTGATTTATGGGCCCTGTCGGCTTCACACGCGTACTATCCCAACTCACCTTCCCAGAAAGGCGGTTCAAGTCCGCTTATTCCCGGCACCACTCCACCCGATCGTCGCAGTATGAGAAGAACTTTTCTAATTTCCCGTTAGTCTCCGCGGCGCGTCCGATCACTTCCGTGGCTTGCGCCCGCGGCTTGGTTTCAATACCGTTTCCACCCTGCGTTGCTGCGCGGTCGCGGCGACGCCCGAGCGGAAGCAGGTCGCCATGAAAATTATCGAGACGCGCCAGGCCCCCAATCCGCGCAGAGTGCGCATTTTCCTGGCCGAGAAAGGCATCGACGTCCCGTTCGAGGAGGTCGACCTGATGAAGGGTGCCCTGAAGACGCCAGAGATGACAAAGTTGAACCCGATGCAACGGGTGCCAATTCTCGTGCTCGACGACGGCACGGCCATCTGCGAGACGATGGCTATCTGCCGCTATTTCGAGGAAATGAAGCCCGAACCGGCCCTGTTCGGGCATTCCGCCGTTGGACGTGCCAACGTCGAGATGTGGAACCGTCGGGTCGAGTTGGGGCTCTTGGGCTACGTCTCGCAAGCATTCCGGCACACGCATCCCGCCATGGCCCATCTCGAAGTGCCGCAAATCAAAGAATGGGGTGAGGCGAACAAGCAGAAGGCGCTCGATGCACTGGCCATGCTCGACCGCGAGCTTGCAGGCAATCAATTCATTGCCGGAGACGCCTATACCGTCGCCGACGTCACTGCGCTCGTGTCCGTCGACTTCATGCGCCTCCCGCGCATCGCTGTTCCGGACGATTTGACCAACCTCAAGCGCTGGCACTCAGAGGTTGCGGCGCGGCCCAGCGCCAAGGCCTGATCAGCAGCAGCCAGCCGCAGCCCTTGGCCGAGAGGCTTCCATGAAATTGACAGTGGTCGGTTGTGGCGATGCGTTCGGATCGGGTGGCCGGCTACAGACCTGCTACCACCTCGACACGGGCGATGAGCAGATCCTGATCGATTGCGGCACGACGTCCGTTATCGGCCTGAACCGCCTCGGCTTCGATACCACTCGGATCGGCACGATCGTCATCTCTCACCTGCACGGCGATCACTTCGGTGGCCTCGTCTGGTGGCTCTTGCATAGCCAGCACATCGCCAAGCGGACGGTTCCGCTGGTCGTGGCCGGGCCCGCGACCATCGAAGCGCGCTTCAAGGCCGCGGCGGAAGCGCTCTTCCCTGGATCGACAAGGGTGCCCTGCCGCTTCGATCTCTCCTTCGTAGAAATGCATGCCGATCGCCCGCCGACCGAACTCGCCGGAGCGCGTCTGACCGCCTTCGAGGGCAATCATCCATCCGGCGCGCCGTCGCACCTGCTTCGTATCGAGACCGGCGGCAAGGTCGTCGCCTTCACCGGCGACACGGAATGGGTCGAGGCGGTGATCGATTGCGGACGCGATGCCGATCTCTACATTATGGAATGCTTCGCGTTCGACGGGCCAATTCGCTATCACATGACGTGGGAGAAAATCTCAGCCAACCTGGATCGTATCCGTGCCCGCAAGGTGATGCTGACGCATATGAACACGGGTATGCTCGCCCGCCGGGAGGAGGTCGCCGCGCCCGGCCTCGTGCTTGCCGAGGACGGACTTGCCATCGACGTCTAGGATGAACCCGAGATCCAGGTCAGTGTCGCCGCCCGGCTGCAATGCCGGACTGGCGTCTGACGTTTCGCTCGAGGATCTTCTGGCGGAGTTGGGCGCCTGTCGCGCGTGTGTCGAGTATCCCCAGGGGAAGCCACTCCCGCACGAGCCGCGACCGGTGCTGAGGGTCAGCCGGACGGCGAAACTGGCCGTCGCCGGCCAGGCGCCCGGCACGCGCGTGCACCAGTCCGGCGTGCCGTTCACGGATCCGTCGGGTGATCGGTTGCGTGACTGGATGGGTGTGACCCCGGACGAATTTTACGATGCCTCCCGCGTCGCCATCATCCCGATGGGCTTCTGCTTCCCGGGCCTCGACGCTCACGGTGGCGATCTGCCTCCGCGAAGGGAATGTGCGCCCTTGTGGCGCAAACGCCTGTTCGCTCAACTTCCGCAGCTCGAGTTGGTGCTACTGGTCGGGCTTTATGCGCACCGATGGCATTTGCCCAAGGGCGAAGCGCGAGCGGTCACCGAGACGGTGCGGCGGGGCGCTCGGATGCTCGACGGCCCGTGCAAGCTTCGGCTGCTGCCGCTGCCCCATCCCTCATGGCGCAACAATCATTGGATCAAGGCCAACCCCTGGTTCGAGACCGACGTGCTTCCGGGCCTGAGGAACGAGGTGCGCGGCCTGCTCGAGCCGCCCGATCCAAGCCCGCCGCCGGAGCAAGGCCGACGGCTCTCGCAACAGCCGCGACGGCACAGCTTTACAGAACGCGATCCCGCGCCTAAACGCTAGTCGCACGGGCGGTTAGCTCAGTGGTAGAGCGCCTCGTTTACACCGAGGATGTCGGGAGTTCGACCCTCTCACCGCCCACCACATCGATATTCGTGCCATTGGGCCTCGGGGCCGGCGATATCGGTGGCCAATCCGACGATCGTACGAGTTTCTATCCTCGCCCGGATCGTGCATGGAACCCGCACCGGGGGTCGATGGGTTCAGGTTGCATTCATGCTCCGCCCTCTATCCGCTAGGATCGGGCGGACGATAACACGGTCCGAGCCCTCAGAGAGACCAGTCGCGACAATCAGGGTGGAACCGCCGCACGCGAGAGGCGATCGACGATCGACAAGGGAGAAAGCGGCGTGCTTCGGTGGAACATGCTCGCAATGACCATGGTGGGGGTCGCATCGCTGTCATCGAGCGTGTTTGCGGCTGAGCTCGGCGCGGAGCTTACGCGACCGGCTGCGGCGATCAGCCAGCTTGGTCCACCGGTGGCGAAGCCTCAGGTGGTCGCGCGAAGCTGTCCGAGTGACTGTCAGGCTCAACATGACCGTTGCCGCGTCGAGACCAAGGGGAGCCGGACGTGCGACGAGGCGCGTCAAGCCTGCCTGCAGGTGTGCCTACAGAAGAAGAGAAAGTAGGGGCAGGGGCGTTCCACGATGAGTTCGCTCGTGACGGTTCGCCATGACCCATGCGTGTGCCAGCCCCGGAAACACATGGAACGCGTCAACCGACGAGCACGACGCAGAAGCGCCGGGGGCCATGTGCGCCGGTGACCAGCCGTCCCCCGACATCAGCCGTTCGCGAGGGGCCCGACACGAGGTTGACCGTGCGCGGCATCGAGCCTCGCCCATAGCGCTCGCGAAGGCGATCGAATGCAGCCTCGTAATGCCCCATAAGATCACCCGCCCGGAGGACGACGATACTCGTCTCGGGGAGAAACGTGACCGTAACCGGATTGGCCGGCCCCGACGCCAACATCAGCGTTCCCGTCTCGGCAATTCCGGCAACCGCGTGCGTGAGCCCGACCTCGTCGGCCGGCTGGGCACGACCCTTCACGATCGTCAGTGCGGATTCGGCCGGCCAATCGATCGAGGCGAGCCAAGCGTCATCGCCGCAGCGAAGCGTCAGTGGGAGGTTCTGGCCCCTGAGATATTCGGCGATGACCGCGGGAATGTCGGCGTCGCGCGCCGCCTCGAGAACAGTGGCATTGCCGGACCGGAGCTGGGCCGAGAACAGCGCTCTAAGGCCGCGGGGCTCCTGTAACGAACGTGCGGGGATCAAATGACGCGCCTGGCCATTCAGGCGTTCGTCTATCCCACCCCGACCGGGCGCTCCTGGCCGGCCAAGCCGGGACCGGACCGCACCCAGCACCTTGTCGCGGCGGCTCGTGTCGTTCCCGCGCACGCTCATCGCGGCACCCCTCGCTTGCTTTCGGCCCACAGCTGCTGAAACGTCCGGCCCTGCGGCGCAGCAACATCGCGATGGCGCGACCATCCGCTCGTCAGCGGCAGTCTCTTGAACGATCCCTTCGACCTGCCGAGCGCACCGAGCGCCGCAATGCCCAGTCGCGCCATGGCATGATACAAGCGTGGCCGACGCGCCAAATAGGACCATGCGCCGAGTGCCATGCGCGTCATTGTCCCGCCGCTGCCCGATGCGAAGTCCTGGGTGCGCCATTCCCGCATGAGTCCCGGCAAAGGGATCTTCATCGGGCACACGCTCTCGCACCGGCCGCAGAACGTGGAGGCGTTCGGTAGATCGCTCGCCTCGCGCAGCCCGATCAGAGCCGGGTTGAGCACGGCGCCGATGGGACCCGGATAAACCCAGCCGTAGGCATGGCCACCGACCGCGCCATAGACCGGACAATGGTTCATGCACGCGCCGCATCGGATACAGCGCAGCACCTCCTGGAATGGCGAACCGAGGAGCGCCGACCGGCCATTGTCGAGCACCACGACGTGGTATTCCTCGGGCCCATCCAGATCCTCGGGTCGACGCGGCCCCGTCGAGAACGTCGTGTAGACCGAGAACTCCTGTCCCGTCGCTGATCGTGCCAGCAGTCGCAGCAGCGTCGTCACGTCCTCGAGCGTCGGCACGACCTTGTCGATCGATGTGATCACGATGTGCACGCGCGCCAGGGATTGCGTGAGGTCGCCGTTGCCTTCGTTGGTCACGATGATGGACGAGCCTGTCTCCGCCACCAAAAAGTTGGCGCCGGTGATACCGACGTCTGCCTTGACGAATTTCTCGCGCAGGATCTCGCGTGCTTCGCTGACGATCTTCACGGGTTCGTCGAGCGGCCGGTCCTTCGGCAGATGCGTGTGATGTCGGCGGAAATCAGCCTCGATCTGTGCTTCCGTCAAATGGATCGCCGGGGCGATGATATGACTTGGTGTCTCGTGTCGGATCTGGACCAGATATTCGCCGAGGTCCGTCTCCACCACCTCCAGCCCGGCCTTCTCGAGGTGCGCGTTGAGCGCAATCTCCTCCGACACCATGGACTTGCCCTTGGTGACGAGGCGCGCATTCGCGTCAGCGCAGATGCCGGAGATGATGTCGCGCGCATCGGCGGCCGTTGGCGCCCAGTGCACGTTGGCTCCGGCGGCCGTCGCCTTCTTTTCCCATGCCTCGAGATAAAGATCGAGATTGGCAAGCGTATGGTTCTTGATATCACGGCCGATGTCGCGCAACGCCTCGAACTCCGGCAGCCGCGCCTTGGCCGCAGTCCGTTGCGCAACGAGACCCGTCGGCAGTCCCGACAGGGCGCGCTGAAGCTGAGCGTCCTTCAGCGCGGCCTTGACGTTCGACTTGAAGGCGTGGGCGGTAACGTCCATCGGCGAGCCGTCCTTGTTGTTCACCCCTATCTCTAGGGCGAACTGAAGGCCGAGGCGAGGCCAGAAGCTTGGTGTTCGGCCTGCCGATGCTAGGCCGCCTACTGACCGACGTTGGTCACGAACGCCGATCGGCGAACGAGTTGCACAGGCCTGACGAGAACGGGTGTCGGATGCCACCGCTCCGGCCGTCGTGCGAGGCGGATGCCGCCGACCAGTCTCGGCTCATCGGCCGAGAGGGCCGCCACATCGCGAACGATCGGTGCTTCGAGCGCCACCCGCGGCGGCACGAAGGCCCGTTCCGCCACGGCGAGACGCCGCGACTGGCTCGGTGCAAAGATCAGGTCGGCGAGGGCACCGTGCGCAGACGCGATCCGTTCCGGGGGGGCCGACACGAACGGCAGTGCGACTGGGCGTTGGGCTCGGTCTCGGCGCCGCGCCGCGAGCCAATGCTCGTAACCCTGCAGCATCAGCAAGCCCTCACGGCCGCGATGATTGACGACACGGAGTTGCGGCGACGCCTGCTTGACGATCTGTGCCAACACGATTCCGGCCCGCGCCTGTAACGGTTGCAGATCGTCCGTGAAGTTTTTTGCGACTTCCACGCCCGGCCCAGCACTGCCGTAGTTCGTGGCATGCACGCTCACCACGTCGTACGGCGCGACCTGGACAATGGCGACGTATTGCCGTCCGTGCGCGTCGACGCCCGTCTTGCTGAGGTAGAAGGGAACGAACACCCGGCCATGATGCGACGAGATGGTGTCGTAGGTGTCGGTATTGCGCGAGCTGTTATGAAACTCGTGAAATACGAAATAACGCATGCTGCGCCGGCTGCGACGGCTGGCGCGGTCGGGTCGCGGGCTGTGTACGACCAAGACATAGTCCGACGGCGAGATCCAGATGCGCCCTGCCGGGATCCATCCGTTGGCCCCGATCCGTGGCAGATCGAAGTCACAATCGAGGTCGAAGCATCGTGCAAAGGCATGTTTCGTGGGGGCGGCTCCGGCTGTCGCCGAGAGTGTCGCCATCGTGGCGTTGTAGGCCTCCTGTCCCCGAGGGGTGCGGTAGAGCGGCCAGCCCCCTACGATCGCCTGATCGCCTTCGCTGCGCGGCTGCTCGGCAGCGCGCTCGCGCGACACATCGAGATTCCGATAGAGAATGCTTTGGCCATGTTGAGCCAGAGCCGCCGGGGCCAATATCGGCAGGGCCAGAAACGCCATCACGAGCGCTGCGACGACATCTCCCTTGTAACGCACTACACCGTTCACGCCTGACACTCCCCCGTTGTCCGTTCCCTCGTTGGTGCCGCGAGAAGGCGGCCGAACGAGGCCCCGGAGGTGGCGAAACTTAGCCCGGGCCGTGTTTATAGACGCTGAAGCGAAACGGTTAGGAGATCGTAATCGTCTGATCTGAATTGGAAATGCGTCGCTTCCTGCGCGGTGCAACCAGCCTTGGGGCGGCATTTTCAAGTCAGGCGCCCGCTTCCGGCGGGACGTCTTGCCGCGGTTTCGATCCGCGAGCCGGCCGGTCATGCAGGACGGCATCGGAGGCGTCCCCACCCGATCAGACGGTGGGCGTGTTGACGACGTCCACGACCGCCGCTGGATCGCTCTCGCGGCCGCGCCCCCTTGCGCAACGGCTCCCGGCTTGGGATATGCCTCGGGAACTCGAAAGCGCAGCCTCAAGCGCACCCACCGCCAGGGAACGAATCCCATGCATCTCGATGACATCCGGACCATTTCGTCCGTTGACGTGACGGGCAAGCGCGTCCTCGTTCGGGCCGACCTCAACGTGCCGGCCAAGGATGGCCGCGTCACCGACGCCACGCGTCTCGCGCGTCTGGTTCCCGGCCTCGAGAGCCTCATGGCACGCCAGGCGAAAGTGATCGTTCTTTCCCACTTCGGCCGGCCCAAAGACGGACCCGACAAGGAGAACTCGCTTGCCCCCGTCGCCGCCGAGCTGTCTCGTCTGCTCGGTACGCCTGTTCCGCTCGCGTCAGACTGCATCGGGCCCGAGGCGCAAAAGGCGGTTGCGGCGGTGCAGCCGGGCGGCGTGCTGGTGCTGGAGAACACACGCTTCCACAAGGGCGAGGAAAAGAACGATCCTGCCTTCACGGCCGAGTTGGCGAAGCTCGGCGATCTTTTCGTCAACGACGCTTTCTCAGCGGCCCACCGCGCCCATGCCTCGACGGCCGGTCTCGCCGACTATCTTCCCGCGTATGCCGGCCCACTGATGATGGAGGAGATCGACGCGTTGCGCACGGCGCTCGAAAAGCCGCAGCGCCCGACGGCCGCAGTGGTCGGGGGAGCGAAGGTCTCGACCAAGATCCCAGTGCTCATGAACCTTTTGCCGAAGGTCGACAAACTGATCATCGGCGGTGGCATGGCGAACACCTTTCTGCTCGCCAAGGGCATTGCGGTCGGAAAATCGCTCGCCGAGCCCGATCTTGCCGGCAAAGCACGCGAGATCATCCAGGCTGCAGCAGACCGCGGCTGCGAGATTGTTCTGCCGACCGACGCCGTCGTGTCGCCCGAGTTCAAATCCAATGCGCCGGCGACGACCGTGGCGCTCGACAAAATACCGGCGGACCAGATGATCTTGGATGTCGGCCCGGCCTCGGTGCAGCACCTCATCGCCGTGATCGCGGGATGCAAGACGCTCCTTTGGAACGGCCCGCTCGGCGCCTTCGAGATAGCACCGTTCGGGACCGGCACGTTCGCCCTTGCCAAGGAGGCGGCGAGGCTGACCAAAGCGGGCAGGCTCGTCTCCGTCGCCGGTGGCGGTGATACCGTTGCAGCGCTCAATGCCGCCGGTGCGACGGACGATTTCACCTATGTTTCCTCAGCCGGCGGCGCCTTCCTCGAATGGCTCGAAGGGCGTGACCTGCCGGGCGTGGCGGCACTCACCAAGTCAAAGGACTGAGATGGCGTCGCCCACCCTGTCCGCCGGCTGGCCGCGTGCGATCGTGTTCGACCTCGATGGCACCCTTGTCGATAGTGCTCCGGACATTCAGCTCGCGATCAACGCGGCCTTCGCGCCTCTCGGTGTGGCCCCGTTCGGGCTTGCAACGGTCACAAGCATGATCGGCGGCGGTGCGCGTGCGGCGGTTGAGCGTGCCGCGGCCCTGGCTGGGCTCGCCCTCGACGACGCGGCAATCGATGAGGCCCTCGCACGCTTCTATCCGGTCTACGGCGACGCCTCGTCGAAGGGCCGCGGTCTCTACCCGGGAGCCAAGGAGCTTCTCTCGCACCTGACCGACGGGGGTATCCCGCTTGGCCTTTGCACCAATAAGGCTGAGCCGATCACCGAGATCGCGCTCGCGGCACTCGGAATTCGGCACTACTTCGCTGTTGTCGTCGGGGCACGCGACGATCTGCCGAAGAAGCCGGATCCGACCCCCCTCCAAGCGGCTTACGAGACCCTCGCTCCCGCGCTCAGAGCATCAGACGTGGTCATGATCGGCGACACCGCGGCCGATATCGGCGCCGCGCGGGCGGCCGGCTGCCGGTCGATTGCCATCACCCACGGCTATTCGCGCGTGCCGCCCGGTCAACTCGGCGCGGACGCGGTCGTCGACAGGCTCGGCGCGGTCCCCGAGGCCCTCGCGAAGCTGCCGCGCGCGAGATCGTGACGGAGGCTTGATTTGCGGTCCGTGGTGAAGCCGGTTACCTGACGATAGCCAAAGTACCCGCAACGCACTCCCGACCAGAGAACCTGATGGCACCCGATCTCTCGCTCTACTTCGGCGTTGCTCTCGCCGGGCTCGTCAGTTTCCTGTCGCCGTGCGTGCTACCGCTCGTGCCACCGTATCTAGGCTATCTGGGCGGCATGACGCTCGAGCAGATGACCGACGAAAAAGGTCTCGACAACGCGGCTTGGCGCCGAGTCGTCGTAGCAGCCATCTGCTTCGTCCTGGGATTCTCGACGGTTTTCGTCGGGCTTGGCGCGGGCGCGTCGGCATTCGGGCAGGCCATCCAGACCTACAAGGCCGAGCTGGCCATGGTCGCGGGGCTCGTCATCGCGCTGTTCGGGTTGCATTTCCTCGGCATCCTGCGCATCCCTCTGCTCTACCGGGAGGCGCGCTATCACACCGAGATGCAAGGGGCGAGCTACATCGGGTCCTACCTGATCGGCCTCGCCTTCGCCTTCGGGTGGACGCCCTGCGTCGGCCCGATTCTGGCGACGGTCCTCACCGTTGCCGCCAACGAGGCGAGCCTTGGCGCCGGCGTCAAGCTTCTTGCGGCCTATTCACTCGGCCTCGGCGTTCCGTTCATTCTCGCCGCAGTGGCCATCGGCCCGTTCATGGGCTTCATGAAGCGCTTTCGCCGCCACATGGGACGCGTCGAGCAGTTCATGGGCGCGGTGCTGCTGATCACGGGCCTGCTGTTCGCGGGAGAGGCCCTCGGCTGGATGCGCGATGCGCTGTTTTCCGTGGTCCCTGCCCTCGTCCCGATCGCCGGATGGCTGGGCCTCACTTTCGTCGTCACCGGTGTCGTGCTGATCCTGCGGCACATGCGAGTGCAGCGCTTGACCGGCCTCGCCGGCATCGTGGTCGGCATGATGCTGATGGGTGGTTCGATCAACGTGCTCGGTCAATGGCTGATCGAAACCATTCCGGCTCTCGGCCAGATCGAGGAACTGGCCACCTCCAAAGAGTTGCAAACCGACATCCTGAAGCAAGGCACCCGCTAACCGCGGCGCCACGCGTAGGCTGGCACCGCCTCGCGAACCGGGTAACGTGGTCCGGACCCATCCTGCTCCGGAGACGATCATGCCCCGCCCCATCGCGCTCACCGTTGCCGGTTCGGATAGTTCCGGGGGCGCCGGAATTCAGGCCGATCTCAAGACCTTTTCGGCGCTTGGCGTCTACGGCGCATCCGTCCTCACCGCGCTCACAGCGCAGAACACGACGGGCGTGCAGGGCGTGTTCCCTGTGCCGCCGTCGTTCGTTGCCGCCCAGCTCGACTCGGTGCTCGGCGATCTCGACGTCCGAGCCGTCAAGACGGGGATGCTCGCCGACACACCCATCATCGACGCAGTGGTGGGACGGCTACAAGGCCGTGGCGGCCATGTTCCCGTTGTCGTCGACCCCGTAATGGTCGCGACCAGCGGCGACGTGCTGCTCGCGCCGGATGCGATCGAGACGGTGCGCACACGTCTCCTGCCGCTCGCGACACTTATCACGCCCAATCTTCCCGAGGCAGCGCAGCTTTTGGGCGTGCCGATCGCGACGAGTGAAGCCGACCTGAAAGACCAGCTGGCCGGGCTCTCGCGCTTGGGTGCCGGAGCGGTGCTGCTCAAGGGCGGGCACGGAGACGGCAGCGAGGCGATCGACTATCTGGCCATTGGCAAGCGTGTGATTGCGATGTCTGCCCCGCGCGTCGACACCCGGCACACGCACGGCACCGGCTGCACGCTTTCGGCCGCGATCGCGGCCTGCCTCGCGATGGGAGATGACCTGGAGACGGCCGTCCGCCGCGCCAAGAGCTACGTGCATGAAGCCATCCTGGCCGGGCGCCAACTCGGCGTGGGACATGGCAACGGTCCCGTCGACCACCTCTATGGGTTACCGGACCCATCGTGATCATCTCGCGCGCCGCCGTGGCTCAGGCGCCACGGCCGCGCAGATTTCCCGGCACGCGCTTCAAACCCCGTGGCGCTCTGCTAGTTTGACGTCTCGATTTCGGGGGAGGATCGTCTGTTCGTGCGGCCATCGTGCGAGGATGATCCTGAGAGAGCCGGCACGAGGCACCTCGTGTCGGCTTTCTCATTATTCGAGCAATACAGTCCTCAAACTGCGGCCGGCACCATTCCGTAGGCAGGCTCCCGGCGCGCACGCGCGCGCAGGATCAGGAACAGCACGATCAGGACGTTGAGGCCGTTCCAGGCGATGCCGTTCAGGAAGGCGAGTTGATAGCTCCCCGTCAGATCGAAGATCGCGCCCGACAGCCATCCGCCCAAGGCCATACCGACGAGTGTTGCGGTCAACACCATTCCGACGCGCGCGCCGGCCTGCTCCGGGGGGAAGTATTGTCGCACGATCAACGCATAGCTCGGCACGATGCCGCCCTGGAACAACCCGAACAGGCCGGAAACGACATAGAGCGACATCAGCCCGTCGAATGGAAGATAAAGGAGGAGAGCGGCTCCCTGCAGAACCGAGCCCAGGAGCAAGGTGTTCAATCCGCCGATCCTATCGGCGATGAACCCGGACAGCAGCCGACTGACGATGCCGAGGCCGAGCATCAACGACAACATCTCGGCTCCGCGCGCCAGTCCATAGCCGAGGTCGTTGCAGTAGGCGACGATGTGCACCTGGGGCATCGACATGGCGACACAGCACGACACGCCTGCCACGATCAGCAGGGCCTGAAGTAGGACGGGCGACACGGGAGACGGCAAGCGGGAGGCCGCCGAGCTGGAAACCGAATGCTGTGCGGCTCCTGCCGCGACGACCGGCTTCGCCGGCCCACGGCGCCGGAACGCCAAAGACAGCGGCAGCATCGCCAGAATGCAGAACAAGCCCAGCCAGATGTGTGTCTGTCTCCAGCCGTGGGTCGCCACCAGGTGCTGCACGACAGGTGGCCAGATGGCGCCCGCGAGATAATTGCCGCTGGCACAAATCGCGACTGCGATGCCCCGCCGGCGCTCGAACCAGTGGGAGATGTCGGCGATCATCGGCCCGAAGCTCACCGACGCGCCGAGCAGCCCGATCAGCAGCCCCTGCACGAGCGCGAATTGCCAGATGTTGGCCGAATAGGCGGCTGCAATGAAACCGAGGCCGAGCGTCACACCGGCCCCGACGAAGGGCCGCATGATGCCCAGCTTGTCGGCGAGCCGTCCCATCAGGATGCCGCCGAAACCGAAGCCGAGGGTGTTCAGTGTGTAGGCGAACGACGCGTCGGCCCGGGAAATATTGAAGTCCGCCTGCACGGCCGGCAGCACGACGACGACCGACCACATGCCGACGCCACCGACGGTGCTTGCCGCCAGCGCCGCGATCAGTCGCAACCACGCGGCCGTGCCGTCGATCTCGGGGCGCGCCGCTTCGACGTGACCCGACTGCGATCCATCCGCCACGCGATGCTCCTGTCCGAGAGAGGCTCGTTGATACCCACGCAGCCGGCAGGTGAGCGCCTGCGCCGTTTGCCGATGTCGGGGGCCGTGCATGAAGCGATCCGGCAGCCATTGCCGAGTTTCCAGGCACGCATTGCCTATTCAGCAGGGTCGGAATGAAAGGGTCAAGTGATCAAGACACGTCGATCACACCTTTGCAGGTTGCCGATGAAGCACGCTTGTCTCCTGGATTTGGCTGGACCAGCCGAGCCGCCCCCATCCGGGCAGCTTCAAGGCCGGACGCCTGATATCGATCCCAACGACGAGCCCGAACAGGTTGATCTCCAGGCCTTCCACCCATCCGAACGTGACCCCGAGGACTCCACCGACTGAAAGCTGCACGCCGGTGTGGCTCGGCGCCGTGCCGGCGTAGGCGGGCCAGCCCGCGAAATCCTTGCCGATGGCCGTCGGCAGGAGGGCGGGCGCCAGTTCCGGGACCGCCCGAGCGACGGACGCGACGAACGTGTTGGAATTCGGGCCGGGCCAGACCTGGTAGTCGCCCCGTTGCGCATAGGGATAGGCGGCGACAGCGTTCCGAATGCGCGGGATGGCTCGCTCGGCATCCGTCCCGCTTAGCGTCAGCAAGATGGTCGGTTCGTTGCCATACCATCGGCCATCGGCCGGAAAGGCATCCGTTCGCAAGGCACGCCCCCACCCCACGACGTCATAGCGCGCGTAGGCGCGGGCACCCTTCGGCTTTACAACGAGCCACGTGTGATGGGCGAAAATGCCTTTCCAGCGCCCCGTGCGTCCCGCCATCACGTGCACGACCGCCTCCGGCGTCGAGCGCGCCGGCGGCAGCACACCCGCCGATGACCAGTCGGCATAGGCGTAGGATCGGGCATGCGGCTGCATTTGCCACCACACGCCGTGCGTTGCGGCAGGGACCAGAAAAAGAGCGATGAAAGCCGCCAGAAGCATTTTCGTCATGGCCGAGCCTAACCCGGAATATTGGCAAATGCCGGTCGGACGCTGCCGCATAGCGTTTACGACGGCGCGACCGATAGCCCAACGCCATTGACGGCTGGCCGGCGCCTTTCCGACACTCGGGACGATCAGCGACTTTTTGGCCTCTCGGAAGGAGACCGTGGCAATGCGCACAGGATTCATCGGGCTCGGCAACATCGGACGGCCGATGGCGGGAAATATCGTGAAGCATTTTCCGGGAACGCTCGTCTTCGATCTCGATACGGCCCGCGTGGAGAGACTGGCAAGCCAGGGAGCCAAAGGGGCCAAGAGCGTCGCCGAGATCGCCAAGGGCTCCGACGTGATTCTTCTGTCACTGCCGACCTCGAAGGAGGTCGAGCTGGTCGCACTCGGTCGCGACGGGCTCATCGAGGAAGCGGCCGCCGGTTCCCTGATCATCGATCTGACGAGCGGAAGCCCGCCACGTTCCAAGGTCATCGCCGAGCGCCTCGAGGAGCGCGGCGTTCGCTACATCGATGCCGGCGTCAGCGGCGGAGTCGCGGGTGCCGAGGCGGCAACCCTCGGCATCATGATCGGCGGCAGCGACGAGGATGTCGCCCGCGCCCAACCCCTCCTCAATGCCATCGGCAAGACGATCGTGCACATGGGCCCTGTCGGCGCCGGCCACACGACGAAGGCGCTCAACAATATGCTGCTCGCAATGAACACCATCGCCGTCTCGGAGGTGATGGCCCTTGCTGTGAAGTCGGGCCTCGACGCCGGGAAGGTGATGACGGCCATCAACGGCTCGAGTGGACGCAGCTACGTCACCGACGTGCGCTTTCCCCGGTACGTGATGAAGGGCGACTACAGCCACGCCGGTGGCATGGCGCTGGCGCTCCTGCTCAAGGACGTGGCTATTGCTTGCGAGACGGCGCGGGCGCACGACGCCAGCTTCTTCCTGGGCAATCTCGTCCATCAGCTTATCATGCGGATCGGTGGCGAGATCGGCCTTGCGGCGCCGAACCACTCGATCGCGAAAGCGATCGAAGGCTGGGCCGGCGTCGAGATCCGGTCGAAGGACGCGAAAGCTTAGTGCAGCCTCATATCGGCGGTCGACCGATCGCGCCTACTTGCCGCGATCCCTGGCCCGGTCCCTGGCGCGATCGTAGCGGCGGCACAGGATCCGCACGCGGTCGCGCATGTGAGGACGGACACGCGCCGACCAGGGCGTGTCGACCGCCTTCGCCCAGGCGGCGGTGCGGGTCACGTCGGGCGAGACGAGATGATAGATCGCAACGTAGCGAGGGGATGCGCCATCGCTCGCCTTGTAGCGGCGCGCGCACAGCGTGCCGGGGACGGCAAGAAGCGCTGGGATGTGTTCTTCGTCGTACCACCTGTTGAAATCGCCTTCGGCCTCGGCCGCGACGTTCATGACGTTGAGCAGGAAACCGCCCGCGCCGGAGTCCGGTGCCGCCGCGTTGCCGGGAAGCGTCTGTGTCCCCTCGAAGCGCACCAGCCGCTTGCACATCGCCGTCACGCGCTTCGACCAGGGAGACAGGTTCTCATAAGCGATCGCCTTATACGGTGCGCTCCTGAGCACCTCGACGGTGTCGAGGTCGTAGGTCGCCACGGCCAACGTGGGGTCGTCGGCGCCGATCCAGCGCTCGCAGTGGCCGAACCCCGGAACGCGCTGACGCTCCGGCAGATGCTCGTTGTCATACCAGTCGTGGAACTCGTCGGCGTGTGCCGTCGAGAAATCGAAGGCGACTGCCAGCAGGCCCTTTGCCATCACGCATTCTCCTGAAGTGTGTCAACGAGCGGCCGTGCGCCCGGGATCAATGGAAGAGACGGCCCGAGTCGATGACCACCGTTTGCCCGGTCATCGTCTCGGTGCGGCACATGGTGACCGTCATGTCGGCGCAATCGTCCTTGTCGGCGGCCTTCTTCAGGAGCGAACTCGACGACGCCCTCTCGATCTGCTCGGACCTGAGGTTCGACGTCGCCCGCGTTCCTTCGAGCAAGCCCGGTGCAACGCAGTTGACGAGCACTTCCGGCGCGAGCGCCACCGCCATGCACTTGGTGAGGTGATTGAGCCCCGCCTTCGAGACCGCGTAGGCGATCGACGAGCCGGTCGGCCCCAGACCAGCCACCGACGAGATGTTGACGATCCGGCCGTTGCCTTGCCGCTTCATCACGGGCGCCACCGCCTTGATAAGGCGTAGTGGACCGGTGAGGTTGACCGCCATGATCTTTTCCCAGACCTCGATCGTCAGGCTGTCGATGTCCTGGAACGGGATAGACTTGTTGAAGGCGGCGTCATTGACCAGGATGTCGATGCGCCCGAAATGCCTCGCGACGTCATCGACCAGCTTCTCGACTTGCGCCTGATCCGTGAGGTCACACTGAAATGCAGTCGCGTTCACCTGGTGCGACGCGGCCATCTCGCGCGCCACGTCCTCGGCCTGCTCGCGGCTTTGCGCGTACATCACCGCAAGATGCACGCCCTCCTTCGCGAGCGCCCGGCAGATGCGCTGCCCGAGGCCGCCGTTGCCGCCGGTCACGATCGCCACTGCGCCTCTGAGATCCATGTGCGTCCTCCCTGCCCCTCGGCGCCTGCCGGGATGGCTTCAGCCGTTGTCGACGTGCTCGGAAGACAGTCTGGCGCTTATCCAGGCTGGCAGGCAAGCCTGCCCGCGAGCTTCACCTCCGAGGTCAGCAAGAGGAACTCGCCGACGTACTGGTCTTCGCCACGTCGTTGTCTCGTGTCGATTACCAGTTGGATCGGATCGTCGCGGGGGCCCAGCACCAGCATGATCTTGAGCTCGCCCTCCCGGTTCCAGAACTGGACGGGACGCTTGCCGTCGAGGGACCAGCGGCGGCGGTCGACGGGCACCTTCTGGTGGCGGATCTCGAGCGACCCCTCGACGCCGGCATCGCCCGGTGATCCGGATCCGTCGGCTGCCAGCCGCATATAGAGGCTGAGCGCCATCGAGAAATCTGAAACCTCGCAGGAAACAGACGTCGTCCTCGCCTGGGCCGAACCCGAGGCAGCCATCAGGGCAAATGCCGTGGCGATCCCTCGAGTTCGCATCTCGACCTCTTTGCGCGCGTTTGGCCAGTCGACATTCAGGGCGGTAGAGCACGCCCTGCGGACGCGCCCACGATGCCTGCGACGCCTAGACCAGCCGACTCTGCTCGACGGCTGCGCCGATGAACGACGCGAACAGCGGATGGGGCTCGAACGGCCGGCTTTTCAGCTCCGGATGGTATTGGACGCCGATGAACCACGGGTGTTCGGGGATCTCGACCGTTTCGGGCAGCAGCCCGTCTGGTGAGGTGCCACAGAATTTCAGTCCGACCGCTTCCAGCCGCTCGCGGTAGCGCGCGTTCACCTCGTAGCGATGCCGGTGCCGCTCGGAGATCTCGCTCGAACCGTAGATCTCGGCGATCCGGCTGCCCTTCTGGAGAATGGCCTCATAAGCGCCGAGCCGCATCGTGCCGCCGAGATCGCCATTGAACTTGCGCCTCTCCAGCTCGTTGCCGCGCATCCACTCCGTCATCAGTCCAACGACCGGCTCGGCGGTCGAGCCGAACTCCGTGGACGACGCGTGCTCGATACCGGCCAGGTCGCGCGCGGCTTCGATGACCGCCATCTGCATGCCGAAACAGATGCCGAAATAAGGGACTTTCCGCTCGCGCGCGAACCGTGCCGCAAGGATCTTGCCTTCCGCACCGCGCTCGCCGAAGCCGCCCGGCACCAGAATGCCGTGCACGCCCTCGAGATAGGGCGCCGGGTCCTCTTTCTCGAAGACCTCGCTCTCGATCCATTGCAGGCTGACGCGCACACGGTTGGCGATGCCGCCGTGAACGAGGGCCTCGATCAGGGATTTGTAGGCATCCTTGAGCCCGGTGTATTTTCCGACAACGGCGATATTGACCTCGCCCTCAGGGTTCGCGACGGCGCGCGAGATGCCTTCCCATCGATCGAGCTTCGGAGCAGGCGCCCCTTCGATGCCGAAGGCGGACAGCACCTCGCGATCGAGACCTTCGCGATGATAGGCAAGCGGCACGTCGTAGATCGAGGCGACGTCAAGCGCCTGGATCACGGCGGATTCGCGCACATTGCAGAAAAGCGCGATCTTGCGCCGCTCGGAGGCCGGGATGTCTCGATCCGAACGGCAGAGCAGGATATCGGGTTGAATGCCGATCGAGCGCAGCTCCTTGACGGAGTGCTGCGTCGGCTTGGTCTTGAGCTCGCCTGCCGATGGAATGAACGGCAGCAAGGTCAAGTGAATGTAGACAGAATGGCCACGCGGCAGGTCGTTGCCGAGTTGCCGGATCGCCTCGAAGAACGGCAGACCCTCGATATCGCCCACCGTGCCGCCGATCTCGACCAGCACGAAATCGACATCGCCGTTGCCCGACAGCACGAATTCCTTGAGCGCGTCCGTGACATGCGGGATCACCTGGACGGTGCCGCCGAGGAAATCACCGCGCCGCTCCTTGGCGAGGATGTCCTGGTAGATGCGTCCGGTGGTGACGTTGTCACTCTTTTTTGCGGGAACCCCGGTGAAGCGCTCATAGTGGCCGAGATCGAGGTCGGTCTCGGCCCCGTCGTCGGTCACGAACACTTCGCCGTGCTGATACGGGCTCATCGTGCCCGGATCCACGTTCAGGTATGGATCAAGCTTTCGAAGCCTGACCGAGTAGCCGCGGGCCTGTAGAAGCGCTCCGAGGGCCGCTGAAGCCAGCCCTTTGCCGAGCGAGGAAACCACGCCGCCGGTAATGAAGATGTACCGCGCCATGGACCTCAACAGTAAACCAAAAGACCCTGATTCGAAGTGGCAAAACGTATTCGTCCACCACGCGGCGCATGATCGCGTTGCCGCAGGCAGCGCGACGACATCGTGCGGCCGGCGGCTAGTTCGACTTCGGAATGGAGGGCAGGCGCTGCTTGCCCTTCTCCAGGCTGTCGAGCACGCCGCCCTTGGCGGGTTGGCTCGACGACGGGGCATCGAGTGGCGACACGGCCTTCGCCGAGTGCTTGGCAAGCAGTGTCAGCCCGATGCTGGTCACAAAGAAGGCGGCTGCTAGGCCAGCCGTCACGCGAGTGAGCAGGTTTGCCGTACCACGCCCCGTCATGAAGCTCGATCCGCCGCCGCCGATGCCGAGGCCACCGCCTTCGGATCGCTGCAGCAACACCACCCCGACCAAGCTCGCCGCGATCAGCAGATGGAGAAGGAGGAGGACTGTGTGCATGGCGGTTCCGATCAGACGGCATGCCCCCAGCGGCGATCAGTGCGCAACACGGGGAGCTGAAACAGTTGGCGGGCCTTCTACACGACCCGAACCGGCATGGCCAGCCCCGCGTCTCGACTGAGTACAAGCCCGCCGATCCACGACCGTCCATCAAGGGCGCGCCGGCTTGGGCGGCGGTCGGTAGGCGTCGTCGACCTTCGGCTTTTGCCGCGGCTTGGGCCTGGGCGTCGAGCGAGACGCGCCGGGCTTATCTTCTGCGGCATGAGCGGCCGCCGGAATGGCGCGTGACTTGTAGTCCGCTGGAACGGCTGGTTTGCGCTGGGGCAAAGGCGGCCCGGTATCAGCCGCCGGATCATCCTTGAGCTTGTCGTGGCCGCACTTGAACAGCAGATCCTCGCGCAGTCGGATATAGCGCGCGACCTCCTGCATACGCCCCTCGCCCTGATTGGCTTTGACCCAATCCGGCCCTTTCTCGACGAGATCCGGCAGCCCGGCCTCACTTAGCTTCGCATGCTCGGCCAAGACAGCATCGCAAGCCTCTTTAGGCAGCGGCTCGGTTCGCCCCGCGGCCATCGGAACGGCAACCGCGACGAATGTCAGCAACAAGCATCGCCGGAGGCTTCGCGCTTGCATCGGTCCCTTGTCCTTTCGGAATTGGGCTGCTGCAGCCGAAGAAAGCCGGCGCGCCACCCTCGTGCCGTCGAGCAGATTTCAGATCAGCAGTACGCGTCGATGATGCCGAGGAAGTCGTCAGCCTTCAGGCTCGCGCCGCCGACCAGCGCCCCGTCGACGTCGGCGACGCCCATGAGTTCTTTCGCATTCGATGCCTTGACGGAGCCGCCATAGAGCAATCGCATGCCGGCCCCTTCCCTGGCAAAGCGCTTCGTGAGCACAGCCCGCATCATGGCATGCACGTCTGCGACATCGCCGGTTGTCGGTGTCAGCCCCGTGCCGATCGCCCAGACCGGCTCGTAAGCAACGACGGTGGTCGCGGCCTGCACCGCATCGGGAAGCGACCCAGCGAGCTGGGCCTCGACGATCGCCAGGGTCTCGCCCGCCTTGCGCTGGTCGGCCGTCTCGCCGACACAGACAATCGCAATCAATCCCGCCCTGTGCGCCGCTTCAGCCTTGGCGCGGACAATCCTGTCGTCCTCGCCGTGGTCGGCCCGGCGCTCCGAATGTCCGACGATCACAGCAGTTGCGCCGGCGTCGCGTAGCATCTCGGCAGCGATATCGCCGGTGTGCGCACCCGAGATCCGGGCGTGACAGTCCTGACCGCCGACGGAGAGGGGCGATCCCGCTGCGGCGTTCGCCATGGCCGCGACCAGTGTCGCCGGCGGACAAAGCATGACATCGGCCATCAAGCGGCCCGACCGCCCGGCCAGCCCCACCTTCAATTTCTCAACTTCAGCAAGGGAGGCCCTCAGGCCGTTCATCTTCCAGTTGCCGGCAACCAGCGGGCGGATGGTCGAGGTTTGGCTCACTTCTGGTGCCTCCCGTTGCCTGCATTTTCGTTTTCATCGGGCATGACGGCCGATCTGACGTCGACAATGCGTTTGCCCTTCGCTGTGCGCGATCCGTCGCAGTGGTATGATGGCAGCCGGCTGCTTTCAACCCTGCCGCCGATGGCACTCGGACCTGCGTCGATTTGCGACGCGGGTTGACTGAAGGCCGATCCTGTGGCCAGAGGCAGATCCGGGCGCAATGCGACGTTCCTAGAAGTTTCCGGCATGGAACCGGGGCTGCCTGTTCTGCTATGCAGCGGCGGAACAGGTCTTCGCCGATGGAGTTGCGAATTTCGCAACGCACCGTCTAGTGTCTTTTCAGAATGCGCCGGTCGGCCAACAACACGAGAACGGGACGAACGAATGCTCGAGAAGCTGAGGCGCGGCGCCGCGAAAGTCCTTGTCTTCGTTCTGTTCGGCGTCCTCATCATGAGCTTCGCCATCTGGGGCATTGGCGACGCCATCCGATCAACCACTCAGGGGCCTATCGCCGAGGTGGGGAAAACGCCGATCTCGGTACAGGAGTTCACGGCAGCGTTGCAGCAGCGCCGTCAACTGCTGTCGCGCCAGTTGGGCCAGCCCATCTCGGCAGAGCAGTCGCGCGCCTTCGGTATCGACGCGGCGGTCCTCGGAGAACTCGTCAACAGCGCGGCCATCAGCAATTTCGCAAGCGACCTCGGCATGAGGCTCTCCGATCAGGCCGTCGCCGACATGATCCGCGACGATCCCGCGTGCCAGGGTCCCGACAAGACCTGCAGCCGCGCCATCTGCAACGTGCGCATCCGGCAGG
>JBFWXN010000027.1:0-61728 GCA_050187415.1 Hyphomicrobiaceae bacterium | reverse complement strand
CCCTGCCCTGTTTGTCATAGATCATGTCGCGCTCGCCGTCCTACAAGCCGGTAACGATCTCGCGGTCATTCGCTAGGTCGCTCGCGAGGTCGAACGCAACTTTCAGTTTGAATGCCCGATAGCCGCGCTCACGGCACATCGCGACATACTCCGGCGCGCCTTTCGGATTGAGATTGCTCGCATAGGCCATCAGCGGCGCGGGCTTCTCGCATCGTCCGAGCGCCTTCCACAACGGCACTCCCGCCTTGCGGGCCGCGAGGTCCGACAACGCGATCTCGATACCGGCGATGCACGCAGCGAAGGGGCCGGGCTCCCCGCTTTGTATGGCATAGCGGCGCATCCGGTGGGTCAGGTCGATCAGCGCTGCAGCAGGTGTCGGCCAAGCGTCACCCAGCACAGCCGGTATGATGATCGTCTCGAGCAGGGCAACTTTGCTTGCTGCGCCCGTGGGCGGAAAGTTGGCCCACACTTCGCCCCAGCCGAACGCGCCATCCTTGTCCTCCACGCGCAGGAGCAGTGCGTTGCGCGCCGGGATCGAGCCGAACGACGTAACGATCGGCTGCGCAATCGATGCGCTGAAGTGAAACACCTCGATGCGGGCTGGCTCGAGAACAGGCGCGCGCAATGGGTTTCTCCTTGATCCAGGCAGGGCCGGCCTCTCACCAGCCCTTCGGCATCTGCTCCAGGAGGCGCCCCTTGCCCGGCATCGGCGAGCTGAGGCCCAGGGCACTGAGCACGGCCCAAAGCGTTGCCTGATTGGTGGTGATCACCGGCTTGGCGAACCGCTGCTCCCAGCCCGCAATGCTGGTCATCGTCGGGAAATTGCCTCCCGGCACGATCAACGCCTCGACCTCGGTCCGATCGATGCGAGCGAACGCCGCCTCGGCCGCGCCGGCATCCATTTTGCCGATCGCATAGGAATCGGTGGCACCCAAACTCTCGGCCGCAGCGACCATCACACCGTATTTCGATTCAAAATAGTTTTTGGCACGGGCGAGGGCGTCGTCGGAATAGGGGCTCGCCATGGCAACGCGACGCGTTCCGAGAGCCTGCAGTGCGCGCCCCATGGCTTGAGCCGACGTGAGCGACGGCACGCCGGACGCCTCCGACATTCGCTTGACCGTAACGTCGTCGTAGTCGTCCGCAAACAGGCTGGCCGACGTTTGCGCCAGGGCGACGACCTCGACGCGCGCCTCGCCCAAGAGCTTGGCCTGATAGGCCACATCCGCATCGAGACTTGGCGAGAACGGCGTCTTGCCTCCCTTGCCGAGACGACCGATGTGCACCTGGAGCGGATCGGGCAGACGGCCAAACTCGATTTCGCACGTCGTGTTCGTGGAGGGAATCAGCATTCCGAAATGACGCATGAGAGCCATGATCCTTCCCTTCGGGCCTGTCGCACTTCGGGACGGTGTGCGTACCGAGGCGGTCCGGGCCAGACTACCCCCTTGGCGAAGCCAGTTGCCACCCTCTTCGCGACCAGAAATATTTTTTGCCCATATCTCGGGATCGACTGCGACTTGTCTCTCGGGAACGCCACCCATCGTCATGCCGGTCCCGCCGGACGGGAACCTGCGACGGGCGCCTCGTGGATGAACTCGAGGTTATGGACCGCCGCTCGGCTCGGCCAACCGGCGATCCTGCTCGAGCCGCTGCCATCGGAGTTGGCAGCGCCAGGCGCGCCGGCACGTCAGCGCCAACGTCGAGGCGGACGAATTCGGTCGCACCAAAAGAGGCCCCGCGTGAGCACCCGGCAGGTTGCCGGACGCAGCCGTTATCCAAACCGACCGGTAATGTATTCCTGGGTTTTCTTCTCGGTCGGCGCCGTGAACAAGCGTTTGGTGTCTCCCAGTTCGACAAGCTCGCCCAGATACATGAAGGCCGTATATTCGGAAACGCGCGCTGCCTGTTGCATGTTGTGCGTAACGATGGCGATGGTGTAGTCGCTCTTGAGTTCGTCGATCAACTCCTCGACCTTCGCGGTGGAGATCGGATCGAGCGCAGAGCACGGTTCGTCGAACAGAATGACATCCGGCTTGACGGCAACCGTGCGCGCGATGCACAGCCTTTGCTGCTGGCCGCCCGACAAGCTCAGGCCACTGTCGGAAAGCTTGTCCTTCACCTCGTTCCATAGCGCAGCACGGCGCAGGCACTGTTCCACCCGCTCGTCCATCTGCGCTTTGCTGAGCTTCTCGTAGAGACGCACGCCGAAGGCGATATTGTCATAGATCGTCATCGGAAATGGGGTCGGTTTCTGAAACACCATTCCAATCCGCGCACGCAGCAGGTTCAAATCCTGTTTCGGCGACAGAATGTTTTCCCCGTCGAGCAGAACCTCGCCCTCGGCCCGTTGGTTCGGGTAGAGATCGTACATGCGGTTCAGGACTCGCAGCAGCGTCGACTTTCCGCATCCGGACGGGCCGATGAAAGCGGTAACCGTGCGATCGTAGAGCGGCAGCGAGATCCCCTTCAGCGCCTTGGACTGTCCGTAGTAGAAACTGACGTTCCTTACGGAGACCCGCTCGCGCAACGTGCGTGCAGGCGCTGAAAGACCCGTATCGGGTAATGGGGGAGCCGTAGGCGGCGCCGCGGTCATGGGGGTGGTGTCGTTCATTTCGCAACCCTCTCGGATGCTATCCATCGCGCAAGTACGCTCAGCATCAGAACAACGGTTGTGATCAGCAGCGAGCCCACCCAGGCCAGCGTCTGCCATTCCGCATACGGGCTGAGCGCAAACTGGAAGATCACCACCGGCAGACTGGCCATCGGGGTGCTGAGGTCAGAGCTGAAGAATTGGTTGTTGAGTGCAGTGAAGAGCAGCGGGGCCGTCTCGCCGCTCACGCGCGCCACGGCCAGCAGGACCCCCGTCAGCATGCCTGCGCGGGCCGCGCGGTAGGCCACGCGGCGGATGACCAGGTATCGAGGCATACCCAGGGCCGACGCCGCTTCGCGCAGTTGGTCCGGCACCAGCATCAGAATGTTTTCCGTGGTCCGCACCACGATCGGGATAACGATGATCGCCAAGGCCACCGCGCCCGCGATACCCGAGAAGTGGCCCATCGGCGCGACCATCATGGCGTAGACGAAAAGCCCGATGACGATCGACGGCGCACTGAGCAGGATGTCGTTGATGAATCGTACGATCTCGGCAAGCCGGCTATGCCGGCCATACTCCGCCAGATAGGTGCCGGCCAGGATGCCGATGGGCGTGCCGAGACCTACTCCCACGCCGGTCATGATCAGGCTTCCGATGATTGGATTGAGCAACCCACCTTTGCTACCAGGTGGGGGTGTCATCTCGGTGAACACGTGCAGCCCAAGTCCTCCGACGCCCTTGTAGACAAGCGTGCCGAGGATGATCGACAAAATGCTGAGGCCCGCGATCGTCGCCGCCCAGCACAGGGACAGTGTAACAAAGTTCCTGATCTTGCGGCGCTTGTAACGACCCGTGTCGATATCCATGCCTATCTGCCCTGCTTGACTTCTATGCGCGCCAGCATCACGCGAGCCAAGGCGAGCACGATGAACGAAATGACGAACAGGATCAAACCGAGCGCAATGAGCGACGACGTGTGCAGATCACCCACCGCCTCCGTGAACTCATTGGCGATGGTCGCCGAGATCGTCGTCCCCGGTGCCAACAGCGATGCCGAGATGCGGTGGGCGTTTCCGATTACGAAAGTAACGGCCATGGTCTCGCCGAGCGCGCGGCCGAGCCCCAGCATGCAGCCGCCGATGACGCCGACGCGGGTGAAGGGAATTACGATGTTTGCGATGACTTCGCGCCGGGTGCAGCCGAGCCCATAGGCCGACTCCTTGAGCACCGCCGGCACAGTATTGAAGACGTCGTTGCAAACCGCCGTGATGAACGGCAACACCATCACAGCGAGGATCAGACCTGCCGTCAGCATGCCGATCCCGTAGGGCGGCCCGGCAAACAGGCTGGAAAGTACCGGCACGCTGGCAAAGGTCTGGATGAGCGGCCCCTGCACGTACACCTGCATGACGGGCGCCAGCACGAACAAACCCCAGATTCCGTAGATAATGCTTGGTATCCCGGCCAGAAGCTCGATCGCAGTGCCGATGGGACGACGCAACCTCTTCGGGCACAGTTCGGTCAGGAAAATCGCAATGCCTATGCCCACCGGAATTGCGATGATCATGGCAATAACCGAGGTCAGAAGCGTACCGAATATCGGCGCCAGCGCACCGAATTCGTCAGTGACCGGATTCCAATCCTCGGTCACCACGAACGCCAGGCCGGCCTTCGACAAGACGGGCCAGGCGCCGACGATCAGGACGACGAATACGCCGCTGAGCACAACCAGCACGAATAGAGCGGCTCCGCGGCATAGTAGTGCAAAAGAGCGGTCGCCAAATTTCAGGGCATTCAGCGCGCGTGCGCGACCCGCAGCATCGGCGGCTTCCATACTCGTGACCTCTGCCATGGCCATCCGTGACGAACCTCGCTTCTCAGTCTTTGCACCGCCAGCCCTGGCCCGCCTGCCCGGCGGCCAGAGCACCCAGCGGTCCCTTGCCGTTCACGCTTCGAAACGATGCCCATTCGTGTGATGAAGTTCGACCTGCCGGGCGGCGACGGCCGCGCGCCGATGTCTCATCGTGCTCGCGGCCGCCAATGTTGTGCGCAGCAGGCTATTTACTTCGTCCAGACCGGCTTGCCGTCTGTCCCCTTGATCTCGGCGATCCAGGTCTTTTCGACCTCGGCCACGACGTTGCTCGGCATCGGCACATAGTCGAGCGCCTCGGCCATCTTGTCGCCCTTGGTGTAGGACCAATCGAAGAACTTCAGCGCCTCTTTGGTGGCCGCGGCGTCCTGCGGTTTGGCGTAAAGCAGAATCCACGTCGCCGCTGTCATGGGCCAGGACCGGTCGCCTGGCTGATTGGCAAGGATCACACCGTAGCCGGGCTTCGACTTCCAATCGGCATTGGCCGCCGCCGCCTGGAAGGTCCCGCTCTCGGGCGAGACGGCCTTGCCTGCCTTGTTGATCATCTTGGTGTGGGTCATCTTGTTGACCTTGGCGTAGGCGTACTCGACGTAGCCAATCGCGCCCTTGGTCTGAGCGACGTTGTTGGCAACCCCTTCATTGCCTTTGGCGCCGATGCCGACGGCCCACTTCAGGGCGGTGTTGACGCCAACCTTCGACTTCCAGTCGGCGCTGACATCAGCGAGGTAGGCCGCGAAATTGAACGTGGTGCCCGACCCGTCCGACCGGTGCACGACGACGATCGCCTGCTCGGGCAGCTTGACGTTCGGGTTCAGCTTGGCGATCGCGGCGTCATTCCACGACTTGATGTTGCCAAGGAAGATATTGGCCAGCGTCGGGCCATCCAAGGTGATCTCGCCCGGCTTGATGCCGTCCACGTTGATGACCGGTACGACGCCGCCCATCACCATCGGAAATTGGACGAGCCCCGTTGACGTCAGGTCTTCGCCCTTGAGTGGGGCGTCGGACGCACCGAACGTAACCGTCTTCGCTTTGATCTGCTTGATGCCGCCGCCCGATCCGATCGACTGATAGTTCAGACCGATTCCCGTCTCCTTTTTGTAGGCATCCGCCCACTTCGCATAGATCGGATACGGGAAAGTTGCGCCGGCACCCGAGATGTCGGCCGCGACTGCGGGGGTTGCGGCCAAAAGGGCGCCCACGATGCCACCCACGAAGATGTCTCTATAGTTCCGCATCGATTCCTCTCGACAACGGGGGCGCATCCGCGAGATGCCGATCCCCAAGGCCCCCAACGCCGCCCTTAAACAGCGAAGCGATGACACGTATGTGACACCCTTGACAGATTGCGGCGATTTCATGCGGGCCGTAGCCGTCTCCTGGACTGGATTGCGATCAATCGTCCGGGGTGGGCCTGGAGAAACAACGTGGAATGTGCAAATCTCAGACGCAGCAATTCAGCTTGAACGACGTCCCGAGGTCGCGATCATGGATGATACGATGCCGGCAACACCGGATACCGCTTCAGTGGAGCGCAGGGTAGCGGCCGTCGAAGCCGTGTTTGAAGCGCGAGGTATGGAACCAAAGCCCTTCGTCGAAGCCATGACGCATGCCGCCGAGGAGGAGTGGGTGCCCCAGAACGGTGCCCGGGTCGTCGCAAAGGCGTGGACCGATCCGGCTTTTCGCCAGCGGTTGCTGGCGAACGGAAAGGACGCCGTGGCCGAGCTCGGGCTCACCATGCCAGCCCATCACAGGCATCTCGTGGCGCTCGAGAACACACCGACGACGCACAACGTCATCTGCTGCACGCTCTGCTCCTGCACGGCCTTTACGATTATCGGGCTGCCGCCGGACTGGTACAAAGACCTCGACTACCGCGCGCGCGTCGTGCGCCAGTCCCGCACCGTCCTTCGCGAGATGGGCCTCGATCTGCCGCCCGAAATAGAGATCCGTGTTTGGGATACCACAGCCGATACGCGCTACATGGTGATCCCGGTGCAACCACCTGACACGATCGGATGGCCCGAGGAAAAGCTGGCGTCCATCGTCACCAAGGAATCGATGATCGGCGTGGCGAGGCTCTGAGCATCGAACGCGCCGGGGCGAACACGGCGCACCGCACGCGACACCTGATGGAGTGAAGACATGGATGGCGTTCACGACCTCGGTGGCCGGCAGGGCTTCGGTCGAATTCGCTACGCACCGGGCGCACCCGCCTTTCACGCCGCGTGGGAAAAAAGGGTCAACGCCCTTTATGGAATGGCGGTCCGGCACGGCATCTTCAACATGGACGAATACCGGCACGCGATCGAGCGCATGCGTCCGCGCCACTACCTGTCTGCCAGCTACTACGAGCGATCTCTCACCAGTCTCGCAACACTCCTGGTCGAAAAAGGCGTCGTGACCCGGGAAGAGCTGGAAAGGCTGGCGGAGGGAGCCTTCCCCCTCTCCGAGCCGAGTGCACCTGGTCGATCGAACCTCGGCGAACTGGACCGCTTTCAACGTGGCGATCGCGTGCGCGTCAAGAACGACTTCTTTGCGGGACACGTGCGCATGCCGGGCTACATTCGGGGCAAGCCCGGCATTGTGGTCAGTGAATCGCCCGCCTATCCATTTCCCGATGCCCATGCGCATGGCGTTCAAGCGCTTGACGAGCCCACTTACGATGTTGCGTTTCGCACCGAGGACCTCTGGCCCAACTCCGCTGACCCAGCGTTGGTGCACGTCGGCGTGTTCCGCAGCTACCTCGACCGCGCCGACTGAGATTGCCCCGACGCGCGCCCCCGCGCCGACACGACGTGACGCCGAGGCTCGTGCCTGCCGCGACAGGATCGCGATCCGTCCTCGTGGCACGCCTGGTACACGATGCGCTGTCGCTGCAGCCCATGGATGCACGCTGGTGTCGCGACGTGTAATCGCCAGTTCAACCGGAAGGCGCGATGACGATCATAGTCTGGTTTCGCCAGGACCTCAGGCTCACGGACAATCCCGCGTTATCGTACGCGGCGAGCCGCGGCGCGGTTCTGCCGGTCTATATTCTCGATGAAACGCCGCCGCCTGCGGGCCGGCCCATGGGTGGCGCTTCACGATGGTGGTTGCACCATAGCCTTGACAAACTCAGTCGCTCACTTGGCGGGCTTGTCCTTCGGCGCGGCGCGCCCGCCGACATTCTACCAAAGCTCGCAAAGCACGTGGGGGCCGAAGCTGTCGTCTGGAATCGGTGCTACGAGCCCTACGCGATCGTTCGCGACAAAGCCTTGAAGGCCGATCTTTCGGCCCGCGGCCTCGATGTCGCGAGCTTCAACGGCAGCCTCTTGTTCGAACCGTGGGAGGTCGAGACCGGGGCCGGTCTGCCCTACAAGGTTTACTCACCTTTCTGGCGCGCCTGTCAGCGCCTGGCAATCAGTGCTCCCGAATCCGCGCCTAGGAGAATCGAGCTTGCCAAGACTCACGGGTTGGGTGAAGGCCTCGACGACTGGGGCTTATCGCCGAAGAACCCTGACTGGGCCAAGGGATTCGGGAAAGCGTGGACGCCGGGTGAGGCCGGCGCGCAAGCCCGCCTCGTCGCGTTCCTGAAGCATGGTCTCGCCGGCTATGCCGGGTTGCGAAATCACCCTGATCAGCCAAACGTGTCGCGCCTGTCGCCGCATCTGCATTGGGGTGAAATCTCTCCACGCCAAATCTGGGCGTCAGTTCGTGCTTGCATGAGCGGGACCTCGGAGCTGGACCGCGATGGCAACAAGTTTTTGTCGGAGCTCGGCTGGCGCGAATTCAATCATCATCTTATCTACCATTTTCCCACCATGCATGAGCGCAACTGGAAGCGCGCATTCGATTCATACCCCTGGCGCAGCGACAAGACACAGCTCCGCGCATGGCAGCGTGGGCGCACCGGATATCCGATCGTCGATGCCGGCATGCGAGAGCTGTGGGCAACAGGCTACATGCACAATCGCGTGCGCATGATCGTCGCGAGTTTTCTCGTCAAACACCTGAGGATCGATTGGCGACAGGGTGAAGCGTGGTTCTGGGACACGCTCGTTGATGCCGATCTGGCCAACAACGTGGCCGGCTGGCAGTGGACTGCCGGTAGCGGAGCAGACGCGGCGCCGTACTTCCGCATCTTCAATCCGATCGAGCAAGGGCGCAAATTCGACTCGGAGGGCAACTACACTCGCCGCTGGTGCCCTGAGCTGAAGCGCTTGCCCAACCAATTGCTTCACGCGCCTTTCGAGGCGACGCCGGAAACTCTTGAAGGATACGGCGTGAAGCTCGGTGCCACATATCCCCATCCGATCGTCGATCACATGATGGCACGTCGTGCCGCCCTCGAGGGATACGACCAGGTCAAGAACGCCGACCAAGCTGGTTCGTGAAACGGATCGCTTCCGCCACGCGTCCAATCATGTGTTGGCCCACCTGGCCCGTTCGAATGGCGCACCATTCGAACAAAGTCCGCCGTCGTTCGTTATCTCCTCTGCACGATCGATTTTGCTCCGCCGGCCAAACAGTGTCTGCGAGATCCGGCTGCGCTCGCGGGGAGGGCGGCATGCCGTGCAAGTTTGACGGCGAGGAGGTTGGAGGTTAATGTTGTTTTTTCCTGATCTCGGCCGACATCATTGCCGACTGCCGGTCGCTGCGAGATCGAATATATCGCTGAGAACGATTTTCTCACTCGATCCATATTCACATAATTTCTCGGGTGCAGAGCGGTCGCCGACCGCTTCGGTCGCAGCTTGTTCATCTTGGCGAGACTTGCCGGTCACGTGCCCAAAACTTCAACCGCTGAAGCCGCGGGCGTTGCCACGCATCGTCCCTGTTTTTTGGCAAGGATAGGGAGCGACCGTGGCATCCGAGCAAGCGAACTGCACGACGGAACAGGCGAAGAAGAGCGGCCGATCTGAAGTTATCCGACAGGTTGCACTTCCCGATCTTGATGAACTTGCCCAGTCACGCGTTGCCATCGAGGCCGTCTGCCCGGAGATCGACGGCGGGCGTTTTCCTGCCAAACGGATCGTGGGAGACGCGGTCACTGTCGAAGCCGACATCTTCGCCGAGGGCCATGATCGCATCGATGCCGCCGTCCTCTATCGGCGCACCGATGCTGGCGTCTGGAACGAGGCGCCGATGCGTCACGTGGACAACGACCGTTGGCGCAGCGTGTTTCGTGTCACCGAAAATGCGCTCTATGTGTTCACTATTATCGCGTGGCACGACGCCTTCGGCGCGTGGTGCGACGAGGTCACGAAGAAGCGCGCCGCCGGTCTCGGCCTCGACCTGGAAATCAAAGAAGGCACGCTGCTCGTTCGACGCGCAGCCGACGACAGGACCCGCGGCAGCGTGGCGGAACGCAAATCTCTGTGCAGCCTCGCGGACGAAATCGAACAGGCGCCCGACCACGCGCAACGATTGCATCTGCTCCTCGGCGAACGCGCCGCCGACCTGTACGGCCGCGCCGGCCCGCGGACGCACCTGACAACTTATGCAAAGACACTTCCGGTTTGGGTCGATCGACCCCGCGCCGCATTCAGCGCCTGGTACGAGATGTTTCCACGCTCGCAATCGGGAGATGTGGCCCGCCATGGCACATTCGACGACGTCATCCGACGCCTTCCTTATGTGCGCGACATGGGCTTCGATGTCCTCTATTTCACGCCGATCCATCCCATCGGTAGCACGAATCGCAAGGGGCGAAACAACTCACTAGTGGCGGCGCCCGGCGATCCGGGAAGCCCCTATGCCATCGGCTCGAGCGAGGGCGGCCACGATGCGATACACCGCGAACTCGGCAGCTTCGATGATTTTGCCCGCTTGGTATCGGCCGCACACGAGCACGGCCTCGAGATCGCGCTCGACTTTGCAATCCAGTGCTCGCCCGATCACCCGTGGATCAAAGCCCACCCAGAATGGTTCGACTGGCGTCCTGACGGAACCATTCGGTTTGCTGAGAACCCGCCTAAGAAGTACGAAGACATTGTCAACGTTCGTTTCGACCGCGAGGCCTATCCGGCAATCTGGCACGCGTTGCGCGACGTGGTGTTGTTCTGGGCCGAGCGCGGCGTTCGCATCTTCCGCGTCGACAATCCGCACACCAAACCCTACCCCTTCTGGGAATGGATGATCGCCGAGGTGCGCACGCAATACCCCGATACTTTGTTCCTTTCAGAGGCGTTTACGCGCCCGAAGGTCATGCAGCGTCTCGCCAAGCTCGGCTTCACGCAGTCCTATTCCTATTTCACGTGGCGAAACACGAAGGCCGAGCTGACCGAGTACATGACGCAGCTCACCCGGACCGAAATGCGTGAGTACTTTCGGCCAAATTTTTTCGCGAACACTCCAGACATAAACCCCGTCTATCTGCAGTCCAGCGGCCGCGCCGGATTTCAGGCGCGCCTGGTGCTCGCCGCGACGCTTGCCGGCAACTACGGACTCTACAACGGCTTCGAAATTTGCGAGAGCCAGCCGTTGCCGGGCAAGGAAGAATACGCAGACTCGGAGAAATACGAGATAAAGGTCTGGGACTGGGATCGAAAAGGTCACATCCGCGAAGACATTAAGCTCGTCAATCGCCTCCGCCGTGAGCGACCGGCATTGCAGACGTTCGTCAATCTAGCCTTCTACAATGCCTGGAACGACAAGATCATCTATTACGCCAAATTTACTGATGACCGGCGGGATTTCGTTTTGATCGCCGTCAACCTCGATCCGCATGGAGTTCAGGGCGCGCATTTCGAGGTGCCGCTATGGGAATTCGGCCTCGATGACGAAGCTTCCGTAGACGTTGAAGATCTCAGGACCGGCGAACGTTTCGAGTGGGCCGGCAAAGTGCAGCACATGCTGCTTGATCCACAAGACTGTCCCTATCGCATGTGGAGGATCACCGCCAAGCAGCGAGACGTTAGACCCGAATGATGAGCAATATCGACAAGACAACGGATGCCCCGGACGCCCGTCGATCGGCGAACGCGAACGTGAGTGAAGCAGGCACCGAAGCGGGCCTCGATCGCTCACAACGGGACTGGTATAAGGATGCCATCGTCTATCAACTGCACGTGAAAGCATTCTATGATTCGAATGGTGACGGTATCGGCGATTTCGCCGGACTGATGCAGCGGCTCGATTACGTCCAGGAACTGGGCGTCAATACAATATGGCTGCTACCATTTTATCCCTCGCCGCTCCGCGATGATGGCTACGACATTGCAGACTATCACAACGTTCATCCGAGCTATGGTGATCTCGAGCAGTTCAAGGCCTTCATAGAAGGAGCGCACAAGCGCGGCATCCGCGTCATAACCGAGCTCGTTATCAACCACACGTCCGACGCGCACCCTTGGTTTCAGGCAGCTCGTCGGGCGCCTGCGGGTTCGCGTGAGCGCGACTTCTACGTTTGGAGTGACACGGATAAGAAGTACGCCGGAACGCGTATCATCTTTCTGGACACCGAAAAATCGAACTGGACCTGGGACGAAACGGCCAAGGCCTACTTCTGGCACCGCTTCTACTCGCATCAGCCGGATCTCAACTTCGATAACCCAGAGGTTTTCGAAGAGGTGACGAAGACGATGCGTTATTGGCTCGATATGGGCGTCGATGGGCTGCGCCTCGACGCCGTGCCCTACCTCTGCGAGCGCGAGGGGACCAACAACGAGAACCTGGACGAGACGCACGCTGTGCTCAGGCGCATTCGTAGCGAAATGGACCGGCATTACCCCGACCGAATGCTGCTCGCCGAGGCAAACCAGTGGCCGGAGGATACCCGTCCCTATTTCGGCGACGGCGACGAATGCCACATGTCGTTTCATTTCCCCCTGATGCCCCGCATGTACATGGCTTTGGCGCAGGAGGATCGCTTTCCGATCACAGACATCCTGCGTCAGACTCCCGAAATTCCGGAGGGCTGCCAGTGGGCGCTGTTCTTGCGCAATCACGATGAATTGACGCTGGAAATGGTGACGGAGGACGAGCGTGACTATCTATGGCGCACGTATGCCTCCGACCCGCGCGCCCGCATCAACCTCGGAATTCGCCGCCGCCTCGCCCCTCTGCTCGATAACGATCGACGGAAGATCGAGCTGTTGAACGCACTTCTGTTGTCCATGCCGGGCACGCCGACCATCTATTACGGCGATGAGCTGGGCATGGGAGACAATTATTATCTCGGCGATCGCGACGGCGTGCGCACACCGATGCAGTGGTCGGCCGATCGCAATGGCGGCTTTTCCCGGGCGGACCCGCAGCGACTTTACCTGCCGCCCATCATGGATGCCAATTTCGGCTACCAGACGATCAACGTCGAGGCGCAGCAGCGCGATCCATCCTCGCTGCTGAACTGGATGCGCCGTCTTATTGCCGTGAGGAATTTGCAGCCCGCCTTCGGACGAGGGACGCTCGAATTTCTCTACCCGCGCAATCGCAAAGTGCTCGCATTCATGCGCGAGCACGAGGACAGGCGCCTGCTGTGCGTATTCAATCTGTCCCGCTCGGCGCAGGCCGCAGAGCTCGATCTTGCCGCGTTCAAGGGCACGGTTCCGGTCGAGCTTACAGGAAGTTCGCCATTCCCTTCCATCGGCGAGCTCCCGTACATGCTGACGCTCCCGGCCTACGGCTTTTTCTGGTTCGCACTCAGCTCCGATAGCGCCGATCCCGCCTGGCGCACGATGCCCGTCGAACCCGCGAAAGACCTCGTGACAATGGTTTTTGCGCAGGGCTGGCAAAGCATCCTCGAGGGGCGCGAGCGAGCGCACCTCGAGCGTGCGTGCCTGCCCGAGTTTGTCACCCGCCAACGCTGGTTCGGCGCCAAGGATGCGCGCCTGTCCGGCATCTCTCTAACGAGCCTGGGAGAGCTTCCGGGCGTCGACGGTGAGAGCTTTCCGTTGATGCGACTGGAAGCAACGCTGACGGATTGGGAGACACAGCGCTACTTCCTGCCACTGGCCGCCGCCTGGGGACCCGAGCATGTCGCTGCCGGGTCTGCCCGATTGCCCTATACGGTGGCGAAGCTGCGTCGGGGCGCGCGCGTGGGCGCGCTCCTCGATGCAGCACACGACGAGCGGCTGGCACGCAGTCTGGTCAATGCGGTGCGGCGCGCGGGCCATTTGGATGACGGCGGCGCCCGGGTTGAGTTCGTGCCCAATGGCGATTGGGAGCAAGTGACTTCGGACTGCAGCGTCCGCGACGTGGGCGCCGACCAGAGCAACAACGCGCTGATCGTCGACGAGAGGATTTTTCTCAAGATCTACCGACGGCTTCACGAGGGGCTGCAGCCGGAGATCGAGATGTGCCGCTTCCTGAGCCAAGAGGCGGGATTCTCCAACACTCCGGAGCTCCTCGGTGTCGCTGAGCACCGACCGCAGGTAGCTCGGGATGAGGGACAGCCCACCGTGCTGGCTGCCCTTTTCAGATTCACGCGCAATCAGGGCGATTGCTGGCAGGCGATCGTCGGCGGCCTCGAGCGTCATCTGGACGACATGGTCTTGGCGCCGGCGGCCGCGGACGAAATCGCCGACGATCGCGGAGTCTGGTCGCATCCCCTCGACCTCGCAGCGGTATTGGGGCAGCGGACGGCCGAAATGCACCGGGCGCTGGCCATCGAAACCAGCAATCCTGCGTTTGCGAAAGAGCCGGTGACACCGGAAGATGTTGCGGCGTGGAGCGACGCCGCGAAACGCGACGTCGCGGCGGCGTTGGCCACCCTTGAGCGGGTTGGACACGAACTGAGCGAGCAGACGCGGGCGCGCGCCGAAGAAGTTGTGGCGCGGCGTTCGACGATCGAGGCACGCATCGACAAGGCCGCGGCGCGGCTTGCGAAAGGCGAGAAGACGCGCATTCACGGTGACTATCACCTGGGCCAGATCCTCGTTGCCGAAATGGACGTTGTCATCATCGACTTCGAAGGCGAGCCGAGGCGCTCGTTGGATGAGCGTCGCGAGAAGACATCGCCCCTGCGTGACGTGGCCGGGCTCCTGCGATCGCTTGACTATGCTGCATGGGCCGCGCTGGACGCGGTCTCGATGCTCACACCAGAATTGCCCGCGCGCGTCACCGAGGCCGCCATGGCATGGCGCGACTGGGCGAGCGAAACGTTCCTTCAGGCCTATTTCGACAATCTCGGCACGGCCGCTGATATGGCGTCGTCCCGCGGCGCGCTTGACCTGTTCCTGCTGCAGAAGGCGGCTTACGAGATCTCATACGAGGCGGCCAACCGACCGACTTGGTTAGATATTCCGCTCCGGGGAGTCCTCGAACTTCTGGCGCGGCCAGAGTGGAAGGAGGGCGCATGACATCGCGATCTGGCCCGGACGCGCATCAGGGATGGCAGCCGTCCACTCCCGACATCGAGGCCATCGCTACGGGGCAGCACGGCGACCCGTTTTCCGTGCTCGGTCCGCATAGGGCGCCCGACGGCAGTCTGTCGCTCCGCGTGTTTGCGCCAGACGCCGAGATCGTCGAGGCGATCGATCAATCCGGAAAAGCGTTGGCGCGCCTCGATCGCCTGCATGACGCCGGCTTCTTTGCCTCGCCGCTGCCGGCCGCAGTCGGGCACGCTGACTACCGGCTTCGGATGCACAAGGCCGGCCACGCCTGGGAGGCAGATGACACCTATCGATTTCCGCCGTGCCTCGGCGAGATGGACGTTTATCTGTTGAACGAAGGAACTCACCGGCGACTCTACGAGAGGCTCGGCGCGCACCCTCGTACAATCGACGGCGTCGAGGGCGTGGTGTTCGCTGTCTGGGCACCGAACGCGCGGCGCGTGAGCGTCGTCGGCCTGTTCAATGGCTGGGACGGCCGGCGTCACCCGATGCGCCGGCGCATCGAGGCGGGCCTCTGGGAACTCTTCATTCCGCACCTCGTTCAAGGAGACATCTACAAGTTCGAGATCATCGGACCTAACGGCGAACCGTTGCCGTTGAAGGCCGATCCTTACGCTTTCGCCCAGGAAGCACCACCCGCTACCGGCTCGCTCGTCCACGGGCTCGCGGCACATGCGTGGCGCGACGGGCATTGGATATCGGAGCGTGCGGGCCGTCAGTGGCGACACGAGCCAATCGCAATCTATGAAGTCCATCTCGGGTCCTGGCGCCGGGGTGCGGACGGCGGCTTCTTCGACTACCGGCGGCTCGCGCACGAGTTGGTCGCCTACGTGCGCGATCTCGGTTTCACGCACATCGAGCTCTTGCCGATCAGCGAACATCCGTTCTCAGGCTCGTGGGGTTACCAACCGGTTGGCCTTTACGCACCGACGGCTCGTCACGGCAGCCCGGAAGACTTCGCCTACTTCGTCGACTGCTGTCATCAGGCGGGCATCGGCGTCATCATCGACTGGGTGCCGGCGCATTTCCCGTCTGATGCCCATGGCCTCGCCCGCTTCGATGGGACGGCACTCTACGAGCACGAAGATCCGCGATTGGGCTTCCACAAGGACTGGAACACCCTGATCTACAATTTCGGGCGGCGCGAGGTTGCCAATTTCCTCTATGCCAATGCGCTCTTCTGGCTCGATCGCTATCACGCCGACGGACTGAGGGTGGATGCGGTCGCCTCGATGCTCTATCTCGACTACAGCCGCGAACCGGATGCGTGGGTCCCGAACGTACACGGTGGCCGCGAAAACCTGGAAGCGATCGACTTCCTGCGCACCATGAACACGCGTGCCTACGAAGCTTCCGCCGGAACGATGACCATTGCCGAGGAGTCGACCGCTTGGCCGCAGGTCTCCCGCCCTGTGGATACCGGCGGGCTCGGCTTCGGCTTCAAATGGAACATGGGCTGGATGCACGACACGCTGCATTACATGTCGATGGAGCCCGTGCATCGTCGGCACCATCACAACGACCTCACGTTCGGCCTGCTGTACGCCTTCGAGGAAAACTTCGTGCTCCCGATCAGCCACGACGAGGTCGTGCACGGCAAGGGTTCCCTGATCGGCAAGATGCCGGGTGATCGTTGGCAGAAGTTCGCGAATTTAAGGGCCTACCTCGCATTCATGTGGACGCATCCAGGCAAGAAACTATTGTTCATGGGCGCCGAGTTCGCACAGGAGCGCGAGTGGAACCACGACCGCGGGCTTGACTGGAACCTGCTGGCGAAGGCCGACCATCGCGGCGTGCAAAACCTCATCCGAGACCTCAATTCGCTCTACCGCTCGGTTCCATCTCTGCATCAGTTGGACTGCGAAGCCGATGGCTTCGAATGGGTGGTGGCCGATGATGCCGAGCAGAGTGTGCTTGCGTTCCTGCGCAAGGCGAAGGACGGATACCCACCGACGCTTGTCGTTTGCAACTTCACGCCTGTGGCGCGTCACGCCTATCGCATCGGCGTCCCGGCGAAGGGCGTTTGGCGCGAACGCCTCAATACGGACGCTGTAGCGTACGGCGGCAGTAGTGTCGGCAACGGCGCCGAAGTCATGACCGATCCACTGCCTGCACATGGCCGCACGGCATCCCTCGCGTTGACCTTGCCGCCGCTGGCAACCATCGTTCTGCAACCGGATCATTGACGAAGGAGCAGGACCGATGCGCGCTGTCACGCGACTCGAAGGCGGACGACCGTATCCGCTCGGCGCCACCCACGATGGGGCGGGAGTCAACTTTGCAATCTTTTCCGCTCATGCGACGCGCGTCGAGCTTTGCCTCTTCGACGAAAAGGGTGTGCGTGAGACAGCCCGGCTGACGCTGCCGGAATACACAGACGAGGTCTGGCACGGCTACGTTCCCGGCGTGAGACCGGGACAGCTCTACGGCTACCGCGTCCACGGTCCCTGGGCGCCCGGCGAGGGGCATCGTTTCAACCCACACAAATTGTTGCTCGATCCGTACGCCAAGTCGCTCAAAGGAGAACTCGCGTGGGACGATGCCCTTTATGGCTACACCATTGGCGGCGAAGACGCTGACCTTGCCATGGATGCCCGCGATTCATCGCAGTTCGTGCCGAAGTGCGTCGTCGTAGAGGCAGCCTCCCGCTGGCGCCCCTCGTTTTCGTGGCGGCGCGAACAGCGCCCGCGCACCGCATGGGCCGACACGGTGATCTACGAGGCTCACGTCAAGGGCATGACCGCAACCCATCCCGCGGTGCCGACGCGCCATCGCGGCACATTTGCCGGGCTCGCCCATCCCGCCGTCATCGAGCACCTCGTGCGCCTCGGCGTGACGGCCATCGAACTTCTTCCGGTGCATGCGTTCTACGACGATCGCTATCTGATAGAGAAAGACCTCAAGAACTACTGGGGCTACAGCACGCTCGGCTTCTTCGCACCGGCTCAGCGCTATTTGCCTCCGGGCGGCGACATCAATCAGTTCAAGCTGATGGTGCACCGCATGCACGAGGCCGGCATCGAGGTGCTGCTCGATGTCGTCTACAATCACACGATGGAGGGCAACCATCTCGGGCCGACGCTCTGCTACCGCGGGATAGACAATGCCAGCTATTACATGCTGGCCGACGATCCTCGCTTCTATTTCGACACGACAGGATGCGGCAACACGGTCAATCTCGAGCATCCGCGCGTTTTGCAGATGATCATGGATTCGCTGCGCTACTGGGTCGACGAGGGCCATGTCGACGGCTTCCGGTTCGACCTCGCGACAGCGCTCGCCCGCGAGCAGCGTTCGTTCCGACCAACCGCGACATTCCTCAACGCGATCCGCCAGGACCCCGCGCTCTCCGGCGTGAAGCTGATCGCCGAGCCGTGGGACCTCGGCGAGGACGGCTATCAGCTCGGCAACTTTCCGCCGGGCTGGGCCGAGTGGAACGGCAGGTTCCGCGACGACGTGCGCAGCTACTGGAAAGGTGACACAAACGCCCTGCCCGGCATCGCAACCGGCCTGCTCGGATCATCCGGCCTGTTCGAGAAGCGTGGCCGTCGCCCCCCGGCGAGCATCAACTTCCTGACGGCGCACGACGGCTTCACGCTGGCCGATCTCTACGCCTTCAACGACAAGCACAACGAGGCCAATCTCGAGGACAATGCCGACGGTCACGATGACAACCGGAGCTGGAACTGCGGCGTTGAGGGCCCGAGCGACGACCTGGAAATCCACGCTTTGCGGGAACGCATGCGTCGCGGGGCGCTGACTTTGCTGATGGTCTCGCAAGGGACGCCCATGTTGCTGATGGGCGACGAGATCGGCCACAGCCAGCATGGAAACAACAACGCCTACTGCCAGGACAACCCTATATCTTGGATGGACTGGGCGGGCATCACCGACCACGACGAGACGTTCTTCGAATACGTCGCGGGCCTCACCCGTGTGCGCCGATCCTATCCGCTCCTGCGGCAGAACCGCTTCCTGCATGGCGAGCGTGCCTTGCGTGACGGGACCCGCAGCGTCACCTGGCTTCGGCCAGACGGCAAGACGATGACCAAGAGCGACTGGGGTAACGGCTACGCGCGGGTGCTGGGCCTCATGCTGGCCCAAAGCGGCGTTGCTCCTCTGCTCATCCTGCTCAATGCCCACCACGACGACATCGCCTTCAAGTTGCCCCAGCCGCAGGTGGTCGCCGAATGGCGGCTCATCGTCGATTCGGGCCGCGGTTCGATCGAGCCGACGGAAGCGCTCGTCGAAACATCCGCCACGGTGACGCTGCCGCAGCGAGCCGTTCTGATTTACGAGGGAAGACGTAAATGAAAAATTCTTACCACTTCGAAACATCTTGGGGTGGCGTGCTCCTCGCCGACGGGCACGCGCGATTCAGATTGTGGGCACCGGCACAGAAGTCGGTATCGCTGGCATCGCCACGCACCGGCACGCGGGAGGCCATGCAGAGTCAACCCGACGGTTGGTTTACCATCGAGACGAGTTCGATCGCGGCGGGCGATCCTTACGCATTCGCGCTGGAGAACGGCATGCTCGTTCCCGACCCTGCCGCGCGCGCTCAGGCGGGCGATGTGCATGGACCATCGCGCCTGGTCGATCCCGCGGCGTATCGCTGGGAGACGACTGACTGGGCCGGCCGCCCCTGGTCGGACGCGGTGATCTATGAGCTGCACCCTGGCACTTTCTCGCCCGAGGGTACCTTTGCCGGCATCGAGAAGCGGCTGGATCACCTGGTCGACCTCGGCGTGACCGCAGTCGAGCTTATGCCTGTCGCTCAGTTCTCGGGAAATCGAGGCTGGGGCTACGACGGCGTGCTTCTTTACGCGCCCCACATCGCCTATGGGGGACCCGAGCAACTGAAGCGCCTCGTCGATCGCGCTCACGCCCGGGGTCTGATGGTGCTGCTCGACGTCGTCTACAATCATTTCGGGCCGGACGGAAACTACCTCCACCTCTACGCACCGCAGTTCTTCGATCAATCGTGGCAAACCCCGTGGGGCGCGGCCATCGACTACACGCGCGAGCCTGTCCGCCGCTTCGCCATCGAGAACGCGCTCTATTGGCTTGAAGAATATCGCTTCGACGGCTTGCGCCTCGACGCGGTCGACCAGATCCGCGACTCTTCGACAATGCACATCCTCGAGGCCATCGCCATCGAGGCGAGGCGGCGGATCACCGACCGACCCATTCATCTGACGACCGAGGACGAGCGAAACATCATTCGCCTTCACCGACGCGGAGACGGCGGAACGCCGATCCTCTACACGGCCGAATGGAACGACGACGTTCATCATGTGGCGCACGTACTCGCCACTGGTGAAAGCGACGGATATTACGCCGACTACGTTGAAGCGCCCGCCGCCCTGTTCGCCGGCGCACTCGCGGATGGCTACATCTATCAGGGCCAACCGTCACCGTTCAAAGACGGTGTACCACGCGGCGAGCCGAGCAAAGTTCTTCCGCCTCTGGCATTCGTAAATTTTCTGCAGAACCACGATCAGGCAGGAAATCGTGCCTTCGGCGAGAGGCTGAGCGTGCTTGCCGCGCCCGAGGCAATCGAACTGTTGACGGCGGTCACTCTACTTGCGCCGCAGGTGCCGATGCTGTTCATGGGAGAGGAATGGGGTGAGACGCAGCCCTTCCAGTTTTTCACGGATTTCAACGGCAAACTTGCCGATGCCGTGCGCGAAGGACGCCGCAACGAGTTCCGCAGATGGCGCGAGTTCAGCGACCCGGACATGCGAAGCCGCATTCCCGACCCCAACTCCCCGGGCACGTTCGAGACCTCACGGCTCGATTGGGCGCGCGCGACCGAAGGCGTACACGGTCGGCGTCTCGCGCTCGTGCGCCGATTGCTCGACCTAAGGCGCAGGCATCTCATGGCGTGGATCGGGCAGGTCGAAGGTGGCTCTGCGACCGCACGTTTGCTTGCCCGCTCCGCGATCCGTGTCGACTGGCGCACCGGCGATCTGAGATACAGCATCGTCGCCAACGTCTCCGGCGAACGACAATCGGTGCCGGCGTCGGAAGTTGCCGACCTGCATCCTGAGACCGAGCGGATCTTCGAGTGGCCGGACGCCGCCGGCGAGGGGCTGCGAAAGGGTGAGCTTGCGCCGTGGTCGGGCGTGTTCACACTCCAGCGATCCGGCGACGCATCGGCGCGCTCCCCATGAGTCGTACCGCGTTAGACAGGCTTGCCGAAGCGCATGGTATCGCGCTGTCGTACATGAGCGAGGCAGGTGATTGGCGCGATGCGAGCGATGCGGCCAAACGCGGCTTGCTTGCTGCCCTCGGTGTGCCGGCGGACAGCGATGCAGCCGTAGACGCGGCTCTTGCCGCCATCGCCCATGAACCGACCGGCTCAGCGGCGCTCGCTTCCACGCCGCTCGCGCATATCCCGGATTGGCTCGAGACCGGACGCGTCTGGGGCGTGACCTGCCAGCTCTACGGCATTCGCTCCGAGAGGAACTGGGGCATCGGCGATTTCGAGGACTTGGCCGCCCTTGCCGAGATCCTCGCCGCGCACGGCGCCGACTTTCTCGGCGTCAATCCGCTGCACGCCCTCTTTCTCGCCGAGCCTGTTCGGTTCAGTCCCTATTCGCCGTCGAGCCGCCGATTTCTCAATCCGCTCTACATTGCGGCGGACCGGATTGGTGGCGCCCGATATTTCGGCGACGATCCATCCGATCGAGGGCGGCGCCAAGCAGCGCGACAGGTAGCCCTCGTCGATTACGCCTCGGTTTCCGCCTTGAAGCGCAAGGCTTTCGAGGCAGCGTTCACGCAATTTCGAACGCATCGATTGGACAGCCAATCGGAGGAGGGTCGCGATTTTGCCGCGTTCTGCGAGGATCGCGGTGAGCCGCTCGCCGATTTCGCGCTCTTCGAAGCGATCTCCGAGGCCGAGGTCGAACGGGGCGGAACCTCCGGCTGGCACGGCTGGCCCGACGAACTGCGCTCCCTCGCGGCGGTCCGTGCCAGCCGTCTCGATCAGGCATACGCCGCTCGGGTACTCTATCACCAGTGGCTGCAGTGGGTCGCCGACCGGCAGCTCGCCGCAGCCCAACAACGAGCCCGCGCGGCCGGCATGCGTATCGGGCTCTATCTCGATCTGGCGGTCGGCTCCGCGCTCGACGGGGCAGATACGTGGTGCGCACCCTTTCAAACCCTCGCCAAGGCACGCATCGGCGCACCTCCCGATCGCTTCAATCTGCTCGGCCAGGACTGGGGCCTGGCTCCGATTGCACCGTCCTCGCCCGACGACGAAGGCGAGCGGCACAGCGTCTTTCGCGCCGTCCTCGATGCGGCCGTCCGCCATGCCGGTGCGATCCGTCTCGATCATGCCATGGCGTTGAAGCGCCTCTATCTGATCCCGGAGGGTCTCACGAGCGCCGATGGGGCCTACATACGCTGTCCGTTCGATGACCTCCTGAAGTGCGTTGCCGAAGCCTCGACCCGGTCGCGAGCGATCGTCGTCGGCGAGGATCTAGGCACGGTTCCGGACGGATTCAGGGCGGCCATGCGCGAGGCCAACATCCTCGGCTATCGCGTGCTCTTCTTCGAACGCGATGCGGCTGCCCTCCTGCCACCGTCAGACTACGATGCCGAAGCGCTGGCCTGCGTCAGCACACATGATCTGCCGACGCTCGCCGGCTGGTGGCGCGGCGAGGACATTTCGGTTCGCCAGGCGATCGGGCTTATCACGAACGCACAGGCTCCGGGCGCCCACGCTGCACGGCACGGTGAAATCCGCGACTTGATTTCGGCTCTCGATCGCGTGGGACTGCTTCCTCCCGAATACCGTCGGCTCATCGACGAGACGTCGACGCTGCCCGACGACTTGCCTCCCGCGCTCGCCGTCGCCGTGCACAGATTTATCGGCAGAACACCATCGCGTCTCGTCGCGACGCAGCTCGAGGACATGGTCGGTAGCCTCGATTGTCTAAACATTCCAGGTACGATCGACGAGCATCCGAATTGGCGGCGCAAGATGCCGTTCGACATTAGCCAGCTCGCGGACGTGCCACTGCTTCGCGCCATCGGCGAGGCACTGAGCCGGGAGCGCCCGCGCACGCCATGAGAGCAACGTATCGTCTTCAGCTGCGCAGTGGCGTGACGTTCCAGAGCGCCGCCAAGATCGTGCCGTACCTGGCACGGCTCGGGATCAGCCATCTCTATCTTTCGCCGATTCTCGAGGCGTCACCCGGCTCGACGCATGGCTATGACGTCACCGACTGCAACCGCATCGACCCGAGCCTTGGCGGTGATGAGGGCTTCGCCGTCCTCACAGACGCTCTCGCGCGCCACGGCCTTGGCCTCGTCGTAGATATCGTGCCGAACCACATGGCCGCCTCGCCTCACAATGCCTGGTGGCGCGACATCCTGCGATGGGGACGCGAAAGCCCTTGGGCCAGGCATTTCGACGTTGACTGGTCCGCTCCGCGGTTGCTGTTGCCCGTGCTCGGTAAACCCTATGCGGAGGCCCTCGCAGACGGCGCTTTCAGTCTCGAATTCGACCGCGCTTCCGGCGAGGCGAACTTAGCCGTGAACGGAATGCGCTTGCCGCTTTGTCCCGCCTCCTACGCCGACATCCTTGCGGGGACGGCGCACGACGACGCGCAGCGGCTTGCGCGGGAGTTCGTGCAAGCAACGCCGGGGAACTGGCCGAGGCTCAGGCAAGAGCTGGCCGGCCTTGCCTGCGATCCCGCGATCGGTACCGCGATTGATTGCGCATTTGATGCCGTTGCCGACGATCGCGAGGCAATGCACGCACTGCACGAAAACCAGGTCTGGCGGCTCGCGAATTGGCGAGGCGGCAATGAAATGCTCACCTACCGGCGCTTTTTCGAGATCACGGGCCTTGTCGGGCTCAGCGTCGAGCGCGACGACGTGTTCAGGGACGTGCACGCGCAGATTCTCCGGTTGATCGCGGATCGTCGGATCACTGGCCTGCGCCTCGACCACATCGACGGGCTCGCGGACCCGGCCGCCTACCTCGACAAATTGGCGACCGTACTTCGGCAGATCGCGTCGCAGCCTGTTACTCTGCACGTGGAAAAAATCCTCGGCTCCGGTGAGAACCTACCGCAGGATTGGCCGGTCGCCGGCACCACGGGATACGAGCTCGGCACCGCAATCACCGGGCTGCTCGTCGATCCTGACGGCGAAACGTCGATGACGCTTGCCTATGGCGCATTCACTGGCGGGAACGTCGACTTGGCGGCCCTCATCGACGACTGTAAGCGAGGCATCGTCACGCTGAACCTGGCGAGTGAGCTGTCCGGCCTCGCACGCATGGCGGAGGCGATTGCATCCGGCGATCGAGCCTATCGTGACATCGGGCCCGCATCGATCCACCGCGCGATCGTGGAGCTTGCCGTCGCCCTCCCCGTCTATCGCACCTACGTGGACGCCGCCGGCACGACAGAACGAGACCGGGCCGTAATCAGCGCGGCAGTCAGGCTCGCCAAGGCTGGCCGAACGCTCGAGAGCGGGGCGGCCATCGACTTCATCGAAAAACTGCTGCGGCTCGACTTCGCGACGGCCAAGCAGCAGGCGGCAGCCCTCGCCTTCACACGGCGCTTTCAGCAAACGACCGGCCCCGTCATGGCGAAGGCCCTCGAAGACACGGCCTTCTATCGCTACAATAGACTTATTGCTCTCAATGAGGTCGGCAGCGAGCCGGGGCAATTCGGTCTCTCACCCGATGCATTCCACGGCGCTATGCAGGACCGCCTCGAGCGCCAGCCGGGTGGCCTCAGCGCCACGGCCACGCACGACACCAAACGCGGAGAGGACGCCCGCGCGCGCATTTGCGTCCTGAGCGAGACGGCCGGCGACTGGGCGCGCCACGTCGCGCACTGGCACCAGCTCAATCGCCACCTCGGGACCGATGCCGCCGGCGCAAGATATCCTGATCCGGACGTCGAATGGCTGTTCTACCAAAGCCTGCTCGGAGCCTGGCCTCAGCGCGAACCCGCGCCTTCCGACCTGTCCTGCCTTGGCGATCGCATGGCTGAATTCATGCTCAAGGCGGTGCGTGAGGCCAAGGTGCGGACGAGTTGGACCGCGCCCGACTCGATGTACGAGGAAGCCGTGGAACGCTTCGTTCTCGGCGCGCTCGATCCGGACACGTCGAAGGTCTTTCTCGCCGACTTCGCCCGCGTCGTGGCGCCGCTCGTGGTGGCTGGCGCCCTCAACAGCCTCACTCAGACTCTGATCAAGCTCGTGGCCCCGGGCGTTCCGGATATCTATCAGGGAACCGAAACCTGGGACCTGAGCCTGGTCGATCCCGACAACCGGCGGTCGGTTGACTTCGATGCGCTCGAGCAGCAGCTCGCTCGCGCGCAAAACGCAACGATGGACGATCTCCTCCACGAATGGCGCGTTGGACTGCCGAAGCTGTTCTTGCTCTCTCGCGGCCTGGCGCTGCGCCGAGAGCGGCCGCACCTTTTCGCCGTCGGCACCTATCAACCTTTGCAGGTGACCGGACCGCATGCGCACCGCGTTATGGCTTTCGCTCGCACGAACGACGCCGAGGCGGTGATTGCGATTGCCCCGAGACTGTCGCACGACCTTCTGCGCGATGTCCCCCTGCCACTGATTCCAGCCGAGAGATGGCACTCCACGATCCTTCGTCTCCCTGGCGATCTCGGTCGGCACCGCTGGCGCAATGTTCTGGTGGACGATGACGCCCGGTTCGTCGCCGATGCCGGCCGCGTCGATCTGCGAATGATGTTGGCCAGATTTCCGGTGGCAATGTTGGCGTCGCAGGAATTGTGATTATTCCTCCGCCCCTCGTGGGTGCAGATCCTTGCCGCTCCCAATTTGCTTCGCGATCGTCCGCGAATTTGCTCACCGCGCCAAGCTGTCGATCCCTGTCGTTCCCATGACATTCGATCCTTCGCGGGACCTTCACGGGGTCGGACGTAGGATCAATCGGCACGAGTTCTTTATTTCTCCCTTATGCCTGCGCCGCGCAATCCCAATCGATAACTTATGACGATTGCATCAATTCTCCTCCATCTCGCAATGGAGGACCATCATGATTGACCTCGTATTCCTCGCTCTCGGCCTCTGTGGCTTTGCCCTGATGGGCGCCTACGCGGCGCTCTGCGACCGGCTGTGAGGCCGTCATGAGCGATCCCGTGATCGGGCTGCTGGTCGCTACCGGGCTCGGCGCCTACCTGGTCTACACCCTGCTTCGGCCCGAGAAGTTCTGACCGCCCCGGGGAGGTGATCTCATGACAATCATCGGTTGGCTTCAAATTGCGCTGGTCCTCGGCGCCGTCATCGCCTGTGCGTGGCCGCTGGGCCTCTACATGGCCCGCGTGTTCCAGGGGGAGCGGAATGCGCGCTCACGTTTGCTGCTCCCCGTCGAAAGGGCCTTCTACAGTGCCGCTGCGATCAAGCCGGAAAAGGAACAATCCTGGCTCGCCTACACGCTGTCGATGCTCACGTTCAATGCTTTTGGATTCCTCTTGCTCTATGCGCTGATGCGGTTACAGGCGGTCCTACCGCTCAACCCTCAAGGCTTCGCCGGCGTGGCCCCCGACCTCGCCTTCAACACGGCGATGAGCTTCACGAGCAACACCAACTGGCAAGCCTATGGCGGCGAGACGACCATGAGCCATCTCGTGCAGATGGCTGGTCTCGCGGTGCAGAATTTCCTGTCGGCGGCCACAGGCATCGCGCTCGCCGTTGCCGTTACGCGCGCCTTTGCACGCAGCTCCGCGCACACGCTCGGCAATTTCTGGGTCGACATGACGCGTGCGACGCTCTACGTGCTGCTACCCTTGTCGGTCATTGTCGCGCTGCTGTTCGCGCTGACCGGTGTGCCGCAAACGCTCGCCGGAAGCGTCGAGGCGACGACCCTCGAAGGCGCGAAGCAGACGATCGCGCTCGGTCCCGTTGCCAGCCAGGAAGCCATCAAGCAGCTCGGCACCAATGGCGGTGGCTTCTTCAACGCCAATGCCGCGCATCCCTTCGAGAACCCGAACGCCTGGTCGAATATGCTGTCGATCTGGAGCATGTTGCTGATATCGACCGCGCTCACCTTCACCTTCGGCCGCATCGTTGGCGATCGACGCCAAGGCTTCGCTATTCTCGTGGCGATGTACGCCTTACTCATTGCGGCGACTGCCGTCGTCTATTGGGCCGAGACATCGGGTAATCCCTTGCTTGCCAAGGCCGGCGTCGACGTGAGCGCCGGTAACATGGAGGGCAAGGAGGTCCGCTTCGGACAGGCGCTATCCGCGCTCTACGTCGCCGCGACCACGGGGCTGTCCTGCGGCGCCGTCAATACCATGCACAATTCGCTGATGCCGCTCGGCGGTTTGGTACCGCTGTTCCTGATCCAGCTTGGCGAGATCCTGCCGGGCGGCGTCGGGTCCGGCCTCTACGGCATCATCGTCATTGCGGTTCTGACCGTCTTCATTGCCGGGCTGATGGTCGGGCGCACGCCGGAATATCTCGGCAAGAAGATCGAGGCACGCGAGATGAAGCTCGCCATGCTTGCGCTGCTCATTCTGCCGCTCGCCATTCTGGGCTTCTCGTCGGCGGCGGCCACGCTTCCAATGGCGCTCGAAAGCCTTGCCAATGCGGGTCCGCGAGGGCTGACCGAGATCCTCTATGCCTACTCGTCGGCCGCGGGCAACAACGGCTCGGCCTTTGCGGGTCTCTCGGCCAACACGCCCTGGTACAACACCACCCTCAGCATCGCGATGCTCCTCGGCCGCTTTGCCTACGTGGTGCCGGTCATGGCAATTGCCGGTGCGATTGCTGCGAAGAAGAAGGTACCCGCGTCCTCCGGCACGTTCCCGACGCACGGGCCGCTGTTCGTCGGACTTCTTATCGGCGTGATCCTGATCCTCGGCGGACTGCAGTATTTCCCGGCGCTCGCCCTCGGGCCGATCGTCGAGCATTTCCTTATGCATGCCGGCAAGACGTTCTGAAGGAGCGACCCCATGACCACGAAAGCCATTCCGCTCCTCGACGCCGGCATCCTGCGCCAATCGGCACTCGACGCCTTCGCGAAGCTCGCGCCGGCCAAGCTCGTGCGCAATCCCGTGATGTTCGTTACGGCGATTGTCGCGCTGCTCGTCACGTCGTTGTTCGTGCGCGATCTCATGACTGCTCGCGGCGGACTTCTTTTCTCAGGCCAGATTGCTGCCTGGCTCTGGTTCACGGTGCTCTTCGCCAACTTCGCCGAAGCCATCGCGGAAGGGCGCGGCAAGGCGCACGCAGATTCGCTGCGGTCGACGCGCAGTGACACGCGAGCCAAGCTCCTGCTGCATCCGGACGATCCCAGGGACGACCTCTGGGAGCCGAAGGCTGCCGAACTGCTCGAGGTCGGCGACGTTGTGTTGGTCGAGGCTGGCGACACGGTCCCGGCAGACGGCGAGGTGATCGAAGGGATCGCGTCAGTCAACGAATCTGCCGTCACTGGCGAATCCGCACCCGTTATCCGTGAATCCGGCGGCGATCGCTCGGCCGTCACGGGCGGCACGGTCGTGATCTCCGACTGGATCAAGGTCCGGGTGACCGCCGAGCCCGGCTCGTCGTTTCTCGACAAGATGATTTCACTCGTTGAAGGCGCTGAACGCCAGAAGACGCCGAACGAGCTGGCACTGTCGATCCTGCTGTCCGGCATGACGCTGATCTTCCTGATCGCTGTCGCGACGCTATGGGGCCTCGCCGGCTACTCCGGCACTGTGCTCTCCATCACTGTTCTCGTCGCGCTGCTCGTCACACTCATTCCAACCACCATCGGCGGACTTTTATCGGCCATCGGCATCGCGGGCATGGATCGCTTGATCCGCTTTAACGTCATGGCGACCTCGGGTCGTGCGGTCGAGGCTGCGGGCGATGTCGATACCCTGCTGCTGGATAAGACCGGCACGATCACCTACGGAAATCGCCTCGCGACGGCGATTAAACCAGTTCCTGGTGTCACGGATCGCGATCTCGCCATGGCCGCGCTTCTGTCCTCGCTCTCCGACGAAACACCGGAGGGCCGCTCGATCGTCGCTTTGGCCAAGGGGCAGTATGGGCAAAGCGAGCCGCAGCATGCAGTGGCGAAGGCAGCCTTCATCCCGTTCTCGGCCCAAACGCGGATCTCGGGTGTCGATGTCGATGGCCGCAGCATTCGCAAGGGTGCGGTCGACGCAGTCCTCAAGTTGGTCGGCATGACGATGGGAAACGCGCCAGCCGCGTTCCGGGCGGAGGTTGAAAGCATTTCGCGGTCTGGCGGAACGCCACTTGCCGTCGCCGATAGCGCTCGGTTGCTCGGCGTCATCCACCTCAAGGATGTGGTCAAACCCGGCATCAAGGAGCGGTTCGCCGCGCTGCGCGCCATGGGCATCAAGACGGTGATGGTCACCGGCGACAACCCCGTCACGGCCGCAGCTATCGCGTCGGAGGCGGGCGTCGACGACTACATCGCCGAGGCAACGCCACAGGACAAGCTCGCCTACATCAGGGCCGAGCAGGCCAAGGGGCGCCTCATCGCCATGTGCGGCGACGGCACCAACGATGCGCCGGCTTTGGCGCAGGCCGATGTCGGCGTCGCCATGCAATCCGGCACGCAGGCCGCGCGCGAAGCCGGCAACATGGTCGATCTCGACAGCAATCCTACCAAACTCATCGAGGTGACGGAAATAGGCAAACAATTGCTGATGACGCGCGGTTCGCTGACCACGTTCTCCATTGCCAACGACGTCGCCAAGTACTTTGCGATCATCCCGGCGCTGTTTCTCGTGACGTATCCTGAGCTCGGCGCGCTCAACGTCATGGGCCTCGCGACCCCGGAGAGTGCGATCCTGTCAGCGGTCATCTTCAACGCCCTCGTCATCGTCGCGCTGATTCCGTTGGCTCTGAAGGGTATCGCTTATCGGCCGATCGGGGCGGCTGCACTGCTACGCCGCAACCTGCTCGTCTACGGGCTCGGCGGGCTGATGGTGCCCTTTGTCGGCATCAAGCTCATCGATCTCGCCGTCTCTGCGCTGCGCCTAGCCTGAAGGAGAATCACATGATTTCGCACCTCCGTCCGGCGCTCGTGATGCTAAGCCTGTTCACGTTTCTCACGGGGCTGATCTACCCGCTGGCCATCACGGGCATCGCACAAGTGGCCTCCCCCGCAGGCGCAAATGGCAGCCTCCTGGTGCGCGACAATCGGGTCGTTGGATCAGATTTGATCGGTCAAGCCTTCACGTCGGACCGGTATTTCTGGCCGCGCCCTTCGGCTGCCGGTGAGAAAGGCTACGATGCCGCCAACTCTTCGGGTTCGAACCTGGGCCCGCTGTCCGCAAAGCTGATTGACCGCGTCGATGCGGATGTGGCCGCCTTGAAAAAGGCGGGCGCCAAGACGATCCCGGCTGATGCGGTGACGACCTCGGCCAGCGGCCTCGACCCTCATATTTCGCCGGCCTACGCCGAGACTCAGATCTCCCGGGTCGCTGCCGCCCGAAATCTGCCGGAACAGCGCGTTCGTGAACTTGTCCAGGCCGCCATCGAGCGACCGGCTCTTGGCCTCGTTGGAGAACTGCGAATCAACGTGGTGCGCCTCAATCTCGCGCTTGACGCGGCCGTGCTCGGCGGCGCCGGATAGAGGATATGGCCGACGCGAACAACCATTCCGCAGAAACAAGGCGCCCGTCGCCCAAGGCGCTGCTCAAGCTTGCCGAGAAAGAGAGCCGCGGCAAACTCAAGGTTTTTCTGGGCATGGCACCCGGCGTCGGCAAGACCTACGCCATGCTGTCGGCCGCTCGGGCCCAGAAGGCCGAGGGCGTCGATGTGCTGGTCGGCGTGGTCGAAACGCACGGCCGGTCAGAAACGGCAACGTTGCTCGAAGGCTTGGACGTGTTACCGCGCAAGCCGGTCTCCTACCGCCGGCGCACGCTGATGGAGTTCGATGTCGAAGCCGCGATTGCGCGCAAGCCGAGGCTGTTGCTTGTCGATGAGTTCGCGCACACCAACGCTCCTGGCCTGATCCACGCCAAACGCTATCAGGACGTGGAAGAGGTGCTTCGCAATGGCATCGATGTCTGGACCACGCTCAACATCCAGCACCTCGAAAGCCTGCAGGACGTCGTGCAGCGCATCACCGGCATCCGTGTTCAAGAGACGGTGCCAGACAAAATGCTGGAGAAGGCCGATGAGATCGTCGTCGTCGATCTGCCGCCGGAGGAGCTCATCCAGCGATTGAAAGAGGGCAAGGTCTATCTCCCTGAGAACGCACGCCGCGCGATTGACCAGTTCTTCAGACCGAGCAACCTGACGGCGTTGCGTGAACTTGCGCTGCGCCGCACCGCGGACCGCGTTGACGAACAGATGCTGGCGCAGCTTCGCCAGCAGGGCATCGAAGGACCTTGGCCGTCAGCCGAGCGCCTTCTGGTGTGTGTCGGCAGCGATGCATTGTCCGAAACAGTTCTCCGCACGGCGGCGCGACTTGCCACGGCCCAGAAGGTCGATTGGATCGCCTTGCATCTCAAGCCCCGCGATCGTGAGATCGAGGATCGCGCCCTCATCCGTCGCACCGAGAGAATGATGCGGCTCGCCCAACGGCTCGGCGCCAGCACGGTCCGGTTGAGCGCCGTTGATCTCGTCGGCGAAATTCTGGGTTACGCAAAGCGCAACAACGTAACCCAGATTATCATCGGACGCTCGACGACGGGGCTACTCGGTCGATGGTCGGTACGGTCGCTCTCCGGCGACCTGGTGCGGCGCGCCAACGGTCTGTCCGTCTTGATTGTGGCGCCGGAAGCCGGGAAGCCGGAGAAAGGCAGTGCGGCGCCCCCTTCGAAATTTACTCTCACCCCACCAGGGCGGCTGGCCATGTCGCTGGCGATTGCGACAAGCGCGGTCACGGCAGCCGTTCTGGTCGGCGTCGCACTCGAGCAGGTGACACGACTGCCGAACCTGTCGATGGTGTTTCTCCTCGCGGTGCTCCTCTGCGGCATGCGCTACGGCATGACCTTGGCTATCGCGGCGTCGGTTCTGTCGTTTCTGGCTTACAATTTCTTCTTCATCGATCCGCGCTATACCTTCACCATAGCCGAGCCTTACGAGCTGCTGTCGCTGTTCATCTTTCTCGCCGTCGCCTTCGTGACCGGCTCGCTGGCAGGACGGCTCCGCGAGCAATCCACGGCCACGCGCGAACGAGCGGAGGCGACGCAGGCGCTGTTCGATTTCTCTCGCAAACTCTCCGGTGTTCCGAAACTCGACGATGTGCTCTGGCTCTTGGCCAGCCAAGTGGCCGCCGTTGCCAAGGGAAAATCCGTCGTGCTGCTGGATCACGGCACCGGCCTATCGATCCAATACGGGTGGCCTCCCGACGATCAGCTCGGAACGTCAGATTGGGCGGCGGCCCGATGGGCGCACGAAAGGCAGGAACCTGCTGGGCGAGGAACCGATACGCTACCATCGGCCCGGTATCAGTTCCGTCCCATGCAGGGAGCAAAGGGTTCGATCGGTGCCGTTGGGATCGACGCCGGAGATGATGACGACGAACTGAGCGATGCAGTCATTGCTACGATACAATCGTTCATCGAGCAGGCTGCCGTCGCCATCGAGAGGATCGCGCTCGTCGAGCAGGCATCCAAAGCCGAGACAGCCGCAGAGGGCGAGCGCCTGAGGGCCGCGATGCTCTCCTCGATTTCCCATGACTTGCGCACACCCCTGGCATCTATTGTCGGATCGGTGACCAGCTTGCGCACGCTGGGTGACCGGATGTCGAAATCCGATCGGGGTGACCTCCTGGCGACCATCGAAGAGGAAGCTGGCCGGCTCTCCCGTTTCGTCTCGAACCTGCTCGACATGACGCGTCTCGAGGCTGGCGCCATCGACATCCGCCGAGACTGGGTCGAAGTGGGCGACGTTGTCGCGAGCGCCGTCGAAAGAGCCCGCAAGGCATTTCCAAAACGGAGGATCGCGACAGCCATCCCGGACAAGTTGCCTCTCATCAAAGGCGACGCGGCGCTTCTGGAGCAGGTGCTGTTCAACCTGCTTGATAACGCCCACAAATACAGCGATCCGAACTCGCGGACGGAGGTCGCGGTGAACGCCGACCCCGCCGAGATCACGCTCACGGTTGCGGATGGCGGTATCGGCATCCCGGCCGACGCCCTGGAGAAGGTATTCGACAAGTTCTATCGTGTCGCCGGCAGTGACGGCCGTGCACCGGGCACGGGCCTTGGGCTGTCGATCTGCTCCGGCATCATCAAAGGCATGAGCGGGTCCATCAAGGCCGAAAGCCCCATCGTCGGCAATCGCGGGACGCGGATCTCGATCAGGCTTCCCGTCGCGGCGAACGGGACGACACCCGAGGCGGGAGGTCGAGCATGACGGCGCATCGCGTATTGGTTGTCGATGACGAACCGCAAATTCAGCGGTTCCTCAAGCCGAGCCTCATTGCTGCCGGCTATGACGTGATCGCGGCCGTCAACGGCGCCGAGGCACTCAAGGCCACGGCAACGCAGGCGCCCGACGTCATTCTGCTCGACCTCGGTTTGCCGGACATGGATGGCAAGGATGTCATTGCCGAGTTGCGCACATGGTCGAAGGTGCCGATTGTCGTACTCTCCGCCCGCGACCGCGAGGCAGAGAAGATCGCTGCGCTCGACCTCGGCGCCGACGACTACGTTAACAAGCCCTTCGGTATCGGCGAATTGATGGCGCGCCTCAGGACGGCCCTGCGTCACGCATCACGCACCGCCGGCGAGATCTCGAAGATCGTGAACGGCGATCTTGTTATCGACATCGCCATGCACATCGTCACTCGCGCCGGCAAACAGATAAAACTAACGCCGAAGGAGTTCGATCTGCTCGCCATTCTCGCGCGAAACGCGGAGCGCGTCGTGACTCACCGGCAAATCCTAACTGCCGTCTGGGGGCCGGCTCATACTGAAGACCTCCAGTACCTGCGTGTGTTCATCGGCCAACTGAGGCAGAAGCTGAAGGGCGCAAGCGACGAGCCCGAACTCATCCGGACCGAAGCCGGCATCGGCTACCGGCTCGTGCCATGGGAACACTGAGGTATCCACATTTGCCCGTCCCGACTTTCGAGCTATCGGCAGACAGGTTGACGGACATTTTCGCGACCGAGCGATGGGTCGCAGCACCGGCGGCCGAGCCGGCTATTCAAGTTTGATGTTCGCCGCCTTTATCAATTCGCCCGTCGATTTCGTTTCCGAGTCTCTGAACGCGAGCAACTCGGCTTGTGTCGAAGTGACGGGGAGCATGCCGCTGAGCAGGAGCCGGGCCGGCACGTCCGGCTGCTTCGAAATCTCGGTCACCTTCGCGTGGAGGGCTGCCAGGATGGGCTGAGGCACAGCCGCCGGTGCCCATATCGAAAACCACAACGGCACGTCGGAATTGGGATAGCCGGCCTCGGTCAGTGTCGGAGCATCGGGGAATTCGGGGCTGCGGGCGCTATGATTCACGCACAGCATGTTCAGCTTGCCAGCCTTGGCGGACGGATTGCAGCTTGGATCGTTCATGAAGTGAACCGTGCCGGCAAGGAGATCGTTCAAAGCGTCGGCGCCTCCTCGATAGGGCACGTGCAGGAATTTCACCCCGGTCCGATACGCCAGCATCTCCATACGCATATGGCTGCTGGTGCTTATCCCGCCCGAGCAGCAGGCAAGCTTGCCGGGATTGGCTCGTGCATAGTCGACAAGCTCTTTTACCGACTTCAGGCCGGTGCTCGGATGCACGCAAAAGCCGGTCACGGCGTCGCCGACGCGCACCACAGGCTGCAGCGCTCGCAAATCGTAGGGCACCTTGCGCAGGAGGGGCAGGTTGACGGTTGGCGAGTTCGATGAAATCAGCAACGTGTAGCCATCCGGAGCGGATTTCGCCACGGCTTCCGTACCGATGATGCCCGAGGCACCGCCCCGGTTCTCGACCACGAATGGCTGACCGAAGGCTTGGCCGAGTTTCTCGGCCCAAAACCGCGCGACATTGTCGGTCCCACCGCCGGCACCGAAAGGAACGACGATTTTTACCGGCTTGTTCGGCCAGGGGGCTTGTGCTCGGACCAGGGCCGGAAATGCTGAATAGGTCACGCCGGCACTACCGGCGAGTTTCAGGAATGTACGCCTACGCATGCCACCACTTCCTCCCGTTTCATTGTCTTTGGAGCGTCAGAATGGAAGAGGCAGGCGGCCGCCGTCAATGTTCGTCCCGGCCAGCCCTCGACCAGCCGGGACTCCGAGACCCGCTTCGTTGCCTTTTTAATGGCGGGGCATCCGGACCGGTTCGTCGAATGACGAAATGCAGTGCGCGTGCGCCGCAGCCAATTGCGGGGATCACCGCCAGCCAACGGACGCACACGCCTCAACCTGCCTTCAAACCGCGGCACGGCCCGAGCAAGGGATACGCACCCGTCCCGTTACGTCGGCGTGTTCGCTTTCAGGAACGTTCGAAGATGACGAACGGCCAGCGCAACTCGATCCCTCGGCTCCTTCCATGGGAAGAAGGTCATCTGCGCGTTCGGCGCCAGCATTGCCGTTTCCTCTGCCACAGCATAAGGATGCGGTTCAGTGTCATCGGGCATGACGAGGACTGGCGTCTTGCACCCGCGTACGAAATCGCGCGTCACACTGAAAACGAAGTCGTTATTTTCAAGATACATTTTCTTCAGAAAGGCTGAGCACATCTCCATCGTGACATCGGGCCTCTTCTCGCACAGCGCCGGTGCCCAATTCTTCATGTTGTTTCGATAGAAGAGATCCGGCACTTCGGGGCGAATGCCGCTCGGCGTCGCGGGCACAGCGGCGATGACGCGCTCGGGAGCAAGCTGCAGCATTTTCCAGATGAAGGGACCGCCAATGCAAAACCCGAGCACCATGAACTTGTCGATCCCGAGATGATCCATCAACCCGAGCTGATCGTCGGCATAGGCGTCCCATGGTCGGTCGACCTCAACAGGCCCGGTCGATCTTCCACCGACCGCGTTCCTGAGATCCATCGTGATGCACCGGTACTGATCGCTAAGTTCGGTCATCGGGTTGAAAGGCGTTCTTTCGGATAGATACTTAATATTCGCGTTCAATCCGCCGCCGGGAATGACGAGCAATGGAAAGCCGGACCCGGCCTCCTCGTAGTAAATTTCAACAGAACCGCGTTTGTAGACAGGCATGGGGGCATCCTCGGTCGCGATTTGGCTGGGTGAGCGCAGCAGCAGGCGAGCTGGCTCGAACACACTAACCCAGATCTGGGTCGCCGCCAGCAGGTGTGTCCATTCTGGGCCCACGCCACGCGATCAGCCAGTTTCGATCTTGAAGGGTGCCGATCCAACACTGGTCTCGATTTGACCACAGTCTTCACCTGCCCCTGACGCGTTTTGAACTGCGCTAGGGTCGCCCAATACAGCAAAGAATCAGCGCCCTGTCAGCGAGTCAAGGTCAGTTCTTCCGACATGTTGTAAAGCCTCCGCCCGATAGACTCGCCATACTGATCAAAGGGCATTATTGTTACATAGCGTTTTACTCCGGGGGGAACCTCTACTTCCACCGATGTATCCTTAGTTGTTACAAGACCCAGTTCGCTAGGCGGTTCTCGAAACAGGGCGTCATACATTTCCGGCTTCCATCCCCCATCCCAATACTTCTCAGCAGAAGCTCCTCCGCTAAAGTATTGATAGTTCCACCCTCTGCTTTTACTAGATATATAAATCCGGTATCCTACAAGATCATTGTCGCCATCATCGGCCTCCTCCCAAGTGACTCTTACCTTATCGCCGATTATTTCCGCCGCTTTCAGCGTCGGGCGCCGGGGTTCGTACTTAGCTGGTTCGTCACTGAGTTTCCGTCCGACATCCAGGACGGTCTCATAGTAATTCCAGCCGTAGAAAAGACTCGCACTTGCTTGCTCAGGCGTAGCCGTTTTATAATACAAGGCCGGCACGACTGAGGCGTAGCCTTTTTTTGAGAAATAAAAGTATGAGGGGTACAAATATCCCCCATTGTCTTTTCTTTCCGATGCAACATCCGCGTCGACGGGAGTCCGTTGTGACGCAACGTGGGGAATCCGATGTGACGCAACGTGTGCCTCCAAGCGCGACGGAAGCCGGTCCATTGCAGCGGGATCTTCTGAAAGCTCCCGAACAGATAATATCTTTCCGTTGAACATAGGGGCTTGACCTCCACCAGCCAAGTCGGCCTCAAACAAATGCCAACTATCATCGTAAAATATTTCAGACGCGACATGGGCTATTGCTTGAACCAACCTCGTCTTGTAGCCCCCCGCCTCGAAAAGATCTGCGCCTACGCGAGCAACTGCACCACATCGCATTGTGCCAATTTCTAATAACACAAGGGGATCGAAAACGGCCTGTCTGTCTTCGTACATGGGTTGCATCCATTCACTGTGATACGCAACCTTTTGTAAGAACTTTAAAACTGCAAGATGCCTCTCGGTATCGGTCGCAGCATTGATCGTCACTTTTTCAAAAATGGCCTTCAAAGCAGCACGCCTATCGACCTTTGCTAGTTTTTCAGAAATCTCTTTAAGGTAGGCAAAATCGAAATCAAAAGTAATGTCGATCTGATTTAGAGGTTTGTTTAGTCGACGTGGGCTGTAGCGTTCATTAAAGAAATCGGTCCCCGCCACCTCATAAGCCTTCGGACTAAACGATTGAATGTATTCGCGCGTGGATAACAGCCTAACTGCTTCCCATTGATGCAAGGCGCGCCATGACGCCCCGAGCGCAACGACAACCGCAATACCGACTGCAGCAGATCTCAAATAAATCACTTTCATTTTCAAGGCCCCTTGTCCCTCGCGATTGACGTTAGTGAAATTTACGGCGTAGCTAAATCCAAAATTTTCTAAGCATAGGACCATTATGGAATCAAAGCTCCTCAGAATGAAGCACTTTGCAGGCGGCTTCATCCGTGTTCTATTGTCGCGGTCGGTCAGAGTTGCTGCCGTATCCGGCGGTTATCGTTGGCCGACGCTGAAATTTAGAGGTCGATCCGGCGCCGTCGTGGATTTACTGGTTCAGCTGATCGCATCCGGCACGCCGATCAATATGGCAGACACCCCTGTCGCGGCCGATGCGCTGAGACCCGGCCGTTCGCCCATTCATTCGGAGAGGATGCGCAGAATGGCAGCAGCAGTTCCAGCTGCAGCATAGCCGAGAGCCTAAGAAGCCGTGCCGATACGGATCAGTGAAGATGCGCTCCTAAATTACAGCGTCCACACACAAAACGATCGCTCGACCACAATACCGATCGATCCAAGCCTTGATCCGCGATACCGCTATAGGATGCGCGATCATCGGACCCCAGCGAGTGCCCTATAGGGCTTCGACTCCCGCTCTCACGCATGACGATCTAAATCTAGAGAGGCCCACAGCTTTTTATAGTCGCACGGCGAACTCATGATCGAATGCTTTTGCATTAGGACCAACATTGATCATCGTAAGTTCCTGTATTTACTGGCGATCCCGGCAGGATTCGAACCTGCGACCCCCAGATTAGGAAACGGATGACAATGTTGATTTTTCAATGATCATTCTGACTCTCTCAGTGATGGAGGCTGCATGGAGCATCAATAGCTTAGGCCATGAGTCAGAAGGATCAGCAGGTCACCACGATGCAGTCTGTCAGCCGCCGGTTGAAACTTCGTAGCGTAAACCATTCGATGCCACATCAGGGGGATGCCCCATCGATTTTGTAAAAAAACTCAGCGGCGATACTTGCCCGAGTCCGAATGTTCGAGTTCGCCGCCGCTCTAAAAAAGCGACCTCCCGTGACTTGGGCACGTTGGGTCTCCGTTCAATCCAGCAGATCGACTTTTAAGACGTTTTTACCCCCCTTCAAGTGGAGCTGCAGTGTCATTCCTTTGGGATCGCTGTGAGATCTGTAAATCAATGCAGTAAGTTTATCGCTGGTGAATCTGAATTTTTCGAGGTTCCCCTTTGGGTGATCGAGTACAAATCCCGGCTTTCCTTTATAGTAGTTTATAATATCTTTTGCCGAGCGAGCGAGTGAGTATTGGTGGGCCGGGTTGGTGGCATCGGCAAATTTCGGGAGCGGGAATATTTCATAAATCTTAGGCTTGTAGAAATACTGTCCGGCGGCTGCCCCGAGCCCGCCAGCCAGGGCGTCAATAGCAGTGGAGCTCCAGCTTTGCTCGTCTCCGTGATACGCTCTCTCCCCTAGACCAAGAGCGACATTGCTACCGGCACCAACGAGGCCTCCAGCGAGCATAGTCAAGCCACCAGAGGCGGCTCCCAAGCCTCCCGAAATGCCGCCACGTATACCGGCTGTGACGACCCGCGAAAGCTCGATATGCCCATTTGCCATGTACTGTCGCCCGGCCTCCAAACCTGCGCCGAGCACAGCGCCGACTCCAATCCCGATGGCTATGTGTGCAAAATTACCATCCGTATCGACGAAGTTGGTCGGATTGCCCCAACCGAAACCGTAACTCGCCAGATTCTTCGGCTCGTAGATCCCACCACTTGGTTCGCCGTCGAGATAATCGCGCAAGATCGGATCGGGCCGCAGCCAGATCGCTAGGCGGTTGTCGTAGAAGCGGGCACCGAAATCCTGTAATCCGGTTTCGTCCTGCTGTTTGGCATTGAAGCGATAGCGCGGCAGGCCAGGAACCATCCCGCTGGTCACGCCGTCAGTGTTGCCGGCCAGAAGCGTCTCCCGCTGGTGCAGGATTTCGCCGAAAGCAGCGTATTCCTGCTGCCCGTTCAATCGCGCCGTCTGCGGCATGCCGATCTTGCTGACGACGATGTCGGTGACATTCCGAGTCAACAGTTGCGCGTGATAGGTGAACAGCCTGTCGTCGTTGACCCACTTCGAGGCTAGTCGGTGTTGGCCGGCGAAGTAGTGCACGATCGCGCGCGGCTGCTGGCCTTCGTTGCGGATGATGGTCAGCTGCGGATCGGCATAGAGCGTATCGGAAACGAACTGCTCCTCTATCATATCCTGATCGCGATAGTGTTGTTCGGTCAGCAGTTTGTGGGTGCGGCGGAAGTTGGCATCGTACTCTGAGACGATATGGTCGTAATAGCTCAAGTTCTTCGATCTCTTGGCCGCCGACAGTCGATCTCTACGGATCTCGCTGAGTTGACCGCGCAGCGAGTCGTCTGGGTTCCAGACGAAATACCGATCAGGCCAACAGCCATCGGTGCCGGTGCGATAGCATATGCTGCTGGTGGCGCGCCCGAACTCGTCGAATTTCAACCTCGTCTCTTCCTTCCGCTTGCTGCCGTTTTCATCGATGTTGGTAGTGATGGTTTTCGGTGCATGCCGTGGCAGAGCATCGGCGGAGTAGACTGACGTGGAGGAGGCATTGGTCTTCTTGATCGTCGACCCGCCTGGACTTCCCTTCGACGGTGGCGTGATGACTTCGACGCCACGAATTTCCGAGCGGCGCATCAGTGCCAACTCATGTGTCGGCCGGAACGCGAACGTCTCGGTGTAGTCGAGTGTCAAATTAGTGCCCTTGGTGATCTCGGGATCGTCGAGCAGGTCCGGCTCGCCCTCCTTATCGGTCGGTGGCGCATGAACACTCGCCAGCGACTTGGTGCTGGCGCGGATGCGGTTGTGCTGGTCGTAAGTGAAGGTGTTGTTCGAGTGGTTGATCAGCAGTCCATAGGCCTTAGCCGCTTGCGTCGGCACCGGGAGGCAGCCAGGGCCCGGAGGTGTGGCCTCGCACGATTGCGCTACCTTCGGCGCGTTATCGTAAGCGAGAACGTTGCCGGCCGGATCGTAGCGGTACGTCAAGTTATGGAAGTAGATCGGTGGATTAGGAGAGGCGGAGACGCCCAAGCGGGTCCGCTGCTTGGTCAAACGATTGGACTTTGCGTCGAAGGCCTGCCGGCCCTCCACTCCCGTCGCATACTGCAGGCTCAGCAGGTTGCCGCGAACATCGTACTTAAGCCCCGACACGATCGGTACGACCGGGTCGGCACCGGTTTGAGCTTCGAGATCGGTCAATTGTCCGGCTGGCGTGTAGCGATAGGAAACGGACTCCTGTATGTCGGCATCCGCTGGCTTGGGCTGGCCCGTCTTTACCTTACCCGGGACCTTGATGGCCATCGTCCGGGACTGATGCAATCCCCAGGTGTCGAACGTGTCGCGGACGAACAACTTCATTTTCGCGGTCGATTGATCGTAACCCACGAGCTTGCTGAAGTCGCGCTCAGTCCAGACCGAGCGCCCGATGGCATCGAAGGTCTGCACCTCGTCGCCAACCACGTCCGACGTCTTGTACGCCCGTCCGACGCGATTGAGGATCTGATCAATCGGCGTCGCTTCGCCGTACACCGTCGTGATCTGGCGCTCTTCCGACGGAAAGCGGAATTCCTTGAAGTGCGCCGCCGTCTGCAGCGTGCCTAAGAACTTCGACTGAACGAGCCGGGTGATGCCGCTGTCCGTCGTGTCTGCGCACGTGTTCGTTTTGATGTCGTCGAAGTTCGGCAGGCGCAGATCCGCCAATGCGAGGGCTTTGCGTCGATCACCGGTGTAGGCACAGAGTGAATTGCCCGCACCGTCCTTGACGATGCGCTCGAAACCGCGGTCTGGGTCATCGATGGCAACGCGCCGGCCGAGAAGGTCATAGCCGACGAGAATGGCTTCGGTTTGCGTCTCATTCCCCCGCGTCGGGAGTCTCACGGCCACCAACTGTCCCAACGCGTCTCGATCGTAAGCGGTGGTGGACAGGTTGGATGCGAGCGCGAACGGTTGGCCCCGTGCCGGGTTGCAGGCGTAGATTTGTTGGTTTGCTGCGGTAGTCACGGTTGCAACCAACCCCGTGGCGGGTGTCGTCGGACTTGCTAGCCCAGGCAACTGGCCAGTCGGTGTGGATCCTTCGGCGGCTGTGGATTGGCTCTCGACAGTGGTCATGTTGGCGCTTTCGACCACTGCCCGGATTGCACCACGCACGTCACGCTCGATTGCTGACGGCACGCACAGGGCATTGCGCATGTCGGTGTGGTGGCGGAGCCGCCCTTGGCTAGACGTGAGCCGCGATTTGGCAACCCGATATTGGAAGTCGAAGCCGTTGCCGTCGGGTAGGGTGACGGACAAGGGGCGATTCAATCCGTCGAGAACGACGGTGTTGCGATTGGCATCGGTGGGCACGATCTGCTGTTCGATGAGGGAGCTCAGAGTTTGACCGGTCGCATCCGGTGCCAATCCGACGGAGGTGGCATAGGCATCCTGCGCGGGGCGGCCGAGTCTGTCTTTTCGTTTGATGCCACTCACAATGAGATTGTGGGTTCTCGTGCAATCCGTGGTGAATTCTGTATTGCCCTCCTGATGGCAAACGCTGCCCTCATCCATGGACTGCACGGCGGCGCCCAGCTGATCGTGGATGGTCTTGCTCAGCAGCGTGTCGAGATTGGGCAGTGGCCCATAGGCTGTTCGGTCGACACGGCGAGCGACCAGCGCTGCCGGCGAGCGCAGCGTCGAGCCGATCACTGTATGGTCGGGAATAAGGTAGGTGTAAGCGGCGATTTCCTTGAAATCCGAGCCTTTGATCAGGCGCGGATCGACCGTGGAGCAGCTGGTGCAATTCCGACCAATCTTGCTCCAGTTGGCATAAACGACGCTCACGCGCCCGAGTTCGTCGAATGGGGTGAAAGTCGCATTACCGTTCAGGTCGATCGAAACCGTCGACGCGGCATGCCGGTAATCAACGGCCCGCGCATAGGATAGCCATTTGCCGAGCGCAGGCACGTTATCTGACAAGCAGATCGTGTCAGGCTTCCCCGAAATCGTCGTGTTGATCGTGCAGTGCTCGGCCCGTTCTGCGGTTTCGACCAAAGCCAGCTGACGGTCGAAGCTGTACGCCTTACTCACGTAAGTGCCGCCGGAGCCGATTGGCCCGACGAAGCGGTCGAGATTGCCGAATTCGTCGTGACGATAGATATGCATGACCACGTTGGCGCGTGCCGCCTGCTCCAAACCGATGGTGGTGGTCGGAAAGCGGTTGAACTGAGAGCAGGGGTCGATGGCACTCTTCGGATCGGCGAACTCGCAGATTGCCGACTGCATACCGGTCTGAGGATCATGGAATGCCGATCGACGGCGAACCACTCGCGGTTGCTTGCCGTCCTTGAGGCGATCGGCAGCGTCTGTGATCGACCCCGTCGGATCACCAAAGTCGCTGATCAGCACCTCGCGAATGCGATTGCGTTGGTCGACCAGTATCGTGCCGCCGCCCGTGGCGCCATGGGTGAACCGCGGCCTAACATTTTCGGCGTAGGCAATATCAGAACATACCGCGCCGCGCGTTTCGAGCGATCTGTCCGGCAAGGTTGCGACTTCGCCGAGGTCGCAAGCGCGCTTCGCTCGTCCGAGATCGTCGAGTTGGAACTGCATCGCAGTGCGAAGCACCGCAGCTTCTCCAGAGGCGATCTCGCGCGTCTCGCGGACCGACTGCACCAGCGCCGGTGTCAGTCGCCGAGGCGCAATGTCGAACAGTTCGACGCCAGCTTCCGCGCTGGTCGAGAACGTCGAGCGGCAACCGATCTCCACCGTGCCGGGTGTGGCGCTGAGCGAAATGTTGCGAACGAAGCCGAGGCCCAAAATCTTGCTGTCATCAGCGCCCAACGACGTCGATCGCATGTGATGGCAGACCATGCGCGCCGGTGTCGACAAGGCCGTGTCGACGAGGATGTAGGACTGGCGCAACGAGCGAACCGGCACCGAGGTGCCGCCACCAGACGTGTCGTACACCGTTTCCAATGTCATCAGGCCGCTCTCGAACACGGAGCGGTTGGCGTATCGGCGCTCCGTTCGGCGGGTTCCCTTGATTGTCTGTGCCCAAGCGTCGCCCGCGACTTCGATCGGCTTGAGCGCAGTGATGGCGCAACCTTCGACGGTGTCGACACGCGCATAACCGAGGAATTGCCGCTCGAAGCGGTCGTAGGCGCCGTCGCCATAGGCAAAGCAGGTGTTCCGGCTATTGTCCGTGACATCAGCCGCATCATCCTCGGTGACGCCGTCCCGAAGGGTGACGCGCGCCATGACCCATCGATGCTGCGGATCCTGCACCGACTTGCCCGTCCGCGCATAGCTGAACTCGAGGTTGGCGGCAGTCGCCAAGGCTGAAGGATTTGTCGGATGCCATACGCGGGCCAGCAGGCCGTGCTGGCCGAGACGATTAGGCACCACCGTGACGCTAGCGCGCGAGAACGGCAGCGACACCGAATCTATGGCTTGCACGAGACTGTCGCCGACGATGAAGTCGGCTAGGCCATCCCCATCGGCATCGCGGAACGATATGCTTTGGCGCGTAAGAGCGCCAGAGAGGCCCATATTGGGATTGATATGGAAGCAGAGTGGAGGCAAGAACCAAACGCAATACATGTAGTTATACGCGCCGCCGGCCGTAGTGGTGTCGGTCTCGGAACGACCGAAAGTGCCAGATTTGAGCAGGTCGACCTTGCCAAGTGGCGTGTTCTCAGTAAAGCCCCAGCCCGTGTTGAACTTGGCTTGTAACGTCGCCTCCTTCTGGTCGATCGTGAGGATATCGGGCAAACCGTCGCCATTAACGTCTACGAATGTGCGGGTGATGTCTCCTGTGGCTGAACTGGCGGCCAAGCCTCCTTCGTAGGAGTTGTCGTTCAGCGGGTAGGCCCAGCCTATGCTGAGTCCGAGACCGACGTTGCGCGACCTATCGCCGATCATCACCTCCGGCGATACGGGGCGCGGATCGTCAAACTTGTTTCCGAGATTGAGCGAGACCGATGCCTCTTCGCATTTTGGCAGATCGTCTTTGCAGCGCACGATATCGGGCAATCCATCGCCGTTGACATCGAACACGTCGCGCAATCTCTTTCCATCCGAGTGACCTTGGTCGACGTTGATGTTCCAAGCGAAGAACGACTCCTGCCCTCTCTGGCCTTTGTCAGGCAGACCATGGCCGCTCATCGAGCTTGAGAATGCGGCTCGCGCCGTCGCAATCTGCACTTCGGCAGTTTTTTTGGCGGACGGGAAGCCGAACGACGAACCCTGTGTTTGGCTAAATGATTTACGTACGGGACCGAAACCAAACGGCATCTTCTCCGCCGGGGGCGATTTTGCATCGGTCGCTGAATGGCACAGTATAGAGGCAGCCCATGGACTGTTCGCGCCACAGCGATTGCCACCACGGGCATCCGTCAAAACCACTGAATTGTCGACGATGGTGTCGGGATAGCCGTCGCCGTTCAAATCAGCGACATCCTGCGCGCTGGTGCTCGTGGTTTTAGTGGCCGAATCTTGAAAAATGACCAATGAAAAGAGCTGCGTCGGTCCTTCCGAGGTTTGCCGGCGCACCGGCGCCGTCAGACCGACGCCTCGGCCTGGCATCGAGACGAAGCGGGGATTCGAGTAGGCCGATGCCGCGTCATAGGCTTCAGACTTCGATCCGTGCTGGATATCTTTGAAGCCGTACCGGCTCGTTGATAGCGTTTCCCCAGTCACCCAAATGGCAGAGTCGGCCGCTATGGCGCACTGGAAGGTCTCCATCCCCGGCTGACTGCCGGTTGCCGCCTGGAATTGCACGTCACGCAGCGCCCAAGTCACCTTGGTTTCCATTGCGGGGTTGACGGCGGAATTGGCCGCAATGGTTGCCACCGCTTGCCCTTCGGCTTGCGACGTCCCCTTCGGTCCTCGCGGAACGGCGGGCGAATTGCAGAGCAGTGTCGGTATCAGCGCAGTCGCAATCGCGGGCTTCTCAGGCGTGGCGATTTCGCGTCGCTCTTTCGGATCGGCCGTTGGGTATCGTTGTTCCGGAATGAGGACCAGCGCAGGCGGATGTAGCCGCTCCTTTGCCTCGGCTGGCGTGGGGTCGGACGATCCGATAGTGTGATATTTTTGCAGGAGGTTGCGAAGCTCCTGATGGCTGGGTAGCCGCCGCAGCTTGCTTGGGTCCTCGACTGGGACAGCCTTTAATTTTGCGACCCGGCACGCGCGCTGCCAATCGCCGAAACTCAGGTTCCCCTGCGGCAGCGGCGGATCCAGATTTTGCTTAGCACATGCGTCCACCGGATCCCGGAAATCCGCGTCATTGGTGGGCGCGTTATCGATTAGGTGGCGAATGGCCAGCAACGCCTGACCACGGTTGGTCAGCGCTTCGTGCGGCATCAGCCAGGGGCTCCATCGACCGCTGCCGGCGACCGCCCGACTGTCGATCATCGGCCGATGCGCTAACGACAACGGCGGCTCCGTCGCCAAGTTGGCGAAATTTCCGGCGCTGACCACCCGAGCAAGTTGCAGCGTTGCCGTGCCCAGCGCGCAGATGTTGGAGCGACTGCGCGTCAGTGGCTTGGTCGATGCATCGGCCTCTTCGGGATAGAGACTACCGTCTGCCGGATTGAGCGGCAGCGCGACACAAGCTGTCGCATCGCCTGCAGGTGCATCCCCGAGCAGGGCATCGATCGGATTGAGGTCTGAGCGGGCCCCGTCCGCCACACGATCGTCCAGCGCCGACTCGAGCACGAGGTCTTCATCCTCGGCGGCGCAAATGGCGAACCCGGCTTGTGTCGACGGCAACTGGATCGCGCGTGACTGAGGCCCCGATGCATCGCTCCGGCTCTCGCTGAACGACGACACGGCGATTGTGCCAGTCGCACCGCGTAGGAAGCGCAGAACCTGCGTCAATCCCATCGTCGGTTCTGACGGATCATACAACAGGTGAACGGCCCGGCCGTCAGGCAAGTTCTGCGGATTTTCAGCCAGCGCCGATGCCGACAGCGGTGTTGGGTCGAAGCGGAACAGTCCCGCGCCTCCGGTCCGTTCGGCAAACGTCGCGAACCGTTTGATTGGCAGTTCGCGCCGCTGGCCGCCGCGGTAGGCGAACACACGCGACCGAACTTTGGCCACGCGCTCGCCGAGACGGTTGGCGAAGATCACCGGATCGACAGCCGGATCATCGAGCAGTTTGATTGAGGTATCCGCGTTGATCGGGCCAACGCCGCGCAAATCGATAGCGAACCGCCGCTCGAACAATTGTTTTCCGCGACCATCCTGCGTGTCGCCCCAAGTGCAGGTTTGCGCTGGCAGCGTTACTCCTGTCGGCGCATCCAGTCGGGCTCGGAACTGGGTCGGCCGTTGCCCGTTACTGCGCTGCGGTGTGACCTTCTCGAAACCACCCGCGGTTGTCTCCCTGATAAAGCCGACTTGCACGACCCGCGCCGGTCCATGCTGGATGTGCGGCAGGAGGTAGTGCTTGTTATTGCCCGAACGGCAGACTTGAACAGTATTCGGGTTCGATGTCGGTTCGGAGGCGCCACCATCGCTGAAAGTCGGCCGATCGCCTAAATTCGGGTCGATGCACTCGACGTCCGCGAGTTTCGGATCGGCTGGCCCGGGAGCAGGATTGCTCGGCTTCTTCGCGAGCTCGGTATTGTAGCGCACCGCGATCGGCTCGCTGTCGCCCACCTTGAAGCCGGCAGCATCAATCGGCCAGAATCCGGCGGTGTCGGCCGCCGTATCCTCGTCGCGCAGATCTTGCGGTGGGCGATTGCGAACGAACAGACAGATCTTGTCGCCAGCGCGGATATCGAACTCATTGCCGGACGCTTCGCATTTTCCGGGGTTGGTTCTGCGTCCCTTGCGCGTGTGACAAATGCTTTCCGAGTGCTCGCTCCACTTGCCGTTGAGGATCGAGTATGTACCGGGACCAGCCATCATCGCTCTGACCGCCGTGCCCGGTGCGTCGCTCTTTTCCAGTCGGAGCCGGCTGCCGCGCAGACTGACGGTTCGCGTCCCAGCGATCGTGACCGTGCGTCCGGCGCGAGTGGCGTCAGCATCGCAGAACCGCAGAGTATTGGCTTTAGCATCGATGTCCTTCGCATCGACGCCCTGTAAGGCGACACCATCGATATGCGTCGCCTGCCGGGTTGCCAGCAACTCGGCCGGTACCACGACATAGGCCAGATAGGCTTCGCCGACAGTGGCCGGCTTTTCAATCGTACCGTTGAATTCGACGGCGCCGGTCATCGGCACGATGAAGCCGGGATTGGGTAGTGCCAGTGGCGCAAAGTCTCCGGCAACGCCTTTGACCTTGTTGTCAGTCAGGCGGTAGCGCAGCAGGCTGCGGCCGTTGCCATCGCAAAAGCTGGGCCGCTCGCTGTCGAGGCACAATGAACCCTCTGCTTTCGCCCACTCGAGCAGCTTATCGTCCGGCGATTGGGCTAAGCCCGGCTCAATCAGCTTCACTGTTGGGCCGGCGCCGCCCGGTAACGCTTGGTCTTCAGCCGCCATGTAGGTGATCTGAGGCGCCCACGTCACCACGTCGTCGTCGCCGTTGTCGACGGCGTGAACGCGGAAATACACCACGTCATCTTGGGCGACGTCGAGCATCAAGCCTTCGGCCTTGCCGGCCAGGATTGCCTTTGCGTCAGCGAGTTTCGGATGCGTAGCGCAATTGGCTGCAGGATCCGGATAATAAGCGCGCGGCACGATCCGCGTGTCGACGTAGAAGTCCTTGCCGTGCACGCTGCCGGAATTGTCGGCGACCATCAATTGCAGTGCGGCGCGATCGAGCCCCTTGCCCTTCGGCAACTCCAAAGTGAAGCGCAACGGCGGCATCTCCGGCATTTGCTTGCCATCGAAGACAATCATGACGCCGTCATCGCCAGGCAGAACTGTAGCGGTGAGGGCGCCGACATCCTCGTCCGCGACTCCCTTACCGTACGTCTTGTTCCAGCTCTCTACACCAGCCTGCAGGCCTGCAACGAGCGCGGTGGCTGGGATTGCGGTGGAGCTCGCAGCGCGCTTGACGATGACCGAACTCTTCCACGGAGTCTTTGCGGCGGTCGGGCCAAGAGCTTCTTGCCCTGTGACCGACAACCGGTAGTCGAGAGCGACTGTCCCTTCCGGCTCATCGCGTGGCGCGACGCGCGCGCCGAGCAAACTCCAAAGGCCCGGGCCGCCAGGCTGTGGTGGCGGAAGGCGATCGAGCACGCGCGCTCCCAGAGTGGTCGCAACGCATGACATAGCTTCTGTCTCAGACCGTTTCGATCGCTCGATGGTAGCGATGACGCCGTCGCGGTTCGCCGGCGGCAGCAGCTTGTCGGGCAGCGGCTCCTTCTTGATCGACGGATCTTTGACAGACGCCACTACGCCCCAGACGTCATCAGGATTGTCATCCGGAGCGATCAGACGGATTTGACCGGTGATGCGCACCAGACCTGTGAAGGGGGCTCGCCACGAGCGCACGGTATCGTAGCGGGGATGTTGAGCACTGGCCGGGAAAGTCGTCACGTCCGGCAATGGCACAGCCGTCGCGACGGGTGCGACTGCTTCTCCTGGAACAGTGCCGTTCAGCAGGAACGGCGTGTTTGCGGTGAAGCGATAAGACGCGCTGCCGCCAGTTGACGAGGTAGTATTGTAGAACACGCCGGCTGGTGTGACGATATCGACCCGGCCGTCGCCGTCCATATCGGCCAGCTGCACGGTTTGTACCGAATGTGACTTGACGTCCAAGGTTCCGGCGCTCGATCCGAACACATGGGCCTCGAAGCCGCTGTTCGTCGATTCAAAGACGGGTTCGTGCTGAAAGCGGAACCTTTGGTCTAGGCCCATCTCCTCACTGGCCTTGAATGACAGCAGACCGTCGCTGTCGACCTTGCCACGATGCGCGAACCATTTGCCGTCGTTTAGGACAAGGACGTCCGGGATGCCGTCGCCGTCGATGTCCAACAGCAGCGTCATCTCCTTGTGTGATGTGCGTTTCGAGTAATTGAATTTGTAGCCCGCACTCAGCGCTTTCGTCGGGCCACCGAAGCCAACGTAGATACCAGCATTAAAGCTTTCGGTCTCGACGGAGCCCATCTTCGACGCGGCAAACGGCCCTGTATCGGCAGACACACCGGGGATGAGACTTCGGATGGCGTCGATCCTCGACCCTGTGTTGCCACTCATCGATGGCATCGCCGTCGAGCTCGTGGCGCGTGTTCCGAAGGCGATGGCGCCGTCGCCGGCAGGCTTGAGATAATCGAACCTCGACGCATGGCTCGTTGTCCCCGCGGACGCGACCAGGGGCGAGAAGGTGCCACAGCCGCCACTGCCTGGAGTGAGGCCAGCCGGGAAGATGGCATCCTCTTCCAGCTGCCTGTCGACAATGTCGGCCTTGGAGGCATGCTTGGTAATCGATTGCAGCCAGCGGCGCGCACCCGGGCGACCCAGATCTGGTCTGGGAAACAGCGGATCGGGATATGTCCTGAATTCATAGCCGAGGAAGGGCGAAGAGCAGTCCCAGCTCGTACGGTGAAGCGGAGTGGCATTAACGTCATCGGGGTTGCGCCGTCTAAAGCGAACCTCGGCGCGCTCTAGAAGGCGTCGGGACACCGTCAAGCCGCCACTGCGAGCGTCGAGACGCAACGGTAAGGGGTCCAGATTGGCATCCGGCGTCCAGAACAGATTGAGCTCATAAAGCCCTTGCCGGCGCAGACACCCGGCCGCATCCGGTCGTTCGCCGCAACGTAAGATCGTCTCTTCGACCGATTGGTGACCGGTGTAGATCACTCGTTTGAGATAGAGGTCTCGATCCGCCAGCGTTTTGCCACCCGCGGGGCAGGATGCCGTACTCGACGACAGGCACGTCGCTACCCAATCGTAATCGATAGTGTTGCCGAAGCTGTCCTTCTCACGCGCTAGGCCCCATTTCCAGATCGCGTTTGGATCGGCCAGTCCAGCCACCGGGCCGACGCGAAGCGTCGAGACATCGACATCGCCGGCCGAACGCGGTGCGGTCATCACTGCCATATCGCGGCCGAGGTCGGTTTTCTCGATATCGTCGGCCAGGCGACCTGGCGCGCGGCCGAAATACATCACCCGCGCGACGTCCGTGCCGGGGTTTTCCTGCCATGCCTCCCACCAATAGACGGCAGGCGTGTCGCCATGGCGCGTGAACCGCCACAAACCCTCGTCTCGCCGCAAGACGAAGTGCGCCTTGCCGGTCTTGCGTGGTCGCAAACGGGTGGTACGGTGCGGTTGCGGCACGAGATGAAGGGCTGCAAGCCGGCGATCGGCAGCGTCCGGCTCGGCCGACGGCGTCCCGTTTCCGACCTCGATGCTGGACGATTGGGCATCGACGAAGGCATCGCCGGCTTCCGGCACCAACTGCTCACCGTTGAAGAGGTAGACTTCGGTTTCGAGGTTGGGATCGTAGACCGGCACCCCCCAGCGCGTGTCGACCGTGATCATCGGAACGGTTAAGTTCCAACCGACGGCGATATTGCCCGACCCGGATTGAGCGCTGTAGCCGACCGAGATCTGCGGCCGAAAGTTTTCGCGCACACCGGGCAGATCGAACGGGTAGGTCAGTTTCAGGTCACCGGAGTGATGGGCATCCGGTGGAGCAATGATCGGCACGCCGTGCAGCGGATTGGTTTCGCGGAAACCGCTCAGCGTTTTGTTGGAGAGATTGTGTGGCGGCTGTTGCGGCCGTTCGCCGGGGTGCAGCACCGCCGATATGAAACGACCGGATTGCTGCGACAGAGTCGAAACGGTTTGCTTGTTCTGCAGGTCGAGGTACGACTCGATCGGGGCCATCGGCCCGGCGAGTGTCAGCTCAGACGCTTTGAACAGGCGGATGTCGGTTTCGCCGACGCCTTTCGGAAGCTGTCCCAGATCGTACGGTATCCCGATCGTGATCGGTTCGCTGGCGAGAACAGAGAAGGCGGCACATCCCGCTGTGACGTTGGCAACCCGAGGTTCCGGTTTTGCTTTTTCGTGGCAGGTGACGAGCGCGCTGACCTCTACAGGTCCAGCCTTCGCCAACTCTGCCGTTTTGCGTTGCAGGCTGAGGCCGAGAACGAACGCTTTTTCGGCCCCCAGCTGCACCGCCTGTGTGCGCGTGCCGCGCTCGGACTGCGCCTCGTTTCGAGGCATAGCTTCGGACTTCGGCCGTTGTCCCGAGCGAGCAATGGCCGGAAACGGTTCGAGCACTAGAGCAAGGGTGGCAATGATAGCCAATGGCCTGCGCGCAAATTGAATCATTCGACAATCTCATATGCGTAGGACAATCAGCTAAGGTTCCAGACAAATTCGCAGTGTGTCAACGCATAAGCTAAAATTCTCGTCTTCAGCACCGCTGCTCACAGGACCGGATGGCCCCCTGTACCTTTCTCACGCGGTTTCTTGGAATGCATGACACCGCTGGTCACGCGGAGTGAAGCGTAGCGGAACGTTGCGTGACCAGCGGGCGACGGCCCGAAGCGGCGTAGCCTTCCTGGGCCGAGCCGATTCGCCCGGAGCAGCCAACGCCCCCTATGGCTTGACCAGGTGGGGGACGCGCGCACCATGGCTGCGATCGATGCCCTGTGGGGAGTCCGCGTCGGCCCCGTATCGAGCTTTCCGAGCGCCAGTACAGGGATCGGCGGAGGTTGCGGTATCTCGTGTCATTCAGCGGGGGTACTCATGAACAACGTGCGACGATGGTACCTGGCGTCGACTGGGCAAGCGAGAGCCATCACGTCTTCCTTACAGATGATGCTGGCGCCAAGCTCAGCGAGAAGATCTTCAAGCATAGTGGAGAAGGCTTGGCCGAAATGGGAGCTATGCGCAGAAGTCGGTGACGGCGTGAATCGGTTAAGGCGGCATATCGTGGGGTTGCTTGACGACCTCACTTCTCCACCGAAGGAGATATGCCGTGTCGAACGATAACGTGACGAAGCTGATTCAACCAGACGACCCGCTCACAGCAGTTCTGCGCAACCGCGCCCGGGCCCTGCTTGCACAGGCCATCGAGGCCGAGGTCGCCGAGTTCCTCGGCAAGCATGCCGAGCTGAAGACCGAAGATGGGCTGCAGCGCGTCGTGCGCCATGGTCACCTGCCGAAGCGCGAGGTGATGACCGGCATTGGACCGGTCACGGTGCGCCAGCCTCGCGTGCGAGATCGCGGGGCGGCCTCCGACGCACCCGAGCGCATCCGCTTCACACCGACGATCCTGCCGCCCTACGCCCTGCGCTCGAAGACCCTGGAGGTGCTGCTCCCGAGCCTCTACCTCAAGGGCATCTCGACCGGCGACTTCGAGGAAGCGCTCAGCGCGCTGCTTGACAAGGAGGCGCGCTGCAGATCTTGTTGAAGCTCCCGTGGACCAAGGCTGCATAACGTTGGAGTACACCCTACCGCCACGCCGCCTGCTGGCCTTAAATCGCGTCACGTAGGGTCGATTTGGTCGCAATGTGACGGCATTTGTCACAGTCATACGCTGCTGTGACGAGAGGCGTATGGGACGTCGCTTCGGGTATTCCAGTGATTTTTGAGGCGAGCAGGGTCCCCGCCGTCAACGGCAGCGTCGCGGCGATGATCCTCTTCTGTTAATCCAAGTGCTCACGCGCGTCGGCACTCGAAGTCGTTGAAGACCGGCGCCGGTCGCCGGTCGCCGGTCCGCTTGGCCCGCATGCGGGCCTTGCGCATCTCGGGCGCGATAAGGACGGCCTCGGGTAGGAATGATATCCATCTCTACTGAGCCTGGGATGCTGTTTTTACTCTTACCATTTTGTCCCAAATGGAAAGGGTGATAGGCTTACGCGCCCGATTTGCCGAGGAGATGCAAGCCGATGTCAGCTCCCACCAACCGCCGTAAAGGTAAGAGTAAAACCGAGACCAGCTCGGACGCCCACGATCTGGCACGCCGGCCAAAAGACTTTCTCACCAAGGCAGAGATGTAAGCGAGAGACCGGGACTACAGTGCTTTCCGCTTGACGGTGCCCGGTTCAGGCGGCGACGCTTTGCGTCGCCGGTGGCTGCCAGTTCCAGGGCAGCAGTTCGGCCAGCCGGTTGATCGGGTGCGCACCGATACGGGCGATGACGTCGTTGAGCCAGGCCTCGGGCTCGACGCCGTTCATGCGCGCGGTGCCGATCAGCGTGTAGAACGCAGCGGCACGAATGCCGCCCGCATCCGATCCACAGAAGAGCCAGTTTTTGCGGCCCAAAGCGGCCGGGCGGATTTTGTTTTCCGCGGCATTGTTGCTGATCTCGAGCCGACCGTCGTCGAGATAGCGCGTCAAGGCATGCCAGCGCGAGCGGGCATATCGGATGGCCTTGGCGAGATCACTCTTGCCCGGGATCTTCGCGAGCTGCGCATCGAGCCAGACAGCCAACTCATCGATCCTGGGTTTCGCCGTTCGCTGTCGGACGGCACGCCGGACGTTGGGCGGCGATCCGGCAATCGGCCTTTCGATGTCGAACAGCGCCCCAATGCGGTCGAGCGCCTCCCTGGCGATCGACGACTTTTGCTCCGACCATTCGTCGAAGAAGCCGCGCCTGACATGGGCCCAGCAGCCGACCTCGGCGACACGCGGCGGCCCCTGCATCAGATGCGCATTGGCGGATCGAGCACCCGGGATCTCGTAGAGACGGCCGAAGCCGGCGTAGCCGTCGGCATGCAGCCAGCCGGTGAAATTGGCCAGTTCGGCTCGGCAGTGCTCACCCTTGCGGTCAGGCGTGTAGCGGTAGAGCACAGCCGGCGGAGCCGTGCCGGCGTGGGCGCGTTCGTCGCGCAGATAGACCCACAGCCGGCCGGTCTTGGTCTTGCCGTTGCCTGGCGAAAGTACATCGACGGGCGTGTCGTCGGCGTGGATGACGCGGCCCGCCATCACGTGGTCGGCAATCAACTCGACGAGCGGCGCCAGGAGCCACGCTGTGTGGCCGAGCCACTGGGCGCGCTGGCTGCGATCGATCACGACGCCGGCGCGGGCGTCGATCTCGGCCTGCCGATAGAGCGGGATGTGGTCGCAGAACTTGGCGACGATCATATGAGCGAGGAAGCTCGCGTCGACCATGCCGCGAGGAATGGGCAGCTCCGGCATCGGCGCCTGCACCATCGTCTCGCACTTCCGGCACGAGCAGGCCGGACGCACATGGCGAATTACCTCGAAGCGCGCCGGTACATAGGCCAGCACCTCGGTGACGCTTTCGCCGACCTTGCGCAACTCATCACCGCCGCAGGTCTTGCACACGTTGGCGGGTGCATGCACGACGTCGCGCCGCGGCAGCTCGGGCGGCAGCTGGCGGCGCTTCTTCCTCTCAGGAGTCGTGGCTTCGGCGGCCGGCTCGTCCTGGGCGTCAGGCTGCGGCGCGGCGGCGATGGCCTCAGCCTTGGCCGCTTCCGCCTCCTCCAGCGCCAGCTCAAGCTGCTCGATCGCGCGCTCGATCCTCTCGGAGCTGGCCCCGAACTTCTCGCGCTTCAGGCGGGCGATCTGGGCCTTCAGCTTCTCGATGGTGAGCTGCGTGACGACGAGGCCGTTCTTGGCAGCAGCCAGCTTGGCAGTGGTCGCAAGAAGCTCGGCGTCCTTTGCGACCAGCAACGCCTTCAACTCGGCAATGTCGTCGGGCAACTGGTCGGGCCTGAGCGGCATGTCCAAGCGATGCGCTGCTTCGTGCTATCCGGCAAGCGTTGGCGCCCACGTTTTCTGCGGAGTTCGCCATTCGAGGCCTTCCAGCAACATCGACATCTGTGCGGGGCTCAGTGCTACCGTGCCGTCCTTCGTCATCGGCCATGTGAAACGCCCCTTCTCCAGTCGTTTGGCGAAGAGACAAAAGCCCTGGCCGTCCCAGTACAGGATCTTGACGAGGTCACCCCGGCGGCCGCGAAAGCAAAAGATCGTGCCCGAAAATGGATCCTGCTTTAGAGCGTTCTGCGCCAGGATGCTGAGGCCATCGAACCCCTTGCGCATGTCGGTGACGCCGCACGCCAGATAGATCTTCACGCCGGCCGGCACGGTGATCACGGCGCACTGCTGTCCAGTGCCGTCACCAGACGCACCAGCTTCACCGGATCGATGCTCTCGCAAACCCTGAGGAGGCGCCCGTTGGCAAGCGCGATCTCGATACGCTCGCCCCTTGGCGGAACGCCCGACGCTGGCGTCTCGGGGGCAGCGGCGATCCGCACTGGCACCAGCGTCACCGGAGAGGGCGGTTGGACGCGGCCCGGGGACTTGCGCGCCTTGTCGGTCGCTCCGTCCCGAAATTGCCGCCGCCAGAGATAGATCGACGCCGTCGACACCTTGTGCCGTTCGGCCACATCGCTGACCACGGCTCCTTCCTCGAAGGCCTCGGCCACGATCGCCCGCCGCTCGGCGTCGGTCCGCCGCCGTCCCGTCTCGTCTGAGGCCTCGCCGTCGCTGCCCATCCCTGCCCCTCGTCATGCCGCTTCGGCAGACAGGATCAGGCAAGCCGCGCGAGCCGAGAAGTCTTCACGGCCGCAGTCCCGGTCTCTCGCTTACGCAGAGATCAAGGCGCTGCTTGCCGCCGCCAAGGATGGCCGCCACGGCGCCCGCGATCACCTGCTCCTGACGATGATCTTCCAGCATGGCCTACGCGCGATCGAGGCATGCCGTCTGCGCGTCGACCAGATCGATCTCGAAGGCGCGCGCGTGTGGGTGGAGCGGGTGAAGGGCGGACAGTCGACCCACCAGCCGCTGACCGGCACCGAGGTTCGAATGATCCGCGCCTACCTGCGCGAGCGGAAATTCGATACGCCTTGGCTGTTTGTCGGCGAGCGCGGCGACCAGCTCAGTCGTCATGCCGTGCAATACATCGTCAAGCAGGCCGCCACCCGCACCGGTCTTTCGGCGCATCCGCACACGCTACGCCATTCGTGCGGCTACTATCTCGCCGACCAGGGCACCGACTTCCGCACTATGCAGGACTACATGGGCCACAAGAACCCGAGACACACCGCGCACTACGCCCGCATATCCGGACGCAAATTCGTGGGGCTCTTTAAATGAGCCACCTCGCCCGCATCGATCCCAACTGTACATGGCCCACTGGAGCTGGATCGGTGTTGCCTGCCGGTTCGCCTCCGTCCAGGATAAAAGCTCTGGCCGGCGAAGTAGTGCGAGATATGAGCCGCATACACGAATTTCTAATCCGTAGGACGAAGCAAGCAAATGAAGGCACACCGAGTCAAACAGTTATTCGGGCGCCCGTTGCAGAGACTGCCCCACGGTTCAGCACAGTGCCGCACTCGCTTCCGCAAATGTCACGCAACTGCCTTGCGGTCAGGAGGGCGATGCACTGACCGAGGGGGCAGCCGTTGCACCGCACTCCGTACTCAGAACTGGCTATCTCGCAAAACTGCCTCCCTCACGCTGCAGCGCCTTCTTTGATCTGGGCCTTCTCGACCTCGCCAACCATGAAGTTGTACGAGTTCTCGCTCTTGGCGACCTTCTGCGGGTCAAAGCCGGCCATCTCCATCGGCATTCGGAATGCGCCGACGAGCGACCGCATATGGCGATCGAGGAAGGCTTCAGGATCTGCGCTCCAGGACACCTTCCCGTTCTCGACCTTCATCAGGGCCTTGAGGCCGTAAAGGATCGGCAGAACAAATCCGTCGGGGACACCGTAGTCACCGTCGAGATGCATGAACGGCGAGGTGGCCTTACCGCGCTTGGGCACGCGGACCGCCTTGAGCTTGCCGAATCGTCCAGCCCCGCCGTCCTTGTGATTGTAGGCGTCGCCCATTTCGACGAAGATCTTGTCGTAGAGGCTTGGCAACGCCGCCAGGACATCGAACGCGCTGCCGACGGCCGCATTGTGCATCTCGTGCTGCGGGCCATTCTTGGCCTTCGACACGTCAGGATGCTCCATCAACTTGTCGAACAGCTTCGAAAGCTCGCCCTTATTGCGATAGATGTTCTGCGGCAGGACCGAGAAATTCAACGGCGTGCCGTTTTCCGTCTGTGTCGGCAGCAGATCATGCTCGTTCAGTACGGCGAGCGGAATCCAGGCGAGGGCAACAATGTCGCGCACCTTGATCGGCTTGCTATCGTCGCTGTCCCAGTCGTTGCTTTTCCACTCGATTCGATCAGCGATCTCCGGAGGAAGACGCTTGCGCATTTCCTCGTAGAAGCCACGCTGGTTCGCTTTGGCCTCGGACGTGAGCTGCGCGTTGTTGTTGCGGGCCGCACAGACGTCGATCAGAGCAAGCCGGAACTCCGATACCACGTCGTCGTTCTCGGGATCTGACGGGACCAGAAGCTCGACCGGCAGCTTGAACTCGAACTGATCCTTGATGGCGTTGACAGCCTCGCGGTTGATCTCCCACGCGGCCTTCATGTCCTCCCAGAGCTTGAGCTTCTTGATGTCCTTGTCGGCCATGACGTGACTCAGCAGGAAGGTACCGAGCGCCAGCATGTTGTGCCCGCCGTCGAGAAGACCTTCGTAGGCCGGATTGTTGAAGCGAAGCTCGTACCGCTTGCGATCCAGCTCAGCGTAATCCGAGGTGCCAAGGAGAATGCCCTTGGTCTTGAACTGGAAAATCTCGGGCGCCTCGCGGACGCTTTCGATGATGTCGGTGACGACGCTGTTGGCCTTGGCCGAACGCGGGTTCGCGTCGAGCGTCGCATCATCGAACAGGCTCAGCAGGTTCTTGGCCTGGACAAAGCCCACGACGCGCTTTATCGGCCCGTCAGCCTGCTCGGCTGCTTGGTCGAAACGGATAATCGTCTTGTAGGGATTGGTCTTGATCATGGTTCTCTCGATTTCCTGGAGAGAACCGGGCCCTGTTGCACAGGCGCAAATACGTGTGTCGACTACCCGAGCTTTCCAGCCCTGCTCCGACCTACGCCATCCGGCGACTGACAACCGAACTCGGTTCGGTTCACCTTTGCCCTTCCGGGCGCTCAGACCGCCATCCGGCAGCCGCCTCTGATCCAGAAGCATTCGGAAGATGTGGGCGAACAGGTGCGAAGTCAAGCCGTCCGGCGCAAGAAAGTCAGATGCACATGCAAACGACCTACTGCTACGCGCGGCTCCGTGCACATTCAACGACTTCCACGCCCAGCTGGTTCTTGAGCGGGATCAGCCAAGCCGGCAGCGAGCCTTCCAGGACCAAAACGACCCGGGCGGATCTGTCCTCGTCATCGCTCGTCTGTACGGCCCTCATCACGGCCAGATACTTTACGCATTGGTAGATGCCCCGGGTGATGTCGGCATCCGCCGACCGTGCCGATTTCACCTCGGCCGCAACCCAAGTTTTTCCAATCCGAAATGACACGTCGAGGAAATCGCCAGACGGCAGCGGATCCTCTTGCTGTCCTGACGGGGTCGATCTGGGAAGAACCAGCACTGTGGGATTTGCCGCGATGAAGGCCTTCAGCGCCTTGTGGTCTTCGCTGTCTCCGCCACCGAAGGCTGCCGCCTTCCGGTTTGCTTCCGCGAAGTTGGGCGGTGGATAGCTCAGGCCGAGCGCATCCAGGACGTCGCGCCATCGGGTGTATCCGAAGATGTCTTGCAGCTTGCCGTCGATGATCTCGCGCTGCCGCGCGCGTAAAAGGCCTTTGAAGTCTTCCGGAATGTTGAGAAACCATCCGACGCCCTCGCCCGGCAGTCCGGTATTCTTGTTGATGACCAGGCATTGGATCGGCGAAATGCCCTCACGCCAAGATTTCGATAGTTCGCCGAGCGTATTGCCGATCGCTCCCAACACATAGTTGAGATTGCGCGGATTCGGCATTCCGAGCTCGAGTGCGAGTTCGTTGTATCCGATCGTGCGCGCGGCCTCGGCCTGCCTCACAAGCAGCGGCAATGCTTCGCGCGCCCGGCGCTGATAGAGCTTGTCGCCGTCTATGGTCGACGACCACTCGCCGGTCTCTGCCACGTGCCACTCCTTCGGCTTCGCAAAAACACCCTTCCGACCGCCATGTGCGTCGATGACGTGGTCGAACTCGCTCCTGATGAACTCAATCATTTAGATCCGACGCCGTCAGAATTTCACCTCCCAATACCTCACGAACGCAGCCATCGACAGCCCGAACTATCTGGGTCAATTCAAGAATACTATTCAACAAAATTCGCAAGCGACCGAGTTCGTCGCCGGTAAGGGGCACGCCATGGCGTTTAGCAATCCAGTTGCGAACGACCGGATAACCGCTGCACGAGTAATTCCACACTTCCAGCAGAACTCCCGGAATTACGCCCCCAGAGCCTAGGTGCACTGCGTTCTCAGCCCACGAGGCGCCGCGGTCACATCTGCCTTGCGCAAGCGCTTCTTCTTGCGCTTCCTCTTGAGCCAACAAACCATCTGACTGAGTTGACAGCGCAATAATCTTATTTCCCAGATCAATTAGGTACGATGCTAGTTCCCTGGACACCGTAAAGGGGATGCGTACTTCCTCATCCTTCAGGTCCGAAGAATACTGCTTCGTGTAGGCTGCGCTACCGAGCACTGCTACGATGTAGGCAAAGACTTCAGAATCCTCGACATGTCCCCATCGCTTAGCAAGGCCCTTCACAACGCTCCGACTCAAATTCGAAACCTGCCGATGCTGATCGAATACTCGATCGTGCCTCCACAAAGGGAAGGCGGTGCCACCGTATGACCCTCGAAACAGATGCATGTCCGGCAAGCATTCAGCAACACAACAGCCCGCCCCCTCACCATGCCCTTTGTTTAGGGTCACCAACGCAATATTGCGAATCTGAGCATGATCTGGATCAAAAAACGCATTTCGCAGAATAGGACGCGGTAGCTCCACATACGAAGGGTGATAGTAGATCCATCGGTAGTCGAACTGCCGATACTTGATTGGCACAATCATTGACTCATCGAAGGACGCAGCGTGCGCGACATCAGCTGACCGATGGTGACTACTGCCAAACGTCTCAACAATTTTATTTCGATCTGCCAAGGAGACGAATCTAGCAATTTTCCTCTTCAGGACAGACTTAGTTTCGCCGATTACTAGTGAGTCCCGGTGAGACTTTACGCCTGGAGAGCAAACGCCGAACAAATCTTTTAAGCGCGGCCAGTCCCAAAACGTGTTTTGACTGATCGGCGTCAGTCGATGCGTTCCGGTCTTCCATCCATCAAATGGCGATCCCGCGCTTTTATTCGCTTCTAACAGCGCTGTGTACTTTGCCTTGCGCTCACCAGGAAGCGCTTTGTACCGGCGCGGATTCTCCGCCTCCCGGTGAGCAGTAGTGTACCAAATTGATATTGCTACGCCGGTTTGAATATCAAAAACGTTTTCGTCTATCTCTGATTTTGACGGTGACCGCGAGTCCCCGCCAAGATCGATTATTAGACATTGATCGAATTGATCAATCAGCGATGACCTCATCGCCAAAAAGCTTTCTCCGGCCAAATAAGATCGATTTGTTATTAAGCCGACGATTTGACCTGCTCCGTGCGGTCGCAGAAGCCGCTGACACAAGTGAAAGAACGCAACGAAATCATCCGCCAGGTTGTTCATTACGTGTGGTCGTTGCATTGCTTTCGGCAGTCTTAGGAAATATTCCTCACGCACCCCATCATATGCTTGACTTCCCCAGAGATTTCTTTTTGTGGTCGTTCCTCTGGTTCGCTCGCCTAAGTACCCAGCATAGGGCGGATTGCCAATGACGACAGTGAAGCTGGCCCCCGTTTTCGCAGTGTTGGCGGCAGCTGCTTCGTGAGCGAGAGCGGCCGCGATGAACTGCAACTCTCCCGTTAGATCATGCGCCGGCTCTAAGGCGTTGGTCAGAAACACGTGCGCGCGCTCATCTGATCCGAACCTGTAGCCCGTCTCGACGAGCTTCAGCCCGATCTTCATATGGGCGATAGCGTAGGGCGCCATCATCAGCTCGAAGCCGGACAGCCGCGGCAGCAGGTGGCGTGGCACATACTCGTTCCAGCGCCGCTGGATCTCGGCCTCCGACCATTTCTGCGCTTTCCAGTGCTCCATCATCCGCTTGTGGATGAGGTCGATCACTTCGACCAGGAACGTACCGGTGCCGGTAGCCGGATCGAGGATCTGCACGAACGGCGCATTCGGATCAACGTGCTCCGGGATCGTGATCTTGTCGTTGCGCGCCGCCAACTCGGCCCAAGTCATCGTGTCGGCCAGACCAAGGGGTACAGCGAATTCGGTGCGCAGGATCTCGTCGACACCGCGCTCAATGTAGTTGACGACCGGCCTCGGCGTATAAAACACGCCCCGCTGCATGCGCTTCTGCGGTTCGTTCGCCGTCAGGAACAGCGCGTAGTAGTGG
>JBFWXN010000026.1:0-62372 GCA_050187415.1 Hyphomicrobiaceae bacterium | reverse complement strand
CGCGCGCCTCGCGCCCTTATCTTCGGCTGGCGCGCTTCGATCGGCCGATCGGAGGCTGGCTCCTGCTCTTTCCCTGCTGGTGGGGACAGGCGCTGGGCGAACTTTCGGCCGGCCACTCGTTTCCCAACGTCCGGTACCTGCTGTTGTTCCTGATCGGCGCATTCGTCATGCGTGGCGCGGGCTGCACCTATAACGACATTGTCGACCGGGACATCGACGCCGGCGTTGCCCGCACCCGCGGTCGCCCCATTCCCTCGGGCGAGGTGACAGTGTGGCAGGCCGCGATCTTCATGGTTGCGCTCTGTCTCGTCGGCTTGCTGGTACTTGTGCACTTCAACGCCAATACCGTCTGGCTCGGCACCGCCTCGCTCGCCCTGGTCGCCGTCTATCCCTTCATGAAGCGGCTGACCTATTGGCCGCAGATCGTGCTCGGGCTGACCTTCAAATGGGGTGCCCTCGTCGGCTGGACCGCGGTGCACGGCGCGCTGGCTTGGCCGGCCGTCGCGCTCTACGCGGGCTGCGTGTTCTGGACTGTCGCCTACGACACCATCTACGCCCATCAGGACAAGGAAGACGACTTGGCGCTGGGTCTCAAGTCCACGGCCATCCGCTTTGGAGATGCAACGCGGCGATGGCTGACCGCGCTCTACGGGGCCGCACTAGGGCTTTGGGTGGTGGCCGCGATGCAGGCCGGAGCCGGGGCGTTCACGTTTGTGGCGCTGACCCTGTGCGGTGCCGCTTTTGCCTGGCAGGTAGCGACCCTCGACACGGGCGATCCCGCCAACTGCCTCGCCCGGTTCAAGGCGAACCGCTTCGTCGGCTGGATTTTCTTCGCCGGTCTCGTCGCCGACATGCTGCTCGGCAGATGAAAGGCCTAAGGCGCGAGAACACGGCCGGCGTCCGGCGAGCCGAACCCGTGCGGGCCGCTCTGCCGGACGCTACGCCACCGTGCCGACTTCTTCGTAGGTCGGCCCAGTTCGAGGCCGACTTGCGAAGACTCTCACATTCGCGTTCAGATTGCGTGAATGGGCGTGGACAACGCCACGTTAGCTGGTGCGTCAAAACGGGAATTGTCTCCCGCACGCGCACGACGGGCGGACGAACAGGCGCCGGAGGCGTGAATGAACAGCAAGTCCAGCAAGTCCGCGCCGCTCGATCCGGGACCGGCGCAATGGCCGGATCTCGCCGGCCGCCTGATCGAGCATGACGGCACGCGCGCCCATGTCCTGCCCATCCGCGTCTATTTCGAGGACACCGATTTTTCCGGTCTCGTCTACCACGCGTCCTATGTGCGCTGGTGCGAACGCGGCCGGTCCGATTTCCTGCGGCTCCTCGGCAGCGAGCATCGTGCCCTGATCGAGGGAGCCGGTGGCGAAGCCGCTGCATTTGTCGTAAGGCGGCTCAATCTCGAGTATCTGAAGCCCGCTCGGATCGACGATGTGCTCGAGGTTACGACCCGGGTCAAAGCGATCACCGCGGCCTCCCTTGTGCTATCCCAGACGGTCTCGCGCTCGCCGGCGGCCTCTCACCCCCGGATGGTCTCGCCGCACGGCGAGGCATTGTGCGAGGCCGAGGTGACGGTCGTGCTGGTGTCGGTTCGCGGCAAAGTCCTCAGGCTCTCGGCCGCCCTCAAGGCGGGCTTGACGGCGACGACAACCTGACGACCCTGGCAAGGGCTGAAACGCGCGCCGCATGCGCTATGCTGGCGTCGAGGTGAAGTGGCATGGCCCCGAGCAGGGCCGCCCTGAGGGTGAGGAAACGACGACGATGGCCGCTGCCGAGGACACTTACGACTACATCATCGTCGGCGCCGGATCGGCTGGCTCGCTGCTGGCCAACCGCTTGTCGGAGGACCCGCAGAACAGGGTTCTGCTGCTGGAAGCTGGCGGCAAGGACAACTATCACTGGATCCATATCCCCGTGGGCTACCTCTACCTGATGGGCAATCCGCGCGCCGATTGGTGCTTCCAGACCGCGCCCGAGCCCGGCCTCAACGGCCGCGTCATGAACTACCCGCGCGGCAAGGTGCTGGGTGGCTGCACCTCGATCAACGGCATGATCTACATGCGCGGCCAGGCCCGCGACTACGACATGTGGCGCCAGATGGGCAACTTCGGCTGGGGCTGGGACGACATCCTTCCCTATTTCAAGCGGCATCAGGACCAGTGGGCGCTGGAGCCCTCTGCCTTCGACGGGATGCACGAGCGCGGTGGCGAATGGCGCATCGAGAATGCCCGCGTGCGCTGGGAGATCCTCGACGCCTTCCGCGAGGCGGCCCACCAGGCGGGCATTCCCAAGACGGACGATTTCAATCGCGGCGACAACGAAGGCTGCGGCTATTTTCACGTCAATCAGAAATCTGGCGTCCGATGGAACACCGCCAAGGGTTTCCTCCACCCGATCGCCCACAGGAAGAACCTGACCATCGCGACCCATGCCCAGGTGCAGTGGCTCACGCTCGACGGCCGCCGAGTCACCGGGCTCGTCTATCGGAGGGACGGCGGGCCGCGCACGGTCGACGCGCGCCGGGAAGTCATACTGTCGGCCGGCGCCATCGGCAGCCCGCAACTGCTGCAGGTTTCGGGCATCGGCCCGGGCGAGCTGCTCCGGCGCCACGGCATCAAGGTGCTGCATGATGCTCCCGGCGTCGGCGAGAACTTGCAGGACCATCTGCAAATCCGCTGCGCCTACAAGGTCGAAGGCGTGACGACCATGAACGAGCAATACCAGAGCTACGTGCAACTCGCGAAGATCGGCCTCGACTATTTGATCAACAAGCGCGGCCCGATGACGATGTCGCCGTCGCAACTCGGCTGTTTCACCCGCTCGGATCCCTCGCGCGAAACGCCGAACATCCAGTACCACGTGCAGCCCCTGTCGCTTCCGAAGTTCGGCGAGGCGCTCGACCCGTTCCCGGCCTTCACCGCCAGCGTGTGCAACGTACGGCCGACGAGCCGCGGCTGGGTACGCATCACGTCGCCCGACCCGGACGTCGCCCCAGAGATCCGGCCGAACTACCTCGCCACCGAGGACGACCGTCGTGTGGCCGCCCATTCGGTGCGTATCACACGCCAGATCGTGTCGATGCCCGCGCTACAGAGGTACAACCCGGTCGAGTTCCGCCCCGGTTCGGAAATCGAGGGCGACGAGGCGCTCGCCAAAGCCGCCGGCGACATCGCCTCGACTATCTTCCATCCGGTCGCCACCTGCATGATGGGACCGGGCGACAACGCGGTCGTGGACGATCGCCTGCGCGTGAAAGGGCTCGACGGCCTGCGTGTCATCGACGCCAGCATCATGCCGTCGATTACGTCCGGCAACACCAACGCACCCACCATGATGATCGCCGAGAAGGGTGCCGCCATGGTGCTTCAGGATGCACGGACGTCGACTCTCGCAAGAGCTTGAATCTCGACCGGTACACTCTGGGCATCGTGAAGCGCAAGCGGGATTGAGCCTCGCGAACTACCCGATCTCGCCCGCCATGTATTCGGGCAGCCAGGCTTCGTTCGTCGCCTTCAACTGCGCCAGCGGCAATGCCTGCTCGTCCTTGAGCGTCAGGCTTTCGCCGCCGACGCGACCGACGATGCGCGCCGGCAGCGCGAGCAGACGCGCGCGGTCGGCAATCTCCTCCGCGATCGAGGGCTGGCACGCGATCAGGTAGCGGCCCTGGTCCTCTCCGAACCAGATCGCGTGGTTCGGCAAGCGGCCCTCATACGGAAACAGCTCGACGCCCTTGGCCCCCGCGAGAGCCATTTCCGCCAGTGCCACCAGCAGGCCGCCGTCCGAGATGTCGTGCACCGCGGATGCCTTGCCCTCGCGGATGATGGCCCGGATCAGGTTTCCCGCCTTCAATTCGTCGGCCAGATCGACCGGCGGCGGCGCGCCTTCGTTCTTTCCCGTCTCGATGAGCTGATAGAGCGATTGGCCCAGATGACCGTCCTCCCGGCCGATCATGACGATCAAGTCGCCGTCGTTCTTGAGACTGAGGTCCGCCGTCCTGCCGATGTCGCGTATGAGGCCGACGCCGCCGATGGCAGGAGTGGGTGGAATGCCCTTGCCGTTCGTTTCGTTGTAAAGCGAGCAGTTGCCCGAGACGACGGGGTAGGACAGCGCCTCGCAGGCCTCCTTCATGCCTTGCACCGCGCCGACGAACTGCCCCATGACCTCGGGCCGCTCGGGGCTCGCGAAGTTCATGTTGTCCGTGATGGCGAGCGGCTCGGCACCGACTGCCGTCAGGTTGCGCCACGTCTCGGCGACGGCCTGCTTGGTTCCCATCACCGGGTCGGCGAGGCAATATCTCGGCGTTACGTCGCACGTCGCCGCGATGCCTTTCGTCGTGCCGTGCACGCGCACCACGGCCGCGTCGCCCCCCGGACGCTGGATCGTGTCGCCCATCACCGTGTGGTCGTACTGCTCCCAGATCCAGCGGCGCGACGCGAGGTGCGGCGTGCCCATCATGCGCTCGAGGCACGAGAGCATGGCGTTCGGGGCCGGCACCCATTCGGGCAGGATCAGCTTCGGCACCGGCGTCGGCACCCAGGGGCGCTGATAGACGGGCGCCGAGTTGGCGAGCTTGTCGACCGGAAGATCGGCTTCCACCTGGCCTTTGTGCCGCACGATCAGGCGGCCCGAGTCCGTCGTCCTGCCGATCACCGCGAAGTCGAGCCCCCATTTGCTGAAGATCTTCTCCGCCTCGGGCTCGCGGCCGGGCTTGAGGATCATCAGCATACGCTCCTGGCTTTCGGAGAGCATCATCTCGTAGGCCGTCATACCCGCTTCTCGCTGCGGGACGTGATCGAGCTCGAGATCGATGCCGACGCCGCCCTTGTCGGCCATCTCCGAGGTCGACGACGTGAGGCCCGCGGCCCCCATGTCCTGGATCGCGATGATCGCGTCCGAGGCCATCAGCTCGAGACAGGCTTCGATCAGCAGCTTCTCGGTGAACGGATCGCCGACCTGCACGGTCGGGCGCTTCTCGGCCGAGTTTTCATCGAACTCGGCCGAGGCCATGGTCGCGCCGTGAATGCCGTCGCGGCCGGTCTTCGAGCCGACGTAGACCACGGGCAGGCCGACGCCTTTGGCCGCCGAGTAGAAGATCTTGTCTTGCCGCGCGAGGCCGACGCACATGGCGTTGACCAGAATGTTGTTGTTGTAGGCCGCGTCGAAGTTCGTCTCGCCGCCGACCGTCGGCACGCCGACGCAGTTGCCGTAGCCACCGATGCCGCGCACCACGCCCGACACCAGATGCCGCGTGCGGGGATCGTCCGGCGCACCGAAACGCAGCGCGTTCAGGTTGGCGACCGGCCGCGCGCCCATCGTGAACACGTCGCGCATGATGCCGCCGACGCCCGTGGCCGCGCCTTGATAGGGTTCGATGAACGACGGGTGGTTGTGGCTTTCCATCTTGAACACGGCCGCATCGCCGTCGCCGAGGTCCACAATGCCCGCGTTCTCGCCGGGGCCCTGGATCACCTGAGGTCCCGTCGTCGGAAGCTGCCGCAGCCAATACCGGGTCGACTTATAGGAGCAGTGCTCGGACCACATCACCGAGAAGATGCCGAGCTCCAGATACGTCGGCTCCCGGCCGAGGATGCCGAGCAGGCGCTGCACTTCGTCGCCCTTGAAGCCGTGGCTGGCAAAAATCTCGGGCGTGATGGAGGGATAGGACGTGGCGCTCATGCGAACCGGCTACCTGCGGATGTCGATTTCTCCCGCTTATAGACGCGCCTCGAACGTTTGTCGCCCGGCGGATTGTCGATGCGGGCATTGTCGCGCCGCCCGCCCGTTTCAATGACGCGTCGATGCAACTCGGTTCCTCCGTGGGGTCTTCACCCGGGCCCGGAGAGGCTTTTCGGCAACGGATCTCCACGCCCGCATTTTTTGCGCTATATTACGGTCAAATCATCGGCCTTGAACCGAAGGATTTGACTGATCATGAGCACTGCCCCGCCCCGGACCCCGCGTCCCCGTCCCAAGGTGATGACGCTGACCGCTGCCGCCGCCGAGCGCGTGCGTACCTTGATGCAGACCAAGGGACCGTCCGTTGCCGGCCTCAAAATCGGCATCAAGAAGGGCGGTTGCGCGGGCATGGAATACACCATGGACTGGGTGGACACGGCGTCGAAGCTGGACGAGGTGGTCGAGCAGGACGGTGCGCGCGTCATCATCGATCCGCAGGCTGTCCTCTATCTGCTCGGCACCGAGATGGACTGGAAGGTCGATCGCCTGTCCGCGCAGTTCGTCTTCAACAATCCCAACCAGGCGAGCGCCTGCGGCTGCGGTGAGAGCGTGAGCCTCGTACCCGTGTCGCGCGAAAAGCTGGAGGCGGCCCAGCCGTGAGCGGGTCGCACAGCGGCGGACCCGAACCTGTGTGGGTCGACGAAGTCATTCGCTTTTGGCTCGTCGATACGCCGGCCGAGATGCGCTTCAAGAAGGACGCTGCCTTCGATGAGGACATTCGTCGTCGGTTTGGGCCGCTATACGAGCAGATCGCGGCATCTCCCCCGCCAGCGGCAACGCTCAAGCCGCGTTTGGCGCTCGCCACGCTGATCGTCCTCGATCAATTCTCGCGGAATATGTTTCGCGGAAGTGCCAAGGCGTTCGCCGCCGATGGCAAAGCGCTCGACATCGCCCGCGCCGCCGTCGATTCCGGCCTCGACCGCCAGCTCGATACGACGCAGCGCCTGTTCATTTACCTGCCGTTCGAGCACAGCGAGAGCTTGTCCGACCAGATCCGCTCCGTTGAGCTGATTGCCGGTCTCGGCAATGCCGAGTGGGACCGCTATGCGATCGCCCATCGCGAGATCATCGAGCGTTTCGGCCGCTTTCCCCACCGCAACGATGTGCTCGGTCGCCACTCGACCGACGCCGAGATCGCCTTCCTGAAGGAACCAGGCAGCTCGTTTTGAGCTGCCGAAGCATGTCCGAGGCCACCCGCGCAATGGCCAATTCAGAGCTGAATATCCTGCTCGAGGAGATGCTCGCGCCGCTCGGTCCCGTCGCGCTGCGGCGCATGTTCGGCGGCTACGGCATTTTTCTCGACGGTCTGATGTTCGGACTGGTCACCGGCGAGCGCGTCTACTTCAAGACCGACGAAACAGGCCGTGCCGCCTTCCAGGCCGAGGGCCTCGGGCCCTTCACCTACGCGAAGAAGGGTGCCCCGGCCGTCCTCACCAGCTATTGGCAGGTGCCCGACCGGCTGTTCGACGAGCCGGACGAGCTTGTCGACTGGGCGCGCACCGCGCATCGGTGCGCCATCGACGCTCAGCGCGCGAAGCGGGGGAAAGACCGAAAGGTCCCATCGCGAGCGACCCGTTCGCGCCCGTGACCGACGTTGCGGCATCTCGATCCAACGCGGAGGCACGTCCCGTCCGCCTCGGACCTTGATCAGGCTTCGAAGAAACGGTTCGGGGGCCTGGGCAAGCCGAAATGCTCGCGCAGTGTTGTCCCTTCGTAGGCCGAGCGGAACCTCCCGCGCCGCTGCAACTCGGGAACGACGCGATCACAGAAGTCTTCGAGCCCCCCCGGCAGATAAGGGAACATGATCGTGAAACCGTCGCACGCCTCCGCGTCGAGCCATGCCTCCATCTGATCTGCCACCGTCACCGCCGTCCCGACCATGGCGAGCCCGGCATAGCCTCCAAGCCTTTGGGCGAGCTGCCGAACCGTCAGGCCCTCGCGCCGCGCCAGTCGGATCGCGCGCTCCCGTCCCGACTGCGACTGGTTGGATTGCGGGATGTCCGGCAGCGGCGCATCCGGGTCGAACTTGGATGCATCGTGACCGAGCGCGATCGAAAGCGAGCCGATGGCGTTGGCATAGTCCACGAGGCTATCGAGATGCGCCCGCTTCGCGCGCGCCTCCTCGACCGTTTCGCCGAGCACCACGAAGCACGCCGGCAGGATCTTCATGTGATGCGGATTTCGACCGATGTTGACCATGCGGCCTTTCACGTCCGAATAGAATTCACGACAGGTCTCGAGGTCGCTCTGGGCCGTGAACACTGCCTCGGCCGTTTCTGAAGCCAGCTTGCGGCCGGCCTGCGATGCACCGGCCTGGACGATCACCGGCCAGCCCTGTACGGGACGCGCGATGTTGAGCGGACCGCGCACGGAATAATCGGTTCCCTTGTGGCCGAGCACATGCATGCGTGCGGGATCGAAATAGATGCCGGACTCCTGGTCGCGAATAAAAGCATCGTCGGCGAAGCTGTCCCATAAGCCGGTCACGACGTCGAAGAACTCGCGCGCGCGCTCGTAGCGCTGATCGTGCTCCATATGCTCGTCGAGCCCGAAATTGAGGGCGGCGTCCGGGTTCGAAGTGGTCACGATATTCCAGCCGGCGCGTCCGGCCGAGATGTGATCGAGGGATGCGAAACGGCGGGCGATGTGGAAGGGATAGTCGAAGGTGGTCGAGCCGGTTGCAATCAGGCCGATGCGTTCGGTCGCCTGCGAGAGGGCCGAGAGCAGCGTAAACGGTTCGAACGACGTTACCGTATGACTTCGCTTCAGTGCCGCGACGGGCATGTTCAGCACGGCGAGGTGATCGGCCATGAAAAAGGCGTCGAAGCGCGCCGCCTCCAGGCGCTGGATCATCTGGCGCAGATGGCCCAGATTGAAATTGGCGTCAGGCCACGCGCCCGGATAGCGCCAGGCTCCCGTGTGGATCGACGCCGGCCGCATGAACGCGGCGAGATGCATCTGTCTCATGATCGGCACCCTGCTTTTCGCGCAGATTGAGGTGCGACTATAGCCGAGCCCGGCAAGGGGGTCTCGCCCCCCGGTCCGGCGGTCGCCAGCGATCCGAAAAGATGTGCTCGCACATAATAAGCCGGCATGCTAATTCCATGGACATGACGACGGATCCCTATCTGACCAGATCGCTCGGCTTTCTGCTCGCCGATGTCTCCCGCCTGGTGCGCCGGCGCTTCGATTCGCGTGCCCACGCCCTCGGGCTCACGCGCGCGCAGTGGCGGGTGCTGGCACAACTGCGCCGTCGCGAAGGTATCAATCAGGCCGCACTTGCCGACATCATGGAGATCGAGCCGATCACGCTCGGCCGCCACATCGATCGGCTGGTCGAAAAGGGCTTTGTGGAACGTCGCCCGCATCCGGCCGATCGCCGCGCCTGGCGTCTCTATCTCAGAGCTGAGGTGCAGCCGGTTCTCGATCGCCTGCGCGACATGTCGCGCGCGACGAGGGAAGAGGCACTCAAAGGCATACCGGAGGCAGACGCGGATCTGATGATCGAGCTGCTTCTCAAGATCAAGGGGAACATGTTGGCCCTCGACACCGCGGAGACGGATGCGCGGGGCGGGAAGGGGTGAGGCTGAGGAACGTCCATGCAGAAGCTGACGGCCGATAAGTCTGGCGGATCGGCTGAGTCTGAGACGACGACAAGGCCGAAGACGCGGCGTCGCCGGGCCTGGCCGACTCGTCGCTTTCTTTTGACGCTTGTGATCGCGGTGCTGGGGCCGCTCGTCGCCGCATTCGTCGGCGGCTACTACTATTTCGCCGGCGGGCGCATCGTCACGACCGACAATGCCTACGTAAAGGCCGACAAGGTCGCCGTCAGTCCGGTCGTTTCGGGGCCGGTCTCCGAGGTGTTGGTCGACGCGGACCAACCCGTGACGCGAGGTCAGGTGCTGTTCCGCATCGATCCCGAGTTCTTCGTGCTGGCTCTCGAGAAGGCCGAAGCCGAGCTGGCGGGCACGAGGTCGCGGCTCGAGGCCATGCGGGCGGAATATTACGAGGCCAAGTCGGAGCTGAAGGAAGCCGAGGATCGCGTCCAGTTCTACGATGCGCAACGCGCTCGCCAGAAACAGCTTGCCGACAAAGGCGTGGGCAGGGCGTTCTTCTTCGAGGAAGCCGATAGCAATGCCGATGCGGCCCGCTCGCGCGTCACGGCAGCCCGGCAGAAGATGCAGCGTGTGCTCGCGCAGCTCGGCGGGGAGATCGACCTGAAGCCAGAGTTGCATCCGCTGGTGCGCGAGAAGATGGCCGCTCGTGACCGGGCCAAGGCCGAACTCGCGCACACGCAGGTGAGGGCGCCGGTATCGGGTATCGTCACCAACTTCGACTTACAGCGTGGCGAGTATGTCGCCGTGGGTCGCGTCGTCTTCAGCCTTGTCGGCACCGAGGACACCTGGGTGCAGGCCAACTACAAGGAAACCGAGCTCACCTACGTCAAGGTCGGGCAGGCCGCGACCGTACATGTCGATACCTACCCGGAGCACTCCTGGATCGGCCGGGTGACCAGTATCAGCCCGGCGACCGGCGCCGAGTTCGCGATTCTGCCGCCGCAGAACGCGACTGGAAACTGGGTCAAGGTGGTGCAGCGACTGTCCGTACGCGTGCGGCTGGAGCCACAAGCCGGCGCACCTCCGCTGAGGGCGGGCATGAGCGTCATCGTCGACGTCGATACCGGACATCAGAGGCCCACGCCACGCTGGGCGCGCTCGATCTTCGGCTGGGCCAAGGCGGGCCCATGACCGCGGCAGCGCCCACCGCCGCTGGCGCGTTTCCGGCGCCGGCGACGCCCGCTCCGGGTTTCAGCCGGACGCGGCTCAAGCTGATGACGATGGCGTTGATCCTGGCGCCGCTCATCCAGGTGTTCGACACGACCATCGTCTCGATCGCGTTGCGCCAGATGCAGGGCGAACTCTCGGCGACGCAGGACCAGATATCGTGGGTGCTGACCTCTTATCTGGTCACGCTCTCGGTGATGACGCCATTGTGGGGCGTTATCTCCGGCAATTTCGGGCGCAAGCCGCTGATCCTGATCGCGATCGTCGGCTTTACGACCTTCGCGCTGCTGTCCGGCCTGTCGCACTCGCTCGAGGAAATCATGGTCTGGCGCGCGCTGCAGGGCATCTTCGGCGCGGCCCTGCTGCCGATCGCCATGTCCTGGCTGCTGTCGCTTTACCCGCGCGAGGACTTCTCGATCGCCATGGCCTGGTGGGGTGTCGGAATGATGTTCGGGCCGGTGTTCGGGCCGACGATCGGCGGCTACGTGGCCGAATACTACAATTGGCGGTGGGCCTTCTATCTGAACGTGCCGCTCGGCGTGCTGGCCTTTTTCATGGTCGCTTTCGTGGTGCCCGAGACGGCGCGTCGGCCGCCGCGCAAGTTCAACTACTTCGGCTTCGTTACCCTGGGCATCTCCATCGCCGCCCTGCAGTTCATTCTCGATCGCGGACAGCGGCTCGATTGGTTCCAATCCTCGTCGATCGTGCTTGCGGCGCTTGTCGGCCTCTCTGCGTTCTGGCTGTTCCTCGTCAATTCGCTGTCGTCTTCGACGCCGTTCATCGATCCGGCGATCTTTCGTGACCGCAACTACCTGGGCGGCACGGTCCTCCGCACCCTGTTCGGCGTTTTGCTGTTCGGCAGTCTCGTGCTGTTGCCGCCTTTTGTGCAGGAGATCGGCGGCTATACCGTGCTCGATAGCGGCCTGATCCTGGCGCCGCGCGGCGCCGGCACCATGACCGCGGCTTTCCTGACCGGCTATTTCATCAAGCGCATCGATCCGCGGAAGGTGATCGGCCTTGCCATGGCGACGATCGCCATCACTATGTGGGAGATCTCCACCTTCACCGAGGACATCGACCGCACCCGGCTGATCATCAACAATTTCATCCAGGGCCTGGCCTTCGGTACGTTCATGGTGCCCCTGAATGCCGTGGCGTTCACGACCATGCCGTCGGAGCAGCGCGACGCGGGAACGGCGTTCTACTCGCTGTTGAACAACATCGGCCGCGGCTTCGGCGTCGCCTTGTTCTCCACCTATCTTGCTTATGCCAACCAGCGGTTCCACGCGGGCTTGACGGAGCACGTCTCGCCCATGGTCGAGACGTTGCGTCACGTGGCCCTGCCTGACGCCTGGAGCCTGACCGAGCCCACCGGCCTTGCGGCCATGGAGCGTACGCTCGCCAAGCAGGCGAAGCTGCTGGCCTACATCGCCGACTTTCAACTTCTCGCGATCCTGATCGCGGCCTGCATCCCGGTGCTGTTCTTCATGAACAATCCGCACAAGCTGGGAAAGCCCGTCGTGCCAGGCAGTTAATCTAGTCGGCGAGTGCGATTTCCTTGATCAGCTTCGCCAGGATCATGGTGCCGAACGCATCGTGGCTCTCCGCCGACAGGGCGAACGAGTTGGGGCCGCCGATGACGTTGTTCTGGTAATAAGCGAGCAGGCCGCCCGGCGGATGCGTGTGTAAGGGATTGAAGGCCAGCGGCTCTGAGCTCAGGATCGCCAGGCCGTTGATCGTCACGCGCTGCGCCACGGCAAGCTGGCGGGCCTCGACGACGTCGACGCCGCTATTGTTGGTGCCGTCACCGGAAACGTCGATCAAGTGCCGCTCTCCACGGTAGGGGCTTCTCGGAAATTGTAGCATCGCGAACTCGATCGCCGAGCCGATTGCGGTGCGTCCCATGAAGGCGCGCGGCGCGCTCCTGAGCCGCTGGGAGAGCACCAGTGCCTCTTCCTTCGTTCCCACCGCCGTCCAATCGGCAACGATCGCCTGTTCGGCGACGCCGGACCACTCGATCAGCGAGACCGCGATCCGGCCGATCAGCCCGGAGCGAATGGCCGCAATGACTTTCGGATTGGTCAGCGCGTCCGCATATCCATCGCGCTGCAGCCGGAATTTCTGCTCGTCCACGCTGCGTGAAATGTCGACGGCGAGCACGAGCAACAGATCGACTTCGGGCCGATCGGGTGCGATCTCGCCGCTGGGCCCGCGGGGTGCTTCGACTTGCGGTCCTTCCGCCGGTGCAGCCTTTGGCAGGGCTGTACAGAACAACAACAGCGCGCCGAGCGCGATTGACACAGTTCGTGGGCAATTCATCGGGGCCGGACCTCCGAAACGTGGCCTGCCACCTCCCTTATGCATCTTGAGGCCGGGTTTGATGCAGTGCAACAGGTAGTGTTTCAGTTTTTTGTCATCGGGTTATGCGTGGCCGAATTCCAGCGCCGCGACGCGGTGGGCGTGGCCGTCGATGCGCGATCAGGATCGCGCAGCTAAGTTTGTTCTCTTTTAGTTCTAAAAAATGCTTGACGCGGCGGAGGCGATCAATTAGAACAAAAAAAGAACTTGTGTGGGCCCTGAAGGCCTCCCTCAAGCTCTCGAAGAGTAGGCACCTCGTGACCAAAGCGGTTCCCCATACCCTCTCTCCCTGCCGCTCGGATGCGAAGCTCTTCGACGATCACGACCAGGCCCCAATACCCACCGCCAGCCCCCCGGCGGTCGAGGAGAAACCTGATCGCTGCGCTGCGTTTTGTAAGTGTTGCGTTCCGCGTACCCCAATGCCTCATGGAGCAGATGCCGCCGATCCCCAGGTGGCATCTGCTCCGCCCCCTGTTTCGTCTGCGGGTTCGGAGACACGACGCCAGTTGCTCGCCAGGCTCAGGACAGAAGTCCGTGCGCTGGAGGGGAACGCCGCGAACTGGCTCGTCATGTCGCCCGTGCACGCCGCCGCATCAGCCAAGCCGTGCGGCGCTGAGGATCTTGCATCATCTTCGTCTTCACGGTATCCTTCACGGCTGGCCGCCGCCGCATTTCCCTCCCCTTCTTCAGCCACTCCATTACGCACCTGGACGCTTGGCGAGGCTGCTTTCGATGCTTGTCTCCCGGCAGGGTGTTTCGATCCGGCAGGGCTGATCGAGCTAAAACCCGCGAGCCATGGCGACTGGCCTGTAGTATTGACGTTTGCCGCCTGTCTCGCCGTGCGTCGACGGCTTGTTACGGGCGCGCATCGAACTGCCTCTGCCCCGGTCCTCTGGTGCACAGCGTCGCATTTTCGTGTCGAGCACGGCGGGCTCCATGGACCTGGCCTCATTGAACTCGGTCTCTCGCCCGAGAGGCTGATCCTGGTCGATGCGCCCCGCAAGGCGGATGCTTTGTGGGTGATCGAGGAAGGCGTGCGCTCCAGAACGGTGTCGCTGGTGGTCGGCCTAGTTGAAAGGGTAGACCTCACGCCCTCCCGCCGGCTTGGGCTTGCGGCATCGGCCGGCGAGACACCGGCTCTTTTGTTGACGGCACCGTCCAGTCCGCCTGCGCCATCGGCGTCTTTGCGCCTGCGGCTGCAAAGGGCTCCGAGTGGCCCCCATCCCCTGGATGCACGCGCTCCCGGGGCTGCGCGCATCCGCCTGACGCTGGAGCGCTGCCGAGGCGCGTCCGCGATGGTTGAGGCGCGTTCTTTCGATCTCGAGTGGTGTGATGTCACGTATCGTTTCCGTATGGCTGCCGATGTGGCCGATCGAGCGTCTCGAGCGCCACAAACCGGGCAGCGTGCCTGAGGTCGAGCCGTTCGCTCTGGTCGAGAAGGGGGCGCATGGTTTGCGTATCTCCGCGGTCAACAAGGCTGCGGCCAAGGCCGGTGTTGCTGTTGGCGCGGCACTGCCGGATGTGCGGGCCGCCTCGCCCGCGCTTATCGTCCGCCCGGCCGAGACGGCCCGCGATGCCGAAGCCTTGCTGGCATTGGCGGGTTGGTTTGGACGCTACGGTCTGGTCACGAATGTCGACGGCATCGACGGCGCCTGGGTCGACGTCACGGGCGTCCCGCATCTCTTCGGAGGCGAGGCTCAGTTGTGTGCCGACCTTGCATCGCGGCTCGGCCGCCTGGGCATAACAGTCCGCATCGGACTCGCCGATAGTCTTGGCGCCGCGCACGCCCTTGCCCGTTGCGGTATCGGGTCGGCCGGACAGGCATGGGCCATTGCCGCGCGTGGAGATGCCAAGGCCGCGCTCCGAGATTTGCCCGTCTCGTCGCTTCGTCTCGCGCCTGAAACCGTGCGTCTCCTGACGCGTCTCGGCCTCAAGCGGATCGGCCAGCTCTACGGCGTGCCGCGCGCGGCCCTCGCCGCCCGTTTCCGCAAGACCGCGCACAAAGAGACGCGCAAGGCGGCCGACGTCGTTGCGGCAGAGCTGCTGCTGCGTCTCGACCAGGCCCTAGGCCTGGTGCGCGAGCCGAAGCCATCGCTGCGCCCGCCGCCGGAAGCTTTGAGCCGTCTCGCCTTTGTGGAGCCCTTGCTCACGGCCGAAGGCGTCGAGCAGGCTCTCGAGCAGTTGACCGAAAGCCTCATGGCCAAGCTCGCGGAGCAGGGCCTCGGCGCACGTCGCTTTCGTCTGGCTCTTTACCGCTCCGACGGGACGGCTGCGCAAGCCGTCGTCGGCACCAGCCGGCCTAGTCGGGATCGCGCCCATGTCCGTCGCCTGATGAGTGAGCGTGTGGCCGCCATCGATGCGGGCTTCGGGATCGATGTGATCACCCTCGAGGCCGGTCGTCTCGAGCCGATGGGTGATGCCCAGGTCGGCCTCGAAGCCGCTGGCGGTGCGAGAGACGACGATGTCGCTGCCCTGGTCGATCGTCTTTCTGGCCGCCTCGGCGGCACACGCGTTCGCCTATGGGCTGCCGCTGCCAGTCACATGCCGGAACGAGCGGACGTCTGGTGGCCTGCCATGGAAGCGCCTGCGAAAGACGCGTCAACCATGCACGCGCCCCGGGAAAAGTTGCGAGGGGAGGCGACGGCATCGGCTCGAGGCGCCGGTGCCATGTCGCATCCGGGGACGCCTCGCCCCGGCCTCGGTCATCTGCCACGGCGTCCCCTCCTGTTGCTCTCCCCGCCGGAGCCGATCGCCGTCGTCGCCGAGATTCCGGAAGGGGCACCACAGCATTTCGTCTGGCGCCGCGTGCCGCGCCGGATACTGCGCAGCGAAGGCCCGGAACGGATCGCGCCCGAGTGGTGGCGCCATATCGCAGACGATGGGAAGCCTCCCGGCATGCGGGATTATTACCGCCTCGAGGATGTGACGGGTGCCCGCTATTGGGTCTTCCGCGAAGGTCTCTATGCGGCGGAAGACGAGGCGGCCGATCACATCGCCAGCGACATGGCGAGGGACACCATGGTGATGGACGGCATCGCCAGCGACAACGTCGCCGGCAACGTCATGATTGCGGATGCGGCATCTCTCCCACCGCGCTGGTTTGTGCACGGTCTCTTCGGCTGAGAAGGGCTCATGCGAGATCGAGCATCATACGCGTCTTCCTTGCCCGACTATGCCGAGTTGCAGGCTGTGTCCAACTTCTCGTTCCTGGAAGGCGGCTCGCATCCCGACGAGCTCGTGGCGCAAGCCAAGGCGCTCGGGCTCGCGGCTTTGGGCATCGCCGATCGGAACACCGTGGCAGGCGTCGTGCGGGCACACACCGCCGCGCGTGAGGTCAACCTGCGCCTCGTGCCCGGTGCGCGTCTTGATCTTCTCTGCGGCCTGCGCCTCGTCTGCTATCCGACTGATCGGGCGGCCTGGGGGCGTTTGTGTCGGCTCTTGTCCTTCGGCCAGCAGAAGGCCCCTAAAGGTCAATGTCACCTGTGTCTTGACGACGTCGCCCGACATGCCAGTGGGCAGGTGCTCATCGTGTTGCCGCCGCAGGACTGGGATTGGCGCGAGGTGCTCGCGCACAGAAGGGCTGAAATCATTCCTTTCGGACCGGATGCGGCGAGGCCTCACAATCAGGATGCGAGCTTCGAGACGCGCCTGTTGGATGTCAGAGCCGGGCTCGCTTCGGCTGCGCGCATCTATCTCGCTGCCGCGCACGCCTATTGCGGCGATGATCACGCCCGTCTCGCTGCCCTCGACAAGCTGAGCCGGCGCACCGGCGTGCCGCTCCTTGCAACCGGCGATGTGCTCTACCATGCAGCTCACCGCCGACCATTGCAGGACGTGCTCACCGCGATCCGTAACCACACGACAGTCGCCGAGGCCGGCCTTCGGCTCACGCGGAATGCCGAACGTTATCTGAAGCCACCCCGTGAGATGGCGCGTCTCCTCGCCGGCTACGAGAAAGCCGTCGCGCGGACCATCGAGGTCGTCGAGATGTGCCGTTTCTCGCTTGATGACCTGGTTTACGAATACCCTGACGAGCCCGTTCCACCGGGCCTCACCCCGCAAGCCCACCTCGAGACACTGGCACGTGAAGGCGCCATCCATCGCTTCCCCGAGGGCGTCCCGGCCAAGGTCGCGGCAACGCTCGAACGCGAGCTGACCCTCATTGGGGAGCTGCGTTATGCACCCTATTTCCTCACCGTCCACGACATCGTCGTCTTCGCCCGCTCGCGTGACATTCTCTGCCAGGGGCGCGGCTCTGCCGCCAATTCCGTCGTGTGCTACTGTCTCGGCATCACGGGGGTGAACCCGACCGAGGTCGATCTCCTGTTCGAACGTTTCGTCAGCTCCGAGCGCAAGGAGCCGCCCGACATCGACGTCGACTTCGAGCACGAACGGCGCGAGGAAGTGATCCAGTACATCTATGGTCGTTATGGTCGCGATCGGGCGGGTCTTGCCGCGACCGTGATTGCCTACCGCGCCCGCTCCGCCGTGCGCGAGGTCGGCAAGGCGATGGGACTTTCGGAAGACACCGTCTCCGCGCTCGCCGGCATGGTCTGGGGCACGCGCTCCGGCGGCGTCTTGCCGGAGCGCCATGTCCGCGAGGCCGGCCTCGACCCGCACGATCCATTGCTGGCTCGCGTCATCGAGCTGGCGACCGAGCTGAGTGGCTTTCCGCGCCATCTCTCGCAGCACGTTGGTGGTTTCGTGCTGACGCGCGGCCCTTTGATCGAGGTCGTGCCGGTCGGCAATGCAGCCATGCAGGACCGCACCTTCATCGAGTGGGACAAGGACGATCTTGCCGCACTCGGCTTGCTCAAGGTCGATGTTCTGGCGCTCGGTATGCTCACCTGCATCCGCAAGGCGTTCGACCTCGTCGCCGAGCATGAGGGGCGACGTTGGACGCTGGCCAGCGTCCCGCGCGACGATCCTGCCGTCTACGACATGCTCTGCAAGGCCGATTCTCTAGGTGTCTTCCAGGTCGAGAGCCGCGCGCAGATGAACATGCTGCCGCGCCTGAGGCCGCGCTGCTTCTACGATCTCGTCATCGAGGTGGCGATCGTGCGGCCCGGCCCCATCCAGGGCGACATGGTGCACCCCTATCTGCGCCGGCGCGATGGCCTCGAAGCGGTGGTCTATCCTTCACCCGGCCCGGAGCACGGCCATGAGGATGAGCTTCGCCGCATTCTCGGCAAGACGCTCGGCGTGCCGCTGTTCCAGGAGCAGGCCATGCGGATCGCCATGGAGGCGGCCCGCTTCTCCGATGCCGACGTCAACGAGTTGCGGAAGGCCATGGCCACCTTCCGCCGCCGCGGCACTATCGGCCGGCTCGAGGAGAAGATGATCACGGCCATGGTCGCGCGAGGCTACGAGCGATCCTTCGCGGAACGATGCTTCAACCAGATCAAAGGCTTCGGCGAGTACGGCTTTCCCGAAAGCCATGCTGCGAGCTTTGCGCATCTCGTCTACGTCTCGTCTTGGCTCAAGTGCCATCACCCGGCGGCGTTCTGTGCGGCGTTGCTCAACTCGCAACCCATGGGCTTTTACGCACCGGCCCAGATCGTCCGCGATGCGCGTGAGCACGGCGTCGAGGTGCGTGGGATCGACGTCAATCGCTCGATCTGGGATGCTACGCTCGAATCGGGCGCTGCTGCCGGTGCCGACGGCCGTCCGGCCGTACGTCTCGGGATGAGGCAGATCGATGGTCTTGTCGAGGCCGAGATCAAACGCATGGTAGCAGTGCGCGGCGAACGAGCCGGGGCGGTCTTCACCGACGTCCACGATCTCTGGCAAGGCTCGAAGGTCCGTCTCCCAACCCTCGAACGCCTTGCGGCAGCCGATGCCATGCGTTCGCTCGGCCTCGATCGGCGTCAGGCTCTTTGGGCGGTGAAGGGGCTCGCCAACGCAGCGCCACTGCCTCTATTCGCCTGGGGCGAGACGCGTGAGACAGGCCCCGACCCGGATGTCGCTCTTCCCCGCATGCCGCTCTCCGAGCACGTCGTCTGTGATTATCAGACCCAGCGGCTGTCGTTGAAAGCGCATCCGATGAGCTTTCTGCGCCAACGTCTCGCGGCCAATCGGATCACGGCCTGTGCTGGCTTGCGTCATTTGCGCGATGGCGCTCGCGTTGCGGTGGCGGGCGTGATCCTCGTCCGCCAGCGCCCGGGGTCCGCCAAGGGCGTCGTCTTCATGACGATCGAGGACGAGACGGGGATTGCCAATTCCGTCGTTTGGCCGAAGACCCTCGAGCGCTATCGGCGTGCGATCATGAGTGCGCGCCTGGTGCTCATCCGCGGGCGTATCCAGAGGCACCAGGACATCGTTCACGTTGTCTCGTCCGTCGTGGAGGACAAGAGCGATCTGCTCACGCTGCTGATGGACGATGCCGACGGTGCCATGCCGATACCGATCGCAAACGCGGACGAGGTGCGACACCCGGAGCCCGGTTCGGCGCGCCCATCCAGGCAGCAGGGGGGCCTGCGTCGCCACCCGCGCAGCGAGCGGATCATCCCTCGCTCTCGCGATTTTCACTGAACCCGCGACCGCCCGCGGATGCCTTGTCCGCTCAGCACCCGCACGGGCACACGATCCCGATTCCGGCGCGACCGCCCGTGCCGGCATTGACCCGCGAGACGATCTCCCTAGTGTAGGGGCATCCCACGAAAGATGGGACAGCCGAAGAAAAGGGCGTCCGTCGCCTCAACGAAAAAGGGAGAATGAAACACATGCAAAGGTCGAGTTATGTATTCTGCCTGCTGATCGCGGGTATCGGCACACATGCCGCCATCGCGCCTGTGCAGGCTGCCGACGTCAAGCTGCCGCCACAGATCAACTGGACGGCCTACGAGAGCGGATCGTCCGGCTACGCGCAGTCGATCGGTATCGCCAACATGCTGAAGAAGCGTTACGGCACCGACGTCCGCGTCATTCCCGGCAAGAATGACGTCTCGCGCATGACCCCGCTGAAGGTCGGCCAATCGCAACTGTGCGCCTGCGGCGTCGCCTCCTACTTCGCGCAGGAAGGCGCCTTGATGTTTGCCGTGTCCGATTGGGGACCGCAGAAAATCTTTAACCTCTTCAACAACAACGGGCGCAACGGTCAGACTCTCGCAGCTTCCGAGCGCTCCGGCATCAAAACCGCCGCCGACCTCAAGGGCAAGCGTCTGACGTGGGTGAAGGGCGCCCCGGCGCTCAACCGGAACATGGAGGCGTTCCTGGCGTTCGCCGGCCTCACATGGGACGACGTTCAGAAGGTCGAGGTGCCCGGCTGGGGCCAGTCCATCGATGCCGTCATCAATGGTCAGGCCGATGGCGCCTGGGGCTCGACTGTTTCGAGCAAGTTCGCCCAGTTGGTCTCATCGCCTGAGGGCCTATACTTTCCCCCGCTGCCGCACGCGGACAAGGAAGGCTGGAAGCGCTCGCTCGCTGTCACGCCGTGGTGGGTGCCGACGAAAGTCGCGACGGTTGTGCCTGGCTACAAGCATACGACGCCCTACGAGGGCGCCAATGTGCCCTATCCGATCTTCGTCTCCACCGGCGATGCCTCCGACGACCTGGCTTATGGCCTGACGAGGGCCGTGATGGACCACTACGACGACATCAAGGACTCCGGCCCCAGCATGGACGGTTACCAGCTTTCGTCGCAGAGCCTAGCGTTCCGCTTCCCCTACCATCCGGGTTCCATCCGGTACTACAAGGAAAAGGGCGTGTGGACGGCCGAGCATGAGGCGCACAACGCCGGGCTGCTGAAGCGGCAGGATGTTCTGCAGGCCGCCTGGAAAGCCTTCAAGGGAGAGAGCAAGGCAACGGGTGAAGAGTTCACCGCCGGCTGGATGAAGGCCCGTGCGGAAGCCTTGACGAAGGCGAACCTGGAAATCGTCTTCAAGTAAGTCACGTCGATCGCCAGCACTTGGCGGCGCGCACCGGACGGATACTCGTCCGGTGCGTTTCTTTTTATGCTTGGTTCCTCGAACGCTCGCCAGATGCGCAATACGGCGCCGTTACGCCTATTGGGATGCGCCGCGGCCTCGAGCTCGGGTTGGCGCTTCTACGACAGCGGCTCGAGCCGTAGGACCCGGCACCGAGACACGGGGGAACAGGCCGGCCCCTCGACACGGGTCATGAGGCTTATTTCTTTTCGGCAGGCGGCGCGCTCTTCTCCGCAGGTGCACTCGGCGCCTTTTCCGCAGGTGCAGCACCTTTGTCGGCCGGCGGAGCGGCCGCCTTTTCGGCGGCAGGCGCCGCAGCAGGGGCAGCGGCAGGCACCGCCGGCAGCGCCACGGGCGCATCGGACAGCGTCCGCAGATAGGCGAGCACGTCGGCGAGTTCCGCCACGTCCTTCACGCCCGCGTACGACATGCGGTTGCCCGGGATGTAGCTCTTGGGGTCATGCACATACGCGGCGAGATGATCCCACGTCCATTGACCGCCCTTTTCGGCGACCGCCGGCGAGTATTGGAAACCCTCATGCTTGCCGATGTCGCGGCCGACGATGCCGTAAAGGTTGGGGCCAAGCTTGTTCGCGCCGCCCTTCTCCGAGGTGTGGCACTGGGTGCAGGCCTTGAAGATGTCCTTGCCCGAGTCGGCGCTTGCCTTGGGCAGCGCTGCGGCGACCTTCGCGAAACTGAATGCATCCTCCGCCGGAGCACCGCCGGCCTTACCGCCCGTGTCCTTGGGGATGGGCAGGTTGTAGCCCATCTCGTGGCCGTGCCCGGCTCCGTGGCCCTTCACCATGGCATAGAGTTCCGGCACGCCGAACATGAAGAGCAGCGCCGAGAGAGCGCCACCGGCCATCTTGTTGAACTCGAAGCTGTCCATGTGCCCCAGATCCCGCCTCTTCCCTAGTCATCCTGGATCGACAGGGGCTTGCCGGCTTTCGCAGCACCCGCGCCAAACCGCGCGGACGTGACAGCCGCGCTCGAAACCCAAATCGGTGGCAACTATAGAAATTCCGGCTCCCCTTGCAACCGGCGACAGAGTTGATTTAGGACAACCGCCCGAGACCAATTGTCACCATCGAGATCGTCCCATGGGGTTGCCGAGCGCCATCGTCGTGATCCCCGCCCGCATGCAGGCCAGCCGGCTGCCCGGCAAGCCGCTTGCCGACATCAATGGCGAGCCCATGATCGTGCATGTGTGGCGGTGCGCCCGCACGGCCGACGTGGGGCGCGTCATCGTCGCGACGGACGCGCAGGAGATTCGCGACGCTGTCGAGCGTGTGGGCGGCGAGGCCGTCATGACGCGGACGGATCATGCGTCCGGCTCCGATCGCGTCTTCGAAGCCCTCGGCAAGGCCGATCCGGATGGCAAGGTCGAGGTGATCGTCAACGTGCAGGGCGACTTGCCGACGCTCGAGCCTGGGCTCGTGCAAGCGTGTCTGGCGCCCCTCGCATGCCGCGACGTCAGCATTGCCACGCTCGCCGCCAGGATCTCCGAGGACGAGGAGCGCACCAGCCCGAACGTGGTCAAGGTCGTGGGCACGCCGGTCGCAGACAAAGTCTTGCGCGCACTCTACTTTACGCGCGCGACCGCCCCCTGGGGAGATGGCCCGCTCTATCATCACATCGGCATCTATGCTTATCGGCGCGAGGCGCTCGCCAGGTTCGTCTCGCTTCCCCCGTCGGGGCTCGAGGTTCGCGAGCGCCTGGAGCAGTTGCGGGCGCTCGAGGACAACATGCGCATCGACGTGTCGATCGTCGATACGATACCTCTCGGCGTCGACACGCCTGCCGATCTCGAGCGGGCGCGCCGGGTGCTCGCGCGCCGCTAGTTGCCAGCCTGCCGGTTCCAAGCCCGCATTACTGTTTCGAGGAACGACATGACGACCTCAAATCCCCGCGCGAAGACTGCCGCTGCGGCCAAGCGCTCAGGCGCGACCTCGGATGCCAAGCCGCGCATATCCTACCAGGGCGAACCCGGTGCCAATTCGCATACCGCCTGCCTCCAGTCCCGGCCCGATCTGGAGCCGCAGCCGTGTCCGACGTTCGAGGACGCCATCGGCGCCGTACAGTCCGGAGACGCCAAGTACGCGATGATTCCGATCGAGAATTCACTGGCGGGCCGGGTCGCCGACATCCATCACCTGCTGCCCAACTCGGGGCTCTATATCATCGGCGAGCATTTCCTGCAGATCCGTCACCAGCTCATGGGCGTGAAAGGTGCACGCATCGAGGACGTGACCGATCTCTACAGCCACGTTCATGCACTCGGCCAATCCCGGAAAATGATCCGCCGGTATGGTCTGAAGCCACACGTGGCCGGCGATACGGCTGGCGCCGCGCGGCAGGTCTCGGAATGGGGCGACAAGTCTCGCGCAGCACTGGCGCCCAAGCTGGCCGCCGAGATCTACGGCCTCGATATCCTTGCGACCGACGTAGACGACGAGAAGCACAACTCCACGCGCTTCGTCATTCTGGCGCGCGAGCCGGACGATGCGGAGGCGGGCAACGGACCCGTGGTCACCACCTTCATCTTCAATGTTCGAAACGTGCCCGCGGCGCTCTATAAGGCACTCGGCGGATTTGCGACCAACGGCATCAACATGACGAAGCTCGAAAGCTATCAGGTCAATGGAGAGTTCGTTGCCACGATGTTCTATGCCGACATCGAAGGACATCCCACCGAGCGCCTCGTGCGGCTAGCGCTGGAGGAGTTGTCGTTCTTCTCGACCGAGCTCCGGATTCTCGGAACCTATCCGGCAAGCCCCTACCGGGCCGAGATCCGCCGTCTCGCCGAGCAGGCGGCTTCGACAGCCGTCCCGGGCAATCGCTGACGTGCCCCGCGCCCGGTCGCGCCGGTGGATGGCTGGGGCCGGGAAAATGTTCGGAACCGGACGTAACCGCCTGCGTTCGACCTATCGCCCGCCCGCCAACATCCTGCGCGGCTTCGATTAGGCTACGTCGACAAGCTGTTGAGATCGAAAAAAATCGAGTAGTCTGATTGCACTCTGGCGGAGCGTGCTTGTGCTGAGGAATTTCGACTTTATTGGCGAAGCGCTGAAATCCAGTGGTTCGAGGACGATTCGCTTTCGTATCGTCACTCTCGTTCTGCTTATCCTGCTGCCGCTGCTTGCGCTCTTCGGATGGGCCGCGTTCAATTTGGCTGACGCGCAACGTGCGCTGATCGAGATGAGCCGCGCCGATGTCGCCGACAAGATCACCGCTCGCGCTGACATCCGCATGGCGGACGCCACCGGTAAGCTCACCGGCCTGGCCGCGACGTTCGAACCGGAGCGCGACGACGCCGAAAGCTTCCGCCGTGACGCGCGCGGCCTGCTTCTGCAGCGTGAGTTTGCGCGCATCTGGAGCTTCGATCGGACAGGCAAGACAATCGCCCAGGCGACGGAGCAGGGTTATGACCAGGCCAAACCGTCCCTGGACGGCGGGACAGTCCGACGGACGCTCGCTGGTGATGTCGTCGTCTCGAATGTGGACGGCGAGGGGCTCGATCATGCGACCTTCGTCGTCTCCGTCCCGATTGTCCGATCGGGCAAGGTTATTGGTGGCGTGGCCGCCGAGATGCGTGCGCGTTTGTTGGAATGGATTCTGCCGAACGCAAAACTGGCCGATCGATGGATCGCAGCGATCGTCGATCGCGAGGGACGCTTCGTTGCGCGCAGCTTGAGCGCGGAGCAGCGCGTGGGGCGGTTGGCCAGTCCAAATCTCAAGACGGCCGCGAATGCCTCGTCCCGGTCCGGAATGTTCGAGAACGTCACCCTGGAAGGTGAGAGAGTTCTGAATTCGTTCAGCCGCTCGGAAGTCACCGGATGGACGACCGTCGTCGCCGTGCCGGCTGATCTCGTCAACGCGCCGCTCTGGAAATCGGCATTGCTCGTCGGCCTTGTGGGTGCCGGCGCGTTGCTTCTGACTCTCCTTGCCTCTTTCGCCTATGCGCGACGCATTTCAGAGCCGGTCCGCAATATTGGCGAGATGGCGCGGGCGTTCGCCAGCGGCAAGCGCGTGCAGAAGCCGTATCACGCATTGGCCGAGCTTGACGAGGTGCAGCAGGCACTCGACACGGCGGCTGCGGAAAGTGCCCATCTGGCGGCACTCGTGGTCTCATCGGGCGACGCGATCATGAGCATGGATCTCAACGGCATTATCCGCTCTTGGAATCCGTCGGCCGAAGTTCTGTTCGGATACACTTCGGACGAGATTATCGGTAAGCCGAAATCTCTGCTTGTGCCGCCCGACCGGCACGCCGAACACCGGCAGCAGCAGGCGCTCGTTGCGGCTGGCGAGAGCCTGCGCTCCGAAACGACCCGCCTGCACCGCGATGGTACTCCAATCCCGGTCTCGGTCGATGCGGCGCCGATCCGCAGGCCTGATGGCACCATCATCGGAACCTCGTCCATTGTGCATGACATCACGGAACGCATTGCCGGTGAGGAGCACCTGCAGTTCCTGATGCGCGAGATCGCCCACCGCTCCAAGAACCAGCTTGCGATCATCCAGGCCATCGCCAGTCAGACCGCACGGACGTCCGGCACCAAGCAGGAGTTCCTGGATCAGTTCAAGGCCCGTCTTCAGGGCCTGGCGGCGTCGCACGATCTGCTGCTCAAGCAGAACTGGCAGGGCGCGCCGCTCGAGGATCTGATCCGCCGCCAGATCGAGGCGTTTGTGGGCGACCGCAGCAACGCTGTGCGCTTGGAAGGTCCGCCAGCGATGTTGACCGCTGCGGCGGCCGAGGCGATTGGCCTGGCCATGCACGAGTTGGCCACCAATTCTGCCAAATACGGTGCATTGTCGGTGCCGCCCGGAAAGGTCGACGTCGTCTGGCGGCTGCTGCCTCCGGATGCGGCCAGCGAAGGCGAGCGCATGTGGGAGCTGTCCTGGCGGGAGCAGGGCGGACCGAAGGTACAGGAGCCCACCGTCACAGGCTTCGGCACGCAGGTCATCAAGCGAACTGCGGCCATGGCCGTCAGCGGCACGGCCGATCTCGCCTATTCGGAAAGCGGCCTCGTCTGGCGCCTCACCTTCCCGACCTCGGCCATGCGCCAGACGGGTCCGGTCTCCGGCACGGTAGCGGCCTGAACTGATGCGAAGTCCGTAGCGACGTGCACATGTCGCGTTTGTTGCGTTCTCGATGGCGCGAGGCTGGACGTGTTGCCTGACCAATAATTAACTTGGCAGCGGCCGGCGCTTCTGCATGGTGATCGAAGCTGCTTGTCTGTTGCCTGCATTCCAAGCGACCGTCCGCACGTCCCGCCACCCCATAGCCGTTCGCCGCGAGCCGCCCTCACGCATGCACAGCCAGGTGTCCACGACCCAGTCGATACTCCTTGCCGTCCTGCTCGCGATGCAGGTGCTTGCGTCATGGCGAGCGGATGCCGGCGATGCGACGACCGTTCGGTACCACGCGCTGTCGGCGGTCGGCGAGCCGCTACACGACGCCAACTTCAAGCACTTCATCTGGGTCGAGCCCTCGGCGCCCAAGGGCGGCCACGCCAGATTGCGCTCCATCGGCACGTTCGACACGCTCAACCGGTTCGCACCGCGCGGGCTCGCCGCATCCGGCCTGTCGTGGGTCGACGCGACGTTGATGATCCCCAGCCTCGACGAGGCGGCAGCCGACTACGGGCTTGTGGCGGAATGGGCGTCCTATCCGCCCGATTTTGCCTCGGCAACGTTCGGGTTGCGTCCAGAAGCCCGCTTCAGCGACGGCAGGCCCGTTACCCCGGAAGACGTCGTCTTCTCTCTCGATGCCGTCAAGAAGGCGAACCCGCGCTTTGCGCTCTACTACAAGAATGTCGTGCGTGCCGAAAAGGTCGGCCCCCACGAGGTGCGTTTCGTGTTCGACGCGCCCGGCAACCGCGAGCTGCCACAGATCGTTGCCGAGCTGCCCGTGCTGCCGCGCCACTTCTGGACCGCGACCGATGAGAAAGGCGAGCCGCGCGACCTCGCACGTGGGTCGCTCGAGGTGCCTGTCGGAGCGGGCCCGTATCGCGTCTCGCGCTTCGAGAGTGGTCGTCGCATCGAGTATGAGCGCGTCAAGGATTGGTGGGCCAAGGATCTGCCCGTGACGCGCGGGCAATGGAATTTCGACCACATCAGCTTCCTCTATTATCGCGACCGGCTGCCGGCCTTCGAAGGCTTCAAGGCCGGCGAGACAGATTTCTGGCCGGAGAACAGCGCCAAAGGCTGGGCGACCGAGTTCGGCTTCGATGCGGTGCTGCGCGGCGACGTAAAGCGCGAGGAACTGCCCGACGGCGACATCAAGCCGATGCAGGGCTTCATCTTCAATCTGCGCCGGCCCCAGTTCCAGGATCGCCGCGTTCGCGAGGCGTTCAATCTCGCATTCGATTTCGAGTGGGCGAACAAGGCGATGTTCTTCGAGCAGTACCGCCGCGCGTCGAGCTACTTCGGCAATTCCGAGCTGGCGAGCCGTGGCCTGCCGCAGGGTGAGGAGCGTGCTATTCTGGATTCGCTGAAGGACCGGTTGCCGCCCGAGCTGTTCACGACCGAATACAAGAACCCCGTCAACGCCTCACCTGACGACTTTCGTCGCCATCTGCACAAGGCGGCCCACCTTCTGGCGGAGGCCGGGTTCGAATTGAAGAACGGTATCCGCACCAACGCGGCCGGCGTCAAGCTTGCGGCTGAATTGCTGCTCGTGCAGCCGAGTTTCGAGAAGCTCGCCCTCGCCTACCGGACCGAGCTTGCAAAGCTTGGCATCCAGTTGGGCATCAGGGTGATCGACAGCGCCCAGTTTCAACGGCGCATCCGGGACTTCGACTTTGACATGATCGTCTCGAGCTTTCCTCAGTCGCTGTCGCCCGGCAACGAGCAGCGCGAGTTCTGGGGCTCGGTCGCCGCTGGCCAGCCCGGTTCGCGCAACCTCATCGGCATCAAGAGCCCCGTCATCGATGCGCTGATCGAACGGCTCGTCTATGCCAAGGACCGGGCCGGCACGGTCGCCGCCACCCGGGCGCTCGATCGCACCCTGCTGTGGGGGCACTATCTGGTTCCTCATTTCTATTCGCCGGTCGATCGCATTGCCTATTGGCAGAAGTTCGCTCGGCCGAGGACGCCGCCACGCCGTGCGTCGCCGATTGATGCCTTCACCCGCATCTGGTGGTACGACCGCGCAGCCGCGGCACGTCTCGAAGCCGCCCGTTGAGTTTGTCCGCGATCCCTGCGACGGAGGACCGATCGACATGAAGTTGCCGACGAAGCGCCTGATCCGGACAGTCACTCTCGCCGTGACCGCCTTGGCGGCGTTGCCCGCGCTGGCCGAACCGCGCCACGGTCTCTCGGTCTTCGGCGACCTTAAGTACGCGGCCGATTTCAAGCACTTCGACTACGTCAATCCAGACGCACCGAAGGGCGGGCGCCTGTCCCTCGTCGGTCCCGCGGCAATCCGCAGCTTCGACAGTTTCAATCCCTTCATCCTGAAAGGCGATGCGGCGCAGGGGCTTACCCTTCTCTATGATTCACTGATGGAAGGCGCCGGAGACGAGCCCGGATCGGCCTATGGCCTGCTCGCCCAATCCGCCGATCTCGCCGCCGACGGCAAGAGCATCACGTTCAAATTGCGCCCCGAGGCGCGCTTCTCCGATGGCAGTCCGGTCACGGCGGACGACGTGGCGTTCACGCTCGACATCCTGAAAACGAAGGGCGATCCGAGCTACCGCATCATCCTGCGCGACGTCGTCAAAGCGGAAGCTCTGGACAAGCTGACGGTCCGTTTTCAGTTCCAGGGCGAGTTGACCCGCGACCTGCCCTTGACCGTCTCGGGCTTGCAGATCCTGCCGCGCGCCTATTACGACAAGCAGCCCTTCGAAGAGACCACGCTCAAGGTGCCGGTCGGCTCCGGGCCCTATACCATCGGCGACTTCAAGCAGGGCGGCCAGATCACGTACAAGCGGCGCGACGACTACTGGGGCGCCGGTCTGCCGGTCAATCGCGGACGCTACAACTTCAATGAGATCCGCTATGAATACTATCGTGATCGCACCGCCGAGCTGGAGAGCTTGAAGGCCGGCGGTATCGATCTTCGCGAGGAGTTCACCGCGCGCGACTGGGTCTCGGCCTACGACATTCCGGCCGTGAAGGACGGGCGGCTCATCAAACTGACACTGCCCGATGCGACACCTTCGGGCGCACAAGGTTTCTTCTTCAATACGCGCCGCGCCAAGTTTTCGGACCCGCGCGTTCGCCACGCGCTCGGCATGGCCTTCGATTTCGAATGGACCAACGCCAATATCTTCAACGGCCTCTATACGCGCACCGAGAGCTTCTTCGAGAACTCGGACATGAAGGCGAAGGGCAAACCCTCGCCTGCCGAGCTGGCGCTGCTCCAGCCGTTCGCCGACAAGCTTTCGCCGGAGGCGCTGGGCGAGCCCTATTCGCCGCCGAAGAGCGATGGATCCGGCAGCGATCGACGCCTGCTGCGTGGTGCCCTCAAGCTTCTCGGCGAGGCCGGATGGAAACTCGACACCGCGAGCGCCCCACCCGTTCTCAGGAATGCCAGGAACGAGACGCTCGATATTGAGTTCCTCAACTCGGGAGGCCCGACCTTCGAGCGCATCATTGGACCGTACGTCAAGAACCTCGAGGCCATCGGCGTGCGCGCGACGTTGCGCAACGTCGATAGCGCGCAGTATCAGCGCCGCGTCAAGAGCCACGACTACGATGTCATCAGCACCCGCTTCACCATGCGACTGACGCCGGGCATCGAGCTTTTCAACTACTTCGGCAGCGAGGCGGCCGATAACGAAGGCAGCTCCAACCAGGCTGGCATCAAGGATCCGGTCATCGATGCTTTGATCGGCAAGGTGATTGCCGCGAAGTCGCGCGAGGAGTTGGTGATCGCAACCCGCGCGATGGATCGCGTGCTGCGCGCCGGTCACTATTGGGTGCCACACTGGTTCAAGGCGGCCCACCACATCGTCTATTGGGACAAGTTTGCCCGGCCGGCGACGAAGCCGAAGTACGCGCGCGGCGTTCTCGATACGTGGTGGTACGATGAGGCGCGGGCGGCCAAGCTTGCTCGGTCCCGCTGAGGCCGATCGCGTCGCGCCTCCCGGCAACACCCACCGCCCTGGCTCCGGGCTCTGGACGACCAGCTAAGGATCGAACTGGCGATGGCCGCCTATCTTATCAAGCGCCTCCTGCTCATCATTCCGACGCTTCTCGGCGTGCTCACGCTCACTTTTTTGCTGACTCAATTCGCCCCTGGCGGCCCGGTGGAGCGCATGATGGCTCAGATCACCGGCACGGATGCGGGCGCGACGGCCCGCTTCGGCGGCGGCGGTGGCGACGTGGGAGCGGGCGCCCATGTGGGACCGGCGGGCGACGCCGGCTCGCGCTACCGGGGCTCGCAGGGGCTCGACCAGAAATTCATCGACGAATTGAAAAAGCAATTCGGCTTCGACAAGCCCTGGTACGAGCGCTACGGCAAGCTGATCTGGGACTTCGCGCGCTTCGATTTCGGCCGCAGCTACTACCGCGACGTCTCCGTCGTCGAGTTGATCAAGGAGAAGCTGCCGGTTTCGATTTCCCTCGGCCTCTGGATGATGTTGGCCACTTACCTCATCGCTATTCCGCTCGGCATCCGCAAGGCGGTCAATGACGGCAATCGCTTCGACGTCTGGTCGTCGGGGGCTCTCGTCGTCGGCTATGCGATCCCCGGCTTCCTGTTTGCCGTCTTGTTGATCGTCGTCTTCGCCGGCGGCTCGTTTTTCCAATGGTTCCCGCGAAAGGGCCTCACGTCCGACAACTGGCACCAGCTCTCTCTCGTTGGTAAGGTGATCGACTACTTCTGGCACCTCACGCTGCCGCTGATCGCGCTGGCCGTCGGTTCGTTCACGACGATGACATTTCTTACCAAGAACTCGTTTCTCGACGAGGTTCGCAAGCAGTATGTCACGACAGCCCGCGCCAAGGGCGTCTCGGAGCACCGCGTGCTCTACGGCCACATCTTTCGCAACGCGATGCTGATCGTGATTGCTGGCATTCCGAGCGCCTTCGTCTCCGCCTTCCTGACAGGTAGTCTTCTCATCGAGCAGATCTTCTCGCTCGACGGTCTCGGACTGCTCGGCTTTGAATCGCTCATCAATCGCGACTACCCGGTCGTCTTTGCAACCGTCTACATCTACGCCCTGATCGCCACCGTGATGCACGTTGTCTCGGATTTCGTCTACACCCTCGTCGATCCGCGCATCGACTTCGAGACGCGGGAGGTCTGAGGCGATGGACGCACGCACAGGCAACGTTCCCGCGCCGAAGCTCGCCTTGGCCGGCACTCGCATGTTCCTCGGCCGAAGGCTCTCGGTTTCTCCGGTCAACCGGCGGCGCTGGGAAAATTTCAAGGCCAACAAGCGCGGCTACTGGAGCCTCTGGATTTTCCTCGGGCTGTTCGTCTTCAGTCTGTTCGCCGAGGTGGTGGCCAACGACAAGCCGCTGATCGTTCGATACAAGGGCGAGACGCTCTTTCCAGTGCTGATCGACTATCCGGAATCGAAGTTCGGCGGCTTTCTCGCCGTGACCGACTACAAAGACCCGGTGATCCTCGACGAGATCGAGGGTAAAGGCTGGATGCTGTGGCCGCCGATCCGATACTCTTACGGCTCGATCAACAAGGACTACCCGCGGCTGAAAAATGCCGAGGGGCGCTGCCTCGGCTTCCCGTCGCCGCCGCCCTGGGCGACAAGCCTCCCGCTATGCGACGCACCACCCGACCAGGTCGCCCGCTACGCCAACCTCGGCAATCGCAACTGGCTCGGCACCGACGACCAGGGCCGCGACGTCGTCGCCCGCATCATCTATGGCTTCCGCCTCTCGATCTTGTTCGGCCTTGTACTGACCGTCTTCTCGTCGCTGATCGGCATCACGGCCGGCGCCGTGCAGGGGTATTTCGGCGGCCTCGTCGATCTCGTTTTCCAGCGTATCCTCGAGATCTGGTCGGCCATCCCGTCCCTGTACGTGTTGCTCATCATTTCGAATGTGCTGGTGCCGGGTTTCTGGACGCTGCTCGGCATCCTGCTCCTGTTCCATTGGGTGAACCTCGTCGGCGTGGTCCGCGCCGAGTTCCTGCGCGGGCGCAATTTCGAATACATCAAGGCAGCCCGCGCGCTCGGCCTTTCGAACGCGAAGATCATGTTCAAGCATCTTCTGCCGAATGCGATGGTGGCTACGCTGACGTTCCTGCCGTTTGCACTCTCGTCGTCGATCACCGCGCTGACCGCGCTCGACTTCCTGGGCCTCGGATTGCCGCCCGGCTCGCCGTCGCTCGGCGAGCTTCTTCTGCAGGGCAAAGGCAATCTTCAGGCACCCTGGCTCGCGCTTTCGGCTTTCTTCTCGATTGCCTTGCTGCTCGCGCTGCTGATCTTCGTCGGTGAAGCCGTGCGAGACGCTTTTGACCCGAGAAAGACCTTCCGATGAGCGAGGCCCGGGGCACGGAAACGCTGGTATGGGTGCGCGACCTGTCGGTCGATTTTTCGACCGGGCGGGGCGAACCGGCGCACGCTGTGAGGCGCGTCTCGTTTTCGATCGGCGCCGGCGAGACGGTGGCCCTGGTGGGCGAGTCGGGCTCCGGCAAGTCGGTCTCGGCGCTGTCGATCATGCGCCTCCTGCCCTATCCGTCGGCATCGCATCCGTCGGGCGAGATCTTTTTCGAGGGCCGCGATCTCCTCAAGCTCGGCGAAGGCGACATGCGGACCATACGCGGCGCCCGCATCTCGATGATCTTCCAGGAGCCGATGACATCGCTCAATCCGCTGCACACCATCGAGAAGCAGGTGGGCGAGGTGCTGCGCGAGCACCGCGGCATGAGCCGCGAGGAAGCCCGCACGCGGACGCTGGCGCTGCTCGAGCGTGTCGGCATTCAAAATCCCGGCGAGCGGCTCGACGCTTATCCGCATCAGCTGTCAGGCGGCCAGCGCCAGCGCGTGATGATCGCCATGGCGCTCGCCAACGAGCCGGATCTGCTCATCGCCGACGAGCCGACGACGGCGCTCGACGTGACCATCCAGGCACAGATCCTGGCCCTTCTGAAGGAGCTGCAGAGCGAACTCGGCATGGCCATGCTGCTCATCACCCACGACCTCGGCATCGTGCGCAAGATGGCGCAGCGCGTCTACGTCATGCGCAACGGCCAGATCGTCGAGGACGCGCCGGTCGAGCAGATCTTCACTGCGCCGAAGCACTCCTATACGCAGCATCTTCTTGCCGCCGAGCCAAAAGGCGAGCCGCCTGCCGAGAAACCGGACGGCGCAGTTGTGGTGGAGACGGATAACCTGAAGGTGTGGTTTCCCATTCGCCGCGGGTTGCTGCGGCACACGGTCGGCTACATCAAGGCGGTCGACGGGATAACGCTGAAACTGCGTGCGGGCGAGACGCTCGGCGTGATGGGTGAATCGGGTTCCGGCAAGACGACGCTCGGCCTCGCCATCCTGCGGCTCGTCTCGTCGGACGGGCCCATCGTCTATCTCGGCAACCGCATCGATGCTCTCGACTCGCGCGCCATGCGTCCTCTCCGCAAGGAGATGCAGATCGTTTTCCAGGATCCTTACGGCTCGCTTTCTCCGCGTCTCTCGGTCGGCCAGATCATCGAGGAAGGCCTCATTATCCAGGACCGCAGCCTCGATGCCGACGCGCGGCGCGAGCGCGTCAGCCGGGCGCTCGGCGAAGTGGGCCTCGATCCCGAAACCCAGGATCGCTATCCGCACGAGTTCTCCGGGGGGCAGCGCCAGCGTATCGCCATTGCGCGCGCCATGGTGCTCGAGCCAAGGTTCGTCATGCTCGATGAGCCGACGAGCGCCCTCGACATGAGCGTGCAGGCCCAAATCGTCGATCTCCTGCGCGATCTCCAGTCGAAGCGCGATCTCGCCTATCTTTTCATCAGTCATGATCTGCGCGTCGTGCGCGCCCTGTCGAACCACGTGATCGTCATGAAGGACGGCAAGGTCGTCGAGGAGGGCCCATCAAGGTTGCTCTTTGCCAACCCGCGGCAAGCCTATACGCAGGCCCTGCTCGCTGCGGCGCTGAACCTCGAGGTTCGCCATCGCGAAGTGACCGCCACCTGATATCGCCGGGCGGGTTGATCGACGATCGCCATCTTACGATTTCATCGGAGTCCTTCATGTCACTTCTACTCGTTGTCAATGGTAGCGGCGAGAACTGGGGACCCGAGCCATGGCGCCGACGCTTTACCGAGCGCCTGCCTCAGCATCGTGTCGCGACCGCTGACGAGGCCTTGGCCGACAGGGAAGCGTTTCGCTATGCCGCCGTCTGGAAGCCCGAGCCGGGACTGTTGGCGAAGTTCCCAGGGCTCCAGGTCATCTTCAATCTCGGTGCCGGCGTCGACGCCCTGCTGAAGGACGCCACGCTTCCCGATCTGCCGCTTGTGCGCGTCGTCGCTCAGGATCTCACCAAGCGCATGACCGAGTACGTTGTGCTCCATTGCCTGATCTACCATCGCCGTCAGCGTCTGCTCGACGACGCCCAGGCGCGGGCCTCGTGGGAGGCGAAGGATCAATGGGCCGCCGCCGCCATGCGGGTTGGCATCATGGGGCTCGGCGAGCTTGGCCAGGACGCTGCGGAAGTGCTTGCCCGCATCGGTTTCGACGTCGCTGGATGGAGCCGGACGCGCAAGCATCTGGACGGCATCAGGTCCTACGCCGGCGAGGCGGAGCTCGGCGCCTTTCTTGCGCGGACCGACATTCTCGTCGCCCTGATGCCGCTCACCCCCGAGACCGAAGGCATTCTCGACGCAAGGCTGTTCAAAGGCCTCGCGCGGAACGGCCGGCTGGGCGCGCCGGTCATCATCAACGCGGGACGCGGCGGCCTCCAGAACGAGGCTGATATCCTGGCCTGTCTCGACGACGGAACCCTGGGCGCGGCCACGCTCGATGTTTTCCACGCCGAGCCACTGCCGGCCGACAGCCCATTCTGGCGCCACCCGAAGGTCACGGTAACGCCACACAATGCGGCTGACAGTGATGCGGAAGCGATCTCCGACTATATCGCCGCCCAGATCAGGCAGTACGAGGCCGGAGAGCCGCTCGACAACGTGGTCGATCGCGAGCGCGGCTACTGATCGGGCTCTGACGCGGATCGGATTTGGCCAATGCAAGGTGATCGCATGCCGGCAGCACCATCGACGCGACTGAAGCTTCATCACGCGGCGCCGAGCCGTTCCTCGACCGTCCTCTGGATGCTCGAGGAAGTCGGGGAGCCCTACGAAATTCATGTCCTCGACCTGAAAAAGGGCGAGCAGCGCCTGCCTGCGTACCTGGCCATAAACCCGATGGGCAAGGTTCCCGCGCTCGAGCACGACGGCGCTCTGATCACCGAGGTCGGCGCCATCTGCCTTTACCTGGCCGACGCTTTCCCGAAGGCGGGGCTCGCTCCCGCTATCGGCGATCCCCTCCGAGGCCCCTACGTCCGATGGATGTTCTTCCAGGGCAATTGCCTGGAGCCGGCGCTCATCGACAAGGCTCTCGGCCGTGAGCCGGGCTCGCCCTCGATGATGCCCTACGGCGACCTCGAGACCACCGTCGAGACCGTCGCGCAGGCCGTCGCCAAGGGGCCGTGGGCGCTGGGCGATCGCTTCTCGTCTCTCGACGTCTATCTCGGCTCGGCGATCCGCTGGACGATGCAGTTCGGCCTGTTGCCGGAGCGGCCCGAGTTCACGAGTTACGTGGAGCGTCTGGCCAAGCGACCTGCGCTGCAGCGCGCAATGGCGAAGGACAAGGAGATCCAGGACCGCCAGTCCTGAGCAACCGCATGTGAGGTGGGCGAATGGCCATGACGGTTGTTGTTCAGCGCGCCAAGCGATGACCCGCTTCGCAATGGGCCAGGGGTTGAGGGCGTGCGCCAACCTCGTGGTGCTGATAGCGGTGGTCGTCCTCGCGGGGCCGGCCGCGACTCAATCTTTGCCTCTGCCGGAGGTGCCGGCCGCCAATGTCGCGACCGTGCCGGCACCGGGCACGCTCGCCGATTCGATTGCGCGGTATCCCCAATGCCGCGAGCGAACCAACGGCTGCGAACGCTGCGTCGGCGTCGGCAATGGCCGTCTCGGCTGCTCCATGCCCGGCATCGCCTGTCAGCCTCAGGGGTGGCGTTGCGTGACGGACGCCGAAGCGCCCGATCGGCCGGCCGCATCCGATTGAGGCGCGTCCGGGAGAGAAGAGGAAGCCATGCATCGAGGCGATTATTTTGTGCGGCCGGCGACGCTTGCCGACGAGCCCGCCGTGACGAGGGTGCTGTCACAAAGCTACCCGACATTGCTGGCAGCACACTACGATCCGCGATTGCTGGAGCGCGCGCTTCCGATGATGACGCGGGCCAATCCGAGGCTCCTGCGATCGGGCACATACTATGTCGCTTGCGATGCCAACGGAAACGTTCTCGGTTGTGGCGGCTGGACGCCCGAACGGCCCGGCACCGGCGCGTTGGAGCCGAGCCTCGGTCATCTGCGCCATTTCGCCGTCGATCCGGCCGCGACGCGCAGAGGCATCGGCCGAGAATTGCTCTCGCATGCGATCCACGAGGCGGATGCGCGCGGATTTCCACGTCTCGAATGCTTCGCCACGCTCTCCGCCGAGGCGTTCTATCGCAGCGCCGGTTTCGCCACCATCCGAAACGTCGATGTCGATATGGGCGGCGTCGCCTTTCCCTCGCTGCTGATGCGACGCGCCTGAGCGGCAACGCCTAAGTGCGGGTATTGTCGTGCGCATGATGCCGGACGGTGAGTGTGGCGATCGCATCCGCGAGGTGTTCGTCGGCGATATTGAGAGCGCCCATTCTCACTCGTATCCGGTGCGCCTCGGCCAGCACATCGGCATGCGTCGACCCGGCAGGCGGATCGAACTTGTAGCACGCGAGTTCCATGAGCTGTCCGAGCGGATCGCGAAAATAGATCGAATCCATGAACCCTCGGTCGACCTCCCCCGACGACGTATACCCGGCCTCGGCGAGACGCCGGGCCGCCTGGGTATAGGTCGCACGCGACACGATGAAAGCCAGGTGATGAAGATTGCCGATGCCGTTCGGATTGGGCCGCGCGTCGGGACGCCTGTCCTCGCTGGTGAAGATTGTGATGAGACGGCCGTCGCCCGGATCGAAATAGAGATGGTTGACGGAGTGATCGTCGAGGTTCGGCTGCTCGAAGACGAGCGGCATCCCGAGCACGCCGTCCCAGAAGTCGATCGATGTTTTCCGGTCCGCACCGTTGAGCGTGATGTGATGGACGCCTTGGGTCTGGACAATGGTCATCGATGCCTCCGGTGGCGAGCCATGCGTCTGAGCGGCAAGCCCGAATATGGGGACGGCACCCGAATTTGACCAACCAAATGATCGCACGGCACCGATTCCTGGGGGAGTTGCGGATGGCGGAGCGGGCTTGCGCTTGCTATATGGCCCATGATTGCCAATATGCGCCCAGTGCATAGGTGCGCTGCAGCACGCCGTTCGAGGCTATCGTGATGACGACCCCGCGACACGTCCATGTCCTGATTCTCGGCTCCGGGCCGGCCGGCTACACGGCCGCGGTCTATGCCGCGCGCGCCATGCTCAAGCCGGTGATGCTGCAGGGCATTCAACCCGGTGGGCAGCTCACGATCACGACCGATGTCGAGAATTATCCGGGCTTCGCGAAAGTCATCCAGGGGCCTTGGCTCATGGACGAGATGAGGGCGCAGGCGGAGCACGTCGGCACCGAGATCATCATGGATCATGTCTCCAAGGTCGAACTCGGCCAGCGTCCCTTCCGCATCGAGTGCGACAGCGGCGACGTCTACACCTGCGATGCCCTGATCGTTTGCACCGGCGCCCAGGCGCGCTGGCTCGGCATTGCGAGTGAGGAGCACTTCAAAGGCCATGGCGTTTCGGCGTGCGCCACGTGCGACGGTTTCTTCTACCGCGGCAAGGAGGTGGTCGTTGTCGGCGGCGGCAATACGGCCGTCGAGGAAGCAATTTTTCTCACCAACTTTGCCTCGAAGGTAATTGTCGTCCATCGTCGCGACAGTTTTCGCGCCGAACGGATCATGCAGGACCGCCTGTTCAAGAACCCGAAGATCGAGGTCGTCTGGGATTCGGCCATCGATGAGGTGCTGGGATCGGACGATCCGAAGTCGGTTACTGCCGTGCGCTTGAAGAACGTCAAGACGGGTGCCCTGACGGAGCGGCGCATCGATGGCGTTTTCGTCGCCATCGGCCACGCGCCGGCGACGGAACTGTTCAAGGGCCAGCTTGAAATGAAGCCATCAGGCTACCTGATCACCGCGCCCGATTCGACGGCGACGTCCGTGCCCGGCGTGTTCGCCGCGGGCGACGTGAAGGATGACACGTTCCGGCAAGCCGTGACCGCGGCAGGCATGGGCTGCATGGCGGCACTCGAGGCCGAAAAATTTCTCGCCGAGCACCACGCCGCCGCCGAAGCGGCGGAATAGGCAACGTCATCGAAGCTAAGGACAATCCCCGGTAGATCATGGATTGGGACAAGCTCCGCATCTTTCACGCCGCCGCCGAGGCGGGCAGCTTTACGCATGCGGGCGAAAGCCTACGCATGAGTCAGTCTGCCGTCTCGCGGCAGGTGTCCTCGCTCGAGAAAGACCTCGGCATTCCGCTATTTCACCGCCACGCGCGCGGCCTCGTCCTGACGGAGCAGGGCGAGATCCTCTATCGGACCGCCAGCGACGTGCTCAACCGGCTGCAAACAGCCGAGACGCTGTTGTCCGATTCGACCACGAAACCGGCCGGTGATCTGCGCATCACATCGTCCGTCAGCCTGGGTGCCGTCTGGGTCACGCAGCGCATCCGCGAGTTCATCGACGTCTACCCGGACATCCGGCTCGAGTTGATCTTGAACGACGAGCCCGTCGATCTCTCGATGCGGGTCGCGGATGTGGCCATCTGGGCGCGAGAGCCGCTGCAGAGCGATCTCATCCGGCGACCGCTGTTCTCGATGCAGGTGCACGCGTATGCCTCTGCAACTTATATCCGCAAGTTCGGCGCGCCCCAGAAGATCGACGATCTGGACCATCATCGCCTGGTGTCGTTCATGGGCAACCCGCCGGCTCATCTGGCCAGCATCAACCAGCTCGAGACGATCGGGCGCGAGGGTCGCGAGCCGCGACTGCCGGCTTTTCGCGCCTCGACGGTGCTCGCCTGCAAGTATGCGATACGGTCCGGCATCGGCGTTGGGCTCATTCCAGACTATCTGACGGAAGAAGAAAAGGACTTGGTACCGGTATTGCGCGAAGTGGAGATGTCCCGTCTGCCGGTCTATTTTGTTTACCCGGAAGAGCTGAAGTCGGCAAAAAAAGTCCAAGTTTTCCGTGACTTCGTCGTAGCGAAGGCACGCCAGTGGAAGTTTTGATCCCGCTAGGTATGCGCCGAATGCATGGGCCACATGCGCTTGGACGGATTGCTCGCTGAGCGCCGGCATCGTACCAAAATAGCAGCTGTGACGGACAGCTATTGAAGGTCGTACCCTCCCTTTGACGCCTTCAACCGCGTTTTTTTGAATGCGGAAAAATCACTTCGGCCGGGCTCAGGCAACTGAGGCCCGGCCGTTCTTTTTTGCCTTGTCCCACCCTCCGGTCGCGGCCGGCCGAAGGCCGCCAGTGCTGCAGCGATTGCGGGCGAGGCGCGGGCGCGTTATCTACGCAACAACAGGACGCCAGAATTCGAGGGTTACCATGGCCGGCGACGCCCCCACCACGCTTTACGACAAGATCTTCGAGGACCATGTGGTCGAGCGCCGGGACGACGGCACGTGTGTCCTCTACATCGACCGTCACCTCGTGCACGAGGTGACCAGCCCGCAAGCCTTCGAAGGGCTGCGCATGACAGGCCGCAAGGTGCGCCAACCTGAGCGCACGCTGGCCGTGGTCGATCATAATATCGCAACCTCCGACCGCCGCGCCGGGATCAAGGAGGAGGATAGCAGGATCCAGGTCGAGACGCTCGCCGCCAACGTCAAGGAGTTCGGCATCGAGTACTATGACGAGCTTGATCCGCGTCAGGGCATCGTCCACGTGATCGGCCCGGAGCAGGGCTTCACTTTGCCCGGCACCACCATCGTATGCGGCGACAGCCACACGTCCACGCACGGCGCCTTCGGCGCACTTGCGCACGGCATTGGCACCAGCGAGGTCGAGCACGTGCTCGCGACGCAGACGCTCCTGCAGCGCAAAGCCAAGAATATGCGCATCACGGTCGACGGCAAGCCCAAGCCCGGTGTGGGACCGAAAGACATCGTGCTCGCCATCATCGGAAAGATCGGCACCGCGGGCGGTACCGGCTACGTCATCGAGTACGACGGTGGCGCCATGCGCGACATGTCGATGGAAGGGCGCATGACCGTCTGCAACATGTCCATCGAGGCAGGTGCGCGGGCTGGCATGGTCGCACCGGACGAGACGACGTTTGCGTACCTGAAAGATCGCCCCAAGTCGCCGAAAGGTGCCGCCTGGGATGCCGCCCGGCGCTACTGGGAAACGCTGCGCACCGATGACGGCGCACACTTCGACAGCGTGATCACGCTCGACGCTGCCAACCTGCCGCCGATCGTGACCTGGGGCACGAGCCCGGAAATGGTCACCACCATCGACGGACGCACACCCGATCCGTCCACCATCCAGGACGAGGCACGCCGCGCCGCGGTCATTCGTTCGCTCGACTACATGGGCCTGAAGCCCAACACGAACATCACCGACATCGAGATCGACGTGGCGTGGATCGGTTCGTGTACCAACGGCCGCATCGAGGATATCCGCGAGGTGGCGAGGATCGTCGAGGGCAAGCGCATCTCGCCGCGTCTCGCCTACGCTCACGTCGTGCCGGGCTCCGGTCTGGTCAAGCTGCAGGCCGAGGCCGAAGGGCTCGACAAGATCTTGAGGGCAGCCGGTTTCGACTGGCGCGAACCGGGCTGCTCCATGTGTCTCGGCATGAACCCGGACCAGCTCAAGCCAGGCCAGCGCTGCGCTTCCACCTCGAACCGCAACTTCGAGGGGCGCCAGGGCTACAAAGGCCGCACGCATCTTGTGTCCCCCGCCATGGCGGCGGCTGCGGCCCTCGCCGGCCGGTTCGTCGACGCGCGCACACTCGGGTGAGGCAACGGCGGCTCGGTCCGGATGCCGGGCCGGACGCCACCGCAGAACCAGCCGGGGCCGATGATCAGCGGGAACCAGTGAGCAAGCGTGACCACACCCTCCATCGCGCACATTCACGCCGCGCCCGCTGATCGCCCGTTCGTGGTGGCTCAACTCGGCCAATCGCTGGACGGTCGCATTGCGACCGTCACCGGCGAGAGCCAGTGGATCAACAAGGCGGAAGCTCTGATCCACGTCCATCGCGTGCGCGCCGCGGTGGACGCCGTCATTGTCGGGATCGGCACTGTCGTTGCCGACGACCCGAAGCTCAATGTCCGCCGCGTGCCCGGCCGCAATCCCGCCCGCGTCGTCATCGATCCAAAGGGCCGCATGCCGCTCGTTGCCAACCTGCTGGCGGACGATGGCGCAGAGCGCCTGATCGTGCGGGCAATAGGGTGCGCCGCTGCTGCGCCGGCCGGATGCCGGACCGTCGAGGTTCCCCAGGACGGCGCAGGCAAGCTCGCGCCCGCCGACATCATCGGTGCGCTTTTCGGTCGGGGCTTGCGCACATTTCTTGTGGAGGGCGGAGCCGGCACCGTCTCGGGCTTTGTCGACGCCGGCGTCGTCGATCGCCTGCATGTCCTTGTGGCGCCTGTCATTCTCGGATCGGGCAAGCCGGGCCTCACCCTCAGGCCAATCGACCGGTTGGCGCAGGCGCTGCGGCCCGCCGCCGAGGTCCATGTGCTTCCCGACGGCGATGTGTTATTCGACTGCGATATGCGCAATTCGCTCGGAGGCTGATTCATGGAAGCGAACACCCGGCAGCGCGTCGACGCTCCCGTGGAGCTGCCCGTCTACTCCTCGACCGCACGCTTCTTTCACTGGCTGACGGTCCTGCTCGTTGCCGTTCAGATACCCCTTGGCTTCTACATGGTGTGGCGCGGTTCCACGACGAACTTCGACGGACCGACGAACACGCTTTACAGCGGTCACAAGCTGCTCGGCTTCTTGCTTCTGTGCCTGATCCTGCTGCGATTGGCCTACCGCCTGGTCCACGGCGCCCCGCCTGACGAGCCCACGCTTGCGTGGTGGCAGAAGGCCGCCGCCCACTTGACGCACTGGGGGCTCTACGCCCTGCTGATCGCCGTACCGGTTCTCGGCTGGCTCGGCGTCTCCCACTACGGCGCGCTCGGGCTCTTCGGGGGGTGGAAACTGCCGGCCATCGCCGCCGAGAACCAGGACAAGGCCGAGTTCGTCTTCCTGCTGCATTCCTGGGGAGCGGTTCTGATCCTTGCCGCCATCGGCGCCCACTTCGGAGCGGCCATGTTCCACTATTTCATTCGCGGCGATAACGTGTTGCGCCGCATGTTGCCGGGCTTGAAACAGCGCGGGTAACAGGTCGGCGCCACGCGTTTTGTCGGGGGGCCGCGCGCCCGGCGGCCCGCAACCGTTCGACGCGTCAAGGCATGTAGCCGGCCTACTCGGTCCGGCTCTCCCGCTCGGGCGCCTGCAGCGTGACGCCCCCGTCGACGACCAGGACCTGACCGGTCATGTAGCGCGCGTGGTCCGAGAGCAGGAAGCGCACCGCGTGGCCGATGTCCCAGCCGGTGCCCTCGAGGCCGAGCGTCGACGCCTTGCGCCGCGCCTCCCGGGCCTCCGTGCTCATGCCGTTGCCGCGATGGTAGACCATCGGTGTATAGACCGGCCCTGGCGCCACGCAGTTGACGCGAATACCCTCCTTGCCGTGATCGACCGCCATCGCCTGCGTCAGCCCGATCACCGCCGCCTTCGTCGTCGTGTAGATCGTGAGCCCGCGCGGGCGAAGCGCCGAGATCGACGAGATGTTGACGATGGCGCCCTTGCCAGCCGTCTTCTTCATGGCGGGGATGGCATGTTTCGCGGTGAGAAACATAACCTCGACGTTCACTTGCATCATCCGCTGCCACGTCTCCTGCGGCTCGTCGACGACCGAACCCTTGGACGAGATGCCGATGTTGTTGTCGAGAAAGTCGAGCCGGCCCCAGCGGTCGACGGCGGCCTCGACCATGCGTTTGCATTCGGCGGGTTGCGTAAGGTCGCCGCTGTGCGCTTCGGCTGTGCCGCCGGCCTCGCGGATCATGTCGACGGTGCGCTGGGCAAGCGCCAGATCGAGATCGACGACAAGCACTTTACTTCCCGCGTTCGCCAGCAGCAGCGACGCCGCACGACCGTTGCCGATGCCGTCCGGATCGGCGGCACCGCCGCCCGCCACGATGGCAACCTTGTCGCGAAGCCCCGGATCGTCGGGGATATGAATGGTCATGGGTATTCTCTCACTAGTCGCGTTCTGGCTCTGTGCGGCGCATATCGTGGTCGGCTCGAGCTTGCGCCCCATCGGCGGCAACGAGCCGATGCGGTGCGTGTGCTTGCGTCATGACGTGCGCCGGGCCCATTGCCTCGCCCCGGGCGAGAGACAACGAGGGTCGGATCTCTGCGCGGCGGTCGACTTCGGGCGAAGCATTCTCCCCGCCCCGCCCAGCTAACGGAAGGAGTGGAAGCTACGTCTATGAAACGCAGCTCCCAATCGCGACATGCAGGCTTACCGTCCCTTGAAGTTCGCCACGCGCCGCTCGGCGACGGCCTTGACGCCTTCCTTGAAATCCTCGGACTTGCGCAGCTCGCTCTGGATGGCGAGCTCGTGGTCGGTCTGCGCCTTGATCGCGTCGGCCATGCCCTTGCGCACGGTCGCCCGCGACGCCTGTACCGCGAGCGGCGCCGACTCGGATATTTCTTGCGCAAGCTCGATCGCCTTGGCACGCACCTCGTCGAGCGGCACGAGTACGTCGGCGAGACCGATCGCCAGCGCTTGCTCGCCGTTGAGCCGGCGGCCCGTGTAGAACATCAGGTTCGCTTGCTGGTCACCGATGAGGCGCGGCAACGTATACGTAAGCCCGAAGCCTGGATGGAACCCGAGACGGGTGAAGTTCGCAGAAAAGCGAGCCTCGGGTGCCGCCACGCGGAAGTCGGGCACCAGCGCGAGGCCGAGGCCACCGCCGATGGCCGGGCCGTGAATCGCTCCGACAATCGGCTTCTTGACGCGGAAGAGGCGCACGGCCTCCTGGTAGAGATGGCCGCCCATCTGGTTCTCGTTGGGTCGGTTCCCCTGCGCGTCGAGCTTCGATCCGTCGCCGAAGTTGGCGCCTGCGCAGAACGCTTTGCCCTGCGCGCAAAGCACGCCGGCCCGAATGTTCGTATCCTTGTCGTAGCCCTCGATCGCGTCGGCGATCTGCGTGATCAGCGACATGTCGAAGAAATTGTGCGGCGGCCGCTGGATCTCGACGATGGCCACGTGGCCCTGGGTCTCGACGCCGATGTCGGTGTATTTGGTCATGGCAGTCATCCTCACTTTGCACTGTCGTCCCCGGATCGTCCCGAGGACCCGTTCATCCGCCTGCTTATCGTGGCCACGTGCAGCTCGGCCCGCTTCCATCCGTTTTCGACGCCACGCCGATTGATCGGACTTAGGAGGGCGACGCTGCCTTCAAGACGTCACCTTCACGATCAGCGCATCCGCGATCGTCGCACCTTCGCCCTCAGGGTGCACGATCACCGGGTTGAGGTCGATCTCTGCAATCGTGTCCTTGTGATCGGCGGCAAGCTCCGACAGCCGCACGATCAACCCGGCCAGCGCCGCCCTGTCCGCCGCCGGCTGTCCACGCACCGGCCCGAGGATTGCCGCACCCTTCAGCCGGCCGATCAGCACCTCGGCTTCCGTAAGCGAGACCGGCACCGGCGCGAACGCCACGTCTTTCAGGACCTCGACGTGAATGCCGCCGAGACCGAGCATCAGCATCGGCCCGAAATGCGGGTCGCGATTGACGCCGAGGATGACCTCGCGGCCCTTGTTCGCCATCGCCTGCACCAGCACGCCTTCGATCCTGGCGTCGGCCTTGTAGGCCGTGGCGGATGCCATGATCCGGTCGTAGGCAGCGCCGACCTCGTCGGCCGTTGCAGCACCCAACGCGACGGCGCCGGCCTCCGTCTTGTGCAGGATGTCCGGCGACTGCACTTTGAGCGCCACCGGCCCACCGATGGCTTTCTGTGCCGCAATCGCCTCCGCGCGCGACCCGGCAAGCTGCTCCTTGGCGCCGACGGCAAGGCCGTAGGCCTGGAGAATGGGCTTCGAGGCGGCCTCCGAGAGCACCGGCCCGGCCTTGGCCAGCGCGGCCGCGACCGTCGCCTTGGCCGACCCCGCCGACGTACGCACGTCCGGCGCCCTGAGGAAGCGCTCGCGATGTGCGTTCCACTCGCCCATCACGCGCATGGTGGTCACGATGTTCTGCATATCCGTGTAGAGCGGGAAGCCCGCTTCCGATAGAACCTCGACCGACGCCGCGGCCGGCAGCGTGTAGGACCACATCAGGATCGGCTTCGTCGCCTGCGCCTTCAGCGCCTTCAGCTTTTCCTTCTCGTGCGTCAGCCCTTCCGCCGAGCGCGCGCTCATGATGCACATGACACCATCGATGACCGGGCTATCCGCCAGCGGACCGGCCAGGCCCGCATAGCCGATCTGCCGGATGGCCTGCGCAGTGCCGTCGACCGGGTTCTGTGATGTCCCGTATGAGGGCAGCAGCGGATCGAGCTTCGCCCGCGTTGCGGCATCGAGCGTCGGCACCTCGAGACCCGCCGACATGCAGGCGTCCGAGAGCCAGGCGCCGCCGCCGCCGGAGCCCGTGCAGATGCCGATCCGCCCGCCTTTCGGCAGCCGCCCGCGCCAGCACATGAAGCCGTTGGCGATATCGACCATCTCCTCGACCTGGGCCCCCTCGATCAGGCCGTAGCGCTGGGCGAGGGCTTGGAACGAGGCGTAGGAACCCGCGAGCGCTGCCGTATGCGACGCTGCAGCCCGCGCACCCGCGTCCGTCTTTCCTATCTTGTTGACGATCAGCGGTGTGCCCGCCTTCAGAGCCTTTTCCGCTACCCGCAGGAAGGTCTCCGGCGTCTTGACGTCCTCGATCATCAGCAGGAAAGCGTCCGTCTTGCCCTCGTCGATCAGGTGCTCGACCACGTCGAGGCCCTCGAGGCAGGCCTCGTTGCCGGTGGTCACGATGTAGTTGAATGCCATCTCCTTCGGTCGGCCGCGATCGAAGAACGAGAAGCCCATGCCACCCGATTGCGCGACCAGAGCCACGCGCCCGTTCGAGCGGTTGGCCGGCAGTAGCGGCACCGTCGAGGGACCCGCCACCGGACTGAACGTCGGCAGCAGAGCGGCGTCGATGGACGCGAATCCTTCCGAGTTCGGTCCCGTCACGGCCATGTTGTAACGCTGGGCGACCGCCTTCAATTCGGCCTGCATCTTGGCGCCCGCCTCGCCGGGCTCTTCTGCGAATCCCGAAGACACGATGGCCGCGGCCTTGACCCCGGCCTTGCCGCACGCTTCGAGTTCCTGCGCTACGAACTTGGCCGGGATGATCAACACCGCAAGGTCGACCGGTCCCGGGCAGTCGCCGATCGACGGGTAGGCCTTGAGGCCCTGGATCTCTGTATGGCTGCGGCTGACGGGGTAGATTTTTCCGGCGTAGGGGTGCAGCAGCATGAATTCCAGAATGCGCCCCCTGAGGCCCTGGCCCTTCGGGGCTGCGCCGATCACCGCCACGGACTTGGGAGCGAGCAGGGCGCCGATATCGCGCTTCATTGCCATTGTCTCTGTGTCCTTCCCGAACCTGTGCCTACCGTCCGCGCAGGCCGAGGCCGGCTGCAATGATGCCGCGTAACACTTCCGTCGTGCCGCCCTGGATCGTGAGCTTCGGTGCGACCGTCGTCTGGAAGGCGACCTGCTCGTCGAACGCGACGCGGTTCGCCGAATCTTCCGGCTCGAGGAAGGCCGCGATCTCGCGCACCTTGTGTGGCAGCTTCTGCTCCCAGAGCGTTCCGAGATCCTTGACGACCGATCCCTCGACCACCGGCTCCTTGCCGGCCTGCAGCATGCCGTTCACCGAGACCGACATGCGCCTCAGCGTGTGCAACTGCGCCACCAGGCGTCCGAGGCCTTCGGCTGCCCTCGTGTCGGGGCGCTCGCCGAGCACGCGCACCAGCTCGAACAGCACCTGGATGGTTTCGAGGAAACGCTCCGGACCCGACCGTTCGTAGGCGAGTTCGCTGGTCGCCTGCTTCCACGCGCCATCCTTCTCGCCGAGCAGATGCTCGTCGGGCATGAATGCGTTCTCGAACACCACTTCATTGAATTCATGCAGCCCGGAGAGCTGAACGATCGGATTGCAGGTGATGCCCTTGGTGTTCTTCATGTCGACCAGGAACGACGTCAACCCGTGGCGACGGTTCTCCTTGGTTGGCGGCGAGGTTCGGAAAAGCGCGATGAGGTAGTCGGCGCGGTGCGCGTTCGACGTCCAGATCTTGGTGCCGTTGATCAGCCAGCCGCCATCGGTCTTGGTCGCCCTGGTCGACGCCGCGAAAAGATCGGACCCCGAGCCAGGCTCGCTCATGCCGATGCCGAAGCAGCATTCTCCGCGGCAGATGCGCGGCAGCACCTCCATCTTCACCTTCTCGGTGGCGTACTTGAGCAGCGTCGGGCCCGACTGGCGATCGGCGGTGAAGAAGACGCGCGTCGGCGCATTGGCAACGCGGAACTCCTCCGTCACGACATAGCGTTCGAGGAAGGTGCGTTCGTGCCCGCCGTACCGCTTCGGCCAGGTGAGCCCGATCCAGCCCTTTTCACCGACCTTTCTCGCGAAGTCGTAGTTGAACGCATCGTCGCTGCCGACCGCGTTGGGGTTCCATGTGCCGGCGGCGACCTCCTTCTTGATGAAGGCCCGCACCTCCTCGCGCAGGTCCTCGCAGATCTTCGGCAGTCGGATCGGATCGAAATTGAGGGCTGTGGTCATCGGTCTAGCCATCGATAGGCGGCCTCGGCCGCAATGAGTATGAGGCGCGGCAGCCGTCGGGCGCCGCGCGCGAACTACCGCGAGGCAACCAGCGGCCACAGCTCGTCGGCGCCGGCCGCAGCAACGCGTGTGCCGAGATCGACCGCCCACTGGCTCTCGTTGCCGAAGTCGTCGCGCCACGTCAGCAGGCGCTGGGTGAAGCGGTGTAGGATGTGCTCTTTCGTGTAGCCGATGGCACCATGCACCTGATGCGCGATCGCCGAGCCCTCGGTCGCGGCTTCGGCCGACCGGATGCGCGCCGCCGCGACCTCGAGGAAGATGCCGGCGCCGGCCAATGACGCGGTATTGGCGATTGCGTCGGCAGCCGACGTGGCGGCGGCACTGGCGGCTGCGCTCTCGCCGGCAAGACGCGCCAGGTTGTGCTGGACCGCCTGGAACTTGCTGATCGTCTTCTCGAAGGCGACCCGCTCGCCGGCATAACGAACCGAGATATCGAGGATTGCCGACAGCGCACCGGCGGTGGAAAGGCTGCGCACGGCCGCACCCATGAGCATCAGCGTGCTCTGGTCGAATCCGGCCGGCGCGGTCGCGATCTGAATGGGCTTGGCATTCTCGAAGGTCAGCTCGTGCAGTGTGTTGCCGGCGATGCCGCGCATCTCTCTCGCACGCGCCGCCGTCGTCTCGACGAGCGCGATCGCCGGGCCGTCGGCGCCGTGCGCCACGACCGCGATGTGCGCTGCGTCGGCGACGAAAGGAACGCCGTGCGCCCGCCCGGCCAGCGTGCCGTTGGCATCGAGCGTGATGCGTTCTTTGGTCCGCATTGGAGCGACGGTCATCATGCCGGGCGGAGAGGCGATCTTGCCTTGTGCGAGCAGCCACCCGGCCAGTAGCGTCTCCGCCACAGGCACCGGCGCCGCATAGCGGCCCGCCACCAGCACCACCTCGAACCCGTCGGCGAGATCGGCGCCGGCGCCCCCCAGGTCGTCAGCGACCCACGCGAGCGTCAGGCCGTTCTCTTCGAGCGCCCTCCAGAGGGGCGTTTTCCACGCGTCGCTCTTTGCTGCATTTATGGTCTGCGGATCGGCGAGATCCGCGAAAATCCTTGCCGCTGTCTCAGCAACGATGCTGTCGCTCTCGCTCATGGCGTCTCCCGAATGGCGCGGCTCGCCAACCCGGAAGGCAGGCGGCCGCATCAAGGCATTTGTCCGGACCTGGAACTTGAAGAGCACTGGTAAAGCGTCACGGCACCACCATCAAGGGTGCGCTCGCGCGTGCCACAGGGTCAAGCTGCAGCTACGAACTCGGCGGTGAAGGCCGCAATGGCGTCGAGAACCTCCGCCTCGCGATCGCGGTGAGGCGCGTGCCCGCAGCCTGCGAGAACCAGCCGCTGGGGAGGGATGGGTGCGGCCGCCTCGATGGCGTCGAGTTGGGCCAGCGTGCCGTACTCGTCGTCTTCGCCCTGGATCAGCAGTGTCGGAATGCTGAGCCGCCCGCACTCCTGGACCAGCGACCACGTGCGGAAGCGGGGATCGAGCCAGATCCGCGACCAGCCATAGAACGCGTCGTCGACGTGGACGTGGTGCCGCGCGAGCCGCGTGCGCAGGCCGGTGTGTTCATAGCTGTCCGAGGTCCGCGCGATGCTGTCGTGCGAGACGGCCTCGACCATCACATGCGGCGCCATCAGCACGGCACCTGCAAGTCGCTCCGGATGGTTGGCGGCATGGATCAGCGCAATCGACGCGCCGTCCGAGTGTCCGACGAGAAAGGCACGGCTGATCGAAAGCGCCTCCAGAAGCTTCGGCAGCACGTCGAGCGCTTCGCGATGCATGAAGTCGGGCTCGCGCGGCCCCTCGAGGCCGTCCGATCGGCCATAGCCGCGACGCGAGTAGATCAGCGCCGGCATGTCGAGCCGTCGCGACAGTTTGTCCGGAAAGTCCCGCCAAAGCGAGACCGAGCCAAGTCCTTCGTGCAGCAGCACGAGCCACGGCTTGTCGGCGGAGCCGGGGATGATGCGGGTTTCGAGGCGTATGCCGTCGATGACGGTGCTGGGCATGATGCCTTTCATACACCGAGATGCTGCCGCATCAGCTCTGCATTTCCGATCAATTTGCCCGGTTGTCCCTCAAATGCGATCTCGCCCTTGACCAGGACCGCCACCCGGTCCGCGACGGCAGCGACCTCGGCGACGGCCTTGTCGACCACAAGCACCGCAATGCCGGCCTCGCGCACCCGTCGGATCGTGCGCCAGATCTCGTCGCGCACCAGCGGTGCCAGCCCCTCCGTCGCCTCGTCGAGAACGAGCACGCGCGGATTGGTCACCAGCGCCCTGGCGATCGCCAGCATCTGCTGCTCGCCGCCGGACAACTCGTTGCCGCGGTTGTCGAGGCGCTCGCCGAGCCGAGGAAAGAGCTCGAGCACACGCTCGGCCGTCCAGTCGGCCCTCCCATCGATTCCCGACCGCGCTGGCAACTCGATGTTCTCTCTCACGCTGAGCGAGGCGAGGATGCCGCGGCCCTCCGGAACATAGGCGATACCCCTCCGCGCGATGCGGAACGTGGCCTCGCAGGTCACGTCGTCCCCGTCGATCGCGATCGAGCCCGATCGCGGGCGGGCGAGGCCCATGATCGTGCGAATGAGAGTCGACTTCCCCATGCCGTTCCGGCCCATCAAGCCGACGGTCTCGCCGGGCGCGAGCGTCAGCGACACGCCCCGCAAAATGTGGCTCGCGCCGTAATACGTGTGGACCCCCTGCACGTGGATGATGGGACGCCCCGTCATGCGTGGCCCCCGAGATAGGCTGCCTGCACTTCCGGATCGAGGCGCACATCCTGCGGACGGCCCGAGGCCGTCACCGCCCCCTCCACCAGCACAGTCAGACGATCCGCGACTGCAAACACGAAGTCCATGTCGTGCTCGATGAGCAGAAGCGCGTGCTCGGCCGCCAGCGACTTCAGCAGTGCCGCCATGCGCTCGCCTTCCTCGGCCCCCATTCCCGCCAGCGGCTCGTCCATCAGCAGCACCTTCGGTCGTGCTGCGAGCGCCATGGCGATCTCGAGCTGGCGCTGCTGGCCGTGAGCCAGTGTGCCCGCGGCGCGTCCGTGACCGTAGGTGAGGCCCGCGCGCTCCAGCGCCGCCTGGGCCTGTTCCAGCAGCGGCCTCGCCCGCTCGGGCGAGGCGAGCAGCCCGTACCGCCCCAAAGATACCGCCTGAACGGCGAGACGCACATTCTCGAGTACGCTCAGGGACGGCAGAATGTTGGTGCGCTGGAACGAGCGGGCGAGGCCGAGGTGCGCGCGCTCGTGCTCGGGCCGCTGCGAGACGTCATGCCGGCCGAGCAGGATCCGCCCCGACGTCGGCAGGATGGCCCCCGCAAGCAGATTGACCAATGTCGACTTGCCCGCCCCATTGGGTCCGATGACCGCATGCAACTCACCCTGCGCGAGCGTGATCGAAACGTCCCGCACGGCCGCGAGGCCGCCGAATGATTTCGAAAGGCCGATGGTCTGCAGGAGAGGCGATGCTGGCGCATGGCTAGTCATCGACGTGTGCCTCTCTTTGCGAGGCGGGGGGATCGTATTCCGGGGCCGTGCCGTCATGCGAATTGGGCAGGCCGGACATCCGACCGAGCCCCGTTATCCCGTTCCGCATCACCAACACCGCTGCCAGGATCACTGCACCTTCGACCAGCAGCTTGCGCTCCGTGATCTGTTGCGCGAAATCGTTGAGGAAGATGAACGCGAAGGCTCCGACGATCGGTCCGGCGAGCGTGCCCATGCCGCCGAGCAGGATGTGCAGCAATGCTTCCGCCGAACGGTGCCAGCCCGCCAGTTCCGGGTTCACGAAGCCGGACTGCATCGCCCACATGTGACCCGCGGCTCCGGCGAGCGCTCCCGCGATCGTGAATGCCGCGAGCTTGTAAGCATAGGTGTTGAAGCCGAGCGACCGCATCCGACTTTCGTTGACGCGGATGCCTTCGAGCGCTCGCCCGAACATCGAGCGGACGAGCAACACCAGCACCGCGAACATGGCCATAAGCTGCACAAGCGCCACGTAGTAGGCGGGCCAACTGCGTTTCGAGCGGGGCAGGCTTGACGGCTCGAACGTCAAGCCAAAGGCCGAGATCAGTGGCTTGGCCAGGTAGGCGCCGTCCGTGCCTCCGCCGAGCTTGGTATCGTGGAAGATCGAATAGACGAGCTGCCCGAAGGCGAGCGTCACCATAAGGAAAAAGAACCCCTTCGTCCTGAGCGAGACCGCACCGATCAGGAACGCCGCGGCACCGGCCGCCGCCATCGCCGCCGGCAGCGTGATCCAGATCGGCCGCGCTGAGCCCTCCGGCGACAGGAAATAGACGACGTAGGCGGCAAGCCCGTAGAACGCCCCGTGCCCGAGGCTGACCAGCCCCGCGCCTCCAACCAAGAGCTGGAGGCTGAGCGCGAGCATGGCGGCGATCATCGCCATGGTCATCAGGCCGACGTAGAACGGCGTCGCCAGCCAGGGCGCTACGGCGAGCACGGCAAAGCCGAGCCATATCAGGCCCCAGCCGACCCACGTCTTGGGCAGAAGGCGCGCCGGACCGATCATGCGCGTTGCCCGAAGAGCCCCGTCGGACGCCACAACAGCACCGCGATCATCAGAAGGTAGACACTCGATCCCGACAGTGCCGCGATCAGCGTGCCGATGGGCCCCGTGCCCTGAAAGGCCGGACCGTAGGCTTTGCCGAGCGTATCGACGAGACCGATCAGCAGCGCCGACCAGAATGCGCCTGCGATCGAACCGAGCCCGCCGATCACCACCACTACGAACGAGATGATCAGCAGCCCGTCGCCCATGCCGGGATAAACCGAAGTCAGCGGCGCTGCGAGAACACCGGCGACGATCGCGAGCCCGGTCCCGACTGCGAAGACGATCAGATGGATCTGCCGGGCATCGAGGCCGAGCACGTCGACGATCTCGGGATTCTCGGCCGCGGCCCTGATGGCCGAGCCCATGCGCGTGCGTTCGATCCACAGAAACATGCCGAGTGCCAGCAGCAGACAGATCCCGATCACCGCGAACCGGTAGGCCGAGTACGAAAAGCCCGTCGTCACCGGCACGGGGAAATCGAGAATGGCCGGCACCGGCACCGAGTGGAAGTCGTTGCCGGCAACGAACCAGCGCAACTCCTCCGCCAGGAGGATCAACGCGAAGGTCAGCATCACCTGATCCAGATGCTCGCGCTTGGCGAAGTGCCGGAACAGCGACCACTCGAGCAGCGAGCCGAGCGCCAGTCCGCCGGCGAGACCGGCCGGCAGCGCCAGCCAAAGCGACCCCGTGGCTTTCGTCAGCAGAAAAGCCGCGTAGGCACCGAGCATGAAGAGCGAGCCGTGGGCGAGGTTGATGATGCCCATGACGCCGAACACCAGCGTCAGCCCGCTCGCCACGAGAAAGAGGAGCAGGCCGAATTGAAGTCCATTGAGAAGTTGGGCGAGCATCAGGTGTTCATGTCATCACGGGCCTTGTCGACGAGCCCATTTGCCAGGGTTCGAAATAACAGAAAAACGCGATGCGCGTAGGCGCATCGCGCCTGTCGCGAAGACGACAGGTGTGCGCATCACTTGGCAATGCCGGCGAAGCGCACTCCGCGTTGCAAGGCACACGGTCGGGAGCGAACCCCGAAACGGTCTCGGTGACCGTGACCGCAGTGCTTTACCCTAGCTTGCAGCCCGTACCCGGGTCGGCCAGAGCTTCCGCCGCGATGCCGATCACCTTGTTCTCGCCCTTTTCGGCACGGCGCAAGTAGATGTTGTGCACCACGTCCTGCGAGGGGGAGATGCTGATCGGCCCACGCGGGCTTTCGATCTTGGCGGCGCGCATGGCCTTGTAGAGGTCCGCCTCGGCATCGAGGTCGCCCTTCACAGCCTCGAGGCCGATCGCCAGAAGCTGCGCCGCGTCATAGCCCTGCACGGCATAGACGTCGGCATCGCGCTGTGTTTTGGCCTTGAAGGCGTCGCGAAACGACTTGTTCTTCGCATTATCCAGACCGTCGCCGTAATGCAGCGCCGTTTCGACGCCCTCGGCCGCTTCGCCCTGGGCCTCGAGCGTGCCCTCGGTCAGGAAGCCGGAACCACACAGGGGCGCCTTCAGGCCGGCGGCCTTGTAGTCCTTGACGAACTGCACCGCCGCGCCACCCGCGAAGAACGAGCCGACAACCTCGACATCGAGGCCGGGAACCTGGGCGAGCAGGGGCTGGAAATTGGTCTCGGGAAACTTCAGCGCCAGTGACTGGACAACCTTGCCGCCGTGCTTCTCGAGGCCTTCGCGGAAACCGTCGCCGGCTTCCTTCCCGGCCGCATAGTCCCAGGTGATCCAGGCCGCTTTCTTGACGCCCTTCCTGCCGAGAGCAAGGCCCATCCCGTGCGCAGCCTGCCAGTTCGAGAACGACGTGCGGAACACGTTCTTGGCGCAGAGCTGCCGGGTGACGGCGTTGGCGCCGGCATTCGGAACAATCGTCAGCGTGCCCGTCTCGCGCACGACCTTGTGGATGCCCATCTGGACGCCCGAGTGCACCGTGCCGATCAGCGCGTCGACTGCATCGCGTTTGACCAGCCGCTCCGCGTTCTGGGGACCGTTCTCCGGCTTCGACTCGTCGTCGAGCCGGACGAACTGCACCGCCCGCCCGCCGAGCTTGCCGCCCTTCTCCGCCACCAGCAACTCGACGGCCGACGCGATGTTCTCTCCAAGCTTGGCGTAGGTGCCGGAGAACGGCAGCATCAGGCCGACTTTGAGAGGTGCCCCCTGCGCGATCGCAAACCGTATCGGCAGCGTGCTTGCCACAGCCGCGCCGAGCGCGCTCCTGACGATGGTGCGGCGCGACAGGCCATTATTGACGATCATATTCCCTCTCTCACGGTTCTTCTATACGGATCGGGCGGGACAAGCCCCGCCGCCCCTTCTCCCTGGGACAACATGAGGCTATAGCGAGACGCGGCGCCTGTGGAGGGGCGATTTGCCGGCAGCGACTGCCGGCGGCATGCGCCCGCCACGCGCCAGCGGCATGCGAAGTCTGCACGACCGTCTGTTGTCGGGCCGATCGGGGCGGGTTTATGATTTGCTGTGCCGCTTGGACAGGCTCCCACGTGGCCTATGTGCTCTCCATCGATAACGGGTGACAGGCTTGGCCGCCGAATTGGATCAGCCGGTGTTGCTTCTGCCCGTTGCCCGGCGTCTGTTCGTGCTGGCGACGGTGGTTGTGGCATCTGCATCCTTCAACGCAGCGACGTTCTCGGTTGCAGCGGTTCTGCCTCAGATCCAGGGCGCGCTTTCCGCCACCCAGGACGAGGTGAGCTGGACCGTGACCTTCTATATCCTGGCGACGGCCGTCTGCATGCCGATGACCGGATGGCTCGTCGGCAGGTACGGCCGCGGCAACGTGCAATTCTTCGCGTTGATGGGGTTTTCCTTCGCCACCATGATGTGCGGCCTTTCGCAATCATTGGAAACGCTCGTCGCCTGGCGACTGGTGCAGGGCGCGATGGGCGCCCCGCTCCAGCCGCTCGGGCAGTCCGTCCTCATGGACGTGTTTCCCCGGCGCCAGCACGGGCTGGTCATCGCGATCTTCGGGACTGCCAACACGATAGGTCCGATCCTTGGCCCGACGTTGGCCGGCTATCTCGCCGAGCATCTGAGCTGGCGCTGGGGCTTCTTCATGATCGTCCCCATTGCGACCGCGGCAACCGTTGCGGCTCGGTTCGCGCTGCCGCCGGAACATCGCAACCGGAGCCTGAGCCTCGACTGGATCGGCTTCGCCTCGCTGTCTATCGCCATTGCCTGCACGCAATTCGTCCTGTCTCGCGGACAGCGTCTCGACTGGTTCGAATCGACCGAGATCATCGTGGAAGTGGCCGTTGCCGCGCTCGCCTTCTACGTTTTCCTGGTGCACAGCGCCACGGCCCCGCGCCCCTACCTCAGCCCGCGCCTGCTCGTCGACCGCAACTACGTGATCGGCCTCTGCCTGATCGCCATCTTCGGCATGCTCAATTTTACGCCGATGGTCCTGCTTCCACCCCTGATGCAGAACCAACTGGGCTTCCCGGATGGCCTCATCGGCTTCGTCGTGAGCTGGCGCGGGGCAGGCGTCATGACCGGCTCGGCGCTCTCGATCTTCGCCCAGCGGTTCGACCCGCGCGTTGGCATGGTGACCGGGTTCAGCCTGCAGATCATCTCTGGCCTGTGGCTGACGCACCTCAATCTGAACGCGCCATTGTTCGATATGTGCGCCAACGGATGGTTGCAGGGAACGGCGGTCGGGCTCATCTGGACCCCCATCGTCACGACGGCCTTTCGCAGCCTCGACCATACGCTGAGGGCCGAGGGCATCGCCGTGATGCACCTGATGCGCTCCATCGGCTCGAGCTTCTTCATATCGATCACGGTAACGGAGGTGCTCCGGTCTACGACCGCCAACTACGAGCGCATGACCGAGAGTCTGAGCCCCTACAACAAGACGCTGTCATTGCCCGAAAGCATGGGCGGGTGGACGACGGACAGCGTCCAGGGCATGGCCCGCATCGCCAAGGAGATCGCCCGCCAGGCGGCAATGCTCGGCTATATGAATGCCTTCGTGATGTATACTCTCGCATCGGTTGTCGCGATCCCGCTCGTGCTCATGCTGGGCGGGAAGCGCAAAGGGGCCTGACCGCAAAAGGACAAGGCAGAAAGCCGACAAGGCAGGAAGGTCGAAGCATGGCAGAGCTGACCGATAACAGATCCCAGGCACGGTTCGAGATGCCCGTCGAGGGACACGTGGCTTTCGTCACCTATCGGCGTGACGATGGGGCTGTGATCAGCCTGAACCACGCAGAGGTGCCCCGCGCCCTGGAAGGCAAGGGAATCGGCTCCCGGCTCGTTCGCGCCACGCTGGATCAGGTTCGCAGCGAGGGACTGAAGGTGATCCCACGCTGCTCCTTCGTGCGCGCTTTCATCGAGCGCCATAGCGAGTATGCCGACCTGGTCGCCTGAACGCCGGTGCCGCGGCGTCCGGATCGGCGAATACGCTAGCGTGCCTTCAACATAGGCTTGCCCGTCGCCTGCTGATACTTCTCGATCTCGGCGGCAACCGCGGCCTTGGACTCTTCGCCCGCGATGCCGTGCTTGGCGGTCGCGTCGTCGTAGCTCCACTGGCGCAGCGAATTGGACCCTCGCTGGAAGTGCGGGTGTACGTAGCGCGCCATCAACTCGTAACTGCGTTTCGTCGCTTCCCAGTCGGCCCAGTTGTGCGCCAGCAGGAGCACCGCGCCGAAGCCACCATCCGAGCCCTTCCACAGCCGCTCGAAATGGCGGATGCAGTCGTCCGGGGTGCCGATGCACGCCATGCCCGACGAGGTGAGGTACTCGACCGGATCCTCGATCCCGGGCGGGATGATCGGGAACGTCGCGACGTCGGTGAAGTATTTGGCGAAGTTCTTCAGGCCGTAGGCCATGTCGGCGCGCGCCTTCTCGCGCGTCTCGGCAACGTGCGCAAAGGTGACGATCCGCCACTTGGCCCGGTTCGCGGTGCGGCCCGCATTTTTCGCGGCTTCCTCGTTGATGCCCCAGTTGGCGGCGTGCGCGGCGAGTGCTTCGTCAGAGGTGCCGCCGATCGAGATCATGCCGATGCCGTGCTTGCCTGACGCCTGCGCGCCGACCGGCGATCGTGACGAGGCGACCGCCATCTCCATCATCGGCTGCGAGTAGGGGAGGAGTTGCAGCTTGGCTTCGATCAGGTTGAACCAGTCGGTTTTCCTTGTCACCATCCGGCCTTGCATCAGCTCCATCAGGCATTCGAGGCTCTCGCCCATGCGCCGCCGCTGGTCCGCCGCCTTGAGCCCGATTTTCTCGGCGTCGTAGATGAGCGAGCCCGGCCCCACGCCGAACATGGCGCGTCCGCGCGTCATGTGGTCGAGCTGCATCATGCGCGAGGCGAGCGTGAACGGGTTGTGATAGGGCAGCGACACGACGCCCGTGCCGAGACGGATGTGGCGCGTCTTCACCGCCGCCGCGGCTATGAACATTTCCGGCGACGCAATGATTTCGAACCCGCCCGAGTGATGTTCGCCGATCCAAGCCTCGTGATAGTTGAGCCGGTCCAGGTGCTCGACCAGTTCCATATCGCGTTCGATCGCAAGCGTCGGGTTCTCGTCCAGAGCGTGGAACGGGGCGAGAAAGATCCCGGTCTTCAGGTAGCGGTCTGGAAGCGGTTGCGGCTGCATGATGAAATCCTCTGGGGTCCGGGCATCTCGTGATCGGCCGACGCGCGGTGCGGTCGCTCGAAGAGTACGGACAAAACCTACCGGTTTGCGGCGCCAGGGCAAGGCGCCGCCTGCGGCGATAGCCGGGCGGTGTCCAATTTTTGACGCGAATCAAGAGCTTGTATTGCATCTCGACATCGGTCGAGTCGCCAGAGCGCGCAGCCTGCGGCAAATGCGAACTGTTCAACGCTTCGCAACTCCGCGGCGAGTGAGAATCAGTCATTGTGCGCTCCAAGATCGACCGCGGTGCGTTGAGCGCCGATGGAGCTGGGATGAAATTGACCAGAGGCAAAGCCCTGATCGCCTCGAATGCGCTGGTCGCCGCTGCCGGCTTCGCCGCCATGCTGGGGCTGCTGCGCCTTGTCAACGTCGACACGACGATCCCGCGGCAACAGGCCGCCCTGTACAATCGTGCGGTGGCCTTGCCGCCTGCGATCGATCGCATGGCATATGCTCCGCCCAACGCTTTCGAAGCCCCGCTGGCATTGCGGCCGGGATTTTCACCTGATGCCGAGGTGCCTGCTGCCGAGACGGCCGACCCTGATTCGGCTCCGGAAACCGCCGATCCCGCACCGGAAAACACCAATTCTGCCCTGGAGACCGATGAGACCGCATCGTGGTCCACGGTGGCGCTCCCACCTGAGCGCGAGACCGACTTGCGCTCGCTCCCGCTTCCTCGGGCACATCGTCCGAGCCAAACCAAGGTCGACGATGGTGCGCGTCGCAGGCGGCCTTATACCAAGAGCCTGGAGAAGCGCCTCGCCGAGATCTCGCCCGGCGCGGTTGCTCGCTTGAAGCAGAAGTTCGAGGCCGTAAAGGCGCCGTGGCCGCCGTCCGAAATTGCCCTCGTCGGTATCAAGGACGAGAAAATCCTCGAACTGCACGCCCGATCGAAGGGCGGGCGCTTCGAACTCATCCACCGTTATCCCATCTTGGCGGCGAGCGGTGGCATGGGGCCAAAACTGCGCCAAGGCGACAGGCAGGTGCCGGAAGGCATCTACCGCATCGCGTGGTTGAATCCCAACAGCGCCTATCACGTTTCGCTGCGCGTCAGCTATCCGAATGCCTTCGATCGAAAGATGGCGCGAACGGAAGGCCGCAACAATCTTGGCGGCGACATCATGATCCACGGCAAGAACCTGTCCGCCGGCTGCCTCGCCGTGGGTGATGAGGCGGTTGAGGAGATCTTCACCGTCGCGGCGGAAACCGGCTTGGCGAATGTCCATGTCGTCATCGCGCCGACCGACCTGCGCTCGAAGCCGCTGCCGCAGCCCAAGCCCGGCCAGCCCGACTGGGTACCGAAGCTCTATACCGAGATCGCGTCCGCGATGTCTGGCTACGAGAGTGCCAATCCGATCACGACGAGCAGCACCAACATCGCATCGAGCCTGATGTCGTTCTTCACCAAATGAGCCATTTCGCAGCGGCGATCAAAGCCGTGGCCGCACGAGACATGGGCGAACGGCGCGGCCTTGCCGGCAAGAGGTCTCGCGCCGGAAATCTCATGCAGCGAGGCTCTGCTGTCGACCTCGCTGCATTTCGAACGGCGGTGCTTATGACTGAGGCTGCTTCGTCACGCGCAGATACGGCTTCGTTCGCGTGAACCCGCCGAATTTGGCATTTGCTTCCTCGTCGGAAACTGCAGGCGTAATGATCACGTCGTCGCCGGGCATCCACTGAGCGGGCGTTGCGACCTTGTGCTTCGCCGTGAGTTGCATCGAGTCGATGACGCGGAGAATCTCGTCGAAGTTTCGCCCGGTGGTCATGGGATAGGTCAGCGAAAGCTTGATCTTCTTGTCGGGACCGATGACGAAGACCGAACGCACCGTTGCGTTGTCGGCCGGCGTACGCCCTTCCGAACTTTCGCCGGCGCCCGCGGGAAGCATGTCGTAGAGCTTGGCGATTTTGAGCTGGGGGTCTCCGATCAGCGGATACGATACGTCATGCCCGCTGACGTCCTTGATATCCGACTTCCACTTATGATGGCTGTCGACCGGATCGACGGATATGCCGATGATCTTGGTGTTGCGCTTGTCGAACTCGCCGGCCAACCCTGCGACATAGCCCAACTCGGTCGTGCACACCGGGGTGAAGTCCTTTGGATGTGAGAACAGAACCACCCATCCGTCGCCGATCCATTCGTGAAATTTCAGCGGTCCCTCTGTCGTGTCGGCCGTGAAATCAGGCGCCTCATCATTGATACGCAGTGCCATTACGATACTCCTTTAGGGTGCCGCAGCCTGTGTCGGCACGTCGGCACTGGCCCATATGGACTACCATTCGACTGGCCCGTCTACCCCGAAATTAGCCTCTATTTCCAATCGGCGGGCTCCGCAGGACGTCGACGAGCCGACACCCGCCTCATCTCGCCGGAAAACTCGGCGCACGTCGGCGAGCCGCACGCCAGAGGGTAGAGTCCAGCGGCAGCGGCTACCGAAAATGCTTCGAAAGCTTCAGGCCTTGCGCCTGATAATTGCTGCGAAGGCCCGAACCGTAGAGAACCTCGGGCACCTCGCTCATGCGTTCGTAGACGAGACGGCCGATGACTTGGCCGTCTTCGAGCACGAATGGCACTTTGTGCGAGCGGACCTCCAGCACGACGCGCGCCCCGGCCCCACCCGCGGCCGCATGCCCGAAGCCCGGATCCATGAAACCCGCATAGTGAACCCGGAACTCGCCGACCAGCGGGTTGAACGGCATCATCTCGGCGGCATGCGTGGGCGGCACGTGCACGGCCTCTTTCGAGGCGAGGATGTAGAACTGGTCCGGGTCCAGTATCATGCGCTTCTGGCCGTGCGCGTGAACCGGCTCCCAATAGTCGAGCACCGCGCATGCGCCCGGCCTGTCCACGTCGACAAGCCCAGTGTGCCGCTTTGCGCGGTAGCCGATCAGGCCCTCACCTGTGCCGACGACGTCGACAGAAAGTGCCACGCCGCCTCTGATATCGACGACGCCGCCGGAAACGAGCTGCTGATCCCGCTGCAATTCAAGCAGCGTCGCGTCCGGTTCGACCGGGTCGCCGACCCGGAAGCGCAGTTGCGAAAGAAACGATCCGCGCCGAACGACGATCGGGAAGGTCTGGGGGCATATTTCGGCGTAGAGGCGTCCGCTGTAGCCCGCCGGAACGGTGTCGAACGCGTCGATACCGTCGGCGATCACCCGCGTGAACACATCGAGGCGGCCGGTGGAGCTTTTTGGATTGGCGGCCGCAGCAACATGGGCGGGCAGTGCCAAGCTCTCCTGCAGCGGCACGACGTAGACGCAACCCGTCTCGAGCACCGCGCCGTGCATCAAATCGACCACGTGCAAGGTCAAATCGTCGAGCTTGCGGCTGACCGCTTCGCCGGGGCCGGGCAGGAAGCTCGCGCGCACCCGATGAGCGAAGCTTCCGAGCCGCAGATCTATGCTCGCCGGCTGGATTTGTCCGATGGCGAGTGGCCCCTCGGTCGTGATCGCGTTGTCGCCGAGCAGACGCCGGATCGTTTGCGCGGGGAGAATTCCGGTCGCGTTCCCGGTGCCCGTCTGCATCGCCGTACCCATCCGGATGTCACGACGGCACGAACGCCGACGTTTCCGCCTCCGCCGCCATCGCGATGTGTCGAACCGAGGCCGGTCTAACGGACCAAACCATTGACGCCAAGCGCCGTTGTCGGTAATGCACGCCTTCGTGGTGATTTGGCCGGCCGGCTTGCAGCCACGTAAAACAACTTGCTAAAGAGGCCGCGCGCGTTTTCCGGACATCTCGAGCCCGAAGCCGCCCGGCAGCTTGCCTTCGAAGAGGCAGCCGGCGCGGCGCGATGTGCTGCTGGGTCAGTCACTGACCCGAGTTCGAGGGAACGTGTGATGACGACGAAGCCGGATGATGCGCTGAAAGACTCCGCCAATTGGCTGCCGGCGACCCGGATGGTGCACGGTGGAACGCTCCGTTCGGAGTTCGCCGAGACATCCGAGGCGTTGTTCCTGACACAGGGCTATGTTTACGACAGCCCCGAGCAGGCCGAAGAGCGCTTCAAGACCGAGAGCGGCGGCTTCATCTATTCACGCTATGCCAACCCGACAGTCTCGATGCTCGAGGAGCGGATGCGGCTGCTCGAAGGCGCCGAGGCGGCCCGCTGCACGGCATCGGGCATGGCGGCCGTCTCCGCCGCCCTGATGTGTTTCCTCAAGGCCGGCGATCACATCGTCGCGGCGAAAGCTCTGTTCGGCTCATGCCTGTATGTCGTCCAGGACGTGCTCCCGCGTTTCGGCGTGCAATCGACGCTTGTCGACGGCCGCGACATCGAGGCCTGGAAAAAGGCGATGCAGC
>JBFWXN010000025.1:0-62709 GCA_050187415.1 Hyphomicrobiaceae bacterium | reverse complement strand
TGGCCGGCTGGCGCATGGGGTTCGCAGTCGGCAATGACCGGCTGCTCGCGGCGCTGGCGCGGGTGAAGAGCTATCTCGACTATGGTGCCTATACGCCGATCCAGGTGGCAGCCGCGGCGGCGCTCAATGGCCCCGAGGACTGCATCAGGGAGATGCGTGCGACCTACCGGCGCCGTCGCGACGTGCTGGTCGAGAGTTTCGGCAATGCCGGCTGGAACTTTCCTCCGACCGACGCCTCGATGTTTGCCTGGGTCCCTGTGCCAGAGCCCTTCAAGGATCTCGGCGCGCTGGAATTCTCCAAATTGCTCATCGAGCGCGCCAGCGTCGCCGTCGCTCCCGGCATTGGTTTCGGCGAGCATGGCGAAGGGTATGTACGCATCGCGCTGGTCGAGAACGAGCAGCGCATTCGGCAGGCGGCACGCTCCATCAAGCGTTTTCTCGCGCAGGGTGCCGACAGCTTGCACAACGTGATCCCGATCCGCGACACCGGGACAGGCCGCTGACCCATGCAGGCACCGAGTTCAATGGAGCCGCTGAGGCTGGGTATCGCCGGGCTTGGCACGGTGGGGGCGGGCCTGCTGGCCGTGCTCGAGGCGCACGGCGCGCGCATGGCCGCAGCCCTCGGCCGCTCGGTCGAGGTACGCGCCGTCTCGGCCCGTGACCGGGGCAAGAACCGAGGCGTCGGGATCGACAAATACCAGTGGTTCGACGACGCAGCGAAGCTTGCCACCTCGCCTGCCATCGACGTCTTCGTCGAGCTTATCGGTGGCGATGAAGGCATCGCCCGGCAAGCTGTCGAGGCGGCCCTGGGCGCCGGCAAGCACGTCGTCACCGCCAACAAGGCGCTGCTTGCCAAGCACGGCATCGGGCTTGCGACCCTCGCCGAGGAGCAGGGCGTCGAGCTCAACTTCGAGGCCGCGGTCGCCGGCGGCATCCCCGTCATCAAGACGCTTCGTGAGTCGCTCGCCGGCAATGGCGTTCGCCGCGTCTACGGCATTCTGAACGGCACCTGCAATTATATCCTCAGCACCATGCAGGACGAGGGCCGCCCCTTCGCCGAGGTGCTCGAGGAAGCGCAGGACAAAGGCTATGCCGAGGCCGATCCGACGTTCGACATCGGCGGCTTCGACACCGCACACAAGCTGGCGCTGCTGACCAGTCTGGCCTTCGGCACACGCGTCGCCTTCGACGAGATCGACATCGAGGGCATCCAGTCGATTACCGATGCCGATATCGAGGCCGCCGATGACCTCGGCTACCGCATCAAGCTGCTGGGCGTCGCCATGACGACCGAAAGTGGCATCGAGCAACGCGTGCATCCGGCGCTGGTGCCGAAGCACTCGGCAATCGCCGAGGTCTCGGGTGTCACCAACTGCGTCGCCATCGACGCCGATTTCGTCGGTACGCTGCTGATGGTGGGACCTGGTGCCGGTGCCAATGCAACTGCCTCGTCGGTCGCGTCCGACATCATCGATATCGCGATCGGCGGCGTCATGCCGCCGTTCCGCATGCCTGCAGCGAAGCTTCAACCTTACCGACGGGCAAAGCTTGGCGAGCATCAAGGCGCCTATTATGTCCGTCTCCTGGTCGAGGATCGCCCCGGCGTAATGGCATTCGTGGCGCAGCAGATGGCCGATAGAGGCATCTCGTTGGAAAGCGTGGTCCAGCGTCGCCCGCGCCAGGCGCTGCCCGGTAGCGGAGCACGCCCGAAGCCGGGCGAGCCGACGCCCGTGGTGATCGTGACCTACGAGACGACCGAGGGCGCCATGCGAGCCGCCCTCGACGCGATCTCGGTTGACGGGCGCTTGCGGTCCAAGCCGCAGATGATCCGCATCGAGAAGCTGTAAGCCTTACGCCGCGCCGATCGTCTCATCCGATGGTGGGGCGGGGAACAGGATGAGCCGGAGGAGACGGGTTCGATGGCGAGCGACAGGGCTGGTCTGGACAGGGTACTTGTGCTCGAGATCACGCGCGTGACGGAGGCGGCGGCTATTGCTGCGGCACGCCTGCGTGGCCAGGGCAACAACAAAGGAGCGGACAAGGCTGCTGTCGATGCCATGCGGCGAGAGCTCGGCAAGCTGCCGATCCGCGGCCGGGTCGTCATTGGCGAAGGCGAGATGGACGAGGCGCCGATGCTCTATATCGGCGAGGAAGTCGGCACGGGCGATGGGCCTCGCGTCGATATCGCCGTCGACCCGCTCGAAGGTACGACCATTTGCGCCAAGGACATGCCGAACGCGCTGGCCGTGATTGCCATTTCCGAGGAGGGCGGCCTCCTCAACGCACCCGACATGTACATGGACAAGATCGCAATCGGGCCCGGCTATCCCGAAGGCATCATCGACCTTGATCGTCCCGTTGCCGAGGTCATCGCCGATCTGGCCAAGGCCAAAGGCGCTCCGATGCGCGAAATCACGGCCTGCATTCTCGACCGGCCGCGCCATCAGGAGTTGATCGAAGCCGTGCGCAAGGCCGGGGCCGGGATTCGTTTGATCCCGGATGGCGACATCGCAGGCGTCATCTGGACGACCGACCCGGAACAGACCGGTATCGACATCTATCTGGGCTCGGGCGGTGCACCCGAAGGCGTGCTCGCCGCGGCGGCGCTGCGCTGTATCGGTGGACAGATGCAGGGCCGGCTCTCGCCCGAGCGCCACTCCGAAAAGGAAAGACCGGAGCTGATCAAACGCGCGGCAAAGATGGGTATCGCCGATATCCGCCGCGTCTATTCGATGGCCGACATGGCGGCTGACGACGTGATCTTCTCGGCCACCGGCGTGACGTCGGGTTCGCTGCTCGAGGGCGTCCGCTTCCACGGCGACTTCGCCGAAACCGAAACCGTCGTCATGCGCTCGAAAACGGGCACGGTCCGTCGCATCAAGACGACGTTCCGCGATCTCGATATGAAGGGTTGGGACTAAGTCTCGAACTCGGCAACGGCAATGACGCTCAAAAACCGGGCGATCAAGCGGACCGGCACGACGGAAGCTGGCGCACGCGTGGCGTCAGCGTTGTTCCATCCCACGCGACTTGAGCAGGGCGCGTGCCTCCACCGTGCGCTCGAGATGCACGATGACGGCCTCCGCCAGAGAGGTTTCCGTCAGCCGCTCGAACTGCGAAAGCGAAACGTTGGCGGTCACGTCGACGACGAACAAGCCCGCTCGAGACTGCACGATGTCGACGGCCGCCAATCCTAGGCCGAACACCCGCGAAGCCTGCTCGGCGAGTTTGCGGCCCGGCGCGAGCTCGCTGGCGGTATAGGAGGTCGCGTACCACTCTGGGCTCTGCTCGAGGGCACTCGTGGGCGCACGCTCGATGGCCCCGAGAGCCCGGCCGCCGACGACCGCGAAGCGAAGAACCGGCACGGCGCCGAAAGCGCCGAGGCTATCGGCCAGCACATGCTCGACCCCTCCCGATGCCTTGGTGAGATCCCGCGGATTGACCGCGATTTCGGGAACCGCCACGCCGGCACCCGCCAGCAACTGGCGCGCGATGAGCGCGTCGCCGGATTTGGCGAGAGCATCGGCGGGATTGAGGGCCAAGGTGCCGAGTATCTCCATCTGCCGAACGATCGCCAGTGAGAACAGGCTCGGTGACTTCCCCGCGCGGAAGACGACGGCGTCGATCGGCTCGAGCGGCAGTCCGTTGACCAGAATGGCGGGCTCCTTGGCGGCGATATAGATCGACAGCCGCCGGCGGTCGATCACGGGCATCGCGTGCCCGCGCTGCTCGGCCTGACGAACCAGGCGGCGGTTGGAGGCGTTCTCCGGACGTCGCGACAGCAGGGCGATGGTGAGAGGCCGCTTGGCCGGCTCGCTTCGCATCGCATCGCCATAGGCGCGATAGCTGAGCTGCGGCTGGCGAAACGAGGTCGCGGGATCGACGAACATGTCGTCCTTCACGGCCTGGCGCCCAAGCAGCATGCGGTACGACATGGCGCCGCGATTGGCGAGCGAGATGTCGATCGGCCATTCGCGCCCCCCCACGCTCACCTTGCTTCGGATCACGTAGCGCCGCTCCGTCTCGCCGTTGGAGCTTGTGACCTCACGCCGGTCGATCACGTCCGCGATGCAGGCGACCTCGACGTCGTCGCGCCCTGGAATGGGGCGCACGGTGAAGCGAACCCGGGGCCTCTCCGTCGTGCCGAACTCCTCGACGGAACTTGCGGCCAGAGCCGACGTTTTCGCGCCGGTATCGACCTTCGCTTTGATGGCCGGCAGACCGAGCTCGGGCAGAGCCAGCCATTCCTCCCAGCCGAGCACGAACGGATCTTGCACGACTGACGAGCTCCTTCTGCCTGGATCGGGGCGGTTTGACCGTGCATCCGAAAAGAGTTATCGCAGCCGCGAGATGGCCGCAACGCGCAGTGCGCACGAAGGTCGGCCGGTGCGCCGTCAGATCGGCTCCCGGCGTCGCCCGGACGATCGGCGATGCGGCGATTGGGAGCCGGGCATCGCCGGCGATCGCTCGTCCGGCAGCGCCCCGGATCCGATGCTCCTTGGCGCGACGCCGAACGATTTGCGAAATGCCGACGTGAAGGCGCTGGGGCTTGAATAGCCGCTCTGGCGCGCCGCCTCGCTGACCGTGACGCCCCGCGACAACGCCTCGATCGCCGCATGAAAGCGCACCCGCTGGCGCCACGAGGTGAACGTGATGCCGCATTCCTTGCGGAACAAGCGGGCAAGCGTGCGCCGCGACGCGCCCACCTGGTCTGTCCAGCCGTCGAGCGTGGAGGTTGTCTCCGGATTGGCGATCAGCGCGTCGCACAGACGCCGCAGACGAGCATCCTGCGGCATGGGAATCGACATATCGAGCGAACGTGCCCGCGCGATCTCGTCGAGTATGAGCAGCGCCATGCGGTCGGCCCGCGAGTGAGGCGCGTAATCGAGCGGTTCCTCGAGCAGCCCCAGCACCAGCGCCTTCAGGAGTGGCGTCACCGCGAGCACGACCGGCGCCATCGGAAGGGCGAGCCCTCGTCGTCGCGCGATATAGAGTGTGCGCATTTCCACCGCCTCGCGCATGGCGACGCTGTGCACCACATGCGCCGGCACGTAGACGGCGCGGTCCGGCGGAACGATCCAGGCTTCGCTCTCGGTTCGGATACGCATCGTACCGGTGACCGCATAGAGCAACTGGTCCCGCGCGTGACTGTGCGGCGGAATGTGAAAGCCCGGTGGAAATCCCTTTGCCATGACCCCGACCGCCTGATCGAGGTTTTGGAAGTCGAGGGGGTTGGTGCTTCGCAAGGCATGGCGCGGCGACATCGCATCGCTCCGTGACGTGGCGCTTTCGCGATAAAATCTGGCCGAACACCGCAATCGGGACAAGTATAAACTGCCGCTCCATCGCAATTTGCCGACGCATCGGCGGCCTAGCCAAGCCGTCGGCGCAATCCGGCCAAAGATCAAGAACTGTCGGAGGAGCGCGGCCATGAGCCGAGACCGCCTGAGCTTCCTGTTCCTGAATGTGGGGCACTTTCTCGACCATCTCTTCACCCTGGTATTCGCCACCGTGGCGGCGCTGGCGCTGACCAGGGAATGGGGTCTGAGCTACGCCGAGCTCGTCCCCTACGCCATGCCGGGCTTTGTTGCATTCGGGCTGTTCTCGCTGCCCGCGGGGCGGCTCGCCGACTACTGGAGCCGGCACGCCATGATGGTGGTGTTCTTCATCGGCATCGGCCTCGCCTCGATCGCGACCGGCTTTGCCCAAACGCCGCTGCAGATTGGCGCGCTGCTCTTCGTGGTCGGCGTCCTCGCCGCCATTTATCACCCGGTCGGCCTGGCCATGGTCGTCGACGGTGCCAAGGCATCGGGTACCGGCATGGCGATCGGCATCAACGGCGTCTGGGGCAACCTCGGCGTCGGCTGCGCCGCGCTCATAACCGGTTGGTTCATCGATCACGGTGGCTGGCGCGCGGCGTTCATCGTGCCGGGCGCGCTTTCGGTGCTGATCGGTCTCGCGTACTGGTGGCACGTGCGCGACGATGTCAGGGCCGCCGCAGCCAAGCGGCAGACGGCAGCGACCTCGACGAAGGCGGCCACGGGCTCGGCACCGGCATCCGCACCGGGCTCGTCCGACGTCAAGGCAGCGTTGTGGCGGCTCTCCGCGATCGTGTTCTTCACGACCGCAGTATCGAGCATCGTCTTTCAGTCGACGACATTTGCCCTTCCGAAGGTGTTCGACGAGAGGCTTCAGGGTATTGCCGGCTCCGCCACGTCCATCGGTTGGCTCGCATTCCTGGTATTCGCCGTTGCCTCGATGGCGCAGCTGGTCGTGGGGCGTCTGTTGGATGTGCTCGGACCGCGCACCGTGTTCATGGGAGCGGCGCTGCTTCAGCTCGTCTTCTTTGCTGCGATGCCGGGCTTCCATGACTTGCCCGCGCTCGCCATTGCGCTCGGCTTCATGCTCGGTGCCTTCGGCCAGATCCCGATCAACGACTACATGATCGGCAAGATGGCAAAGTCCGAGCTGCGCGCGACGGTATACGGCGTTCGATACGTGGTCAGTTTCACCGCGCTCGCGGCCGCTTTGCCACTGATCGCATGGGTGCACGGGACCTACGGCTTCGACGTGCTGTTCCGTGTCCTCGCCGTTGCCGCAGCCCTCATTCTGATGGCGGTGTCTCTGCTCCCGCGCCGTATGCCCGAGGCGGCCCCTACCGCGGCGGCGGCCTGATGCGAGGGATGTGAAATTCACCAGGCTTCGACGCGGGGACGGAGGCGACGTTCGAGCCCATTGGATGCTTTGACGATGTGTGCCGATCCCGAACGGCGCGTGCCCGCAGGACGCTTTCTCTGCCGCGGTCTGCGCGCATGCTTAATCCGCCGTTAAGTGACGCTCCACTAATGTGCGTAGCGGTCGGATTTGGAGTACCGGCCGGTACGTCAGTTGCGGGAGTGGGGTCTTGGATATCGAGCCGGCGCCGGAAGGCGAAGCCGCGGTCAGCCATCGCGTCGATCCCGGGACCGTTGCACCCCGCCAAATTCCGTGGCGTCGTCGGTGGTACGTCCGGGCAGCCATCCAAGTCCCGCTTTACGCCGCCGCCCTCGCCACGATCCTGGTGTCCGTCCAGCTCATCCGCTACACCATCCAATTCCCCGATCCGCACGCGTTGACCGTCAACCAGCCCGGCCCGACGTTACGCATTCTCGCACGCGACGGCTCCGTGCTCGCCGATCGCGGCGACCGCAATGATTTCATCCCCCTCGACCAGCTCCCGCGCCATCTCGTCGATGCCGTCATCGCCATCGAGGATCGCCGCTTCTTCTCCCACTGGGGCGTTGATCCGGCCGGGCTCGTACGCGCGGCGCTGGCGAACCTTCGGGCCGGGCGCGCCACGCAGGGTGGCTCGACGCTGACGCAGCAACTCGCAAAGAACCTGTTCCTGTCGACCGAACGCACTCTCGGTCGCAAGCTCGAGGAGGCTGTGCTCGCCCTTTGGCTGGAAGTTCGCCTGAGCAAGCGCGAAATCCTGGAACTCTACCTCAATCGCGTTTACTTCGGCGGCGGTTCGTACGGTGTCGAGGCAGCGGCCAGGCGCTTTTTCAACAAGTCGGCCCGCAGCGTCAACGTCGCCGAGGCCGCCGTCATCGCCGGGCTGCTCAAGGCGCCGTCCAAGTTTTCGCCGTTCGCCAATCCCGGCTATGCGCGCGCGCGTGCCCGCGTCGTCATCCGGGCCATGCTGGCCGCGCGCCTGATCAGCCCCGTATCGTCCGCGGCCGCCGTGCGCCAGTCCGTCCATTTCGCGGCGCCCGAGGTCAATCGACAGGCAAACGGCCTCGAGTACGCCGTCGACTATGTCCTCGACCGGCTTCCCCCGCTCGCCAGTATTTCGAAGCGCATGGTCGTGGTGGAGACGACCATCGATCCGGACGTGCAGCGCCGCGCACAGGCGGCCGTGACGGAGACGCTGGCCAAGGAAGGTTCGTCCGCCAAGGCCGGGCAGGGCGCAGCGATCGTGCTCGATACATCGGGCGGCATCCGCGCGCTCGTCGGCGGCCGCTCGTTCGCGGAGAGCCAGTTCAATCGCGCCGTGAAAGCCCATCGACAGCCGGGCTCGGCTTTCAAGCCCTTCGTCTATGTCGCCGCCCTCGAGAACGGTCTATGGCCCGATACGCCCGTCACCGACTCACCGATCGAGATCGGCGAATGGAGCCCGCGTAACGACGACGGACGCTACCGTGGCCCACTGACGCTGACGCAGGCGCTGGCGCACTCGGTGAATACGGTCGCCGTGCGCCTGCAACAGCAGATCGGCGGCGACAAGGTGGTGAACGTGGCGCGTCGCCTGGGCATTACGTCGCCATTACGACCCGACGCTTCGATGGCGCTGGGCACGTCCGAGGTGGGCCTGCTCGAGCTGTGCGGCGCTTACGCCACCTTGGCGGCCGGTGGCCTCGCCGTAGAGCCGTTCGTCATCACCCGCATGCGCACCGCCGACGGCGAGGTCATCTTCGAGCGGCGCGAGCCCGGTCCTCGGATGGTCGTTGCGCCAGATACGATCGGCGCGATCAACACAATGCTCAATGCGGCGATCGTCTCCGGCACGGGCCGTCGCGCTGCTTTCCCTCGACATCAGGCCGCGGGCAAGACCGGCACGACGCAGGATTTCCGCGACGCCTGGTTCGTCGGCTACACGGCTCACCTCGTCGCCGGCGTGTGGCTCGGCAATGACGACAGCAGTCCGATGAACCACGTCACGGGGGGAAGTCTTCCGGCACGTGTCTGGCGCGATGTGATGCAATCGGCCCATGCGAGCCTGACCCCGCGCGCCCTGCCCGCGGTCGGTGCGAGCGTGCTCGATCCGACGCGCGTGCCCGAATCCGTCGACCGTCTGCCCGTGGCTCGGCTCCCCGTGCGGCGACACGTGCCGGTGATCGCGGCGAGCGTTACGAGCGAAATCAGCTCGACCACGACAACAGCGGCTGAGCCCGCATCAGACAAAATCGCGATCCCTCGACCGTCCCCGGCCCGCGTCGTGCGCGAGGCACGAGATCAAGCCCGGACGACGGCCGCGACGCGTACGAAGGTGCCAGCGTTCCACTCGGCGAAAGCGCGCATTTCGGCTCGGAGCAAAGCCCTGGCGGCGACAGGAATGGCGCGCAGATCAGCCTCGCCGGCCAAGAGCCTTCGTCCGGCCACACAACGCATGCCCACCTCGCCCATCGATCCGGAACTGTTCACGAAAGCCATGGCCGCCGGTGCAAGCCCCTCGAAGCCCCTTCCAAAGGCGGACGACCCGCCATCGACCGGCGCCAGCTTCGATCCCGATAGGATCCGCGACGCGTTGCAGCAGTTAAGAACCACCAGCCCGCCGCGCATGAGCCTCGGCGTGGGCCCGACCGGCTGAGACGGTCGCGTTCGCGACGATGCAGCTCTGTTTAGCGCTTGCAATACTTTTCAAGCTCGTCGCGTCTCCAGCGTGAATTCGGTTGCCATCCGCGCGCGCATTCCTGCGCCGTCGGCGGCACGACAGGATCGTCGACGCCGGCATTCGTGCCTTTCTGCGTCACGCCGCCGGTGCCGAGCGGCCTTTGCTCCGATCGAAGCGTCGGCGAAGATGGTGTCGCAGAGGGTGCAGTGGGGGACGTCGGCCCGGTGAGCGCTCGCTGGCGCTCACCCGTCGAGTCCGGCGCAGGCCCAAGCCGCGGCTGCGTGGTGGTCGGAGATGGCGAGCCCAGGCTCGCGCCTGGTGCGCCAGGTGTGGCCGTGGACCCTGGAGCTGTCGGCGCGCCCGACGCGGCGCCACCCGAGGCTGCGCCTCCGCTGCCGCCGCCCGAGCCGCTTGTCTGGGCCAGTGCAACACCCGAGCCGAGCGCGAGAGCCATCGAGATTGCGACAATTCTGCTTGGCATTCTGGCTGCTCCTGACATTTTTTTGGCCAACGCGCGGACCGCGAGACGGTTCCCTCTTGCCAAGCCGCTTCCGGGACGGCCTCCTGGCTGGTGAGTGGCACCGAATGCCCGAACCGGCTCGTTAGGGTGGTTGGCGACGGCGGGCGGGCCGCATGCGGAGGTGGCTTCGGAATGAGTTCAGGTTTGTCAGCGCAGCCGGCAGACGCGCGGCGGGCAAGCGTCAGCATCGGCATCGATATCGGCGGCACGTTTACCGACGTGGTCTGCGTCACCGAGAGCGGGACGCGCATCCTGAAGGTGCCGACCACGCGCGATGATCCGGGCCGCGCTGTGCTCTCGGCGCTGGCCCTGCTGCGGGATCGCTTCGCCATCGTCCCGGCCGATGTGACGAGCTTCACCCATGGCACGACCATTGCGACGAACTCGGTGCTGGAGCGAAAGGGAGCGCGCGTCGGACTGGTGGCCACGCGGGGGTTCGCCGATGTGCTCGAGATCGGTCGCCAGATCCGTCGGCAGATGTACGACCTGAACCTCAGGCCGGAGACGCCCGGCTGGCTCGCCCCGGGCGCCCGGCGCGTCGAGGTAACGGAGCGCATCGGGTCGGCGGGTGAGGTGCTGACGCCGCTCGACGAGGCATCGCTTGCAAAGGCGATCGACAAATTGAAGGCCGAGGGCGTCGAGGCGGTCGCCGTCGCTCTGCTGTTCTCGTTTCTGGCCCCCGAGCACGAGCGGCGCGTGCGAGCCGCCATCGAGACGGCCATGCCGGGCGTGCCGGTCTCGATTTCGAGCGAGGTCGATCCTGTCTTCCGCGAGTACGAGCGTACCGTCGTCACGACGTTCGACGCCTACGTAAAGCCGGTCGTCGCCAAGTATCTGGCCGACATGGACCGCGATCTCGTCAAGGCGGGCGTCCGGGCGCCGCTCCAGATCATGCAGTCGCGCGGCGGGCTTGCCGGCGGCGAGGTCGCGCGAACGCGTCCGGTGCGCCTTTTCCTGTCGGGTCCGGCAGCCGGCGCGATCGGCGGCCAGGCGGCCGGACGGGAGGCCGATCTCGACAGCCTGATCACGGTCGACGTCGGCGGCACGTCGAGCGACATCGCGCTGATCGATCGTGGCCGGGTGCTCGTCAAGACTGAGACGGAAATCGCCGGCTATCAGGTGCGCGTGCCGATGCTGGACGTGACGACGCTCGGCGCAGGTGGCGGCTCGATCGCTTGGATCGACACGGGCGGCGGCCTGCGCGTCGGGCCGCAATCCGCGGGCGCCGATCCCGGACCTGCGTGCTACGGCCGGGGCGGCAAGGAGCCGACCGTAACGGACGCGTCGATCGTGCTCGGCCTGCTCGATCCCAGCTATTTCGCAGGTGGCTTCCTGCACCTCGATCCGGAGCTCTCGCGTATTGCCATCGAAACGCGGATCGCGAAGCCCTTGGGTCTCGATGTGGAGGCAGCGGCGCTCGGCATCCACCGCATCGCCAACGCGCACATGGCCGATGGCATGCGCCTCGTCTCGATCAATCGCGGCTACGACCCGCGAGAGTTCGTACTGGTGCCGCTCGGCGGCGCGGGCGGGCTGCACGCCGTTCCGCTGGCGCTGGAGCTTGGCATCGGCCGGGTGCTGGTGCCGCGGTTTCCCGGGGTGCTTGCAGCAGCCGGTCTGCTCGCGGCGCCGATCGAGCACGAGGTGTCCGGCGCCTTCCTGACGCCCATTGCCGATGCGCGCATCGCCGACCTCACCGAGGCGTTCGCGGCGCTCGATCGCCGCGCCGAGGCTCTGATGCAGGCCGAGCAGATCGACGGCCTTTCCCGCGAACGCCTGACGCTCGCCGATGTCGGCTACATGGGCCAGAGCCACTACATCGAGGTGCCGATCGATCCCGCCGGGCCGGCCGCGTTGTCCAATCTCTATCAGGCCTTCGAGGTTGCCCACGAGCGCCTGAATGGCCACAAGACGGGGGCGCCCGCGAAGATCGTGAACCTGCGGGTTGTGCATCGTGCCCATCGCCCGCGCGTCCCCGTGGGCTCCGACGCGCCGACCCGGCCGGGTGCGTCGCTGAAGGGCCACCGCTCGGTGCTGTTTCCGGGCGAGGGCACCCGCCTCGATGCGGCGATCCACGACCGCGCGCGCATTGCCGCTGGTGAACGGCTCGCCGGTCCGGCGATCATCGAGCAGGACGATTCGACCACTTTGCTGCCCCCCGGCTGGTCGGCCGAGGTGACGGGCGGCGCCGCACTGTTGCTGACCAGGAGCCCATCATGACGGCAACCGACGCCACGCACCGCATCGACATGGCTGCCGAACGCTTCGATCCGGTCACGCTCGAGGTGATCCGCCACCGCCTCGACAAGATTGCGGAGGAGATGCAGGCGACGCTGCTCAAGTCGTCGTGCTCTCCGATCGTCAAGGAAGGCCTCGACGCATCGGCCAGCCTGTTCACGCTCGACGGCACGACGCTGGCGCAGGCTTGCGCCATTGCCATCCATCTCGGCACGCTCATTCCCGCTGTGGGCGCCATCCTCGCCAAATTCCCCGTCGAGCAGATGCGCGACGGTGACATCTACATCCTCAACGACCCCTACTGCGGCGGCACCCATTTGCCGGACTTCGCCGTCGTCATGCCGGTCTTTGCCGGCGGCCGTCCGATCGCGCTCTCGGCCACCATGACGCACCACCAGGATGTGGGTGGCAAGACGGCCGGGTCAGTGCCGACCGACTCGACGGAAATATTCCAGGAAGGCATTCGCATACCCGCCGTGGCATGGGCTCGCGCCGGGGTGTTCGACGAGACGCTGACCGCGGTCCTGCGTCAGAACGTGCGGATTCCGGATATCTTCATGGGCGACCTTCACGCCCAGATCGCCGCCTGCAAGATCGCCGCAGTGCGACTGCGCGAGGCGTCCGAGAAGTTCGGCCACAACGCGTTGCTGACCTCGTTCTCGGTGCTCCTCGACCGCGCCGAGGCGATGACGCGGGCGGCTCTGGCGAAACTGCCGAGCGGCACCTATCGCGCCCACGATTATCTCGACAACGACGGCATCAATCTCGACCAGCGCATCCGCATCGAGGTGGCCGCCACGGTCGCCGATGGCGCGATCCACTTCGACCTCACGGGCTCGAGCGGGCAGGTCACGGGCCCGGTCAACTGCGTGCCGTCCGGCAGCCTGGCGGCGGCCTGCTTCGCTGTTCGGGCCGTGACCGATCCTGCCATCCCGAACAACGGCGGCTGCTTCCGGCCGATCTCGCTGACGCTGCCGGAAGGCTCCATCGTCAATCCGCGCGAGCCGGCCCCCGTCAATGCCCGAACGGCAACCATCAAGCGCATCACGAACACCATGCTGAAGGCCCTTGCCGGTGTCGCGCCGGGACGTGTGCCGGCCCCGAACTCGGGCGAGTTGCTCGTGATGGCCTGGGGTGGCCAGCGCAAGGACGGCACGTCCTTCGTCACCGGTGAACTGCTGGCGGGCGGTGCCGGCGCCGGCAATGGCTTCGACGGCGTCGACGCGATCGAGACGGACGCCACCAACTGCATGAACCTTCCGGTCGAGGCGATGGAGCTCGATGCGCCGATCCGTGTCACGCGCTGGCAGTTGGTACCGGGCTCGGGCGGCGACGGCGCCTACCGAGGCGGACGCGGCCAGCTCAAGGAATACGAGATCCTGGGCGATGTGGCGGGAACGGTCTCCTACTCGCATCGGGGCGAGCGCCACTTCGTGGCGGCCGACGGGCTCGCAGGCGGCAAGCCGGGGCGCCTCGCGCGTTCCTGGATCACGCGCGTCGACGGCAGCGAGGAGATCATCCCCTCGAAGATCGTGACGCGGCTCGCTCCGGGCGACCGCATCGTTATCTCGACGGCAGGCGGCGGCGGCTACGGGTCGCCCGGGGAGCGGACGGCCGAGGCTCGGGCCCGCGACGAGGCGGACGGCAAAGTCTAGAGCCTTGAAGCTTCGATGCGACCTGCGGCTGTTCGGTGCGGCATGGACGGGTAGCCGTCAGCGGCAGTAGTGGCCGCCGCGTTTGCGGTGGGCGAGGTCGAGATGGAAGTGGTTGCGGTGGTCCTCGTTCGCTTCCGGGCCGAGCACCGTCTTGAACGTCTCGCAGGATTGCTCGTGAACCCGCTTGAGAAATTGCTCGGCAGCAATCGACGGAGCGGGCGACGCCGTCGGGGGACGGCCAGGCCTCACGGCGGCACGCGCGGTCATCGGCTGCGGCGTGGCGATTGCGCGCTTGGGATGCGGCAGTGGCAGCGGCGGCTCTCCCGGAGCCGCGCGCTGAGCGATCGCCGGGGCTGACGCTGCTGCCGGCGGGGGAGCGGTCGGGGAAGGTGGGGCGGCGTCGCGGTGGGTCGGTCCCCATGCGTCGAGCACGGCGATCGTATAACCGCTGCGCGTCGTAAACCCGAGGATATCGATGGCGTTGGCGATGGCGTGCTCGCTCAATCGCGTGGTCCGGGCGCGGTTGCGGCACTGATAGCCGGCGACACTTTCCAGCTGGACGATATCCTCCCCAAGGATCTCGCGGGCGGCCGGTTGCACCGTCTTCTCCAGCCAATCGTCGACAGCTTGCACCATCTCGCAATTGAGCATCGCGGGGGGCCGCACCGTGACGCGGCCGCCACCGCTGCCCAGACTGCGCAGGAGGACCGGCGAGGATGAGCCGCATTGTCCGGCGCGCATCGGCGGCGCCGGATCGATCTCGACGACGATGCGCGACAAGGCGACGAGGCAGCGTTCACGGCCCTCGATAACTTCGCCGGCGCTCCACGTCAGCGGCGGCGGTGGTGGGACTGGCTCGACCGGAGCCGGCTCGGCAGGTAAGGGCGCAACCGCGGAGGGCCTGCCTTTCGAGGGGGTACCCTTCGCCCGCGCATCATCGGCACCTGCGATTTGAGCCTGGGCGCCGGGCCGCCGCGGATTGCGTTTCGGAAGAACTTCGCCGGACCGACGATCTTGCGCGGCCTGCTGCTCGTCGCCCGCTCGTCGCGGATTGCGCTTCGGCAGCGCCATCTCGCCCGTGCGACGGGCGTCCGCAGGCGGCACCTGCTGCACACGTCCGCGCCGGGCCCGGCGACGGCGTTGCCCATAGGATCGGGATGCCCGCGCCTCGGCGATCAACTGCCCCCCGTTCGACGCAAGCACCGGAACTCCGACTGTCGATGCCGGTTGCGACGATAAAATGGTTCCGGCCAGTGCAACTGCAACCAGAACTCCGCCATGGCGAGCAACACTCCGCATGGCGCCCGAACGCGTCGCGATGATTGATTGTTCCGTGCCCAGCTCAACCGCCCGGCCCCTCCGCCTCATGCCGTGCCCCGTTTTCGAATGACAGCTCGGCGGCCAATAGCCGCGAAGATTCGGGCACGACTGAGGAATTGACTTTGGGGGCGCAGGTCGGCCCTGCGCAGGCACGGTCGATCAGGCCGACGCCCATGAGGCGGTTGAGATGGTGGAGAGGGTTGGATTCGAACCAACGTAGGCGTAGCCAACGGATTTACAGTCCGTCCCCTTTAGCCACTCGGGCACCTCTCCATCGCGTCGTGCCCACAAAACGGGGCCGAACATCCGCAATCTAGCAGATCGAACGCTGAGACGCACCGCCCGGTCGGATCGGCGCGACGACAGGGTTTATGGGCAGGGCGACCTTTGGTGTCAACCGCCAAACGAATTTGTGAACGCCGTTTGCCAGTTGACGCAATTGCCTGGGAAGCCGCTGCCCTCATGACGGCGGAATGCTATAAGAGACGATCCAACATCACGCCGAAAGCTGCAATCCGTGCGAAGCGATTTCCAGATCGGTGGCCACAGCGTGCCCGCGGGAACCCGTGCGCTGGTCGATTTGCATGTCTCGAAGCTGTCGAACCACACGCCGATCACGCTCCCGGTCCACGTGCTGCACGGTCCCCGGCCGGGCCCGACGATGTTCGTCTCGGCGGCAATCCATGGCGACGAACTCAACGGCGTCGAGATCATTCGCCGGGTCCTGCGGACGCTGCAACCCGGCAATCTCTCGGGCACGCTGCTGGCGATTCCGGTGGTCAATGCCTATGGCTTCATCGGACGCTCACGCTATCTGCCGGATCGTCGTGACCTCAACCGCTCGTTCCCGGGCTCCGGCAGCGGCTCGCTCGCCGCCCGCCTCGCCAATCTGTTCCTCAAGGAGGTGGTGCGCCGCTGCCAGGTGGGAATAGACCTGCACACGGCCGCGATCCATCGCGTCAACCTTCCTCAGATCCGCGCCGAGTTCGAACGACATCCGCGCTGCCGGGAACTGGCCGAGGCGTTCGGCGCGCCCGTGCTGCTCGAGAGCGCCGACCGTGCCGGCTCGCTGCGGCGCGCGGCGCGCGAAGCGGGTGTCGATGTGCTGGTCTACGAGGGCGGCGAAGGCTTGCGCTTCGACGAATTCGCCATCAAGGCGGGTGTCGATGGCATTGCCGGCGTCATGCTGTGCACGGGAATGCTCGAGTTGCCCGACGGTGTCGAGCCGCCGGCGGCCGACGAGACGCGCCGCCCCGTCTTTGCCAATGCCTCGAAATGGGTGCGCGCGCCGGACGGCGGGGTCTTCAGGTCGTTGAAGCGCATCGGCAATGCAGTAAGCGAGAACGAGCCGGTAGGCATCGTCGCCAATCCCTACGAAGGCGGAGAGGTCCAGATCCGAAGCCCGCGCCGCGGCATCATCGTCGGAGCGACCACGCTTCCCGTCGTCAACATGGGGGACGCCCTGTTTCATATCGCCTGGGCCGACGAGCATATCCGGGGCAAGGTCGAGCGTCCCCGCACGGTCGAGCCCGAAGTGCCCGAGCCGATCCCCGAGGATGCCGAGCCCGAGGCGGTGATGGACGAGGACGAGATCATCTGAAGCGCGCTCAGATCGAGCGGAGGCAGCCGTGACGGAGCGGGCCGTCTCGCGGCTGCGATCCTCAGCGCTTCAGCTCGATTTCGATGAACACGAATTCGAACTCGTTGGCGTTGACGACATTGTGCTCGACGCCTGTGCCCCGCGCGTAGGGTTGGCCCGCCGTCAGCTCGGCCGTTCGCGAGCCGCCGCCCGGCTCCTCGAGCAGCAACGTACCCGTGGTCATGGGCACCACGACGTAATCGTACCCGTGCTTGTGCCAGCCGGTCTCGGCGCCGGGCGCAAAGCGCCACTCGGTGGTGATGGTGCGTTCGTCGTCGATCTGAATTGTCGGTTTGGCTTGGGGACGGGCGGTGCTCATGTCGATTTCGCGTCCTCGTTCCGGCTTGTGGTCGGGGCCGTCGGGTCTTCGGGATCGGGTCGCCAGGGAGCGTTCAGGTCGAGCCCGCAGGTTCGGCAATGCGACTTTTCTCCGAGCGACAAGCGTCCTGTGCCGATCGGACCCTTCTTCCAGAGCAGAGAGGCCGAGCAGCGCGGACAGGCCGCTGCCGCCCTGACCAGCATCGAGAAGATGAGCAAGCAGACGCCCGCGATCAGCAAGAGCACCGGCACGATGCCATAGCCGATGCGTTCGACCGTCGTGTACAAGGCGAGAAAGAGCAGCGGGATCGCCGTGGCCACGCAGGTCACGTAGACCTTCCGCACGCGGCGGAAGGCTTCGTTAGGCACGACCGACGGCATTTCGTCGGCGGTTGTCGCCAAAGGTCTCTCGGGAACCATGGGCCTCTCAGTAGCTCTTCGGCAGGCCGAGCTGCCGCTCGGCAATGTGCGACATGATCAGTTCGCGGCTGATCGGCGCGATGCGGCACAGCATGACTTCCCGCATATAGCGCTCGACGTGGAACTCTTTCGAGTAGCCCATGCCGCCATGCGTGAGGACGGCCGTCTCGCAAGCCTCGAAGCCAGCCTCCCCGGCGAGGTACTTGGCCGCGTTCGATTCGATGCCGCACGGCTCGCCCGCATCGTAGAGCGCAGCCGCACGCATAACCATGAGGTTTGCTGCCTCGAGGTTCATCCAGCACTTGGCGAGCGGATGCTGAATGGCCTGGTTCTGGCCGATCGGCCGTCCAAAAACGATCCGGTCCTTGGCATATTGCGCCGCCTTCCTGAGCGCGGCACGGCCGAGGCCGACCGCTTCGGCGGCGATGAGGATGCGTTCGGGATTCATGCCGTCGAGGATGTAGCGGAAGCCCATCCCCTCCTCGCCGATCCGGTCCTCTATGGGAACCGGCAGCCCATCGAAGAAGACCTGGTTCGAATCGACCGCCTTGCGGCCCATTTTCTCGATCTCGCGGACCTCCACATATTTTCGGTCGAGGGCCGTGTAGAATAGCGACAGGCCTTCGGTCGGCTTTTTGACCTTGTCGAGATCTGTCGTGCGTGCCAGCAGCAGAACCCTGTCGGCCACCTGCGCCGTCGAAATCCAGATCTTTTGTCCATCCACGCGGTAGCGATTGCCCTCGCGCGTTGCCTTGGTCTTGAGGCGGGTCGTATCGAGGCCGATGTTCGGCTCCGTCACCGCAAAGCAGCTTTTCTCGGTGCCCTTGATCAGCGGCGGCAGAAAGCGCTGCTTTTGGTCGTCCGTCCCATGCACGACGACCGGATGCAGGCCGAAAATGTTCATGTGTACCGCCGAGGCACCCTGCATGCCGGCGCCCGATTCCGCGATCGTCTGCATCATGATGGCAGCCTCGGTAATGCCGAGCCCCGCGCCGCCGTACTCTTCCGGCATGGCGATGCCGAGCCAGCCGTCCTTCGCCAGCGCCTGGTGCAGCTCGGACGGAAAGCCGCCTTCCCTGTCCTTCTTCAGCCAGTATTCGTCGGGGAATTCCTCGCAAATGCGCTCGATCGAAGAGCGGATCTCCTGCTGGTCGGCTGTCAGTCCGGTCGTCATGCGTTTGCGTCTCCAGATGCTACTTCGTTCGACCGACCACACCGTCGGTCTCGAGCTTGGCAATCTCCGCTTCGCCATAGCCCGCGCGTGCCAGAATGTCCCGCGTATCGTGACCCGCCTCGCGTGGCGCGGCCCCGATTTCGGGGCGTGTGCGAGAGAAGCGCGGCGCCGGAGCAGGTTGTTGCACGCCGTCGCGTATCACAAACGTGGCGCGCTCGGCATTGTGCGGATGGCCGGCCACCTCGGAAATGGCAAGCACCGGTGCAAAGCAGGCATCGCTGTCGGCAAAGATCCGTTCCCATTCGCTTCGGGTCCTGGACTTGATCTTCTCGGTGAAGCGCTGTCGAAGCACCGGCCAGCCATCGCGGTCATGCTGGAGCGGCAGGGCGTCCTGGGCGAGCCCGAGGCGCTCGAGCAGGTCGGCATAGAACCGCTTCTCGATGGCGCCGAGCGAGATCCATTTCCCGTCCTTCGTCTCGTAGACGTCGTACCAGGGCGCACCGGTATCGAGCATGTTGGTGCCTCGCTCCTCGCGCCAGATGCCCTCGGACCACATGCCGTGGAACATGGCCATCAGGCTCGCCGCACCGTCGACCATGGCAGCATCGACAACCTGACCTTTGCCCGAGCGGCGCGCCTCCAGCATGGCACAGACGACGCCGAAGGCCAGATACATGCCGCCGCCGCCGAAATCGCCGACGAGGTTGAGGGGGTGGATCGGGCGCTCACCGGCCCGGCCAAGATGATTGAGCACGCCGCCGAGGGCGATGTAGTTGATGTCGTGGCCGGCGCGCTGGGCCATCGGCCCTTCCTGCCCGAAGCCCGTCATCCGCCCGAAGACGAGCCGCGGATTGATTGCGGCAAGTACATCCGGTCCGAGCCCCAGCCGCTCCATGACGCCGGGCCTGAACCCCTCGATCAGCGCATCGGCATCCTTCACCAGCCGCTTCACGACCTCGACCGCCCTGGGCTCCTTGATGTCCAGCGCGATCGAGGTGCGCCCGCGGTTCATGACCTCGTAGGCAGGCGCCCGGTCCAGTCCGAGGTCCGCCTTCTGGCGCCGGTCGATGCGGATCACCTCGGCGCCCATGTCGGCGAGCATCATGCCGCAGAAGGGCGCAGGGCCGATGCCCGCCATCTCGATTATCCGCAGGCCTTCGAGTGGTCCCATCTCGTCTCCAATCAACCGATGCCGTGTGCCGTTCGATGCTTCTGCATGCCCTGTCCGGGGACTTTTGCCAAGTTTGGGGCGCCCGGAAAGGATGGCTTAAACCTAACTCGATGCCGCAGAACCCCTCGAGCACAGTCTGTGCTCTTAATCCGCGGGACAAGAGGGAACGCGAAGCATCGCCGGGGCATCCGTGAGCAGAAACCTGACGCCGACGAGCGGCGATGGCCATCGCCGCGCCGGGTTCGTATGGGCCGCGCTGACGCCGGTGGGACGGTGCGCAGCGGTCATGCGTCGCCAGATCGAGACGTTGCAGGAGCACCTCGCTGCCGGTCTCCAGACGGCCCCTCTCGTCCCGTTGCTGATACTGGCCATCACGTGGTTTCTCGCCGCGATCCTGCTCGCAGGCACATCGCCCGGCCCGGTCCATCTATGGGTGATCGCAGGTGTCGGCGTGATCGGTGCCGTGACGGTCACGGCGCTGGTCGGACAGTTTGCCGAGCGGCCTGGCGACCAGCGCCAGATCGACCGCATCCAGGCCCTCGGTGACCGGTTCGAGAAGGGCATCGAGAAGCTCAAGGACCTGCAGTGGGAGCTTTCGGACAACGAGACCCGCTACCGGGACCTGCTCGACAGCCAGAATGACATCATCACTCGCGTGGACACGCGCGGCCGGTTGACGTTCGTCAATCGCGCCTTTTGCCGGACCTTTGGCGTGGAGGCCGGCGCCGTGCTGGGGAAGTCGTTCCAGCCGGATGTGCTGCAACACGACGGCGAGCCCCGTGCAATGCCTGAGCCGGGTCGTCGCCAGCGTTTCGAGGAACTCCTTCTCACCGCAGACGGCGCCCGCTGGTTTTCACTCGAGCAATGCGCCATCACCGGCGACGATGGCCGCATCCGTGAGATTCAGCTGCTTGGCCGCGACATCACCGAACAGCGCCGGGTGCAGTCGTCGCTCGCCGAGGCCCGCGACCAGGCGGAATCCGCGAACCGGGCCAAGTCCCGCTTCCTGGCAGCCATGAGCCATGAGATCAGAACACCGATGAACGGCATTCTCGGCATGGCCGGCCTGTTGTCGGAGACGGAGTTGTCGCCGGAGCAGAGGACCTATGTCGAGGCCGTCGATCACTCGGCCAAGAACCTGCTGACGATCATCGACGAGATCCTCGACCTGTCGAAGATCGAGGCGGGCAAGCTCGAGATCCATCCCGCACCCTTCTTTCTCGACCAGTGCCTGCAGAGCGTCATCGAGCTGATGAGCCCGCGCGCCCGCGAGCGTGGTGTCGATATCGCCTGGTTCATCGAACCGGACCTGCCGCGCACGGTGATCGGCGACGAGACGCGGATCCGCCAGATCCTGCTCAACCTCGTCGGCAATGCGATCAAGTTCACGGACGTGGGCGGCGTTGGCGTGCGCGTGCGCCGGGGCATTTTGGCGGCCCCATCCACATCGGAAGCTGTCGACGCCGAGGTGGAGCGCGTCTCGATAGAGGTTGAGGTCCGCGACACCGGCGCCGGTATCGCCTCGGGCCAGATCGGCAATGTTTTCTCCGAGTTCGAGCAGGCCGACGATGCAGCGCGCCGCAATCGCGGCGGCACCGGGCTTGGGCTCGCAATTTCGCGTCAATTGGCGCGCGCCATGGGCGGCGATATCGAGGTCGAGAGCACGCTTGGCAGCGGCTCCGCCTTCCTCGCCCGAATGGTTGTCTCGGCGCGTCGGCCGACACGACCCGTCCTCGCGCTTCCCGCCGATCGGCGTACCCGCCACGTCCTTCTCGTATCGAGCCGGCTGCAGCAGCGCGATCTGATGCAGGAAACGCTGTCGGCTCTGGGCATTCCGAGTGAGATGGCCACGGTCGAGACGGCGGACGAGGCGATGGCGACCGCACGGATGGCGGGGCATGCGTTCGACACGGTGATCGTCGACGCCGAGGACGGTCCGAATACGGTAGGACGACTGATCGAGGCGGCGAGGCTCGCCGAGGGTCGGGCGCTGCGCACGATCCTCGTGGTCGATCATTCGGGACGGATCCACCTGGAAACCTTCAGGTCGGTCGGATGCGACGCTTATCTCGTTCGCCCCGTGCGCCCGAGATCACTCCTCGCTCAACTCGATCTCGAACCCAAAGAGGTGACGGCCGTCTTTGCCGAGCACACGCAAGCAGATCGATCGCCGATGGCCGGGCCGAAGCTGCCGGTGCCTCGGCGGCGGCGCGTGCTGCTGGTCGAGGACAACGCCATCAACGCCTTGCTCGCACGCCGGATGACCGAGAAGGCCGGTTGCGTCGTGCACCATGCTCCGAGCGGCCCGGCGGCGCTCGCCTGGTGCGAGGAGATGCTCGACGCGAACGATGGAGCGGGCGTCGATCTCGTGCTGATGGACATCCATATGCCGGAGATGGACGGCTACGAGACGGCCCGGCGCGCTCGCCACGTGTTCGTCTCGCGCGGTCGCCTTGCTCCGCCCATCGTCGCGCTCACGGCCAACGCATTTGCCGAGGACAGAAAGCGCTGCCTCGATGCCGGCCTCGATGACTATCTGGCGAAGCCCTTCGACGGCTCGGAACTTGAAGCTTTGCTCGAGAAATGGTGTGCCGCCGAGCGCTCGCCTCGGGACGGATCGCTCGGCGGCTATGCGGCCTGAAGGCGGCGACGCCCGGGGGAGGGTGCGCCGACCGCCAGCCCGCTACTTGGCGTGCGCTGGGTTGAGCAGGGTTCCGGCATCTGCGGTGATGGCATGCAATGCCGCATCGACCCCGTAGTACTGGAGTGCCGTGTAGGCGACGAAAAGGCCCAGGAAGGCGACACCCGCCGGTCGGCTGAGGCCGCTGCGCAGGATCAGCAGTCCGAGCAGAAGTACCGTCACGGCAATCATGAACCACAGGTCGAACGCGAGGATCTGCGGCGGGATCGGGATCGGTACCACGAGGCCGACCAGCCCGATGATCATGAGCAGGTTATAGATGCCCGCACCCATGATGTTGCCGACGGCGACCTCGGAATGCCGCTTGCGCGCGGCGACCACCGCCGTCGCCAGCTCGGGCAGCGACGTGCCCACCGCCACGATGGTAAGCCCGATCACCTCCTCGCGAACGCCGAAATAGTGGGCCGTCTCGACCGCCGCCGCCACCAGCAGTTTGGCACCGATGACCACCGACGCGACGCCGCCGACCACCGAAAGCGTGGCGAGCCACGTCGATCGGGGGCCTTCCTCGAACTCTTCCTCCAGCTCTTCCGCGAGGTCACCGGGATCGTTCATCGCTCCCTTCTTGCGCTCCGTCTGAAACGCGTAGAGCGTGAAGACCACCAGCAGTCCGACCATCGCCCCTGCCTGCCAGCGCTCGATCACCCCCGTCAGAGCCAGCGCCGTGAAGAGCAGCGCCGAGCCGAGCATCATGGCGCCGTCGCGATAGAGTGCGGATGGCTGCACGACGATTGGGAAGATCACCGCGGACATACCCAGAATGAGCAGTATGTTGGCGATGTTGGAGCCGACCACGTTGCCGATCGAGATGCCGGGCAGGTTGTTCGCTGCGGCCTGCAGGCTGACCACCAGCTCGGGTGACGTGGTGCCCCATGCCACGATCGTCATGCCGATGATCATCTTGGATACGTTGAGCCGGCGCGCCAGTGAGACGGCACCGCGAACGAGATATTCGGCACCGAACAGGAGGAGGATGAAGCCTCCTACGAATTGCATGAGGGTTATCATATCGTTTCAGCCCGTTGCCGACGGCGCAAAGGCGCCCGGTCGGCCGATGGTTGGGGACAATGGTCGGATGCGATTTGGCGGCACGGTCCCGCGCGTGCAGCGGCGGCCAACCATGGCCGGTGCGCCAGCCGTCCTCGAGGGCGCAACCCTCGCCTCGGGCCGCTGACAGTCGGGCGACGTCGCCCGGACCGGAACGTGTGACGCAGCATCGGCGGGACACTCCGCGAGTTGTGTCCAGTCCGACATCGCAGCGTTCCCGCTGCCAGAGGGGCCCGGTCTGGAGGGCTGTGGATCAGTGATGTGCTGTAGTCCGGGCGCCAGTGTGCGCCGTTGCGTTCCCCGTTGCCGACGGTCCGACCGCCAACGCCTCTGCCTTACAGTCTAGCGCATTCGGGCCATGAAGCGCACCGTCAATGGCCGCCGGCCTTGGCCCCCCTGTCGTCGCCCGTCAGTTCGGAAAGCGCCAGCAACGCTCCGTCCGTATCCGCAAGAATGCTTGCCGCAAGGCCCGCGAAGACGAGACCTGCCGCGTAGCCCCTCAGTCGTGCGTCGCCGCCTCGACGCCGACGCAGCAGACGCGCTCCTTCGAGCAGAAAACCCGCCGCGACGGCAATCACGGCGAGGGCCGGCAAAATCAGCACCGCCGGAAGGACGAGAGCGGCGCCGAGCGCCACTGCCGGCAGGGCCGCCGTCGCGAGCACGTTCAGGTCATCGCCAGAACACAGACGGGTCGATCGGTGCCCCCGCGAACTCGTCCCGCGATCCAGCGAAGTCGGCATGTCGCGCGCTCCATGTTCGACGCGATCGGGCGACGATCACGCCCGCCGAACGTTCGACGCATCTTGTGACATGGCGTGCAATTCGAGTATCCGAGACGTTACCTTGGTAATTACACGCGATTTGAAGCACGCTTATCTACGGTGAGAGGCGGCCGAGCCGGATGGCCTGCCGCACCAGAACGGCCACGCTTTCAGCCTGCATCTTGTCCATGATCTGCACACGATAGCTTTCGACGGTCCGCGGGCTGATCCCGAGGCGAGACGCGATGGCATGGCTGGTGAAACCCTGCACGACGAGATCCAGCACCTCCGACTCGCGGCGTGTCAGCGATTGCGCCCTGCGCTCCAGCTCCTGAAGGGATTGGCGCCCGGCGAGTTGCTCGAACGCCTGTGCGAGGCAGCGGTTGATCGCGGCGACAAGCTGCCCGTCGTCGACGGGCTTCTCGATGAAATCCTGAGCTCCGGCTTTGATGGCGGCCACCGCCATCGGCACGTCGGCGTGGCCCGAGATCAGGATCACGGGCAAGTGCAGATTGCGCTCGCCGAGCGCATGCATGAGCTGAAGCCCATCCATGCCCGGCATGCGCACATCGGCGATCAGGCAGCCGGTACGTGGCGTTTCGATCGAATCGAGAAACTCGTTGGCGGAGCTGTACGTCGCCACATCATAGCCCAGAACGCTCAGCATCTCGCTCAGGGCATGACAGACTGCCGGCTGGTCGTCGACGATGTAGACGGTCGGTCGCGCATTCGTGGTCATGCCTTGTCAGATTGCCTCCTTGGCGATCGGCAGGGAAAAGCGGATCTCGGTTCCCTCCGGTGAGCTGCTGCTGGCCCAGACGCGTCCCCCATGGGCTTGGACGATCGTCTGGCAGATCGATAGACCGAGCCCGAGCCCATGCTCCTTCGTCGAGCTCAGCGGAACGAAGATAGTGTCCACGCGATCCGGTGCAATACCGGCGCCATTGTCACGCACGCCGATCTCGAGCTCGCGCCCCGCCGGTGCACGGCCGATGTCGATCGTTATGCGACCGTCCGGGCGCCCTGTCTCGGCGATGGCGTCGATCGAGTTGCGCACGAGATTGAGGACCACCTGCTGGATTTGGATGCGATCGGCGAGCACATCGGGCGTGTCACCGCGTGTCGTCACTTGGAGCGCGATGCGTTCTGCGCTGGCATGGGCCTGGACCAGGGCCACCGCATCCTCGACCAGCCGCCGAGGGTCCACCACGGCGACGCCGGTCTCGCCGCGCTGCAGGAATTGCCGCATTCGACGTACCACCGCGGCTGCGTGATCGATTTGCTCCACCATCGCCGCCACGTTCCGCGAGGCTCTCAGACGGTCGCCGTCCTCGGCGCTGACCAACTGGTCGACGGATCGCGCGAGCGCGCGGGCCGCCGTCAAAGGCTGATTGATCTCGTGAGCGAGTGCCGCCGCCATGCCGCTCACCAGATTGAAGCGGGCCGTGCGCGCCGATTCGTTCTGCAACTCGTGCAGCCGCTGCGCCGCATTGCGGGCCGCGACGTCGGCCGCGTCGCGCTCGCTGACCACGGCGCCGACCAGCAGCACGGTCACGGTCATCACCAGCATGAGAAGCTGATACTCGGTGAAGCGATCGAGATCGAAGCCGTAGAGATGGAGGAACCCGACGAGGCTGAGTTGCGCGATGGTCAGCGTGGCGCAGGCTCCGTCGATGCCATGGCGCACCGCCGCGACCACGACCGGCAGAAACAGCAGGTAGAGCAGGCTCTGCCGCAGTGGTTGCTCGGGCTGCATGATGACGGCCAGCGCCAAAACGTTGACGGCGATGTAGACGGCGAGCTCGCCCAGGATCCTGGGCGGGAGGATATTGCCCGAGCCCCATCGGCCCACCACGCGCAGGACCAGGGGCGTGACCACCGCGATGCCGATCGAATCGCCGAGTGCGAGCAGGCCGGCCGTCCTCAGCATCGCGCCGCTGTCGAGATGGCGGATCGAAAGCATCAGGAGCGCCAGCAGCATCGACGACAGGACGGCGCCGGCGAGCCCGCTCGAGATGACGATGGCAATATCGCGCGTATGAAAGCCCGGCGTGCCGGAGTTGAGCAGTTTCCTCGCCAGCGAAGCGACAACGGTGTAGGAGCCCGCCACGATGGCCGCCACCGTCAGCATTACGGGCCAGCCGAGCCACGTTTGCAGTACGAAGATCTCGGCCAGCGTAACGCTTGCGAAAAGAGCGAGGCCATAGGGTGCGCCTCGCAGGATGATGACGGCGAACATCATGCCGAGCGCAGGGTTCCAGGGCGTCACCGGCAGTCCGGCGTGCTCGTGAAGATAGCTCAGCCATTCGAGGCCGAGGTAAAGGATGATGAGCCCGACCGGCAGCATGACGGCCGTCAACTGAGTGCGCAGGACGCCATCTCGCAGCCGCCAGGGGATGGCGGCAGCCGGTGTCATAACGTGCACATCCCGGTCCAAGGCGCGGCACTTTCGGCTCGATGCCAATCGCAGTATTGCGATTTCTACGCGCAAGGTGCCACACCTGCACGCAATCGGCAAAGCGCCCCGACACACGTGTCCAAGGGTAGCGGCCCGCCCCGCGCTTGGAGGCACTTGCCGAGAGCCGATACTGCACCGACAATGCTCCGGCCCGCCCCAGAATCTTCAGACCTCCAGACTAGAGACCCCAGCCATGACCCCGCCCGAGCGTCTCCGCGCCCTTCTCGCCAAACCCGGCTTCATCGTCATGCCGGCCGTGTGGGACGGCATTTCCGCAAAGCTCGCGGCGTCCGCCGGCTTCGAGACCGCATTCATGTCTGGCTCGTGCGTCGCCGCGAGCCGGCTGGCCGGACCCGATCTCGACCTCATTTCGTTCGCCGAGATGTTCGACAGTTTCAACATGCTGCGCCAGGCGGCGCCGGGAACGCTGATTCTGGCCGACGGCGATCACGGCTACGGCAACCCGATGAACGTCCAGCGCACCGTACGGGCCTACGGACGCGCGGGCGCCGCCGCCGTGCTGATCGAGGACAAGATCACGCCGCGCGCGCTGACGGCCGGCGGCAAGCCGTGCATCCCGCGCGAGGAGGCCCGCATGAAGGTTCGCGCCGCCGTCGAGGTCGCGAAGGAGTCGGGCATCCTCATCCTCGCCCGCACCGACTGCCGCCCGACCGCCGGCATCGACGAAGCAGTCGCGCGCATCGAGATGTACGTCGAGGAGGGCGCCGACATCCTGTTCCTCGACAGCCCTGCCGACGAGGACGAAATCCGCCGCGCCGTGGCCGCCGCCAAGGGCAAGCCGTCGTTCGTCGTGCTCTCGCCCGGCGCGCCTCGCGCAACGCCCGATCAGAAACGCGCTGCGGAGCTCGGCTTCAAGATCGGAACATTTCCGACGGCGATGCTGTCGCCGGCCATCGCCGGCATGAAGGCCGGTCTTGCAGCACTCGCCGCGGGCGGCGCCGAGGCGTCCGGTGCGCTGTCACCCGCCGAGCTGCGCGAGACGCTCGGCTACGGGACCTACGACACGCACGCGAAGGGCTTCATCGCCAAGACCTGAGGCGACCGGGGGAGGGCGGCCGGGGGGATGGCGATGTCGGCATCTCGTTTCGGCGTCGTCGTGCCCGCCCGGCCGCGCGCGCGTTGGCAGCCGACCGTAAAGCTGCTTAGCTCGGGCCGACGGGCGCCGAAACCGTAGCCCCGAGTCGATCGTCACGAGGGAACCCCATGCGGAAGAACAAGCTTCGCCAGATCGCAAAGGATGGCGGCAAGATCATCAATGGATGGTGCGCGATCCCCAATGCCTATTCGGCAGAGGTCTACAGTCACAGTGGCTGGGACAGCGTCACCATCGACCTGCAGCACGGCCCTATCGACTTCCAGGCCGCCGTCGGCATGCTGCAGGCTATTTCCACGACCGACGCCGTGCCGATGTGCCGCGTGCCTTGGAACGACGCCGCCATCATCATGAAGCTGCTCGATGCGGGCAGCTACGGCCTCATTTGCCCGATGATCAACACCAAGGCGGAGGCCGAGCAGTTCGTCTCCTTCGGCCGCTATCCGCCCATCGGCACGCGCTCCATGGGCCCGAACAGGGCCGTTCAGTACGCTGGGGCCGACTACTGGCAAGGAGCCAACGAGGAGGTGCTTCTCTTTGCCATGATCGAGACCCGCGCCGGGCTCGCGAACCTCGAAGAGATCCTCTCCGTCAAGGGCCTCGACGGCGTCTACGTCGGCCCGTCCGATCTCTCGATGGCAATGGGCAAGCCGCCGACGCTCGACCCCTCCGACAGCGAGGTGATCGCCGGCATCGAGCAGATTGCCCGCGTCACACGAGCGAAGGGCATGATCGCCGGCGTGCACACCGACGGGCCCGCTACCGCCAAAAAGCGCTTCGAGCAGGGCTACCAGCTCACCACTCTGATGAATGACGCGCGCGTGATGGCCGTGGCCGCGACCAACATCGTCAAGGAGACCCGGGGCGAAGCCGAACGCGTGACGGCCAAGACCTACTGAGCGGCGCCATCGGCGACGCGGCAAGGCCGGCTTCAGGGCTGGTCATGAGGCGTCCGCCGAATTCGTGGCTCGCGGGCGATCGACGGCGGGCTTGCTCTTGCCGTCCGTCTTTGGCCGAGATTCGGCCGTGCCCCCCGTCTCGCCGCCGGGTCCGGGCTCCGATCCATCGCTGGCCTTGGCCAGGGCCCCGGCTTCCTCGATGTCCTGGTGGAAAATCTGCTCCAGCTCTTCCGCGAACCGCTTGGCGTTGAGCTCGAGCTTTTCGCGGTCGCTCGCGTGCTCGTAGTCGTCGTAGAGCCGCCGGCGATCCAGCTCGGCGAAGGCAGTGGTCATGCGCTCCGCCTCTCTCTCGCTGACGCCGAGAGACACGAGCAGATCCTGCGTGAGCTGTATGGCGGCGAGGAACGTCTCCCGCCGCATCTCCTGCACCCCGAGATCCATCAGCTTGTGCACGTGCTGGCGGTTGCGGGCCCGCGCAAAGATAGGCACATCCGGGAAGTACTGGCGTACGATCTCCGCCGTCTTCAGCGAAGCTTCCACATTGTCGATGGCAAGGACGAAGGCGCGCGCTTGCCCCGTGCGGGCAGCCTGGAGAATGTCGAGCCGGCTGGCGTCCCCATAATAGCCTTCGGCGCCGAACCGGCGGATCAACTCGATCTGCTCCGGACTGATGTCGAGCGCGGTGAACGGAATGCCGCGGGCCCTGAGAATACGCGCCACGATCTGCCCGAAGCGCCCAAGTCCGGCTATGACGACGCTGCCTTCCTCCGAGTTCGGCTTGTCGTATTCGGGAGGCGGCGCCGGCCCTTTCAGCCGGTCGAGCCGGTCGTGTGCCAAGAGCAGCAATGGCGTAAGGACCATCGAGAGCGTGACCACGACGGCGACGAGATGAACCTGGTCGTCGCTCAGCAATCGCGCGCCGGTGGCCAAGCCGAGAATGACAAAGGCGAACTCGCCGCCCTGCGACAGGGCGATGGCGAGGAGGCGCGACTGGCGTGGATTGAGGCCATTCCAGCGGCCCACAACATAGAGCACCAGCGCCTTCACGGTGACCAGCCCGACCACCAGTATCATCACCATCCGCCACTCACGCATCAGCAGGCCCAAGTCGAGTGCCATGCCGATCGCCGTGAAGAACATCCCGAGCAGTAGTCCCTCGAAGGGCTGGATATCCGCTTCGACTTGATGGCGGTACTGGCTGTCGGCCATCATCACGCCGGCGATGAAGGCACCGAGCGCTGCGGAAAGTCCCGCGAGCTGCATCAGCCCGGCGATGCCGAGCACGGTCAGCAGCGCCGTCGCCGTCATCGCCTCGCGCACCCCGGAGGATGCGACCATGCGGTAGATGGGTGTCAGCAGGAAATGTCCACCGACGACCACGGCGCCGATCGTTCCGAGGGCCTGGGCGACGGCAATAGCCGATTGAGTGAGGTCGGTCGACGACCCGCGCAGGGCCATCAAAGGCACGAGGGCGATGAGCGGGATGGCCGCAAGGTCTTGAAACAGCAGAATGGCGAAGGCGAGCCGGCCATGCCGTTGCGTGAGTTCCTTGCGTTCCTCGAGGACTTGCAGCACGAAGGCGGTCGACGACATCGCCAGTGCCAACCCGACCACGGCCGCCACCGGGATCGCGACGAACAAAGCCGCCGCGACGATGGCGATCAACAGCCCGGTGCCAAGCACCTGCCCTCCGCCGGCTCCGAATATGACGCGCCGCATGGTCCAGATGCGGATCGGCCGCAGCTCCAGCCCGATCAGGAACAAAAGCAGGACGATGCCGAGCTCTGCGACATGCAGAATGGCTTCGATGTCGGCGAAAAGGCCAAGGACGTGCGGGCCGATCAGAACCCCGGACGCGAGGTATCCCAGCACCGAGCCGACGTTCAGCAATCGTGCCAGTGGAGCCGCGAGCGCCGCGGCGGCGAGCAGCACGACCGCCTGCAACAGGTAGGTCTTGTCCATGCGTCCTCGGCGGTAGTGTCGCGTGAGCGACACAGATGGGCAGTGGTGTCGCGTGAACGACACAGGTTGGACCGATTTGCAGCGCCAATGAACCGGCCACCGACGAGACCGCGAAATTGCGCTCTGCGCATGACCGCGCGCCCGCCGCAAGGGCGGCATATCGTCATTGGCGCCAAGGTGCAGTCCTCCTCTAGTATGCCGACCATGGCCAACGAAAGCGAAATCGGCACGGATCCCGGCCCCTCGGCGAGCTTCGGCTTCCGGTCGATCGATCCGCGCGAGCGGCAGGGTCTCGTCAACGAGGTCTTTGCCACCGTCGCCGAGCGCTACGATCTGATGAACGATCTGATGTCCGGCGGCCTGCATCGGCTATGGAAAGACGATCTCGTCGTCTCCCTCAATCCGCCGAAGAGTGCCGAGCCGTTCCGCATCCTGGACTTGGCAGGCGGCACTGGCGACGTCGCGGTCCGCATCGTCCGCGCCGGTGGAGACGGCACCAGCGCCGTGATCTGCGACATCAGTCCCGAAATGCTCGAGGTGGGCCGGCGCAAGGTCGAGACGGCCGGCCTCGCGCACCGGATCCGCCTCGTCGAAGGCAACGCCGAGGCTCTGCCTTTCGCCGACCGCACCTTCGATGCCGTGACGATCGCCTTCGGCATCCGGAACGTCACGCAAATCGATCGCGCCCTCGCCGAGATGTACCGCGTGCTGCGGCCGGGCGGGCGCGTGCTCGTTCTCGAGTTCAGTCACGTCGACGTGCCCGTCCTCGACAGCCTCTACGATCTCTTCTCGTTCGAGGCGATCCCTCGCCTCGGGCAACTCGCGGCGGGCGCCAGCGAGCCCTATCGGTATCTCGTCGAGAGCATCCGCCGGTTCCCGAAGCAGGCCGCGTTCGCGGACATGATCGGCGCCGCGGGCTTCGAACGGGTCCAGTACCGAAATCTCACCGGCGGCATCGCCGCAATCCACTCCGGCTGGCGCATTTGATGCTCACTCGTCGTCGGTCGGCGCCCGACGCTCGGCACGCTGCTGTGCCGGGCCGACGGTCGGTCGGGCCAGGTTGAAGGCGGTGTTGACAAGGCCGATGTGCGAGAAAGCCTGCGGGAAATTGCCGACCAGCCGCCCGGCGACAGGATCGTATTCCTCCGCCAGAAGGCCGACGTCGTTGCGGTATGACAGGAGCTGCTCGAAGAGATCCCTCGCGGCCTCGCCACGGCCCGACATGATGTACGCATCGGCGAGCCAGAACGAGCAGGCGAGGAACGCGCCCTCCTTGCCGCCTACTCCATCGTCGACGAGATGCGTCGCGTAGCGCAGCACCACGCCGTCGGGCATCAGTTCGCGCTCGATCTGGGCAATGGTGCCAACGAAGCGCGGATCGTCCGGCGGCAGGAAGCCGACCTGCGGGATGAGCAGCAGCGAGGCATCTACCGCGTCGCCGCCGTAGTGCTGCACGAACGTGTTGCGGCGCGCATCGTAGCCGCGGGCGAGAATATCTTCGCGAATGGCCTCGCGGGTCGCCCGCCATTCGTCGACGTCGCCCTCGAGACCGAAATGCTCGACGCTCTTGATCGCACGGTCGAAAGCCACCCAGGTCATGAGACGCGAATGCGTGAAGTGTCGCGCCGGACCGCGCACCTCCCAGATGCCCTGGTCGGGTTTGCGCCACGTCGCCTGTAGATGATCGAGCATGACGCGCTGGACCTTCCAGGCGTCACCGCTGCTGCTGAGTTTTGCTTCGCGCGCGGCATGCAGCGTTTCCATCAACTCGCCGTAGACGTCGTGCTGCACCTGCTGCATGGCGTCGTTGCCGACGCGCACGGGGCGGCTGTTCTCGTAGCCTGCGAGCCAAGGCACCTCGAACTCGGGCAGCCAGCGCTCGCCGGCCATGCCGTACATGATCTGCAGCTGCTGCGGATGTCCGGCCACCGTGCGCAGCAGCCACGTGCGCCAGGCCACCGCTTCCTCGCGATAGCCCGCGTTGAGCAGGGCGTAGAACGTCAGCGCCGAGTCGCGCAGCCAGCAGTAGCGATAGTCCCAGTTCCGCACGCCGCCGATAGTCTCGGGCAGCGAGGTCGTCGGCGCGGCAATGATGCCCCCTGTCGGTCGGTAGACCAGAAGTTTCAAGGTAATCAGCGAACGCTTGACGGCCTCGCACCAGCGCTCGTTGTCGGACTTGAAGCGGCAGTGCTTGGACCATTCCCGCCACCACGATACCGTTTGATCCAGGATCTCGGAGCTGTCGCGAATGAAGTGCGGCACCTTGTGCGAGGGATGATAGGAGAGCGTGAACGGCACCGCTTCGCCTTCGCGCACCACGAACTCGGCGACGGACGTCATGGCGTGGCCGCGAAACGGCACGCTGGTGTGCAGCTCCACCGCATCGGGACCCGCAACCGCACTCAGGCCGTAGTCGCGACGCCGGACCCATGGCATCGCCTGGCCGTAGTTGAAGCGCAAAACCAACTCGGTCTTCATGCGCACCGAGCCCGACACGCCGCGGACAATCCGTACGAGATCGACTTTCTCCTCGTCGTCGGTAAACGGCATGAAATCCGTGACCGTGACGACCCCTTCGTCCGTTTCGAAGCGCGTTTCGAGCACGGCTGTATCGGACACGTACTTGCGTGAGGTCCTGAATGGGTCGGCCGGCTGCATCGACCAGTGGCCGTTCTCGCGCGTACCGAGCAGCGAGGCGAAGGCCGCCGCCGAATCGAAGCGCGGCAGGCACAGCCAGTCGATCGAGCCGTCACGGCTTATCAGCGCCGCCGAAATCATGTTTCCGACGACGGCATAGTCTTCGATTGGACGGCTCGTAGAGGAAATGTGGTGCAAGGGAAATCGCCTTACGCAGATGGAAAGAGCAGGCAGGCAACGGCAATGTCAGCCGTTGCCGCGAAACGCAGGATAGAGCGTCATTCCGCCGTCCACCACGAGCGTTGTCCCGTTGACGTAATCGGAGGCATCGGAGAGCAGCCAGAGAATGGCGCGGGCAATGTCCTCGGGTTCGCCCACGCGGCCATATGGAATGAGTTTCAACAGTTCGGCACGTGCGTCATCACTGAACCATGCGTCTTTGTTTATCGCCGTCCTGATGGCACCCGGGGCAACCGAGTTGATGCGGATCCGACGGGGCGCAAGTTCCTGTGCCATCGAACGCATCAGCATCGCAACGCCGCCTTTCGAGGCCGCGTAATTGGCTTGCAGCGACCATGGGATGATCTCATGCACCGAACTGGTGAAGACGATCTTGCCCAGTGCCGGCGAGACCTCGTGCTGCGGTCCGCGGCGCAAGAATTCCCTGACGGCCTCGCGTGCGGTCAGGAAGGCGCCGGTCAGGTTGACGTCGATCACCCTTTTCCAGTCCGCGAGCGACATTTCGTGGAACGCGGCACCGCGTTCGATGCCGGCATTGGCCACGACAAGATGCAACGTTCCGTATCGCTCGACCGCCTCGGCGAACATGGCCTCGACTTGCTGCTCGTCGGACACGTCGGCAGGAAGGGCAACGCCGTCGCCGCCGTGCTTTTCGATCTCGGCGACGACCAGCAGCGCGCGCTTCCTCGAATCCCCGGTCGGAGGATGGTTGACGACGACACGCGCCCCGGATCGCCCCAACGCCAGGGCCGTCGCCTTTCCAAGACCCGACGAAGCGCCGGTCACCAAGGCGACTTGGCCGTGAAGGTCGACGCCGGGAGCGTCGGAGGATGGCTGTGGGCGCATGTGCGGTCTCCGGATCTCGCATAGTCGGGAAACGAAATGAGCGTCAGGCAAATCATCAGCAGGGCGCACATAATCAACGCTTCGATGCACCCCTGGTTTCCCGCGAGGTGGGTTAACATTTGGCCATAGTGCGAGATCACGCGATCGTGCGGCCGAGACTGCCCCTTGCTCTCGCCCGCCAAAGCCTCGATATGAAGGCGAAAGGTCGCCAACCCGCTGCAATCGGATGCGCCCCATGACACTCGAGCCGCCGCACCAGGCGTTCTCTTTCGACAATTCCTACGCGCGCCTCCCGGAGCGCTTCTTCGCGCGCCTGCCGCCGACGCCCGTCTCCGCGCCGCGGCTCGTCAAGCTGAACGACGCGCTGGCCCGCGACCTCGGCCTCGATCCCGCATGGCTCGCGAGTGCCGACGGCGTCGGGGTGCTGGCTGGAAACCGTGTCGCCGACGGCAGCGAGCCGATCGCCCAGGCCTATGCCGGTCATCAGTTCGGCGGCTTCGTGCCCCAACTCGGCGACGGCCGCGCGGTCCTGCTCGGCGAGATCGTCGATAGCGGCGGCGTGCGTCGGGATATTCAGCTCAAAGGGTCCGGGCCCACACCCTTCTCGCGGCGGGGCGACGGCCGCGCCGCACTCGGTCCGGTTCTGCGCGAGTACATCATCGCCGAGGCCATGCATGCCTTGGGCATCCCGACCACGCGTGCGCTTGCCGCGGTGACGACGGGCGACCGCGTCTTTCGAGAGGAGGCGCTGCCCGGAGCGGTCCTGACCAGGGTCGCCGCCAGTCACATCCGCGTCGGCACGTTCCAGTACTTCGCGGTGCGCGGCGATATCGACGCCATTCGCGCGCTCGCTGACCATGTCATCGCTCGTCACTATCCGCAGGTGTCCGAGGCTCCGAACCGATACCAGGCGCTGCTCGAAGCCGTGATCGCGCGTCAGGCGGCGCTTGTCGCGCGCTGGCTTGGAGTGGGCTTCATCCATGGGGTCATGAACACCGACAACATGTCGATTGCCGGCGAAACCATCGACTACGGGCCGTGCGCCTTCATGGACACCTACCATCCGGCCACTGTCTACAGCTCTATCGACAGTCAGGGTCGTTACGCCTACGCCAACCAGCCGCAGATCGCACAGTGGAACCTCGCGCGCTTCACCGAGACGCTGATGCCGTTGCTCGGCGACGACGAGGCTCAGCAACTCGAGCGGGGGAAAGCGGCGCTCGTCGGTTTCGCCGGCTGCTTCGAGGACGCCTATACGCGCGAGTTGCGCGCCAAGCTCGGGCTTTTCGAGGCGCGCGAGGGTGACCTGGAACTCGCCCATGACCTGCTCGACCGCATGACGCGGAACGAGGCCGACATGTCGCTGACGTTTCGGCGGTTGTCGGACGCTGCGGCCGACGTGAGCGCCGATGCCGGTGTTGCAGAGCTGTTCAAGGAGGCGTCGGCCTTCACCGAGTGGGCGTCGCGCTGGCATGCGCGCCTCGAGCAGGAGGGCGGTGATGCGACGGCCCGGCGCGCGGCGATGCGGCGGACCAACCCGGCTTTCATCCCGCGCAACCATCGGGTCGAGGAGGCCATCGCGGCTGCCGTCCGGCGAGACGATTTCTCGGCGTTCGAGGACCTGTTGGCGGTGCTTGCCACTCCGTTCGACGACCAGCCCGGCCGTGAACGCTTCGCCGAGCCGCCGAAACCGGAAGAAGTGGTCCAGCAGACATTCTGCGGGACCTGAGGCTCGTCTGAAGGGCGTGAGGTTTGGCGCCGAGACGGCGCCTCCCGCCGTCGGGCGATGCCTAGCGTCCGAGCCGCTTCGCCACCTCTTCCAGCATCACGTCTGTCGCGCCGCCCCCGATCGCGTGGGCGCGCGCATCGCGCGCCATACGCTCGATCGGGCTTCCCTTCATGTATCCGGCACCGCCGAAGAGCTGCAGGCATCCGTGCGTCACCTCGAGCACCAAGTCGCCCATCAGCGCCTTGATCATCGAGACTTCGCGCACGCAGTCCTGCCCCGCAGCGACCCGCCACGCGGTCTCGTAGATGAAGGCGCGCGCGGACGTGACCTTCGATGCGTAGAGTGACAGCTTGTGGCGCACCACCTGTTTGTCCCACAGCGGTGCGCCGAACGCCTGGCGCTCCTGCACATAGGCCAGCGCCAGCTCGATCGCCTCCTGGCACTCCCCGATCGCCTGAGCGCCGAGCACCAGCCGCTCGTTCTGGAAATTGCGCATCAAGGCATAGAAACCGCGACCTTCCTCGCCGATGATGTTTGCCACGGGAACGCGCGCATCCTCGAACACCAGCTCCGCCATGTCCGACGAATACCAGCCGTGCTTCTCGAACTTGCGCGCGACGCGGAAGCCCGGCGTGCCCTTCTCGACCAGGATCATCGAGACGCTGCGGCTGCCCCCGTCGGCGCCGGTTTTCGCCGCGACGCAGTAGAGGTCGGCATAGACGCCGTTGGTGATGAAGTGCTTGGTGCCGTTGAGCACGAGTTCGCCGCCGTCGTGGCGCGCATGGGTGCGAATGCCCTTCACGTCCGAGCCGGCGCCCGGTTCGGTGATCGCGACCGCCGTGATGGCCGAGCCGTCGATCACGCCGGGCATCCAGCGCGCCTTTTGCGCTTCGCTGCCGTTGTTGGCGATATGCACTGAGGCCATGTCCGTGTGGTCGAGCACGGTAATGGCGAATCCTCCGAATGTGGAGCGCCCGAGTTCCTCGGCCAGCACCACGCTCGCCCGCTCGTCCATTTCCGAGCCACCCCAGCGTCCCGCAAAGCGAATGCCGAGGAAGCCGAGTACGCCCATGCGGCGCAGCACGTCGCGCGGCACGAAGCCTGCCGCCTCCCAGGCCTCACCATGCGGCTTGACCTCGTCCGCAACGAACCTGCGCACCTGCGCCCGCAGCATCTCGTGCTCCTCGCCGAGATAGGGAGAGGTCGCCCCGGTGAGAGCGTTGGAGTTGGTGTCGGCCATTACTGTTGCCTCGCGCTTTGGTGCCTCGAAGATCCGTCACCGACGGCCGGCCCCGGTTCCGGTCGTGGACGATGGCAGCGATCAGCCGCCAAGGAACTCGCGGCTCCACGTGTCGTAGTCGGCACCGCGCGTCAGGCGGCGCATCAGCTCTCCGGAGGCGATCCCCTTGAGGTCGGCCGGCTTGGTCCCCTCGCGTAGCGCTTTGAGGGTCGCGTAGATCGCCTGCGCCGCTGCGGCGAATTGCTGGTGCCCCTGCAGCGCCACGCGCACCCCGCACGATGCGAGGTAAGCCTTGTCGGCAAGCTCCGGCGGTGTGCCTCCGAGGATCAACGGCTTGCCGACCTTGGCGGCAGCGATGGCATCGAGCTCGGCCCGCGACTTGATGCCGACCAGGAAGATCGCGTCGCAACCAACCTCGGCGTAGGCCTTGGCCCGCCGGATTGCCTCTTCGATGCTCGCAATGGCCGGCGCGCTGGTGCGGCCCGCGATGACGAGGTCCGGATCCCGCCGCCCGGCGAGCGCGGCCCTCATCTTGCCGACGCCTTCCTCGAGCGACAGCATCCGCTGCTTGTCGCCGAGACCGTAGGGTTGCGGCAAATCGGTGTCTTCGATCGACAAGCCCGATACGCCCGCCGCCTCCAATTCTTCGACCGTGCGCATCACCGAGAGCGCGTTGCCGTAGCCGTGATCGGCGTCGCACATGAGCGACAGGTCCACGGCTCGCATGATGCGGTGCGCCTGGTCCGCGAATTCCGTCAGCGTCAGCGTGATCAGGTCCGGTGCGCCAAGCACGGTCAGCGACGCGGTCGAGCCGGCGAACATGCCAACCTCGAAGCCGAGGTCGTGCGCGATGCGACCCGAGATCGGATCATGAACGGAAGCCGGATGAACGCACTCCGATCCGGCTATGATGGCGCGGAATCGGTCTCGTCGGCTCGTCCAGCGTGATGGCATCGGTCGGCTCTCCTCGATCGTGTGCTGTTGCGATCCTTATCGGACGCCGCCAGAGGCTCGTTGGCAAGTCCGCTGCTGACATTCGATCACCTTCTCGGTAGCTCGCCTTGCGCCGAACATCGATTTCGGTCAGGGTCGGGTCGGATTTCACTTCCCGGCCGGGACCGTGGAGGCGCATGTGGTTGAATATCGTCAGGCTTTGCCCGAGGGCTTCGTCCTGGCGGGCGACTACCGGATCCATGGCGTGCTGGGCCAGGGAGGCTTTGGCATTACCTACAGGGCGGAGGACCTCAGGCTCCACTCGCCTGTTGCCATCAAGGAGTATTTTCCGTCCGAACTGGCCGTGCGCGACGAGGGCTCGACGGTCGAGCCCCGATCCGTTCGGGACCAGGGCGTGCTCGAATGGGGACGCGCCAAGTTCGTCGAGGAAGCCAGGACGCTCGCCCGCTTTCGCCATCCTTCGATCGTTCGCGTCGCGCGGTTCTTCGAGACGAACAACACCGCCTACATGGTCCTCGATTTCGAGATGGGGCCCAACCTGGCGGAATGGCGTGCTCGCCTCGGCTGCGAGCCGTCGCAGGCCGAGGTCGACGCCATCGCGGCGAAGCTGCTAGACGCGGTCGGCGCAGTGCATGACGCAGGCATCCTGCATCGTGATATCAAGCCCGCCAACATCATCATGCGCGACGGCGTCGAGCCCGTTCTGATCGACTTCGGCGCGGCGCGACAGGCGCTCTCCGCCCAGTCGAAGACCGTGCATGCCATCGTCACGCCAGGGTACTCACCGAAGGAGCAATACGCCGTCGACCTCGACCGGCAGGGGCCTTGGAGCGACATCTACGCGCTCGGCGCTACGCTCTATTACCTCGTGACGGGCCGTCAGCCGTCCGACGCCCTGTCGCGTGAACTTGGCGACGATATGCGGTCGGCCGCGTCCATGGGCGGAGGTTGGCGTCCGGGCTTTCTCCACGCCATCGACAGGGCGATGCGTATCGACGCCGCGGCGCGGCCGCAGACGACCGCCGAATGGCGCGAGATGCTGTTTGCTCTGACCCCCGCGAAAGGCGCGCCGGAGCGGGAAACCGCGATTGGCGCCACGCCGGTGACGTCGCGCCCGGTCCCATCTGCGGCGTTGCCGTCCGCCCGTTCTGCAATCGCTTCGGTCTCCACTTCTCCCTCGACCTCGGCGTCTGTGCCGCGTCGGCTGTCGTTCGACGACCTGCCGGACGCGAACGCCAATTCGGTCACTGCGACGCGCCGGCGCGGTGGCATCGCGTTCGCCTCCGGCCTGACCGGCTTACTTGTCCTCGGCGCTCTCGGCTATTGGATCTTCGTCGAAGTGCCCGCCCGCGACGAGGCCGCATGGCAACGGGCCGCCTCGGCCAACACCATCGCGGCCTTCGAGGAGTATGTGGCCGGGCAGCCGAGCGGTCGCCACGTTGCGGACGCCCGCAACCGTCAGGCCGAAATCCGCGAGCGCACCAGTCGCGCGGCGAGCGCCGGCGGGTCCTCGTCGGGAGTCTCGGCCAGCGCGGGCGCTGCAACCCCGTCCGACCGGCCGACGGCGGCGCCGAGCGCGGCTGCAACGGGAAACCCGGCCCCGGCGCCTACGCCGCAAGCTTCCGTGGCCGAGCCCGTTTCCGAGACGACGCCGACCGGTCCGCCCGGCGCATCCGGTACCGGCGACGGCGGAGCAGCGCCGCCACCGCAAAACCCGCTCGCGACGACGCCCAAGCCGGCGCGCCAGCAAGCATCGACGCGCGTCGCCTCCACCGCACCCGTCGCCGGTCGGGCCGAGGTGCCCGCAAATACGCCGGCGCCCGGCCCTTCAGGCTCGGGCGAGACGGGGCGGTTCCGCCCGCGTCCCGCATTGCCGGAGGCGCTGGCCGACGACGAGATCGTCCGACTTGCGGCCGCCGTGCCGCGAGGTACGTGGCGCCTCGCCGACTTTGCCGCCGAGAATGTGTCTGGTTTTTCGGAACAGTCGGGCGATTTTGTCGGCGAGCTGCAGCGGGTCGCCGCTGGCAAGCTCGACTTTGCGCGGCTGGCAGAAGATCGCGGCGTGCCGATCGCCGATCTGCTCCAGCGCATCACGACGCGCCGAGACCTCATCGCCTGGCAGGCACCCTTCACCCAGTCGGGCCGGCATCCGGAGTTCGCCATTTTCTCCGGCGCCGTGCCTTTCGGCCTTCCCCCGAGCGATCACGTGCGCTGGCTTCGGGCGGATGGCGGGCGCTTGCTCGAGCAGGCCTTTGTCGACATCGGAGCTCCGATGCGCGCCGTTCCATGCGGCATCGCCGGGGGCGTGGGCGCGTGGTTCAAGAAGGAGGTGCGCTCGCCGGCCGACTTCCGCGGCCTCAAGGTGCGGGCGCCGCGTCTCATGGGGGGAGCCCTGACGAAGCTCGGCGCCGAGATTGTGGCGCTGCCGTCGACGCGTGAGCTGGCTGCAGCGTTCGCCGCCGATCGCGTCGAGGCAAACTTCGGCGTCACCCCGTTGACCGAAATCTTCCTCGCGCAGTCGCGACCGGCGGCGGTCTATCACTATCCGGGCGTGCACAACCCGGCTTACCTGTTCACCCTGCTGATCGGCCCCGACACCTGGAGCGACATGGCCGAGCCTCAGCAACGGCTGATCGACGAGGCCTGCCGGCGCAACCTGGATCGCTGGGCGCAGCACTTCCCGACGACGCAGGGCGAAGCGCTCGATCGGATCCGGCGGCAGCGCATCGTCGTCAGGCCGTTCACCGGACCGCTGCGCGAGGCGTTGCGCAAAGCCATCGACCAGGTACTCGCCGAGGAAGCCGTGAAAAGCCCGAGCTTCAAGGAAGTCCTCGAAAGCTACAATCGCTTCCGCAGCTGATCGCGCGGTCGCCAAGCGACTTGGCGAAGAGGTGGCGCTCCGCTTAGCCTTGGCTCCGAGAAGCGGCCGGCGCGACCGGCCACCATTCGAGGAGCGCCACATGACCGACGCCAGCCGGCTGTCCTACACGATCGAGGCCTACAACGTCTCGCACGCGTCCGAGAACAAGATCCATGACGACAGCGTGGCTCAGAAGCTCGGCTTTTCGGGTGGCCTTGTACCGGGCGTCGAAGTGTTCGCCTATGCCTCGCATCTCCCGCTCGAACGGTGGGGCCGTGCCTTCCTGGAGCGCGGCGAGCTTGCGGCGAAGTTCGGCAAGCCCGTCTACGATGGACGGCTCGCGACCGCGAGTGCTGTCGAAATGCCGGATGGCGGCCTCGAGCTTCGCGTCGAGAGCGAAGGCGTCGAATGCGCCACCGGAACGGCGCGGCTTTCGGCTACGGCCCTCCCCGCGCCCGCGATCTCCGATTGCGCCTATCGAACACCGCCTGCCGTACTCGGTGATCGCCCCCCGGCGGACGAGGCGAGCCTGGCCGTCGGCAACCTGCTCTCGACGGTGCCGGCCGTGCTCGATCGCCAAAAACACGAAACGTACCTGAGCGACGTCCGCGAGAAGAACGACATTTACGCCCGTGAAGGCATCGCACATCCCGGCATCCTGCTCCGCCTGTGCAATTCCGCGCTGCGGGAGAACGTGGTAATGCCGCCGTGGATCCACGTCGGCAGCGCCATGCGGAACATATCGCTTGCCCATGTCGGTGAGGCGTTGTCGGCCCGCACCCGCGTCACCGCGAATTACGATCGCAAGGGACATCGCCTCGTCGACCTCGATTGCCTGCTGCTCGCCGGCGATCGCCACGTTGCACATGTCTCGCACACGGCGATCTACAAACTGCGCCATTTGGGGGGCTGAGCCAGCATTTGGAATCTGAGGCCGGCCTTTGGAATACACGCGACGTCACGCTTTTTCCGATGCGGCGACGGGCGCTTCGGGCGTCGCCCTCGCTTGCGGCCGCCCGCCGAGCATCACGTTCAACCGGTCGAGCATCAGGTAGATGACCGGCGTCGTGTAGAGCGTCAGCACTTGCGAGATGATCAGCCCGCCGATGATGGCCACCCCGAGCGGCCGCCGCATCTCCGCGCCCGGCCCGGTCGCGACGGCGAGCGGGATCGCGCCGAAGAGTGCCGCAAGCGTGGTCATCAGGATCGGCCTGAACCGCTCGCGAGCCGCCGCCCGGATCGCCTCGATTGCCGAAAGTCCGCGCCGCCGCTCGGCCTCGAGCGCGAAGTCGACCAGCATGATGCCATTCTTTTTGACGATGCCGATCAGAAGGATGATGGCGATGAAGGCGACCAGCGAGAGCTGCATATCCGCCAGCCTGAGCGCGACCAGCGCGCCGAGGCCGGCCGAGGGCAGCGTCGAGATGATCGTCAACGGATGCGCGAGACTCTCGTAGAGGATGCCGAGCACGATGTAGACCAGAGCCAACGCCGCAAGGATGAGCAGCGGCTGTGCGCCGCCACCTCGCAGCGCGGCCCGCGCATCGCCCGTCGGCTCGATCCGGATCGAATCCGGTGGTTGCATTTCGGCCACCGCCGCCATGATGCGCGTGTTGGCTTCGTCGAGCGTCAGATCACCTTCGGTATTGTAGCTGAGAGTTACCGACGGAAACGGACCCTGGTGACTGACCGCGATTGGAGCCAGCGCCGACCGCACGGTGATCACCGACAGCAGCGGGATCTGCTGGCCGCCCTTCGTCGGCACGTAGATGCTGGCAAGATCGGTCGGGTCGCGCTGCAGCGCCGGGTCTGCCTCCAGGATGACGCGGTACTGGTTGCGCGAGCGATAGGTGATCGCGATCTGCCGTTGTGCGAAAGCATTGTTGAGGGCGGCCCCGATGGCATCCACCGTTACGCCGAGGCGTGCCGCCTCCTGCTTGTTGATCTTTACGTCGAGCTGCCGAGCGCCCTGTTCACGGCTCGTCAATACGTCGACCAGCCCGGGCAGCGTGCGCAGCCGGGCCAGAATTTTCGGCGCCCATTCGTAGAGCTCGTCGGCATTCGTCGACCAGAGGGACAACTCGTTCGAGGCGCGCGACTGGCCGCCGCCTCCACCCCGAAGATCCTGCACCGCATTCACGTAGGCAGCGAGCCCCGGAATGGCATTGAGCGGAGCTCTGAGGCGATTGACGACGTCGCTCGAGGTCGCGCCATCGCGCTCCGCCAGCGGCTTCAGCGAAACGAACATGCGCGCCGTAGCGCCCGACGGCCCGAAGAACGAAGCACCCACCGACGACGCGACGCCCGACACCGCCGGATCGGTCATCACGATTTGCACCGCCCGCTCCTGCAACCCCTTCATCTGCTCGAAAGAGGCATCTGTCGCCCCCTGCATGAAGACCGAGACGAGCCCCGTATCGTCCGTCGGGAAAAAGCCCTTGGGCAGCTTCACGAACAGAAAGCCGGATGCGGCGATGACGGCCGGCAAGGTCATCAGCGTCAGCCATCGGTACTTGAGTGCAACGTCGAGCGACGACGTGTAGCTCGAGACAAGTCCATCGAGGACCCGCTCGACCAGGCGATCGAGGCGGGTCGACCGCGGTTCGGCGTGGCCTCTGACGGTGTGCGCGCAAAGCATCGGCGTGAGCGACAGCGAGACGACAGTCGACACGGCGATGGCGAATAGCATCGTCATGCCGAATTCGTAGAGGAGTCGGCCGGGCAAGCCTCCCATGAACACCAGCGGCACGAAGGCTGCTGCCAGCGACAGCGAGATCGACACGACCGTGAATCCAATCTCGCGGGCCCCCCTCAGCGCCGCCTGCATGGGCGGCAATCCCTTCTCCAGGTTCCGGTACATGTTCTCGATCATGACGATCGCGTCATCGACCACGAAGCCGACCGAGATCGCGAGCGCCATCAGCGTCAGATTGTTGATCGAGAAGCCGGCGAGAGACATGGCCGCCAGTGTTCCCGCAATCGACAACGGAACCGTCACGCCCGCAGCCATCGTCGGCGCGACGCGGCGGAGGAAGATCAGCACGACCAGCATCACCAGCGCGACCGACAACAAAAGCGTCAGCTGCATGTCGTGCACGGACGCGCGGATGGTCTGTGTCCGGTCCGAATGGATCGTGATGTCGACGCCGGCCGGAATCCAGCGCGCAATGTCGGGAAGCAGGGCCTTCACGCCGTCGACGGTCTCGATGACATTGGCATCAGGCTGCTTGGTGATGAACAGCAGGACGGCCGGCTGGAGGTTGAAAAGCGCGGCGGACCGGGCGTTGCGCGAGGCCTGCACGACCTCGGCCACATCCTTGAGGCGGACCGGAATCCCGCCGGTGGTCTTGACGATCAGGTTTTCGTAGTCCGCGACGCTGGTGAGTTGGGCGTTGGTCTCGATCGCGATCAACTCGTCAGAACCGTCGATGGAGCCGAGCGGCACGAGTTGCGTTGCAGCTGTGATGGCCTGCCGCACCGTCTCCATCGACACGCCGAGCGAGGCGAGCAGCCTGGGGTTGACGCGCACGCGTATCGCCGGCTGCTCGGCGCCTGAGACGTTCACTTCGCCGACGCCCGGCACCTGCGAGATGCGCTGAACCAGCGTCGTATCGGCGATGTCGTAGATGCGGGACGTGGGAACGCTTTTTGACGTCAGCGCCAGAATGAGGACAGGCGAGGCGTTCGGATTGGCCTTGCGAAACACGGGCAGCGTCGGCATGTCGCTCGGCAGGTCGGCCGCAGCGGCGTTGATGGCGGCCTGCACGTCGCGCGCCGCCCCGTCGAGCGACCGGCTGAGGTCGAATTGCAGGCGAATCCGCGTCGAGCCGAGGCCCGACGTCGAGCTCATGTCGGTGACGCCGGCTATATCGCCGAGGTGCCTTTCGAGCGGCGAGGCCACGGTCGCCGCCATCACGGCCGGATCGGCGCCCGGCCGGCTCGCCGAGACGACCACCATCGGGTACTCGACCGACGGCAGGCTGGCGACGGGCAACACGCGATAGCCGACAAGGCCCGCCAGCAGCAGTCCGATGGCCATCAGCGTCGTCGCCACCGGCCGCTCGATGAACGGCCGCGAGAAGTTCACGGCAACGTGCCCGAGTGCGCCTTCGGCCGATATTTCGCGACGCGGGCCGCTGGCCATGTCGTTACTCCTTCGCCGCGGCGTGCGCGGGCACCGGCGCCGGCACTTCGCCCGCGCCGTCCGGCGCCACGGGGTGCGGGTGCCGCGGCGTGTCCACGTCGACCGGATCGCCCGCGATGCGGGCCCTCAGCCGCTCCATGGTGAGGTAGATCACCGGCGTGGTGTAGAGGGTCAGCATCTGCGACACGACGAGGCCGCCGATGATGGTGATGCCGAGCGGATTGCGCAGTTCAGAGCCGACGCCGCTTTCGACGGCAAGGGGCAGTGCTCCCAGCAACGCGGCAAGCGTCGTCATCATGATCGGCCGGAACCGGAGCCGGCACGCTTCCATGATGGCATCGCGCGGTGACAGCCCGCCATGCCGCTCGGCCTCGAGCGCGAAGTCGATCATCATGATCGCATTCTTCTTGACGATGCCCATCAGCAGGATGATGCCGATCAGCGCCACGACGGAGAGATCGAGCCCGGCGACATGCAGGGCGAGCAGCGCGCCGATGCCGGCCGACGGCAACGTGGTGAGGATCGTGAAGGGGTGGATCGCGCTCTCGTAGAGGATGCCGAGCACGAGATAGATGCACACGATTGCGGCCAGGATCAGCCAGGGCTGCCCGTCCAGCGCCCGCGTGAATTCGGCGGCCTCGCCCGCGAACGTTCCCGACACACTGCCCGGGAGCGGGTTTGCTCGCAGTGCCGCATCGATCGAGGAGGTCGCATCGGAAAGCGAAGCGCCCGGCGCCAGATTGTACGACACCGTCACGGCCGGGAACTGGTCCTGCCGGGAGACGACCAGCGGCGCAGTCGTGCGCACGATCTTCGCGATCGTCGCGAGCTGAACCTGGGAGCCGGTCGAGGACGGCACCCAGACGCGGTCGAGCGCAGCGGGATCGCGGTTGAAACGGGGCGAGGCCTCCAACACCACGCGATACTGGTTCGCTTGCGCATAGATCGTCGAGATCTGGCGCTGGCCGAAGGCATCGTTGAGAGCGTCGCTGACCTGGGCCATCGAAACGCCGAGGCGTCCGGCGAGCGCCCGGTCGACCTCGACCAGGGCCTTCAGTCCCCCGTCCTGTAGATCCGTTCCGACGTCGACGAGTTTTGGATCTGACTGTAGCTTGCCAACAAGGAGTTCGGCTGCGCGCACCACCTCGGCCCTGTTCGAGCCGCTGAGAGTGTATTGATAGAGCGCGCGTGCGGTCCGCGTCGCGATCTGCACCTCTTGCACCGGTCGGAACGTCACCTTGAAGCCGCCCACCGTGCGCGACGTCTCCTCCAGGCGCTTGATGATCTGGGTCGCCGTCGCGTGCCGCCGGTCGCGTGGCTTGAGCGTGATCTTCAGATAGCCCGAGTTCGGCGTCGGATTGAGATCGCCTACACCCAGGATCGAAACGACGCCGGCGACGTCCGGGTCCTTTTCGATTGCCGCCGCGAGCGCACCTTGCGTGCGCGCCATGGCGTCGAAGGAGGTGGAAGGTGCCGCCTCGTAGCTCGCAGTGATGAGGCCCGTATCCTGAACCGGAAGGAAACCCTTCGGCATGCCGACGTACATCAGGAGGGTCACCGCGACCGTGGCGGCCGTCACGAGCAGCGTGGTGCGCTCATGCGCGACGACGAAGCGGAGGCTGCGCATGTACCCGCTGACGATTTGGTGATCGACGTGTCCGATCGGGCCTTTCCGGACCGGGGCTTTCGCCGCGTGCGGCCGCAGCAGTCGCGCGCACAGCATCGGAATGAGCGTCAGCGAGACGATGGCCGAGACCACCACTGCGACCGACAGCGTCAGCGCGAACTCGCGGAACATGCGGCCGACGAGGCCCGTCATGAACAACAGGGGGATGAACACCGCGAGCAGCGACATGGTGAGCGAGATCACCGTGAAGCCGATCTCCGAAGCCCCCTTCACCGCCGCCGCGAACGGCGTCTCGCCCTCTTCCATGTGCCTGACGACGTTCTCGATCATCACGATCGCATCGTCGACGATGAAGCCGGTACCGATGGTCAGCGCCATCAGCGACAGATTGTCGAGGCTGAATCCCAGGAACCACATCACGCCGAACGTCGCCACGATCGACACCGGCAGCCCGATGCCCGCGATCAGCGTGGCGCTCGCCGACTTGAGAAACAGCAGCACCACGAGCACCACCAAGCCGACCGCGAGCACGAGCGTGAATTGCACGTCGTGGACCGAGGCGCGGATCGTCTGGGTGCGGTCGTGAACCACCGACAGAGTGACGCCTTCGGGCATCCCCCGTTCGAGCCGCGGCAACTCGGCCATCAGGCGATCGACCGCCGCGATGACGTTGGCGCCCGGTTGGCGCAGGACGTTGATGACGACGGCGGTCTGGCCTTGATACCAGCCACCGACCTTGCTGTTTTCCAGGCCATCCGTCACCTCGGCGACATCCGCGAGGCGGATCGGAGCGCCGTTGCGCCATGCCACAATGACCGAGCGGTATTGCTCTGCGTTCGAGATCTGGTCGTTGGCCGCAATCGTGTAGGATTGCATCGCGCCATCGAGGGAGCCTTTCGGCCCCGACACATTCGCGGCGACGATGGCCGTTCTCAAATCCGCCATCGACAGACCATAGCCGCCGAGCCGCGACAGGTCGGCCTGGATGCGCACGGCAGGCTTTACGCCGCCCTCGACCGAGACCCGCCCGACACCCGAAACCGACGCGAGCCGTTGCGCGATGAGGGTATCGGCAATGTCCGAGAGCACACGCAACGGGTGCGTGTCGGATGTCAGCGCCAGCGTCGCGATCGGCGCGTCCGCGGGGTTCACCTTGGCGAACGTCGGCGGGTAGGGGAGGTTGCGCGGTAGCGTCGACGCGGCCGCATTGATCGCCGACTGCACGTCCTGCCCGGCTGCATCGATATCGCGCCCCAGCCGGAACTGCAGCGTGATCTGGCTGATGCCGAGCGACGACGACGACGTCATCACTTCCAGCGACGAGATCTGGCCGAGCTGCCGCTCGAGCGGAGCCGTCACGAGATTGGCCATTGTCTCGGGGCTGGCGCCCGGCAACTCGGTCGTCACCTGTATCGTCGGAAATTCGACCTGCGGCAGCGAGGCAATGGGCAGCGCCTGGTAGCCGAGTACGCCTCCCAGCACGATCGCGACCGTCAGCAACAGGGTCGCGATCGGGCGTACGATAAAAGGGGTCGAGACGCTCATGGTGTGGCGCTCGGCCTTCCGCGCTCGGTAGGGCCTGGCTGCGGGATTATTATGGTGGCGTTGGCCGCGGGCGCCGGAGCCTGTCCCTCGGCGGTTGGGCGGTTTTTGCGGCTCCCGCGTTCGCGGTGCTGCTTGCCGCCATCCCCACCGGTCTCGTCAGGTTTGCCATGCCGCCCGCCCTTGCCCTTCCTGGCCCGAGGCGGCGGCGCGAACCCCAGGGGCGCCGAAACCGGCGCGTCCTGTACGGCAAGTCGTGCGCCTTCTGAAATCCGCGCAAAGCCCGTCGTGACCACCTGGTCGCCCACGTCGAGCCCTTTGGTCACCACCGCCAGCCTTTCTGTGGCGAGACCGGTCTCGACCGGCCGAATGGTCGCCGCATTGCGATCTCCGACGACCCAGACGAAGGTTCCCGCCGGCCCACGCTGGATGGCGACGTTTGGCACCGCGACCACATTCTCCAGTGTATCGACACGGATGCGCACGTTGACGAACTGGCCCGGCCACAACTGACGTTGTGCATTCGCAAAGCGCGCCTTCATGCGGATCGTGCCGGTCGTGGAATCGATCTGGTTGTCGATCACCTCGAGCTCGCCCGTCGCGATTGCGCTTTGTCCGTTGGTATCGAGCGCCTCGACGATGACCTTGCCCTTTGCCTCGGCCTTCTGCACCTCCTTGAGGTGCTGCTGTGGCAACGCGAACAGAACCGCGATCGGATCGACCTCGGTAATGGTCACGAGCCCGGCATCGCCCGACCGCACCAGATTGCCCTCGTCGATCAGACGCAGTCCGGTTCGACCGTTGATGGGCGATGTGATGCGCGTGTAGCCGAGCACCGTACGTGCGCTGGCGATGGTCGCGTCGTCGGCCTTGAGCTGGGCGTCGAACTGCTCCACCTGCGCGGCCTGCGTGTCCATGGTCTTCTGGGCCATGACGCCCGGGATCTTCGCCATGCGATCGTAGTCTCGCCGCGCGTTGGCGAGTTGCGTCGCCGTGATCTCGCGCTTTGCGATCGCCTGATCGAGGGCGGCCTTGTAGGTGGCGGGGTCGATCTCGGCGAGCAGGTCACCAGCCTTCACGTCCTGGCCTTCCCCGAAAGCAACCCGGAGCAGCCGGCCATCGACCTGCGGCTTGATGGTCACGGTGTTGAGGGGGCGCACCGTTCCGACGGCTTCAAGCAAGACCGGCACGTCCTGACGCTCGGTCCGGACCGCAAGTACGGGTACCGACGGACCTGCGCTTCCGGCACTGGCCGAGCCCCGGCTTGGCCGGTCTCGCGTCTGGGGCGCCGTCGGCGGCTTCACCATGGCATAGGCGACGACGCCGATCAGGCTCCCGAGCAGCACGACCGCGACGAGCTTTTTCAGGATCGAAGCCACAGGCGGCATCCTCTCGCTTGAGCACCACATCTGGGAAAGGTCTCTGGAGCGGAACGGTCGGGCTGAGCCAAAACCGTCGCCGACGGGATCGTTTCGCCTGCGCCATCGACTTATCCACTGCAGCGGAGATACAACGATGCCCTGACATTAACCCATAGGAAAGGCGATTTGGCGGTCACGGCTGCTGTAAACCGTGGCGAAAGGCAAGCCAAGTCTATCGAGGAGATGTCCCATGGAAGGTGGCTGCACGTGCGGCGCTGTTCGCTATCGCCTGACCAGCGGGCCGATGATCGTCCATTGCTGCCATTGTCGGTGGTGCCAGAGGGAAACCGGAACGGCGTTCGCCTTGAACGCAGTCATCGAAGCCGATCGGGTTCTGCATTTGCAGCTCGAGCCCGAGCTTGTCCGAGTTCCCTCGGCCAGCGGCAAGGGCCAGATCATCGCGCGTTGCCCCACCTGCCGGGGCGCGGTCTGGAGCAACTACGCAGGCGCCGGCGACAGGGTTCGCTTCGTCAGGGTCGGCACGCTCGACGATCCCGACCGGCTGCCGCCGGACATCCACATCTACACGGCCTCGAAGCAGCCGTGGGTCGTACTGCCGGCCGGTGCACGCGCCGTGCCCGAGTATTACGCCCCGAAAGACGTCTGGTCCTCCGAAAGCCGCAAACGCTGGCGCGACGTTCGAGCCTGACGTCGGCGGCGCCGCCGGTCGCGCGCCGCGTAAAACAGCGTTGGATCGAAAAGCGGGCTAACGAAGCCCGCCTTTCGCGAATCGGTTAGCTGCTGGACCCTGCTTTCGCACGGGCATCCTGACACTTGCCGCCTTTCAAGAACTTGTACTCGCCACAGGATTTCGAAGCGACTTTCTTGACCTTTTTCTTCGAGGCTTTGGCCGTTTTCGCCTTCTTTTTGGTGGCGGCCTGAGCCGGGGCGTCCTGCACCGCGATCTGGGTCATTGTCACCGGAATAGAAAGCGCGCAGGCTAAAACGAACGTTTTCACGAGAGTCATCGTCAGTCTCGCTCCATGGTGACCGGCAATCTACCGGCCGAAAAGCTTAGCCATAAACGCTGCGCAAAAAACAGATGGGCCTCGCGTAAAATTCTCTTTACGTCTTTTTTGCGCCTTATTGGCACGGCGCCGCGGGCTCGTCACCGGCTCGGACGCGCGCCGACTTCCTCGACTTCCGCCACGAGTGCCTCCAGCAGCGACGCTATCCAGAGTTGCGAAAGGCCCCGCCCGATCAGCACCAGGCGCGTGCTGCGGTCGTCGGAAGGCCACTCGTCGAGCCACTCGGGTTCATGGAAGAGGTGCTGCACCCCGTGGATGACGGCAGGCCGGGCAGGCGCCTCCGCGACGTGCACCAATCCCTTGAGCCGTAGCAGGTCGGCGCCGACGTGATCGGCGAGCGCTTCGAGAAACAGCGGTAGCACGAGCGCCGGCAGAGGCTTGGTTCGCCGCATCGTCACGCACGCGATGTCGGCGGCATGGTCCGTCGCGCCGGCGGCCTCGACGGTGGTAGCAAGGGTTTCGCCGATAGTCCCTGGGCGGCCGTCGTCAAGCAGCGCCACAGGGGCAATATCCCCGTGCACCGCATGCCTCCGGTCTGCCGAGGCATTGAGCTCGGCAAGTCGCGCACCGAGCCTCGGATCAAGTCCACCGGGTGTAAGGTCGAGCTTGGTTACGATCAGCCTGTCGGCGATCGCGACCTGACGCACCGCCTGCGGTTCGCGCCTCAGTGTTTCCAGTCCCATGACCGCATCGACCGTCGCGACCACGCCCTCGAGCACGATGCCTGCGCCGCGACCGGTCTCGGCCATTACGGCATTCAGCACCGGGGCCGGATCGGCAAGTCCGCTGGTCTCGATCACGATACGCTCGAACGGGGGCAGATCGCCCGCGAGGCGCCGTGCGACGAGATCCGCGAGCGTCGCTTCGAGATCGCCGCGCACCATGCAGCAGATGCACCCCGTCTCGAGCGCGACGAAGCTTTCCTCGCTCGCCGCCACCAGGTCGTGGTCGATCCCGACCTCGCCGAATTCGTTGATGATCACGGCCGTGCGCGCGAAGTCCGGCGACCGGAGCAAGCGCGCGAGGAGTGTCGTCTTGCCGCTGCCGAGGAAGCCGGTCAGCACCGTCACCGGGATCATTGTGACGCCGTCGGCAGCGTGAGCGGGACGATCCGCGCGCGTCCGGGCCGCCAAGCGGGATCGAGCGTCGAGCGTAACACACGGAGCAGCCCCGCGACGGACGATGCCGGCCGCTCGCGCCCATCGGCAGCGACGACCATCCAGCGGAACGGAATGCCGGCCGGGGCGCGGCCAACTCTGGTGGCTCTCCCATCGTCCGCCGCAATCAGCCAGCGACCGTCGGGGTCGGTCTCGATGGTCGCCCCGATTTGCCAAGCGGCGAGGCTGGCGCGGATCAGGCCGAGCACATGAGCATCGGTCGTCTGCGATCGTTCCATCGCCGCCGCCCGCCTCGTCAGAGTGCGGGCCCGTTCAGAACGTCTCTCGGGATCTTGCGCTTCAAATAGGCTCCATCGCCCGGCTTGCCGAGATATTTGCCGCCCTCGACCATCACTCGGCCGCGCAGCATTGTGAGCACGGGCCAGGCATAAATGTCGTGGCCCTCCCAAGGCGTATAGTCGGTCTGGTGCAGCTCGGCGGCCTTGATCTCGCCGCGTCGGTCGGGATCGAGAATGGTGATGTCGGCATCGCTGCCGGCTGCGATGCACCCCTTGCGTGGATACAGTCCCATCACCTTCGCGGCATTGGTCGCGACAAGATCGACGTACTGATTGAGCGAGTAGCCGCGCTTCACCACCATCTGCGTGTACATCACCGCAAGCCGCGGCTCGACGCCCGAATTTCCGCCCGTCGTGTCGTCGATGCGCACTCCGAACGTCTTTTCCTTCAGCGTGCAGCACAGGTCGTCCGTCGCCACGCAGTTGATCGAACCGTCACGGGTGCCCGCCCAAAGCTGATCCTGGTCGGCCTGCGATTTGAGCGAAGGGTAGGTGTGGTAGATCTGACCGTTCGGGCGTTTATAGTCGTCCTGCGTGTAGAGCATGTATTGGTGCAGGCTCTCGCCGTAGATCGGCAGCCCCTTGCCTCGCGCCTCGCGAATGGCGGCGACACCGGTCGCGGCCGAAACGTGCATCATATAAAGCCCACAGCCCGGTACGCTCTCCGCCAGTCGGATCACGCGCCGGAACGAAATATCCTCGGAGAGCTGGCTGTGCACCTCGGCCATGTTCTCGAAGCCCGTTCGTCCTTCCCGGATCAACTTCTGATACATGTGCATGACGAGGTCGTTGTCCTCCGCGTGGATCACGCCGAGGCCGCCTTCGTGGGCCAGAACCTTGAACACCTCCCACATGTCGCCGAGATCGACCATCCTCCCCTGACGGTGCGGCCAGATGTTGGTCATGAAAATCTTGACCGTTGGGTAGCCCGCCTGGATCGCCTCGGCGAGTTCGCTCATCAGCGTATGGGCGGGCTCCGATTGCAGCATCAGGTGGTAGGCGTAATCGCACGCGGCGCCTTTGAACTGCGCGTTGCGCGACTCGATGGCGTCGCGAACATGGCCGTTCGAATCCACATAGGCGAAGTCGATCAGAGTGGTCGTCCCCCCGTAGAGAGCCGCCATGCCGACGTGGTCAGGGCCCCGCGTCAGCAGCTCCTCACCCGTCGGAATCCGGAACGGATGCGCCATGTGGACGTGCGGATCGACGCCACCCGGCATCACGATCTTGCCCGTTGCATCGATGACGCGGGCAGCATCGGCGAGCACGCCGGGTGCGGTGACGGCGGCAATGGTCTCGCCCTTGACCGCAACGTCTCCTGTGACGACACCTTGCGGGGTCACCACGTCACCGCCGCGAATGATGATGTCGAGCATGGCCGTCTCCCCATTGATGCGCGCTGTTGATCGGCGTTCGTCTTTCGCCATGAGACCCTGAATGCCGGGGTTGTGCAACAGCGGTCGCCAATTCAATGGCACGGGCAGCAGCGGGCGAGACGCACCTTTGCACTTTCTGCCGGAATAATGGACAGTGCGCCCCATCCGTGCCCCAAGATCCGCGCCACAGCCCCCGGTCCCACGCATGCTGAAGAAAATTCTGATCGCCAATCGCGGCGAGATTGCCCGGCGCATCATCCGAACCGCGCGCCGGTTGGGTATTGCGACAGTTGCGGTCTACTCGGATGCCGACGCCCGTGCGCTGCACGCCGGGGAGGCCGACGAGGCGGTGCATATCGGGCCGTCGCCGGCAACCGAGAGCTATCTGCGCGGCGACAAGATCATCGCGGCGGCCAAGGCGACCGGTGCCGACGGCATTCATCCGGGTTATGGCTTCCTGGCTGAGAACGCCGATTTCGCCGAGGCGGTCGGCAAGGCGGGCATCACGTTCATCGGCCCGCCCCCCGAGGCGATGCGCGCGCTCGGCGGCAAGGCCGCGGCCAAGGACGTGGCGATCAAGGCCGGCGTGCCCGTCGTGCCCGGCTATCAGGGCGGGAAACAGGACGCATCGTCATTGGCCGCCGAGGCGAGGAAAATCGGCTATCCGGTCATGATCAAGGCGGTGTCCGGCGGCGGCGGGCGTGGCATGCGCCTCGTCGCGTCGGAAGCCGATCTGCCCGAGTTGCTCGCCTCCGCACAGCGCGAGGCCGAAAGCGCTTTCGGCGATCGCCGCGTCCTGATCGAGAAGGTGGTCGAGCGCCCACGACACATCGAGGTGCAGGTGTTCGGCGACGCGCACGGTAACGTCGTCCACATGTTCGAGCGCGACTGCACGCTTCAGCGCCGCAATCAGAAGGTGATCGAGGAAGCCCCCGCGCCCGGCATGAGCGATGGCTTGCGCGAGATGATGTGCGGCGCCGCCGTCAAGCTCGCCAAGGCCGTCGGCTATGAGGGCGCTGGCACCGTCGAATTTCTGGTCGAGGGCGGTGGCCTCGGACCGGACGCCAAGTGGTACTTCATCGAGATGAACACGCGCCTCCAGGTCGAGCACCCGGTGACGGAGGAAATCACCGGTCTCGATCTCGTCGAGTGGCAGTTGCGCGTCGCGTCGGGCGAGACGCTTCCGCTGGCACAAAGCGAGATCGAGATGAGCGGCCACGCCATCGAGGCGCGTTTGTGCGCCGAGGACCCGGCGAAGGGCTTTCTGCCGAGTGTGGGACGCATCGAGCAGTTCACCTACGCGTCCGGTGGCACGACCCGCATCGAAAGTGGCGTCGAGGATGGCAGCGTGGTCTCGCCATTCTACGACTCTATGGTGGCCAAGATCATCGAGGCCCGGCCGACCCGAGGCGACACGATCGATGCTATGCGCACCGCGCTGCGCGGTGGAACTCTCTGGGGGCTGCAAACCAACGCGTCGTTCCTCGATGCCCTGCTTGCTCACCCGAGCGTTCGCCAAGGCGTCATGGATACCGGCCTCATCGGCCGCGACATCGATCGTTTGACCAAAGTACCCCGCGCGGACGAGGCCGTTGCGCGGGGAATTCTCGCGTTCCTTAACTCCGAGGTGACGTCGATTTCCCCAACCGGTATGCAAGGCCCATGGAGCCTGCAGGACGGCTTTCAATTGGGGGCAGTCCGCAAAGAAACGCTCAAGCTTGCCATCGACGGTGAGGTGAAATCGATCGAGACCGAGCGGCGCGATGGCGGGCTGCTCGTCAGGTATGGCGCCGCCGAGGGCAAGGCGTGGCCGGAGCTCTACCACCCCGCTGGTCTCCTGCATCACGACTTGCGCGAGTATCGGATCGCGCGTCCCACCTACGACGCTATCTCGGAGGACGACGGCAACGACGGCAGCACGATCCGCGCGCCGATCAACGGCAAGGTCGCTCGCATCTTCGTCGCCGAAGGCCAACCCGTGGCCAAGGGCGAGCGCGTGGCCGTGGTCGAGGCCATGAAGATGGAGCACGTGCTCCACGCCGGGCGCGACGGCACCATCGCCAAGGTCGCGGCGAAGGAGGGTGCGCAGGTCAATCAGGGCGCGCTGATCGCCAGTCTGGTCGACGCGCCATGACGCCGATCTCACGTCTCGGCTGACACAATGCGGCCTGCATTGCAGACTGCCTCCGAACGACAGTCGAGGGAGCTGCTCATGTCCGACTTGGCCGCACTAGAAGCCCGCATCCGCCGCCTCGAGGACATCGAGGACATCCGCGCGCTCCGCAACGCCTACCATGCTGGGCTCAACGATGGCCGCTATGCCGACATCGTCGAGTTGTTCACCGCCGACGCGAAGGTGGTGCTCGGCTATCTCGCGACCTATGAGGGCCGAGACGCCATCGACAAGGGCTTTCGCGGCATGGGCGAGCGCGAGCGCTTCTTCATCAAGCAGTACATCCATAGCCACGACGTCAAGGTCGACGGCGACCGCGGCACGGGCACGTCCTACCTCGAGGCCCGCTACGGCCGTTACGGCGTAAGCTGGCTGGTCGCCGGCCGTTACGATGACGTCTATGTCCGCGTCGATGGACGCTGGCGCTTCAAGGAGATGATTGCCGAGCTTTACTACACCGTTCCGTTAGGTGTCGGCTGGATGGCCGACGAGAAACATTACCTTCGCCCGAAGACCTGACGGCGCCAATCGGCGCGCCAGCCAGCAGCGGTCCCCTTCGGCGTCCCGGGTTGACGCGTCTCTCGCGCCGCTCGCACAATGCCGCGCCCGAGCAATTCGGGGAAACGACCCAGAGGACCGACGCCGCATGTCCATTCCGCCGCTCACCATCGATTCCGCCATCGCCGGCAAGACCGCGCTCGTCACCGGAGCCACCGGCGGCATCGGCATCGAGATCGCCAAGGCACTCGCGCGGCAGGGCTGCAAGGTCATGCTCACGGGCCTTGGCACGCCGGACGAATGTGAGGCTCGGCGCGCACAGGTGGAGGCGGTCGCACATGCGCCGATCGCCTTTCACGGCGCCGATCTCGCCGATGCCGGAGCGCTGCGCGCGCTTTTCGAAGCGACCGAAAGCCAACTCGGCCCGCTCGAGATCCTCGTCAATAACGCGGCGACGCGCAATTTCCACCTGATCGACGACATGCCCGACGACGCGTGGGAGCGAGCCCTCGCCATCAACCTCACGGCGCCCTTCCGCCTGATCAAGCTGGCGCTTCCGGGCATGCGCGCGCGCAAGTGGGGCCGCATCGTCAACCTCGCGTCGAGCTGGGGCCTCACGGGCACCGTCGGACGAGGCGACTACGTCTCGTCCAAGCACGGCCTTGTCGGCCTGACGCGCGCCGTCGCACTCGAGGCGATGGCCGACAACATCACCTGCAATTCGATCGCTCCGGGCTCGGTGATGACGCCGCACGCCGAGCGGCAGGTGCGCGAGCGCATGTCACGCGACGGTCTCTCTTGGGACGAGGCGGCGCGCGAATTCCTCAAGACGCGCCAGCCTTCGGGCCGCTTCGTTCCGCCGGAGAAGATCGCCGACCTGATCGTGTTCCTCTGTTCGGACGCCGCCAGCGAGATGACCGGCCAACCCATCGCCATGGACGGCGGCTGGCTGTCCGTCTGACGTGCGGCGAGCGGCGAAGGACGTCGTCGATGGTGCCCGGGGAGCGCGGGCGCAGGAGACCGTAACGGGCCGATCGCTCCAGCCGCACCCGTTGCATCCTCCCCACGGTTCACCCGTTAACGCGGCGTGGTGCGAAGACGGGTTCCCGCGGCGTTTGGCGTAGCGGTCAGGGCCTCGCCCGCGGGCACGACCATCGCACGTGACATAAATACATCCGAACTGAGGACAACCATTGCGGGCAATGGACGGGTTGCAGTCGAATCAATATTCTACTTGAGCGTGTGTACCTCGGGGCGGGACGGAGCCCCACTTCTTCATTGGATGAGCGACTCGATGAAAAAACTTCTCTTAGCAGTTGTGATTTGCGCTGCCTCTACTCCCGCATTCGCCCAGCTTGCATCGCGGGGCGGCGTCGTGAATTCGGCCACCGTCACGCAGACCGCCGGCGCCTTCGCTTTCTCCCAGGTAGCGCAGGGAGAGCGCGCGACGATCGAGTCGCCGCGGAATGATCCTCTTGTCCGGATCGACAGCGGCGCATTCGTCATGCCGTATATCGACGCCTCGCGCGGCGGTGATGTGCGTGCGTACGATCCGATCGGATCCTACATCGATGGTGATTTCGCCATCTCGTACACTCCGATCCCCTGATCGCATGAGAAATGACGGGGCATTACGCTCCGTCATTTCGCCCTCTCTTTTTCGCATCGGCGTCAACCGACGCCCACCCCGTGTGACCCAGACACGAGCCACCCTCAAACAACGTTCGCCCGGGCTGCTGCCTCGGACGGTCGCCGTAGCTATGCCTGCCGTAGAGAAACCGTACGAGGACTCCCGATGCGACACGTGGCTGTCAGCGCCCTTCTCTTGATCTGCCTATCGGCCGGCGCGCGTGCCGAGCCGTCCACGATCGATCAAAATGCGTGGCTGAACTACGCGATTATCGTGAATACGCTGGATACGCCCTCTCATGTCTCGGTCACGCAACGCGGTACCATCAACGGCATCTCGTCGGTTCAATTGACCGGTCGAGACGACGCGCAAATGTGGGTCAAACAAAATGGCTATCGTAACACCTCGGTCATCTATCAAACCGGATGGAATACAATAAGCTCTGTCGGTCAGAGCGGGCGAAATGGGTTTTCCGGATATACCGATTTGCCCACGACATATTGGGCCCGCCAGATCGACGAAGGATATCTTTCTTATTTCATGACCGGAGGGTTCAGTATCGCCACTCTCACCGACTCGAACCATACCTGGTTCAGTCGCTTTGGACGGGCGCGCTGAGCCAAAGAACAAATGTGCGCGTCGAAGGGCGAATGGCCGACAGGTCAACCGCCGGAACGCGTCGGCTGAGTGAAATCCGAATTTGGTCCAGGGGGACCTTGACACATGACTCGACCACTTTCGGCGAGGCATCGCTTCGCTCGCAGCCGCGCAACGGTGCTTATCGGCCTGCTGGCGCTCGGCAGTAGCGGGGGGCAACTCCGCGCGCAATCGTCATTGCAACCAACGCCTGACGCGTCCGGGCACACCTTGCAGACCAAGGGCGATGTGGAAAAGTGCCGGAGTTATGGTCCGAGTTATTCTCCCGTCGGAGAATCCGGACTTTGCGCCTTTGTCGGCGGCGGAATTATCGTTCAGGCCGCTAAGGAGTTCACCAGTAGCGATATTACGCTGATCGGGCAGCGCATACCCACACTGTTCGCGAAAGGTGCCGGCGTTCCGATCGTCTATTATCACTCCGAGGACGTGGGCAAGAAGACGAGATACCCCGTCGTAGGCACGATCGCATCCGCTCACCTGATGCTTCGTGGCGATACGGATGCCGGCATGATGCGCGCGTTCGTCCGAGTCACGGCCGATGCGCGCTCGCGCTACGACGTCGATAGCGGTGATGTCCTGGTCGAGCTCCGGAAGATCGACGAATCCTATTATCTCGGTGCCCTGGAAGAAGCTTGGTTTCAATGGAACGGTCTCAAGGTCGGCATTCAACCGTCGTTGTTCGGGTTCAATCGCCTGCCGAGCGTGATCACGCCGGGATACACGTCGATCGTCACGACCATGGCCGCGTCGTTCACGCACACGATCACACGGAACATGTCGGTAAGCGTTTCGGCCGAGGACCCTGACCGCCGTCGGGTCGGCGAGGGTGTGTTGTCGAGGCCGGTCGCGTCCAACACGCCGGATTACGTCGCCATGACGCGTCTGGCCACGCAGACGTCTCTGTTCCACCTGTCGGGTGCCATCCATCACGCTGACGACCGTGTGATCAGCGATTTTACAGGTGGGCCGTCTCGGAGCGTCAACGGCTGGGCGGTGTCGGCCGGACTGCAGACGCGCGTCAAATGGGACGAGATTGTCGGGCCCTCCGCCGAAGGTCTGCTCGGCCGCTTCGGCTTGAGCGTCGCGCATGCGACCGGCGCCATCGCGTATCTCGGCATCCCGTTCTTCGCGACCGACTACGTGGCCGGCAGCGACGGCGCGACGCATCGCTCCGAAGGCTGGTCCGCGTTGGCGTCCTACGAGCACATGCTCGCCCCGCGTGTGAAGCTGAACTTTAACGCATCGGTTTTCAGTGTAGGCATGCACTCGGCACCGGAGGAGGTCATCCCCCATCTTGATCCAAACGTCGCCGCGTTGCCGGGCTTGGATTTCGAGGTGGATGTGCGCGGCGCGGTTCTGCAGGCGGGCATTGGGTTCAATCCGATGAAAGGCATGGTGATCGGCGTCGAAGGCGGCTTTACTGCCACCGAGGCGAAAGGACGCTACGCCGGGGTTGACGGTCGCAGCGAGAGCGCCGGTTTCCCGCACGTCGGCGTCTACCTGCGCCAGAACTTCTAGCGCGGATGCTGAGTGGGCATCCGAAGCGCCACGAACGAGCGCGGATGCTGAGTGGGCATCCGAAGCGCCATGAACGAGCGCGGATGCTGAGTGGGCATCCGAAGCGCCACGAACGAGCGCGGATGCTGAGTGGGCATCCGAAGCGCCACGAACGAGCGCGGATGCTGAGTGGGCATCCGAAGCGCCATGAACGAGCGCGGATGCTGTGTGGGCATCCGAAGCGAGTAGATGCAACTTAGTTGGTAATGTCCGACCGCCGAACAAAGGGCACGGAGCGGCGAGGCCTCGGTCGTTACAAATTGAGTTGGGGATGCGACCCCGTCGCTCCGTTGCGCGTGACGGGGGTGGTCCCCCTTTTCGGACGACCGGCGCCGCTGCACGGATACCGCGGGGGTATCCGAAGCCCCGCGAACGACTCGCCCCGCATCCTCTTTCGAGCGGCGGCCGTTACGGTGTTGCCGAGGTCCGATGGAGACGTCTGGCAACGGCGGCATCCTCCGGCGATGGCTGAGTATCGCCTACGTCTATCCGACGCGCGCCCGCCTCTCCCAAGTCTCCCAGCTCGAGTCCCGAAGCCCTTCGTCGAAGCGGACGACGAGAGATTAGGCGAATGGAGCAGGGGCGGGGACAAGTTTGCTGGCAGCCATAGAGCAGGATCGTCAGCAGAGACGGAACGGCCGGGGTTGCTGACCATCGACGAACTGCCTATATCGGAACGATAGCGGCGGGATCCGATGCACGCCCGGCATTGTGCTCTCCATCGCGGCACCCGAGGGTGACCGGCTGGCGACGGGATTTCATTTTGCCCGCATCACATCTGGGGGTGCTGACACCGTTTCCCGAGCCTGCTATAGGAAGCGCTCAATCGAGCACACAAGGGTGACGAGCGGAATCTGCGCAAGGCGCAGGCCGTACTCGACCCTATCATTCACAGGACAGCATGCGCGATTTCAAAGGCAAAGGTTTTACCGACCGGCTGCAAAACTCCACTAAGGCGAAGCAGGCTCTTGTCGAAAAGATGCGGGCCGCTCCCCGGCCCGATGACCCTGAAGTCGTAGCCCAGCGTGCCGCCAAGTCGGCATTGCTCGCAGCGAACCGGGCCGAGCGCGAGCGTCGGCGCGCCGAGAAGGAAGCCGCCGCCCAGGCCGAGGCCGAGCGCCTCGCGGCCGAGCAAGCCGCCGAGCTGGCGGAGGCCGAGCGCAAGAAGCGCGAGGAAGCAGACAAAATTGTCGCGCTCCTTGCCGAGCAGAAAGCCGCCCGCGACGCCCGCTACGCCGCCCGCAAGAAGCGCAAAGCTTAGCCGGGCGAGGCATCATCAACGCGGGTCAAGATCCCGGGTGCACATCGATCGCCTCGACGACGGAGCAACATTTGGTCATCGCAAGTCGGCGCACGCGCGTTGAATGCGGTGGCAGGCTTCGTTCAGCAGTTCTGTCGATGTCGCGAACGATATTCGGAAATGCGGTGACAGCCCGTAGGCCGCGCCGTGGACGACCGCCACGCCGTTGTCGAGCAGATAGAGGACCACATCCTCGTCTGATTCGAGTCTCTTGCCCTCGGGCGTCGTCCTGCCGATCAGTTGGGAGCAATTCGGAAGTGCGTAAAAGGCGCCCTCCGGGCTTCGACAGGATAGCCCCCGAGTCTGGTTGAGCATCGAAACCACGAGATCGCGCCGACGTTCGAAAGAGCGATTGGCCGTTGATACGTGGTCCTGTGGCCCCACGAGTGCGGCAACTGACGCCGCTTGACTGATCGCCGACGGTGCCGCCGTACTCTGTGAAAGCATCTTGATCATTTCGCGAATGAGTGGGGGCGGTCCTCCAGCGTAGCCGAGACGCCACCCGGTCATGGCGTAGGTTTTCGAAACTCCGTTGAGCGTCAAAGTTCGGGACTTGAGCTCGGGAACGACCGCGGCGATTGTCGCGAATTTTCGACCGTCGAAAAGAATGTGCTCGTACATGTCGTCGGTGATGATCGAGACATGTGGATGCCTCAGCAGCACCTCTCCGAGGGCCGCAAGCTCGGCCGCCGAATAAGTCGCTCCCGAAGGATTTGAGGGTGAATTGAGAATAACCCACCGTGTCATGGGCGTTATCGCTGCCACGAGTGCGTCGGGCGTCAGCTTGAATGACGTCTTTTCATCGCAGGCGACGAAACGAGGGGCGCCACCCGCAAGCACCACGATTTCGGGATAGGAGATCCAGTAGGGCGCCGGAATGATCACTTCGACGCCAGCCTCGACCGTCGCCATCAACGCGGTGAAGAGGACGTGCTTGCCGCCCTTCCCGACGATGATATTGGCCGGTTCGTAGTCGAGGTCGGTCTCCCGATGGAATTTCTCGATGTTGGCTGCCTTGTGTTCG
>JBFWXN010000024.1:0-66893 GCA_050187415.1 Hyphomicrobiaceae bacterium | reverse complement strand
TGCTTTTGGGCTCTAACACGCCGACGACATCTGCATGGCCGAAGCGTTCGATCTGCTCTCGCACCTGCACCGCCGACTTGCCGGCAATCGGACATTCGGACACGTCCCGGCCGATCATAGGGCAGGTAATTGTGAAGAATTTCGCAGTTTCAAACGACAAAGGGGAAGGCACGCAACGCCTTCCCCGGGGAATACCGACGGGCTCGGCTTGTACCGGACCCCCTGAACGAACGAGATCCGACTACTCGGCGGCTTCGAGCTTGCTTGGCTTCACCGAGATGAATGTGCGCTCTTTGCGCTTCTTCTGGAACTCGACGCTGCCTTCGACAACGGCATAGATGGTGTGGTCCCGACCCATTCCCACGCCAGTACCGGGATGCCACTTGGTGCCGCGCTGGCGGGCAATGATGTTGCCCGGGACAACCGCTTCGCCACCGAATTTCTTGATGCCGAGGCGCCGACCGGCTGTGTCGCGGCCGTTGCGGGATGAGCCGCCTGCCTTCTTGTGTGCCATAGTCCAATTCCCTTGTTTGTTTCGTCCCGAGCCCATGGGCCGGGGGTGTCGGATCCAGTGTCGGCCGAGGCGGATCAGAGGCACGAGCCTCCGTTGCGATCCGCAGATCTCAAGCGCCGACGATCTCCGTGATCCTCACCGTCGTCTGGTGCTGACGATGGCCACGCTTGCGCCGAGAGTTCTTCCGCCGGCGCTTCTTGAAGGCGATCACCTTCTTCGCACGACCGTGCTCGACCACCTCGGCCAGGACCTTCGCGCCGTCGATGAGCGGCTTGCCGAATTTAGGGGCATCGCCACCACCGACCATGAGCACTTCCGCGAACTCCACCTTGGAGCCCGGATCTCCGGCCAGCTTCTCGATAATCAGCGTATCGTTGGTAGCAACGCGATATTGCTTACCGCCGGTCTTTATGACGGCGTACATGTCGATCTCCATCGTGTTGTACGCGCCCTTCGGCGCCGCCAGGGCCAAAAATACGGTTGGCGGACTTTGTTGCGGCGGTTTCAGGACGAGCCAGCACCGCTGCAGGAGGCCTCGGACAGCGAATTTGAGCACGGCAGTTGTCCTGCCGCGCGAGATGGCCTCTTATCATCTCGAGGGGTGCCGAAGTCAAACGGAATTGGTGACGCGAGCGCCCGGACAAGGTCCCCGTCGCGCTTTCTCAGGCGCGATGATAGGGATGACCGGCGAGTATCGTGGATGCCCGATAGAGTTGCTCCGCGAGAACAGCCCGCGCCAACCCGTGCGGTAGCGTCATCTGTCCGAGCGAAAGTCGCAGATCGGCACTCTCGCCGACGACCGAAGCGTGGCCATCGGCACCCCCGACAAGGAACCCTATCTCGCGCACTCCTGAGTCTCGACGCTGTCTCAGCCAAGCGGCGAAACGCTCGCTCGTAAGCGATTGTCCCCGTTCGTCAAGGGCCACCAGGCTATCGCACGTCCCAGCCGCCTTGAGTAAGCGCTTCGCCTCGTCGTCCTGTCGTTCGGACGCCGAACCCAGCCGCGATTCCGATAGCTCCTTTTCAATAATCGGTCCGAGGCCCTGTCCCCGCGCCCCAGCCATTCGGCTCACGTACCGGTCGACGAGCACCCGCTCGCCGCCATCCTTGAGCCGACCGATCGCGATCAGGTGCAGCCGCACAAAAACCCTCCCGACAGATGGCGGAGAACGCAGCGGCAGTGTAAAGGCCGGCCGCAGGTTCGGGGCCCATGGTGCCGGCGCGATGTGCGGATCGTGACGTTCGGCCCTCAGTGGGCCGTGACGTCCCCGGTGCGATCCGCCGACCACATCTTCTCGAGGTTGTAGAATTCCCGGACCTCGGGGCGGAACAGATGCACGATGATGTCGCCGGTGTCGATCAGCACCCAGTCGCACTGAGGCATGCCTTCGGCGCGGACCCTACCGTGGCCTTCCTCTTTCAGCTTGCGCTGGAGTTGATCTGCGACCGCGCCGACATGCCGGTCTGAGCGCCCAGATGCGATGACCATGAAATCACCAATCGAGGACTTGTCCTTCAGATCGATGGTGACGATGTTCTCGGCCTTGGCGTCATCCAGCCAAGCGAGGATTCGCTTGAGCAGGTCTTCCGAGGTTCTTGCGTTCGACAAAACCTCGGCGGGAGGCACGCCCTCGCGGGCTGCGCCTGTGGCGGTTCTCATCTTCGGTTGAGTATCCTGTTTCGCATCCAATCCCGTCGGAGAAAGTCCGGTGGGTTGATCTGCTGAGGGCCGGCCCGACCATCGGACGCAGCCTATCAGTGGTGGAGGCACCCACCTACACGAATCATATGACGACCTTGCCGCAGCTTTCAAGTGTTACCGCGATCCATCGTTGCCGGCCGGTTGCGCGACATGCGTTGTTGCATGGCGCGATAGCGGATCTCCGTCGATGACAATTGCAGCGTTGGGCCGGTGACATACACCCACGCAGGAGGGTGCGTCGTTGCCAGGTGGGAAGCTAGCGATTCCGGCAGGCGACGGCTTGCGAAGGCCCGCCCGGCCCGCGACGCCAAGGCCGGTAGTCTCCATCCCGGCCGATCGACCACGGCGATGGGAATGGTCTCGAAAATCTCCCGCCAGTGCTGCCATCGATGGAAATCAGCGAGGCAATCACCCCCCATGACCCACACGAAGTGCACGCCCCGAAAGCGCAGCTCCAGATAGGCGAGCGTCGCCGCAGTGAATGGCGAGCCGAGATTCTTCTCGAAGTCGGTCACGACCACGCGCGGATCGTCCATCAGCGTCCTGGCCAGATCGACGCGCTCTGCAAGCGGCAGCAGTTCAGACCGGTTTTTGAGCGGATTGCCGGGTGTGACCACCCACCAGACGCGGTCCAGCGCGAGTCGGCTGAGTGCGATCTCGGTGATCAGCCGATGGGCCGCGTGTGGAGGATTGAACGAGCCGCCGAGAAGGCCGATCCGCTGGCCCGGCTCGGCATGGGGCGGTCTGGCGTGCATGGAGCCGAAGCGGAAGGGAGCAGATCTGCGCATCAGATAATTTGAGCCGGTTGCGAACCCGCGATCAAGTGGGCACCGCTAGTCATCTTGAACGCCGCCATCTATGCACAGAGCTCGTAAGTGAGGAGTTCCGCCTCCGAATACCCGCGAGACCACCATGCCCTCCGCCACGCCAGATCCGTCGACGATTTATGCTCTTTCAAGCGGCCAAGGCCGAGCTGGCGTCGCCGTTATACGCATTTCCGGGCCCGCCGCGCGCAGCGTACTTGAGCGTATGGCCGCGCCATGCCCTCCGCCACGTCGTGCCGCATTTCGCAAGATCGTCCATCCGGCGACCGGCGAACTTCTCGACGCTGCCCTTGTGCTGTTCTTTGCGGGACCCACCAGCGAAACGGGCGAAGATATCGCAGAGTTGCAGCTCCACGGCAGCCCAGCGGTCGTTCGCAGCGTCTTCAGGGCACTAGAGGCGATTTCCGGTTGCCGATTGGCCGAGCCGGGAGAGTTTGCCCGCCGGGCTTTTCTGAATGGCAAGATTGATCTGACCGCCGCCGAGGGCCTCGCCGATCTAATTGACGCCGAGACCGATGCCCAACGCCGGCAGGCGCTGGCGCAGGCGGGCGGCGCCTTCGCGAGATTGTGCGACGGCTGGCGCCGACGCATGGTCGAGGCCCGAGCCTTGACCGAAGCAGCGATCGATTTCTCGGACGAGTCCGATGTCGCGGCCGATGCCCTGCTCGAGGCGCGAGGTATCGCGGCGGCCCTGCTCGAGGAGATCGAGCAGGCTCGCTCCAGCGCGCACCAGGGCGAGATCGTGCGGGACGGCTTCCGGATCGTGCTCGCCGGAGCCCCGAACGTCGGAAAATCGAGCTTGATGAACGTCCTCGCCCGCCGGGACGTGGCCATCGTCTCGGCCGAACCGGGGACGACGCGCGACATTATCGAAGTTCGGCTGGATCTGGGCGGCTATGCGGTCTTCGTCGCGGACACGGCGGGACTTCGCGCCGACGGAGGCGCCATCGAACAGGAAGGCATGCGCCGCACCCGGGCGCGGGCCCGCGATGCGGACTTGATCGTTTGGCTTGTCGACATCCAGGCCCCGGTCTGGCCGGCGCCCGATCTCATGGCCGGCGCCATCCTTTACGTGGTGAATAAGTGCGACCTGACGGGATTTTCCCTGCCTCGACCGCCAATAGGCACGGCCCCCGAGACCCTGGTTCCCGTATCGGCACTGACGGGAGAGGGCATATCGGCCCTGGTGGCACGGTTCGAAGCCGAGCTTGAATCGCGGTTCTCTGGCGCGGTCGCCGGCGCGCTCCCGACGCAGGAACGCCATCGCCGCGCGCTTTCACTCTGCACCGCATCGCTTGCAGACAGCCTCGATCCCACCCAGACCGAGCCGGAACTGGTCGCAGAAGATCTGCGCATCGCCGCTGACGCTCTTGGCCGGATTACCGGCCGAATCGACGCTGAAGACGTGCTTGGCGAAATCTTCGGTCGTTTCTGCATTGGGAAATAACTTTTGATTCCAAGGACATGTTTCACGTGAAACGTCAAGAGTCCTAGAGCTGAGCATCGAGTCGCAGTCGTGGATTCTGTGTGAAACCGATGATTCACGTGAAACATCTTGTGCATAAATGGCCTGGTAACCATTGATTCACGTGAAACATACTCTGGTAAAAAGATGCCGCCGCCGCGAACTCGTGGATGCGTTTCGGCGCTTGGTCCGCTAAAAGCCCGTGCATGACGGACCATTCCTGCCATCTCGCTGGCGATCACCATTTCGATGTAGTCGTTGTCGGAGGCGGTCATGCTGGCGCCGAGGCTGCCGCCGCGTCAGCCCGTATGGGCGCGCGCACTGCACTCGTCACGCATGCGTTCGAAAAGATCGGCGAAATGTCCTGCAATCCCGCAATCGGGGGCCTCGGCAAGGGGCACCTCGTCCGGGAGGTCGACGCTCTCGATGGCCTGATGGGGCGAGTCGCCGACGCGGCTGGAATCCATTTTAGACTACTGAACCGCTCCAAGGGTGCCGCCGTCCAAGGCCCCCGCGCCCAGGCGGACCGCAAGCTCTATCGCCGCGCCATGCAGGCCGCCATCCGTGGGACGCCCAACCTTGCCGTGATCGAAGGCGGCGTCGAGGATCTCCTCGTCGATTCGGGCGAGCTTTCCGGCGTGCGTCTCGCAGATGGCCGCGAGGTGCGTGCCGGTGCGGTGGTCTTGACGACGGGCACGTTCCTGCGGGGGCTCATTCATTTGGGCGAGCAGCAAATTCCCGCCGGTCGGGCAGGCGAGGCGCCGGCCGTTGCATTAGCCGAGCGCATAGAGACGCTGGGATTTCGTCTCGGACGCCTCAAGACGGGGACGCCCGCCCGGCTCGACGGCCGCACGATCCGCTGGGCGGCGCTCGAGATGCAGGCCGGTGACGACCCGCCCGTGCCGTTCTCGTTCCTGACCGAGCGCATTACCGTACCGCAAATCAAATGCGGTGTGACCGGTACGACGGCCGAGACCCACGCGATTATCCGCGCAAATCTCGATCGATCCGCCATGTATTCCGGCCGCATCCGCTCGACGGGACCCCGATATTGCCCGTCGATCGAGGACAAGGTCGTTCGCTTTGCCGATCGCAGCACCCACCAGATCTTCCTGGAACCGGAGGGCCTGGACGACCACACCGTCTACCCGAACGGGATCTCCACCTCGCTACCTGCCGACGTGCAGCACGCATTCCTGCGCACCATTCCCGGGCTCGAGGATGTTGCAGTAATCCGGCCCGGATACGCTATCGAATACGATTACGTCGACCCTCGTGAGCTTGACCCGACGCTGGAGACGCGGCGTCTGCCCCGTCTCTTTCTCGCTGGACAGATCAACGGCACGACAGGCTACGAGGAAGCCGCCGCGCAGGGCATTCTCGCCGGCGTCAATGCCGCGCTGAAAGCGTCGGGCCGTCAAGTCGGAACGGTCGTGTCCCGCGCTGATGCCTACCTTGGTGTCATGGTCGACGACCTCGTCACGCGCGGCGTCGCCGAGCCGTATCGCATGTTCACGTCCCGCGCGGAGTTCCGCCTGCGGCTTCGCGCGGACAACGCCGACCAGCGACTGACGCCGATCGGCCTCGATCTCGGCTGCGTCGGACCGTCCCGCGCCGCGGCGTTTGCTGCAAAATCCGCACGCCTGTCCGCAGGTGAGGCTCAGCTTCGCAGTCTCTCATTGACGCCGAACGAAGCGGCCCGGCACGGCTTCGATGTCAACCGCGACGGCCGCCGCCGAACAGCGTTCGACCTGCTGGCACTCCCGGGCATCGATCTGTCGCGTCTTGCGTGTGTGTGGCCCGATCTGGCGAACATCGCGCCGACGATCGCATCGCAGCTCGAAACCGATGCGCGCTACGCCTCCTACGTCGCGCGGCAGAGTGAAGATGTCGCGTCCCTCCGTCGCGACGAGGCAACCCCGATCCCGCCCGAGCTAGATATCTCGAGACTGCCGGGCCTCTCGGCCGAAATCCGCCAGAAGCTCTCCGACCGGCGCCCGGCAACGCTGGCAGAAGCATCGCGCATCGATGGCATGACGCCCGCGGCGCTATTTCTCCTGCTTGCCCACGCCAAACGCCAGTCACGGCGAACCGCATGAGACGGGAGGGCAAGCCGTCGCCCACATTCGCGGCGGCCGCACGCATCGCCGGTCCAGCCGACTTCGCCGACGCCTTCGGCGCTTCCCCCGCAGCGCTCGACCGCTTGAAAACCTACGCCGAGACCCTGGCGCTGTGGCAGAAGACGATCAATCTCGTTTCCCCCGCGACGCTGCCGGACGTGTGGCACCGCCACTTCGCCGATAGCGCCCAGCTTTTGGCTCTCGCACCGGAGTCGATCGAAAGCTGGATCGATCTGGGCTCGGGCGCAGGGTTACCGGGCCTGGTGGTGGCCATTCTTCTCGGCGATCGCCCCTCGCCGCGACCGCGTCTCACGTTGATCGAAAGCGATCAGCGCAAGGCGGCCTTCATGGGCGAGGTTGTCCGCAAGACGGACCTTACGGCAGTCTTGTCTGTGGACATCCTGTGTACCCGCATCGAGACCGCTGCGACTCGCGGTATGATTGAATCGGCTGATATTGTTTCGGCTCGCGCGTTGGCACCATTGGACAGGCTCGTCGAACTGGCGCTCCCGCTGCTGAAGCCACAGGGCGTTTGCCTCTTCCCGAAAGGGCGAGGTGTCCAAGTCGAGCTGGAGTCCGCCAAGCGTTCGTTTGTGTTCTCGTACGAGTTGGTACCGAGCCGGACCGACGCGGAGGCGGGCATCATCGTGATGCGCGCACCAACGGTCAGATCAGAGGGCTGAGGCCGTGGCAGGATCAGGCAATCCGGCGCCCCGCGTATTGGCGGTGGCCAATCAGAAGGGTGGCGTCGGCAAGACCACGACGGCCATCAATCTAGGTACGGCTCTGGCGGCAGTGGGCGAACGAGTGCTCATTCTCGATCTCGACCCGCAGGGCAATGCCTCGACCGGCGTCGGCATTCCGGAGGAGCGACGCACCGCGACCACCTACGACGTTCTGATTGGCGCCACGTCGCTTGCCGGTGCAAGTCTTCGCACCTCGGTGCCGGGCCTCGCCATCGTGCCCGCCAACCAGGATCTCGTCGGTGTGGAAACCGATCTGTGGGGAGACAACTCGAAGCCGTTCCGCCTGCGCGATGCGATCGCGGCGCTGGCGGCCAACCCACCGGCGACCGGGCCCTACAGCTACATTCTGATCGACTGCCCGCCGTCCCTCAATCTGCTGACGCTGAATGCCATGGTCGCGGCCAATGCCGTGCTGGTTCCGGTGCAGACCGAGTTCTTCGCGCTGGAGGGTATATCGCAGCTCTCCGAGACCATCGAACAGGTTCGCGGCACGCTCAATCCCGCGCTGGAGATACAGGGCGTGGTGCTCACCATGCACGACGAGCGCATGCAGTTCTCGCGCGAGGTGGCCGACAACGTTCGCGAATTCTTCGGTCCGAAAGTCTACGGCACGGTCATCCCACGCAACATCAAGGTGGCCGAGGCGCCATCGCATGGCATGCCGATTCTCGTTTACGACCACAAGTGCAAGGGCTCGGAGGCCTACATGGACCTGGCCCGTGAGCTGATCGCGCGCGAGCGCCAGATGCGGGCCGCGTAGACCGGCAGAGCGAACTTTTGCGATGAATGATTGGGTGGGGAGGAGAGACGGGATGTCGTCGGCGCCATTGCCGGTTCAAAGGAGCAGGCTCGGACGCGGTCTGGCGTCGCTGATCGGGGAAACCGGCAACGCGACCGTGCAACAGTCGAGGCTGCCTCCCGAAGGTGAGCAGAAGGTCGTGGCCATCGACATGATCGGCTCCAGCACCCTCAACCCCCGCAAGGATTTCGACGAGGAGGACTTGACCGAGCTGGCGGAATCGATCCGCCAGAAGGGCCTCGTGCAGCCGATCATCGTCCGTCCGAACGCCGGTGGCGGCTATGAGATCGTAGCTGGCGAACGGCGCTGGCGCGCGGCCCAGCGGGCGGGAATGCACACCGTCCCCGTCATCGTGCGCGACTTGAACGACCAGGAGACCCTCGAACTCGCCATTATCGAGAATGTCCAGCGTGCGGACCTCAACGCCATCGAGGAAGCGTCGGGCTACAACGATCTCATGGAGCGCTTCAGCTACACGCAGGAGCGTCTGGCCGAGGTGATCGGCAAGAGCCGCAGCCATGTCGCGAATACGATCCGGCTCCTGAAGTTGCCTGACAAGGTTCGCGGTTTCGTGCGGGAGGGCAAGCTCACCGCCGGACATGCGCGAGCCCTCGTCGGCCGCGAGGATGCTGAAACTCTTGCCGATCGCATCGTCGCCCGCGACATGAACGTGCGCGAGGTTGAGGCACTCGTCCACGCGCTGGAAAATCCCGGCGAAGGCCGCGGCAAGCGCGAGAAGGACGCCGACACCCGCGCCTTCGAAAAGGAAATCGCGGACAGCCTAGGTCTTAAGGTCGAGATCAAGCGTGGCCCGGGCGAAAGTGGCGTCCTGCAGGTCAAATACGCCAACTTCGATCAGCTCGATTATTTGCGGCTTCGCATTCTCGGCGTCGAAGGCGGCTGACGCGCCAAAGGTGATATGCAACCAAAAGGGCCCGACAGCGCGGGCCCTTTTCTTTTTTCCGGGTTACGACTTGACGATGAGGGTCGCCTCGTGTCGATACCCCGTCGACGGGCATGCTGAGGCAGGAAACCTATGGCAAGCGATACGATCCAGCGACTAGAGGCAACGATCCGGGCGCGGCGCCACGCGGCGGCGGACAAGTCGTACACTCGCCAACTTCTCGACGCCGGCACGGCACGCTGTGCCAGGAAGTTTGGCGAGGAAGCAGTCGAGACCGTCATTGCCGCCGTTCACCAGGACGACACGGCGCTCAAGGCAGAGGCAGCCGACTTGCTCTATCACTTGCTTGTCCTGCTCGAGTCGCGGGACATCAGGCTGGCTGACGTCTTGGCTGTCCTGGACGCCAGGGGTGGCACATCGGGCCTCGAGGAAAAGGCTGCTCGGAACGCATGATCGGCGCACATTTGGAATTGGAAACGGAATGCGTGCGTCGGAGGAGGTGCTGGAGTCTGAGTCCATGAGACCGGAACAGTTCGCCGCCCTGCAATATTCGCCCTACCGTCATTTCTCGCGCGAGGAATGGGCTCGTCTGCGCGCCGATACGCCGATGACGCTCGTGCCCCGCGATCTCGAATCCCTCTCCGGCATCATCGAGGAACTGTCGATGGCCGATGTCGAGGAGGTCTATCTTCCGCTGTCGCGCCTGCTCAATCTCTATGTGGCGGCCTCGCAGGAATTGCACACGGTCACGTCGCGCTTTCTGGGCCGGAAGGACGGCCGCGTCCCCTTCGTGATCGGTTGCGCCGGATCGGTCGCGGTGGGCAAGAGCACGACGGCCCGCGTCTTGAAGGCGCTACTCGCGCGCTGGCCCGATCACCCCCGAGTGGATCTGATCACGACGGACGGCTTCCTGTTGCCGAATGCCGAGCTGGAAGCGCGCGGCATCATGCACCGCAAGGGATTCCCCGAGAGTTTTGACCTGCCTCGGCTCCTCAATTTCCTCGGTGACATCAAGGCGGGCGTCAATCGCGTGAGCGCCCCCGTCTATTCGCATTTCCACTACGACATCGTGCCGGGGCAGGAGACGATCATCGAGCATCCGGACATCCTGATCGTGGAGGGTCTCAACGTCCTGCAGCCAGCACGCCTGCCGCGGGATGGCGAGGCAATTCCATTCGTCTCCGATTTCTTCGATTTCTCGATTTACATCGACGCCGATCCGGCGGTCATCGAACGTTGGTATGTCACTCGCTTCATGCGGCTAAGGAAGACCGCATTCCGGGATCCAGCCGCGTATTTCCATCGGTATGCGCAACTCAGCGACGACGCGGCCGAGCAGCGAGCCTATGAAATCTGGAATACCATCAACAAGGTGAACCTCTCCGAAAACATCCTGCCAACCCGGCAGCGCGCCAGTCTGATCCTTCGCAAAGGCGCCAATCATCGGGTCGAGAGCGTACTGTTGAGACGAATTTGACGCGACGGAGACAGCGGGCCCGGAGCTGATCCGTGCGGGTTCGCGTTGCCTCAGAGACCCTTTGAAGCGGCGAGTTTGGCAAGCGGCGTCTCGGACCGTGCACCGACGTGACTGATGATCTCTGACGCCGCCAGGCTGCCGAGCCGGCCACACGTTTCCAGAGGCTTGCCCGTGGTCAAGCCATAAAGGAAGCCCGCCGCATAGAGATCGCCGGCACCGGTCGTGTCTACGACCCGCGCAACCGGCTCTGGCGCCACCGTGACCGCTTTCTCGCCCTGCAGAATCAGCGATCCTTTGGCACTTCGGGTAAGCACCGCAAGCTCGCAGTCTGTGCGCGCCTGTCGTGCCGCTTCATCGAAACCTGCAACGCGATAGAGCGAGGTGATCTCCGCCTCGTTGGCGAACAGGATGTCCACGTCGCCGCGAATGAGGTCTAGGAACTCTGCCCTGTGACGCTCCACGCAGAACGAGTCCGACAGCGTCAGCGCCACCTTGCGTCCCGCGCCCTTCGCGATACCTGCTGCCTGCCGGAACGCGGTCTTGGCTTCCGGGCGGTCGAACAAGTAGCCCTCCAAGTAGACGATCCGGGCTCCGGCCACCAATTCTGCGTCGACCTCTCCGTGATTGAGCTCGGGGCTCACGCCAAGGAACGTGTTCATCGTTCGCTCGCCGTCCGGTGTCACCAGGATCAGCGATCGAGCGGTCGGTTGACCGCCCATTGTCGGCGGCGTGCGGAACACAACGCCTGCCGCGCGGATGTCGCGCGCGAAGCAGTGGCCCAGTTCATCGTCCGCGACCTTCCCGATGAATCCCGCCTTCCCGCCGAACGAGGCAAGCCCCGCCATGGTATTCGCGGTCGATCCTCCTGAAATTTCGATCGACCGCCCCATGGCCTTGTAAAGAGAGTCGACGGTCGCGGCATCGACCAGCCGCATGTGGCCCTTGATGGCACCATGCTCGGCAAGGAATGCGTCGTTGCAGTGCGCGATGACATCGACAATGGCATTGCCGATGCCGACGACGTCGAAGCTGCTGTCCGCCATGATCGATCTATCCCTGTGAATTGCCGGCGCACCGTATAGGGGGGGAGGCTATGGCGACAAGTGCGGCCTTTGCGCGGCATCGGCAAGAACGATGCAGCGCGCTTACGGCGCAGAGCGTCGTGCGCCGGCGCCCGTTCCGGCCCGCGCGAGTCGCGCTATTTCGATCAGCAGTCGTTCGGCGATGACCGCTTCGTCCGCGCCGGTCGTGCGGGCGCGGCGAACGGCTTCCGTTATCCGGGCGAGTGCCACGCCGGCGCGCTCGGCCGACCAGAGTCGTAGCTGCCTCTCCAGTTCCGATTTCGCCTTGAACGGCAGCGGCGGCCGCATGAAGCGGACAAGCTCGTCGAAAGTCCGGCCCGCATCCACGCCGGTCTTCAGCTTATGCAACCTGTGAAAGTGCCGCTCCGCCGCGAGCATCACGGACTGCGGGTTCTCACCGCTCGCGACAGCTCGATCGCACTCTTCGAGTGCTCGGCCGACGTCGCCGGTCGCGGCCGCGGTTACGACGAGGTCTACCGTAAGGTCCGACGCGTCTCCTACGACCGCTTCCACGTCCTCGAGAGCAATACGACCCTTACCATGGGCATAGAGCGTGAGCTTCTCGATCTCCGACCGCGAGAGCGCTCGATCTGCGCCGAGGCGGTCGACCAGTTCCTGCCGCGCCTCCGGTGCAATCTCTAGCCCCGTGTCCTTCAGCACATCGCTTACGAGGCCGTCCAGAGAGGTGCTCTCGTCGGCATAGCAAACAACGGCTGCGGCGACCGCGCTCTTCTCGAACATTGCCTTGAGCTTGTCGTCGTTTCGAAGAGCGCCGGCCTCGACGATCAGCGTGCCCTCCAGCTCACCGCCTTCGAGAAGAGGCTGCAGCGTCGCCGCCGTGACGCGTCGGCTCGTGCTGGTTCGCACGATTTTCCTGCCGCCGAACATGGGGACGGTCAACAGTTCGACCAAAAGTCGATCGGGGTTACCTTCGAGGTCGGTGTCGTCGAGCCTGACGACCTCGCCGGGCGGCTGCTCTCGTGCTGCGAGCAAGGCGGCAAGCTTCTGCGCTCGCTCGCCCACCATCCCCGAGTCCGGACCATAGAACAGGATTGCCCTGAATTTGGCATCCGGCTTCGACAGGAATGAGTTGGCCTGTGCGGGCTTGATGGAAACCATGCGTATCAGCGTGTCGCGTTCTTGATGCGCAGGCCAGGCAGCCGGCCGCTCAACCACTACGCGTCATTGAGGACGATATCAAATGCGGTTGCTCGAAAGCGTGGCCGCGAGCCGGGTCTTGATATCGTCGGCAACGGTTCGCGCAGCGCGGTTCTCGGCGTCGTCCCGCGCGCGAACATTCGAATAGATCTGCTGGAAGCGCTCGAACCCGGCGCGACCATGGCTCGCGCCCTGGAACACGACCTTCTTGTCGTTGAGGCGCACCAGCCTGAAGTTCGCGTCCAGTGTGTAAATCTGGCTCTGGGCTTCGCCGGTCGATGTCACGAGCGTCGAGGCCAAAGCCTCGCGAATGACGATTTCCAGGCGATACTCGGGCTTTTCCGGCAGCCCTCCACCGGTTTTCTCGAAGATCAACTCGTTACGAAGCCGCTGTCCGACGCGGCTTGGAATCGGCGCGACATCGATCTTTGCGAGCTTTTCCTGTACGCCCGGCGACGTCGCTGTAGCGGCATACATCGGGCGGAAGCCGTCACCACCCGAGCAACCGCCGACCAGAAGCAGGGCCAAACCCGCAGCCACGCCAACAGCTTTCCCGCGTCTCGGGCGCCGTCTGCTGCAGCCACGCGGTTCACACCACGACATTGACGATCCTCTGTGGCACCACGATCACCTTCTTCGGTTTCCGACCTTCCAAGGCCCTAACCACCGAATCCAGCGCCATTGCGGCAGCCTCCACTTCGCCACTGCCAGCAGTACGGCTGACGGTCAGCTCAGCGCGGCGTTTACCATTGACCTGTACGGCAATGACGACGGTATCGTCAACGAGCAGCCCCCCCTCCAAGGCCGGCCACGGCTGTTCTGCCAGAAGGGTGTTGTAGCCAAGCCTCGCCCAGCACTCTTCGCCGAGGTGCGGCATCATGGGCGACAGCATTTGCACCAGCAACTCGAGCGCCTCGCGTTGCGCCCATGCGAGCCCATCACCCGTTTTGTTGAAAGCCTCCGTGAGAGCATTAGAGAGTTCGTAAAGCTGCGCCACGGCCACGTTGAAGCGCAGCGCCTCGATGTTACGCCCGACCTGGTCCAGCGCCTTGTGTGCGGCCCGCCGGAGGGCAATCGCATCGGGCCCGAACGTTCCGGGTTTCGGCGCCCCCTTTGCAGCCGCTTTCTCCTCAGCGAAATCGACCAGTCGCCACACGCGCTGCATAAATCGACCCGCGCTCGCGACGCCGGCTTCGGTCCAGATCACGTCACGCTCTGGTGGGCTGTCCGAGAGCATGAACCAGCGCGCGCAATCGGCGCCGAAGTTCGCGATGATGTCGTCGGGATCGACCAGGTTCTTTTTCGACTTCGACATTTTCTCGATCGAGCCGATCACGGCGGGCGCGCCGCTCGCAAGTTCGACGGCACGCCGCTTGTCGCCGTCACCCTCGATCCTCACCTCTGTCGGCAGCAGCCACTGTGGCGGCTCGACGTTGGCCCGGCGATACGTCTCGTGCACGACCATGCCCTGCGTGAACAGAGCGGCAAAAGGCTCGCGTAGGTTGCGCTTGCCGCCATGGCCGGTTTCCCCCATCGCGCGATAGAAGAAGCGCGAATAGAGGAGATGCAGGATGGCGTGCTCGATGCCGCCGATATACTGGTCGACCGGCATCCAGTAATCGAGCGCCGCCTGATCCGTCGGCGTGGCCGCGTCGGGTGCGGTGAACCGCGCGAAGTACCAGGACGAGTCGACGAACGTGTCCATGGTGTCGGTCTCGCGGGTCGCCGGCTTGGCGCACTTCGGACAGTCGACGTGCTTCCACTTTGGGTGTCGGTCGAGCGGATTGCCGGGCAGATCGAACGTCGCGTCGTCCGGTAGCGTCACCGGCAACTGATCTATGGGCACAGGAACGATGCCGCAATCGTCACAGTGCACGACCGGGATCGGGCAGCCCCAGTACCGCTGACGTGAAATGCCCCAGTCTCGCAGGCGATAGTTCACCTTCCGCTCGGCAACCGGCTGTCCGGCGAGGATTTCCTTTTCGAGGCGACTGGCAACCTCGTCGAAGGCCGCATCTGTCGTCAGGCCATCCAGGAAGCGCGAATTGACCATTTCCCCGTCGTCGAGATAAGCCGCGCCTTCATGCACCTTGGCGATCGCCTGGCTGCGCTTCGGCTCATCTTTCGGTGCAACCACGGGAATGATGGGCAGCCCGTACTTCTTGGCGAAGTCGATGTCGCGCTGATCGTGGCCGGGGCAGCCGAAGATGGCACCCGTGCCATAGTCCATCAGCACGAAGTTCGCGACGTAGACCGGTACGCTCCAGTTCGAATCGAACGGATGCACTGCCTTGATGCCTGTATCGTAACCGATCTTTTCCGCCTGCTCGATCTCGGCCAGCGACGTACCCATGCGCCGGCATTCCTCGCAAAACGCTGCGAGCTTTGCGTCCTTCTCCGCCGCGGCCTTCGCCAGTGGATGATCGGCCGCGATCGCCATGAACGAGGCACCGAACAGCGTGTCCGGCCGCGTCGTGAAAACCTGAAGCTCGGATTGCCCCTCCGGCGCCGTCGCCGGGTCCAGGCGCCAGCGCAGCATCAGGCCCTCGGACCGCCCGATCCAGTTCTCCTGCATCAGGCGTACTTTCTCGGGCCATTTCTCCAGCGTGCCGAGCGCGTCGAGCAGGTCCTGCGTATATTGTGTGATGCGGAACGCCCATTGTTCGCGCTCCTGTTGCTCGACCAGCGCGCCGGAGCGCCAGCCGCGCCCATCGATAACCTGCTCGTTGGCCAGTACGGTCTGGTCGACCGGATCCCAGTTGACCTTGGCCTTGCGTCGATAGGCCAGGTCGTCGGCCAGCATGTCGAGGAAGATGCGCTGCTGGTGGACGTAGTACGACGGATCGCAGGTTGCCACCTCGCGCGACCAGTCGAGCGACAGACCCATCGATTTGAGCTGTCCCTTCATCGCGGCGATATTTTCGTATGTCCAGGCCTTGGGGTGCGTCTTGCGTTCCATGGCCGCGTTCTCGGCTGGCATGCCGAAAGCGTCCCAGCCCATGGGATGCAGCACGTTGAAACCCTTCGCGCGCTTGAATCGCGCCAGCACGTCGCCCATTGCGTAGTTACGGACATGCCCCATGTGGATGCGGCCGGATGGGTACGGGAACATCTCGAGCACATAGCATTTCGGTCGAGACGTATCCGTCTTGGTGAGGAAGGTTTGCTTCTCCTCCCATACCTTCTGCCAATGCCGCTCGCGCTCGGGCGCGTTGTACCGTTCGGTAGCCATGGGGCGATTCCGCATCAATCCAGACGTTTGTCGCCGTAATGCGGCCGAACAGGGGGTCTGGTCAAGGCGCGGCAGCGGCGGCAGGCGCATCAACGGGCGCACCGGGCCCATTCTGAACATTCGCGGCGTCATGCAGGCCATGGTGCTCGTGACGCCGGCAGACGTTCCGGTTAGCCTGTCCGCGGTTGGATGCGCACGAGGGAGGGCGAGCCATGTCCGAGGTCGAAGAGCTGAAGCGCATGATCAGCGAGGCCCGGCGTATCGTGGCGTTCACGGGCGCCGGCATCTCGACCGAGTCCGGCATCCCGGATTTCCGGTCGCCCGGCGGTATCTGGACCAAATATCAGCCGATCGAGTTCCAGGATTTCCTCGCGTCCGATGAGATGCGTCGGGAGAGCTGGCGCCGCAAATTCGCCACGGACGAGACCATGCGCAAGGCCGAGCCGAACGCCGGTCACCGCGCCCTCGCCCGGCTTGTCGCGGACGGCAGGATGCTCGCCATCATCACACAAAACATCGACGGTTTGCATCAGGCGTCGGGCGTCCCGGACGACAAGGTGATCGAGCTGCATGGCAATACCACCTACGCCGCCTGCCTCGATTGCAAACGCCGCCACGAGCTCGACTGGGTGAGGCAGATCTTCGCCGACAACGAGACCCTGCCGAAATGCATGGCGTGCGGCGGTCTTCTCAAGACGGCGACCATCTCATTCGGTCAGTCCATGCCCGAGGACGCCATGGAGCGTGCTCACGACGTCACCCGTCAGGCCGACCTGATGATCACGCTCGGCTCGTCGCTGGTGGTCTACCCGGCCGCAGGCTTTCCAGTCATGGCCAAGCGCCTCGGCGCGAAGTACGCCATCGTCAACCGGGACGCGACCGATCAGGACGATATCGCCGATCTGGTCATTCACGCCGAAATTGGCTCGACCATGAGCAAAGCGGTCGGTGTCAACTGACGCGAGGGCTCACCGAGAAGCCGGGTCTCGCGCGTGCCTCCATATGACGATGTGACGCCCGAATGTTGCAGACTGCCGCGGCGGCCCGAGTTCGGCCCATCTGGCCGCGAACATCTCCCGGGTGATCAGGTTGCCGCCTTGGCCCGCGCGGCCATAGATGACCCAGACGTTGGCTCCACGAGCGAACTTGCTCATGATCTGGTCCCGCGAATCCAACTCGAGCACGCCGAGCGCATCGCGCCGCGTCCGCGCCGCGTACGTGCCGAGCATCAGGCGAGCGAGACCGCTGCTGACGACGCCCGCATCGCCGGGCGCCGAATGCTGCGCGAGGTACGCGGCCGCGAGGTCCCAACGTGGCTTGGCCTCGACGGCGTAGTACGGAGCGAGCGAGACGGCTGCGCCGCACATCACTGCAATCGCGACCGCCGCCCTCAGCGCCACGGGCCCGATAGACGCAAGTCCGATACCCGCCAGAATAAAATAGGGCCCCGTGCCCCAAAGCAGATAGCGAGGCACGAACAGCGGCTTTGCGAGCGAGATCAGCACGAGCGTCGCGGGCATCGCAACGGCAAGCCCGACCAGCAGGAATGCAAGCCGCGAGCGCATCGCTAGCACGCCTCCGGCGCCAGCAAGCGCGAGGACCGAGAAGCCGAGCAGCGGTACGGGCGCGGACAGTCGCTCGAACGTCAGCAGATCCGAGAGTTGAAACATGTAGAGCGACGCAAGAACCGTTCGTGCGAGCTGCAACGTGAAGGGCGGCACCCAGTTCAGACCGCGGCTCGCGTCTCCCGAACTGGCAACCATCAGTGCCATCAGTCCGGGCAGCCACATGACCAGCACCGCCAGATTGGTCAGCAGCCAGGTGCGCAGCGGCCAGTCGGGCGGAAGGCGCTTCGAGCCTGCAAGTGCCAGGACGCTGACGTTGATCGCGACAAAGCAAGGCGCCGCGGCTCCGATCGTATTGAGAGCGACGGCCATGCCGAGCCCGTAGGCGAGCCATCCTGTCCGCTGTCCCGACTGAGCCGCACCGATGGGCGCGACCTGCGTGCCGAGCGTTCGTACCAGTCCCCAGGTAGCGATCAGGATCGCAGCGGATGCGAGCGTGTATGGGCGGGCCTCCTGCCCGTACTGGACCTCGAGCGGCGACAGAGCCATCAAAGCGCCGGCGGTAAGGGCCGCCCACCCGCCAGCCACCGCGTGCGCAATCCGTGCTGCCATCAACACGCTCACGGCCCCGAATACGCAAGCCGGAATGCGCAGCGTGGCCTCCGACCAATCGGTCGTTGTCGCCAGCGGTTTCGTCAGGAGAAAGTAGAGCGGATAGTGCTTGTTGTGGAACGAGTCCGCGATCAGGTCGCCAAGGGGCAGCGTGGCTCGCTTGAGCGTCAGCACCTCGTCATACCAAAGCGGCTTGCCGCCGAGGCCGTAGAGGCGCGCGGCCAATCCCAACACCGCCGTGAACAGGGGGATGGCCCATGCCGACCGTACCCACCGTCCGAGCGCGCCTTCACCGCTCAATCGAGAAGAAACGGCCAATCGTTTGCCCGCTGCGATTTCAGTCCTTACACGGCGATAGGCTCGAACGCGGCGAGTTCGACCGCACCCGCCCGCCTACGTGATGTCGATGCTGTAGACCCGCGCTGCGTTCTCCGCAAAGAGCTTCTTTCGGTCGGCGAGCGGCAGGTCCGCGACGGCCTTCTTGAAGCACGAATACAGATAATCCCAGGACCCCTTCAGCCCATCGACCGGGAAATTCGACGCGAACATGCAGCGTTCGACGCCGAACATGGAAATCGTATCGCGAATGATCGGCTTGTTGGCCTCGAGCGTCCACGGCTGACCGAGCACCGTGAGCCCGGAAATCTTGCAATCGACGTTCGGGCATGCTGCCAGCGCTTCCATGCCGCGTCGCCAAACCTTCAGGGCCTCGGGCGACCGATCGAGCGGATAGCCCGTATGGTTCAGCACGGTGCGCAGCCCCGGGTGCTCGCGCACGACGTCGGCGGCTTCCTCGAGATGCCACCAAGGCACGCGGAGATCCCACGATAGGTCGTGCTTTTCGAGCAGGGCAAGGCCGCCGCGCCATTTCGGATCCTGCAAGCTGCGCGGCTGGCCGCGCACGCTGTCGTTCGGACCCTTGGAGATGATCGGCTTGGTACGGATGCCACGCACCATCGGAAACTGCTTTTGCTGCATCAGGATCTCTTCGCTGTTCGGCTCGTCGACCCAAACGTGCGCGACGATGGCATTGGGCATGCCGTACTCAGCGGCCACCTGCGTCAACCACTCGGTCTCGGCCACCTGCTTGCGGCGATCGCATTCCGCCTCGATGTGAACGGTGGCGATCACGTTGTGCAGCGCGCTGTCCCGCCGGAACTCAGGTGGCATGTAGGTGCGGCTCAGCGCTGAGTTGTCCCCCATGTAGGAGTGCTCGGCGCTCTTATGCCATGGATAGGTCAGCGCACCGCCGAGATCCCAGAGGTGATGATGGGCATCGATGATGGGCAGATCGTCATAGAGATCCGTAAGGCGGGAAAGAGACATTGGCGTTCCTCGCGCAACCGGCTGGTCAGGGTTTCGGGGCTTCGGTTCCGCTGAAAGGCTGCCACGCAGCGTTGCCGCAAACAACCGCAGAGCGCGTGGCGACAAGCGGCGTCGGCAGGTATGCGGGCCTGCGTCACCAGAGCGAATGCTACGGCCGTACGATCTCGTCTTATCGGATTGGTCGCATGGTGGCGAAATGCAGTATTATTCTGTCCGACATGCAGCCACCGACCGAGCCCGCCGTGACCAAAGCCGTTCTCGACATCGACACCGCGACCCAGCGTCTCGCCGCTGTCCGTGCCGCGATCGCCGCCGCCGCCCGCGAGGCGGGCCGCGATCCGGCAGCCGTGACCTTGATAGCGGTCTCGAAGACCTTCGATGCCGACAGCATTCGTCCGGTGCTGATGGCCGGCCAGCGCGTTTTCGGAGAGAACCGGGTGCAGGAGACGAAACAGAAATGGCCCGGCCTGCGCGCCGAGTTTCCGGACACCGAAGTTCACTTGATCGGGCCGCTTCAATCGAACAAGGCGCGCGAAGCTGTCGAATTGTTCGACTGTATTCACACTGTCGATCGCCCCAAGATCGCTATCGCCCTTGCGGCCGAGATGGAGCGAGTCGGCCGCAGGCCGTCGCTGTTCATCGAGGTCAACACCGGCCACGAGCCGCAAAAGGCGGGCGTCACGCCCCGCGATACCCGGTCGCTCGTGAGCCTCGCGCGCGACGAGCTCAAGCTCCCGGTCCTTGGGCTGATGTGCATCCCGCCGCAAGACGAGGAGCCGGCCGTCCATTTTGCTTTGCTCGCCAAGCTCGCCGCCGAATTGGGACTTGAGAAGCTTTCAATGGGAATGAGCGCGGACTACGGAACTGCCGTCAACCTGGGCGCGACGCACGTCCGCGTCGGGTCGGCAATCTTTGGACACCGCGCCTGACAGCTTCGGCCGCTCGAGATCGTTTTTCCGACCGGCCTGCCTCTTGTTTGGTCTCGACCAAGCGTCGAGAGTGACCTACAACTAAATCGCGTCGGGGAGTTTAGATCTGTCAGCAGGCTATGGAGGCAGGCATGTCGCAGACTCCGTCCCGAATGGTCCTCACCACCGCCCGCACCTTGATTGCCGAGCGTCGATCCTGGCTTCAGCATGGCTGGATACGATTCAATCGGCACGTGATGCGCCGCTGCGCCTATCAGGCCGTTGTCGATGCTGCGCGAATGCTCGGGCTAGAGGAACGCCGCCCTCTGGCACTGCTCGCGGATGAAATGGCGGGGCCGGGGATCGATCCGCGCGAGGCAATTCCAGTCTACAACGACAATCACCCGCACGCGGAAATTCTCGCGATGTTTGACCGGGCCCTGGCCAAAACCTGATCGTCGCCGAGCGCGGCTTCACGGTTGGCGTTGGCCGGTGGACGCGGCTTCTTCTGGTGCGTTCCGGGCTTTCCACAGCTTGCGCCGCTCGCGCCGAGGCATCCACTGGTAAACTCACGCGAAATCGATTCGGCGCCACGATGCGCCAAGCGTCTTGTGTTGTGTTGCCTGCGTCTGACGTTGATCGACAATGGAGACGACACATGGCCGACGGCAGCGGAAAGCCAGACACCATCACGCGTGAAGCCGATGCCGCGGCAGCCGAAGCCGCGAGCGAAGCGCGCGCGGAGGTCCTCGATCGTGCCGCGGCCGACGGCACGACCGATGCCAAGCCCTCGCGGCACGCGCGCGCATCGCGCCAAGTCAAGGCCGGCAAGGCTTGGCATCAGTTCGACGTCAACGTCTGGCTGACGGACTTCAACACTGTCGAGTTCGGTATCTACCAGCACGCTCGCAACAAGGCCAAATCGCGTCAGTTCACGTCGGACATGGACATCTACGCCGAGGTTATCGAGAACGGCGAGCGGACCGGCCTGATCGGTTACCGCCAGGAGCTTTGGCAAAAGAGCGCCGGCATGGAGCGCCGCCTCGTCATGAAGCTCTTCAACGAGAGCCTGAATTGGCGCGCCTCCATGGATCTGATGGTCGCGCGCTCACTGCAACAGACCTTCGCCGCGCGAGGCGAGCCGGTTGTGTCCTATGCTATGAATATCGGCGACCACGAGTACGTCGTGCTTTTGGAGCGCTCGGCGAACAAGTGGCCGCTGCTGCCCGAATACTTCGGGTTCTTCCTGATGGATGAAGGCACGCCCCGCTTCTACAAACTGCGCCGCGCACTCATCAATCTCGGTGGCGACTACGCGGTTTTCGACGAACGCGACAACGTCGTCGCTCGAATTTCCGGTCGCCTGTTCACACTCACCGGATACTGGAAATGCTCGGTGCGCTCGGAGCACGCGAGCGCCCGTCTCGTGATGGTCTTGCAGATGTTCTGCGGAATGCTGCCCTTCAACAGGAGCGCCCGCAAACAGATAGCGCGACTGCATGACCAGGTCGCGCGCGGCAAGTTCGTGCCGAAGTTACAGCGTCAGGAATCCGACCTTTACATGAATCCCAGGCGCGTTCGTTAACACAGGCGCTGCGCCGGTAGAGCGCGACAACGGCACGCCCGAGCAAGCCCGCTGCGGTGTTCCATGCACCCGATCACATCAGCTTCAGGCTCTTGAGGCTGGCGTGACCGGTACGGCCAACGATGATGTGATCGTGGATGGTGACCCCGAGCGGCTTGGCCGCAGCGACGATCATCCGCGTCATGTCGATGTCGGCGCGCGATGGCGTGGGGTCTCCCGACGGGTGATTGTGCACCAGGATCAAAGCCGACGACGCAAGTTCGAGCGCGCGCTTCACCACCTCGCGCACATAAACCGGCGTATGGTCGACCGTGCCCTCCTGCTGGACCTCGTCGGCGATCAATTGGTTCTTCTTGTCGAGAAACAGGATGCGAAAACACTCCCGTTCGTCGAAGCCTTGCGCGGCGCGGCAATAATCGAGCACCGCATTCCAAGTCCCGAGAACGGCGCGACCGCGAATCTCGCCCCGCATCAGCCGTAGTGCGGCAGCCCGCACCAGCTTCAGCTCTTCCACCGCCCGTTCGCCGACCCCCTCCACTTCCATCAGTCGATTGGCGGGCGCGTTGATGACGTCGGCAAATGAGCCAAACCGCTCGAGCAGGCGCTTGGCGATGGGTTTGGTGTCGCCTCGCGGAAACACACGGAACAGCACCATTTCGATAAGTTCGTAGTCGGCGACGGCATCGGCCCCGGCGGACCGAAACCGGCTTCTCAGGCGCTCGCGGTGTCCTGCCCGGTCGTCGGGCAAGGCTCGTGCGGCTCCCTGTTCCAGGAAACTGCCCTGCAGAGGCGCGTTGCCCTCGGATGCGCCGACCCCACCGCCCAGCTTGCCTCGCGACGCCCCCCGCCCCGCCACGACGTTGCCCTCAAGCTCGTTTGTGCTCGTAGGGTGGCCGATGCAGGCCACCAGGCGAATAAGTGAACACCTCACATCCGTCGGCCGTGACGCCGACCGTGTGCTCGAATTGCGCCGATAGCTCGCGATCACGCGTAACAGCGGTCCATCCATCAGGCAGGATCTTCACCGCGGCCCTGCCGAGATTGATCATCGGTTCGATCGTGAACAGCATGCCGGGCCTCAGCACCACGCCGTCGCCTGGCTCGCCATAATGCAGGATATTGGGCCGGTCATGAAACACGCGGCCGAGACCGTGCCCGCAGAAATCGCGCACGACGCTGCATCGCTCGCTTTCGGCATACGTTTGAATCGCCGCCCCGATATCGCCCGTCGTGCGGCCGGGCTTCACCGCCGCGATCCCCCTGTGCAGCGCTTCGAACGTCACGTCGATCAGCCGCTCGGCTCGTCGTGAAACGGCTCCGACCGCGAACATGCGGCTCGTATCACCATGCCAGCCGTCTACGATGAGCGTGACGTCGATGTTGACGATGTCTCCCTCGCGTAACGGCTTGGCACCCGGAATTCCGTGACAGACGACGTGATTCACGGACGTGCAGATCGAATGCGTAAAGCCGCGGTAATTGAGGGTCGCCGGCAACGCGCCATGATCCATTGCGAACTCGAAGACGAGATCATCGAGGCGCTCGGTGGTCACGCCCGGCTCCACGTGTTCCGTCAGTAAATCGAGTGCGGCGGCGGCCAGCTGGCCGGCTTTTCGCATGCCCGCGAACGCCTCTTCGCCATGCAACGGGACGCCAGTGTCCTTTTCCCTTTGCTGAACGGTACGATGATAGTCGAGGTTCGACATGGGCAACCGCCGATCGTGCGTGTTCGAGAAAGCTCGATACGGAATGTAGACCAAACCGCCCCGGCGGCAATCTGCCCGCATCGAAAAATACGAACGCCCGGCCGTGACCGGGCGTCAGCGCTGGAATTGTGTGCAGCTCGGCGCTGAACTCTACCCGGCTGCGGCCTGATCGCCTTCGGCAGTGGCTTCGCCCGCGGTGCTCTCGGCCAGCAGGCGTTGCGCCTGGGCCACCCAGTCGCCGCTCTCGATCGCGCCATCGAGATTCAATGCCTCGTCGAGGTTCGCGATGTCCTCGTCAGAAAAGTTCGCGATCTGCTCGTATTTGGTGCAGCCGAGCAGGTTCAGCCGCGACGCCAGATTGGCATCGATGCCGCTGATCTTAGTGAGGTCGTCGATCTCTCCCTTGGGCTTCTTGAAGCCTTTCCAGGCAGCCGCAAGCCGTCGCGCGCGCGCGTCCGTTCGCTCCAGGATTCGGGCCGCCCGGCCGCGACGGCCGCGGAGATAGTAAAGCTTCGCGCGCCGCACGCGGCCACGGCGAAGAACCTCGATCTCGGCGATGAACGGCGAGTAGATCGGGAAAACGCGCTCGACTCCCTCGCCGTAGGAAATTTTGCGAACCGTAAAGCTCTCGTTGAGACCAGCGCCGGAGCGGCCGATGCAAACGCCTTCGTAGGCCTGGAGGCGAAAGGTTTCCTTGACCTCGGGCTTCTTGGCTCCCCTTGCAGGTGCTCTGCCCTTGGCGACGGTCGGTTCACCCTCCGAAACGCGGACCATCACGCGTAGCGTGTCGCCGGGACCGAACTCCGGCACGCCCCGCTTGGCGAGAACGGCCTTCATCTGCTCTTTTTCGAGCTCTTGAATGATGTTCATATTGATTGCCCTTGGTTCGACATCATAAGCAGAGGAGCCGGACGCTGCACCGATAAACGGGCGACGACGCGGCTCGTGCAGGCCCACCAAAAGCGGGCTCAGCCTTTCAGGATCGAAGGCGAAGGCAGCTTGATAGACGAAGCTGGCTCGCTTGTCGACCGTCGTTCTCGGCAGGCTGAGCCGAGCCCGGTGGCGATCGCGAGCGCCCATCGGCTATGTGACGAGAACGATCTTCCCGAAGTGAGCGTTAGCCTTCATGTGGGCAAGCGCCGCGGCCGCCTCGTCGAGCGGAAATGTCTTGTCGATCGGCAGGGCGATCCGCCCCGCCTCCACGTCGCCCCAGATGTCGGCACGCATCAGCCGATTGATCTCGCGCACCTCCTCGATCGACCGCGTACGGAACGTCACGCCGATATAGTCGATGCGCCGCATGGCGTGCAGATCGAAGTCGAAGTCGCCATGAAAGCCCCCGAGGCGCCCTACGTTGACGATGCGTCCCAGGATTGCCGTTGCCTTGAGGTTTTGGTTCGCGACGTAACCCGAGATCTGGTCGACAATCAGATCCACGCCCTTGCCGCCTGTGGCCTCGAGCACCGTCTCGTGCCAGGCCGGATCGGTGGAATCGATGGCAAGGTCGGCCCCGAACGACGTCAACCTCGCGCGTCGCTCGGCATTGGTCGAGGAGCCGATCACCAGCCGGGCGCCCTTGGCTTTGGCGATTTGCTGGGCGACCAGCCCGACGCCCGAACTCGCCCCCTGGATCAATACGGCTTCGCCGGCCGTCAGACGACCCGCCGTGACCACCGCATTGTGCATCGTTTGGAGCGCGACTGGCAGTGTTGCCGCCTGCTCGAAGCTCATGTTGTTGGCGGGAATGCGGTGGACGCGGCCCATGTCGGCCAGCGCGTATTCGGCATAGCTTGCCGCCGCCGAGCTCATCACCCGGTCGCCGGTCTTGATCCCGGTCACCTTGGAGCCGACCTCGGCCACCTCGCCCGCGCACTCGAGCCCGAGAATGGTCCCTGGTCCCCCCGACGGCCCGTGCATGCGCCCGGACGCGACGAGCAGGTCGGCGCGATTGAGCCCAGCCGCGCGAACCTTGATCAAAATCTGATCGGGACCCGGCGTCGGGCGGTCGACGTCGCGGATTTCGATCCCGTTAGCACCCAGAACAGCGGCTTTCATGGCAGGCAGCCTTCCATGTCGAGGACATCGATCTCATTCCCCGCGGAACAGACCGCGGGGTCCCTCAACCGAGAGCACCACCAGGAAAGCACAAATGCCGAGTGTCGCAAAACCTGCCGCGAGCGGCAGCGGCGTTCCGTCGAAGCATCGTCCGATGATCGTTCCGAGCACAGCGCCTGCGCCCGTCACGAAGGCGCCGAGCAGCGACGACGCCATGCCCGCGACATGGCCGACGGGCTGCATCGCAATCGTGTTGAAGTTCGATTGCATGAGCGAGAACAGGTAGAAGCAGAGCGCCAGAAGCGCCATCAAAACAGCGAGCGGCGGCCGTCCGACGAGGCAAAGTCCGGTCAACACCAGGCTGGTTGCGATAAATGCCATCATCGCCGTGTGCGACAGGCGGCGCATGCCGAGACGTCTCACGAGCATCGCATTCGTAAAGGCGGCAATCGCCATGGACGACGCGATACAGCCGAACGCCAGGGGAAACAGGTCGCCCAATCCGTAGACGTCGACGAAGATCTGCTGAGAGCTGGAAATATACGCGACGAGGCAGCCGAAAATCAGTCCTGCCGCGAGCCCATAGCCGCGCGTCGCCGGGCTCGACATGACCGCATGGAGCGAGGCACGGATGCCGAGCCGCGCCGGCGCGCCCTTCAGTGCCGGCTTCCAGGTTTCCGGCAGGCGAGCGGCCACCCAGACGCTCGCAACGACGCCGACGAGAAGCAACGCGCCGAATGCCCACCGCCAGTTGCCCAAATGCAACAATCCCTGGCCGGCGCTCGGTGCCAGCATCGGGACGATGATGAACACCATCATAACGAATGACATGGTGCGGGCCATGTCGCGGCCGGAAAACGTATCTCTGACGATGGCTGTGGTGATTGTCCGGCCCGCGGAGCCGCCGATCCCCTGGCAAACGCGCGCGAAGATCAGGGCCAGAAATGACGGCGCCGACAGGGCCATGACGCTGCCGACAACGTAGATGCCAAGCCCCACCAGCAGCGGGACGCGACGTCCGATCAAATCTGAGAGATGGCCCCAGATGAGCTGCCCGAACGCCAGACCCACGAGGTATCCCGTGACGACCATTTGCCGATCGTTGTCCGCGTCGACGCTGAAACTGCGGCCTATCTCGGGTAGCGCCGGCAGCATGATATCGATCGAGAGCGCGGTCAGTGCGATCAGCAGGGCGAGAAGCGAGACGAACTCGCGAAAGGGCAGCGGCGGACCGGTCAGACTGTCGGTTTTTGGCGATGCGCTCAAGACGACCCGCGATTTTGACTGAGACTTCGGACGACCGCGAACCGATCAACTGTGGCAGTGCTTCATGTCAAGACGCACGTTTGCACAGCCATGCGGCGAAATGGCTCGACTCCATCCTCTTGAAACTGGCAAATAGCCCCATAGCCAAGAATATCCGAGTCCGATAGCTTGGTTTTTGTTGTGGCCGGCACGCTACACCCTGTTGTCGGTCACGGTTGCCAAAGTAGTCAGGGGGACAAAGAACCCTCGCTTTTGGGAGAGGACCCTAAGGATGACAGATGGCACGGAAGATCGGTACTGGTCACGCACCAGGGGGCTGATGTGGACGATGTTCGTCCTATGGCTGTTGTTTAGCTTCGTTGTGCACTTTTTCGTCGAAAGCTTGAACACGATTACGTTCTTTGGCTTCCCGCTCGGCTTCTACATGGCGGCCCAAGGCTCGTTGATCGCGTTCGTCGTTATGCTGTTCGCCTTCGCGGCTCGGCAGGACGCCATCGACCGCGACGAAGGTCAGGCCGAGGACATCTAGGGGGAAGCAATGGCAACGACCAAAGAATCGATCGGTGGCAGGAGCTTTCTCGACAATCTCGGTAAGATCTATGCCATTTACACCGGCGGCTTCTTCGCTTTTGTCGTCGTTCTGGCAGTCTTGGAGCAGCTGGGCGTACCGAACCGCATTATCGGCTACGGCTTCGTCTTCCTGACGTTGGCGGTTTACGCGGTCATCGGCATTCTGTCGCGCACGTCCGAAGTCGGCGAGTATTACGTGGCGGGCCGCACCGTGCCTGCCTTCTATAACGGCATGGCGACGGGGGCCGACTGGATGTCGGGAGCGTCGTTCGTCGGCATGGCCGGCACGCTGTTCCTGCTTGGCTATGACGGTCTCGCATTCGTGCTGGGCTGGACAGGCGGCTACGTACTCGTCGCGATTCTCATCGCGCCATTTCTGAGAAAATTCGGTGCCTATACGGTGCCCGACTTCTTCTCGGAGCGGTTCGGTGGAAGTTTGGCGCGATTCCTTGCCGTGATCGTTCTGATCTGTTGCTCGTTCACGTACGTGACGGCGCAGATCTATGCGACAGGTATCATTGCCTCGCGCTTCCTGGACATCCCGTTCACCGTGGCGGTCTATGTCGGTCTCGCCGGCATTCTGCTGTGCTCGATGCTGGGTGGCATGAAAGCGGTGACGTGGACACAGGTCGCCCAGTACATCGTGCTCATCGTCGCCTACCTCATCCCTGTGGTGATCCTGTCGGCGAAGAAGTACGGCGTACCCCTGCCGCAGCTCACATACGGGCACGCGCTTGCCGACATCACCAATCTCGAGCACCAGATGGCGGCGAAGGGATTGATAGCGTCGGCGAAGGATGCCGCAGGCGTGGCCGTCGCCGCCAAGCCGCACGTGAAACCTTTCACGGACTACAATCCACTCAACTATTTCGCACTGATCCTCTGCTTGATGGTGGGAACAGCTTCTCTGCCGCACATCCTGATGCGCTACTTCACGACACCGTCGGTGCGTGAGGCGCGGTCATCGGTGGCTTGGTCGCTGTTCTTCATTTTCCTCCTGTACTTCACGGCGCCTGCATATGCTGCGTTCGCGAAACTGGAAGTCTATTCGCTCATCAACCAGGGAACCCAGCTCGCCAGCCTTCCGAAGTGGATGTACACCTACGGCAATCTCGGTCTCGTCAAGGTGTGCGGCGTCGACGTGAAGCTGGCCCAGGACGTGATTACCGCGTGCGGCAAGATCGCAAACCATCCTGGCGTTCTGCGGATGCAGGATCTTGCGATCAACACGGACGTGATCGTGTTGTCGACGCCTGAGATTGCCGGCATGCCGTACGTGATCGCCGGCCTCGTGGCGGCGGGTGGCCTTGCCGCCGCGCTGTCCACCGCCGACGGTCTGCTGCTCGCCATCGCCAACGCGCTCAGCCACGACATTTATTACAAAATCCTCAGTCCGAACGCGTCGACTGTGACGCGTCTGGTCGTCGCCCGCGTCTTGCTGGTACTCGTTGCGGTGGGCGCCGCCGCAACTGCGTCGACGAAACCGGCAGACATCCTGTCCATGGTGGCATGGGCATTCTCTCTGGCGGCAGCAGGCATTTTCCCGGCGCTCGTTTTGGGCATCTGGTGGAAGCGGGCTACGTCGGCGGGAGCCATTGCCGGTATGATCCTCGGATTTGGTGTGTGTCTCTACTATCTCGTCGGCACACGGTACTTTGCTCCGAGTTTCTTCGACACGTGGGGCTGGCTGTCGGACGCAACACCGGCGAAAGCTGCGGAGTTTGCCAAGTTGCAGGCCGCATGTTCTGCGGATGCGGCCAAGTGCGCAGCACTCGATAAATACGCACAAGGCATTGCGAACTGGTGGGGTGTGAAGAATATCTCGGCGGGCCTGTTCGGGCTCCCGGTGGGCTTCCTCACGATTTGGCTGGTGTCTCTCTTCACGACCGCACCGTCTCAGGCGGTGCAGGACATGGTCGACGCGACCCGTCGCCCGCGCGGCGAGACGATCCTCCGCGAAAAAGGCGCCATCGCGGGGCATTGAGCTCTGACCTACAGCAAATCGGGCGGGGCCTTGTGCCCCGCCTTTTCATTGGGCACAGTCCTCACCGGAAAGTCTCCGAAAGCAGCCGATGACACCTACCGAAAGCTTCTTCGCGCACTGGTATTTCCATGTGCCGAACCTGCTCATGGCGGCGATGATCTACACGCTCATCGGGCGCTACCTGCTCGAGCTGTTTCTGTCCCGCAAGCCGGACGCCGTGATCCTCACGATATTCCGCGCCGTCACGAACCCCGTCGTGCGCCTCGTCCGCATTATTACGCCCCGCATCGTCCCGGATGGCCTCGTTGTCGTGCTGGCGATTTGCTGGCTGATGTCGGGCCGCATGCTCTGGTTCCTCACCTGCGTTGCGGCAGGAATGAGGGCAAATGTGATGGGAGGCTGACGGATGGACGAACTCGAAGCGCGCGAAAATATCATGCAGCGGGACGTGTTGCTCGTCTCGGTCGCCGCCGTCTCCCTCCTCAATGGAATGCACTTTTCGCCGCTCTTCGATCCGGTCTTCTTTCTACTGCGGCCGTTCGTGGCATCGATCCTTTCGAGCGGGCTCGTCCTTTTCTATCTGACTTCCATTTTCATTTCGCTGATGACGCTTGTCATCGGCGGCATCCCCGCAGCCATTTACGAACGAGTGAAGGGGCAGCCGGAGAGCTCACCCGTCTCGATCGGTATTTGGTTGGCGGGCACGATTGTGGCAGCACTTCCAGGAATTCTTGGGGCCGTGGGCTATTTTGATATCGAGTAAGGAACCTGCAGCCAGTGCTGCGAATTGCGGCAGTGGCGGTATTTTTCGGCGTTGTCGGATGTCTCCGAGCTATCGCAGAATGTGCAGCATCGGTTCAACAGTCCCGAGACGTTTCATGATCGAACGAATTGAGCACCTTGCTCACGTTACCGTGGCGCGAGGCTGCGGTTTTGCGGCGCTCGCCATATTGACGTTCTTCATCGGCATGCTTGGCGAACTTGCGACCGCATTCAAGTGCGCGGGCTATCTGTCCATGCTCGCGTGCACGGTGCTGCTGCTGAAGGCGGGCCTCGCGCGCTTGCAGCCCTATCGGCGGACAGAGCTATGGCTGATGTTGAAACCGACTGAGCGTCCCCCTACCGCCGTCGCACAACAGCTCATCGGTACGACCCTCCGCGAGGTGTACTTGTATTTCGCCCGTCAGGCAGCAATTCTCTCGGTGATGTTTTTGTCGTGCGGGCTGCTTATCGGGTCGTTTCAGGCTTGAACAATGCCGCTGGTCGCAGCTCCTTGGTGTTCGCTTGGCGGCGAATGGTGTCAGCCGGCAACCACAGGTCTTAGCGCCTCGCCGAGCAAACGGATTTTCACAGCTTCGTCGGGGACGGCGAGCTGCGCAGCAAACCAGTCCTGCACCATTTGGCAGACCTTTTCGGGAGCAGCTCGGGATAGCGCCCGCGCGTCGGTAAAGAGCTGCAGGTCAGCGGCGGACCAGCCACGTTGCCCGAGCTCCTTTGAGAGAACATCATAGTCCTCGCGCTTCGGCTGGTCACGTTGTGACGGTGATTGGCGACCTTCGGCGATGGCATCGAAAATCGTCGCAAGCTGGGCATCGATCGCCGTGCGCTGCTCTGGCGAAGTCAGGTCGGCAATGGCGGGGCTCGCTTCGCCCTGCGAGATATAGCCGTAGCATGCGGGCGTGCTGATTTTTGCAAGACGCCCGAGACTCTCGACGAAGGCGCTCGCCATGGCCTTCAGCCGCGCCGGGCTGGCTGCCAGGGCGTCGGACTGATGGCGGCGGCGCAACTCCACGATCGCCCTGGTGAGTGCGGCGTCGATCTCGCGCTGGCTCTTGCTTTCACTGGAGAGCTTTGCAATTTCGGCAACTCGTTCGGAGTACCATTCGGGGAAATTCTGCTGCAGCACTTTCCACAGCGGAGAGCTTTGCAGCCGCTGCTCGATGGGCTGGGGCAGGTTGGCCGTATCGGTCGACGAAGAAACCGATGCTCCGGATTGGGTAGTGGCATCTCGCGCCGAACCCGTCGGTCGATTGACGATCGGAACCTCATTGGAGGTCGCGGGAGCCGCGAGGAACGGCAGATGCGCCAGCTTGCCCGTCGCGTAGAGACCCCAGCCGCCGGCGCCCAATATACCTATCAAAAACAATGCACTAACCGCACGCCACGGAAATCCGCGCCTTCGACGGTCATCGAACGCCTCGGCCTCGCCGCCGTCGTATCCACCGCGCGAAGGACGAATCGGCGCCGGCGTCGCGTCTCGCGCCGGTTGCGACGAGCTTGCGTAGCTTTGACGATCGGACTCTGCGTGAGTTCCGCGATGAGCCGCCAAAGCGGCCTCTGCGGTGCGGGCCGCACCTTGCGACGGAGCCGAATAGCCACGGTGTTGCTCGGAACGGGCGGGTCCCGGCTGTTGCGGCTGCGCGGCGACACCTGCCTCCTTCGCCTTGATGCCGGCGTGGCTTGGCGATGGGCTCGGGGGAGCAGGTGCCGGTCGCGCCGCTGCTGATCTCAAATCCAGTACGGATTCCGCTGCCGCCCATTCGGCCATCCCTTGGCGCCAAACAAGATCGGTCGGCCGCAAATAGCCGAGTTCGATGATCTTCTTGAGCTCCGCATCCGTCACGGGGCCGTGTTGCTGGCCGTCCCGCGCCAGATACCACTCGGTCGGCTGATTGTTGTCCGCCATGCTACCCGTCTGCCTGGCTGCGCGCTGGTGCCGCATGCTCCCATGCTCGTTAGCACGGAACGCGGCGCGCCTTTCATGTCAACGGCGTTGCGTCAGTTATCCTCACTAAGCCGGTGCTGCGGCAATCCCGTGGCAAAACCCTTGTCGCGAGCACAAATGCCCGGCCGGAACGATGCTCGTGTCGTCCCGCCTCTGCGTTCGGCCAGCTTCCCCGCCTCCGAGCCAGCCGGATTACTCGGCTGTCTTGAAGGCGTCGTCAACTGGCACCTTGTAGGCATTCGCGAGCCGGTTCGTCATGTTGGCCAGACCGACCACTGCGAACAACTCGTTCATCTGCTCCTCGGTTGCACCCTTGGCGCGCGCCGCCGCTCCGTGCGAGGCCATGCAGTAATCGCAGTTGTTCGTCACCGATACCGCGACGTAGATCAGCTCCTTGGTCAGCGGATCGAGGGCGCCCGCGCCCATGATCGCTTTGAGGCTCTCCCACGTGTGTTTCAGCATGCGGGGCTCGTTCGCGAGATAGAGCCAGAAGTTGTTCAGATCCTCGACCTTCCGAGTCGCTTTGATGTCGTCGAAAACGGCTTTCACCTCGGGCGAAGCTTCCGCGGGATCAACTGGCTTCATGACGGCTCCATTGTGTGCTCGCTTGACACGCGCAGGGACGAGCGAACGACCATCCGCTCTGTTTATCGCCATCGCTTCAGTGCGGGAAGCTTGATCCCGTCCCCCACCTTTCCCGATAATGCCTCTAGATCCCTTCTCGCAAAACGGTTCTCCATGACACCAAATGACCCGCTCGCCGATCTTCTCTCTAGTGGACTGACGCCGGAGCAAATCTCCGCCGAGATCCTCGCCGACGCCGAGGTGCACACAACGCCGTGCGGCGATGGGGACCTTGTCTGGCGTCGTTGGGGGAAGGGCAAGGGTCGCCCGATTGTCTTCGTGCACGGCGGCTCGGGATCGTGGTCGCACTGGATCAAGCAGATCCCGGTCTTCAGGGAAAGCCACGAGGTCTGGACCGTCGACATGCCTGGTCTCGGCGACAGCGACATGCCGCCCGTACCCCAGATTCCATCGAACTGCGGAACCATCCTGGCGCTGGGCGTCAAGGCGTTGATCCCACGCGAGGCGCGAGCCCACATCGTGGCATTCTCGTTTGGTGCCCATGTCTCGACGCACGCGCTCCTCCACCTCCAGGACCACGTTGCCGACTTCACGCTCACGGGTGCCGCCGCGCTCGGCTTGCAGCAGGGTCCGGGCAAGGAATTCCCTCGCGAGATGGAAGGTATGACCGAGGAGGAGCGCATGGAAGTGCACCGCGGACTGCTCGAGATCCTGATGTTCAAGGATCCTTCGCGCATCGATCCTCTGGCCGTTTGGCTCCAGTCGGAAAATATCCGGCGCGCGCGATTCCGTTCGCGTCCGTTCGCGCGCATACCCGAGATCGCCCAGCATTTGCCGGACGTGCAGATCCCGGTGAAGGCCGTCTGGGGCGGTGACGACCAGACCGCCTGGCCGTCCGTCGAAGCTCGCTATGACGTGATCCGGCAAAGTCATCCCGAGCTGGTAACGCGCACCGTCCCGGACGCCGGACACTGGGTTATGTACGAGCAGGCCGCCGCCTACAATCAGGCTCTGAAAGACGTGCTGGAGGCGGGTTGAGCCGGCAATCGTCAAATCGCGCGATGCCGAGCTATTTTTCAGAAAAAAATGTCTTGAAATCGCGTTTGATCGCCCCAAATCAAGCTCTGCGCACGCCAATCACGGGTGCGCATGAGACCGCCGGGCCCAAGGGACGGCGATGCTCACGTCGCTTCTTACGGAGGATGTGTAATGCGACCCTTTGACTTTGCTCCCCTGTATCGTTCGACCGTCGGCTTCGACCGCCTCGCCCAGCTCATGGACAGCGTGGCCGGTCACGATGAGACGCCTGCGTATCCGCCCTACAACATCGAGCGGACTGGCGAAAACGAGTACCGGATTACCATGGCTGTCGCCGGCTTCACCCGCGATGAGATCAAGATCGAGGTGAAGGAACAGACCCTCACCATCAAGGGTGAGAAAAAGCCTGTCGATAAGGACCGCCAGTTCCTGCATCGCGGTATCGCCGAGCGCGCCTTCGACCGCCGGTTCCAACTCGCGGACCATGTCGAAGTCTCCGGTGCCGATTTGAGCGATGGCCTTCTGCACGTCGATCTCGTGCGCAACGTGCCTGAGCGCCTCAAACCCCGCACCATTTCGATTGGTGTCGATGGCGCCAAGCAGATCGAGGCACAAGCTCAGGCCTAATCTGAGTTCAAGAGCAGTTACTGAATGAAGTCGGTTCTCCTCTCGGCGGGCCGACGTATTAAGGCGGCCCTGGGCAACTGGGGCCGCCTGTTGGCGTCGAATTCCGCGGACGTCGCGAAGGAATTGTGGTGGGCGCCTCGGCTCGCCGTGATCAGGCGGCTTTGTGCAGCTTGGCCCCCGTCCGCGCCTGTAGAGCTTCGAAGGTAATCTCCGGGTTCATATCGACCAGCTCGAACCCGCGCGGCGTAATGTCGACGACGGCGAGGTTCGTATAAACGCGCTTGACCACGCCTGGTGCTGTCAATGGCATGACGCACCGCTCGAGCAGGCGCGGCTTACCGTCTTTCGACGTATGCTCCATGATCAGCCAGATGCGCTTGGCCCCGACAGCGAGATCCATCGCTCCGCCGACCGCCGGAACCGACTTCAACGATGTCGTCCAATTGGCGAAGTCGCCGTTCTCCGACACCTCGAAGGAACCGAGCACGCACAGATCGAGGTGTCCGCCGCGGATCATGGCGAAGCTGTCCGAGTGCGATACGATGGAAGCGCCGGTCTTCAGCGTCACATTCTGCTTGCCGGCGTTGACGATCCAGGTGTCGAGATTGTCCCGCGACTGCAACGGCCCCATGCCGACAATGCCGTTCTCCGACTGAAGCACCACCTCGCGATCAGCCGGAATGGCATCGCCCACCATAAGTGGAATGCCGATGCCGAGGTTGACGTACCAGCCTTCCGGAATGTCCTGGGCGAGTCGCGCGGCCATCTCTTTGCGGCCCCAACCTTTGACGTTGTCGGCACCTGGCGATGGCTTGGCGGATGTGGTGGTTGTTGCGACGGACATCGTGTCCTCCATCGGTTGAAGCGGGGGTATCCGGTGCGCGAGCTGCCGGCTCAGGGCTGTGCGGGTGGCGGATCGCCGTAGGGGATGTGCACCACGCGGTCGACGTAGATGCCGGGCGTGTGCACGTCGTCGGGCCCCAGCTCGCCGAGCTCCACGATGTGCTGGGTCTGGCAGATCGTGAGGTCGGCTGCGGTCGCCATCACGGGATTGAAATTCCGCGCAGAGGTCCGGTACCGCAGATTGCCCCAGCGATCGGCCTGCCAGGCCTCGATCAGCGCCACATCGGCCCTGATCGCCTCCTCCATGATATACTTGCGGCCTTTGAACTCGCGCACTTCCTTGCCTTCGCCGATGTACGTGCCGTAGGCAGTGGCCGTGTAGAAAGCGGGAATGCCCGCACCACCTGCCCGCATGCGCTCTGCGAGTGTGCCCTGCGCCACCAGTTCAAGCTCCAGCTTGCCGGCGGCCTGCAGCTCTTCGAACACGACCGATCCCGCCGACCGTGGAAACGAGCACACGATCTTGCGCACGCGGCCCGCCGCCATCAGGCCGGCGAGGCCGGTGCGCCCCGTGCCGGCGTTGTTCGCGACGACGGTCAAGTCCGTGGCGCCCTGTTCGGTAAGCGCGTCGACGAGCTGGTTCGGCTGCCCCACGGCGCCGAAGCCGCCCAGCAGTACGGTCGAGCCGTCCTTGATGCCGGCCATGGCGTCGGCAAGGGATTGAACGATCTTATTGATGGCCATCGGGTCTCTGCATGTTGCGTCGGTGTGGGTTCTTCGATCGACGGCCATTGTGTGCGGCTTGCCGCGAAAAAGGCAACCCAGCCGGCGGCGAGGTCATTCCATGTGAAAAAAGCCTAGAGCCATAGTTACTGGCCCGAGTAGAAGCACCCAGTGGTTGCGGCGGCGAAAACGCGGTCGCCGCCACGCCAAGCTCAGGCCACGCGCACGAGCTGCGGCTTGGCGCCCTTGCCGCGCACCTCGGCCTCTTCGAACTCGGCAGCCTCGATGGCACGGTCGAGTGCGGCGCGAAGCTCCTTCGCAGTCTCCAATGTCAGCTCGACCGCGGCGCGCGCCCCCGGTTCCAGGTCGGTATTGGTGAAGTCCAGCGTTATGACGTCACCCAGATGCGCATGCCTTGCATGATCGTAGGCGACGACCGTCTGGTTCAGCTCGAACCAAGCCTCGCCACGCTTGCCCATGCCTTCGGCACGAACGACCTCGACGATGGATGTGCACATGAGTGGGCCTCACTTCGCCAGATGCTTGCCGAAGAACGAGAAGACTTTGCCCCAACCGTCCATGGCGGCTTCCGGCCGGTACAAGGGGCGGTGCCAGTAGAAGATGCCGTGTCCGGCACCGTCATAGCGATGGAACTCGTAGTTCTTGTTGTTCTTCTTCAGCGCCGCCTCGTGTTGATCGACCTGCTCCGGGCTAGGTGCGCGGTCGTCGTTCCCGAAGATGCCGAGCAGGGGGCACGACAAATCCTTGGTCATGTCGATCGGCGCAACCGGCGTCTTCTCGTTGAGCTCCGCCGCCTCCATGACGACGCGACCACCCCACAGCTCGACGCAGGCATCCACGCCCTTCTTCTGACAGGCATAGATGAAGGCATGGCGCCCACCCGAGCACGAGCCGAACAGGCCCACCTTGCCGTTGAGGTTCGGCTGCGACCGCATCCAGGCGACGGCCGCTGCCGTGTCGCCGACCATTTGTGAATCGGCGATGCCGCCCTCGGCACGCACCTTGGCTGCGACGTCGTCCGGATTGCCGTCGCCGGCTCGCTCGTAGAGGTTGGCGCAGATCGCGATGTAGCCGTGATGCGCGAAGCGTCGCGTGGTCTCGATATAGAACTCGCTCCATCCGGGAAGATGATGGATGAGGACCACGCCCGGCATCGGCCCCTTGCCTTCGGGCTTCGCGACATAGGCGGTAATGGGCGTGCCTTTATCGCCCTTGAGCGTGATGTTCTCGCAAGTCATGCCTCGATAAAAGGACATCGTGTTTCCTCCTTACGCGTGATGCGTACTTCCTTGCCTGTCATCGCGGGCGCGTCGCACCCACATCGTGTTGTGCGTGGGCCTTCAGCAGCCGACATCCTTCAGGAAGCGAAGCATCGTCTCCGCAACCAGCTCCGGCGTTTGTTGCGACATGAAGTGTGCGGTCGGCAGCACCTCGACCTTGGCGCCCTGAATACGCTCTGCCAGTGGCGTGACCATGCCCGGCGGCCTCAGTCCATCATACCGGCCGGCGATGATCAGCGTTGGACACGTGATTTTCGCATAGTCCTCCGAGAGGTCCATGCTGTTGAGCATGCGATAGATGGCGGCGTAGCTGCCGGGGTCATTGCCGAGCCTTTGGGCCCGGACGCGCTCATAGCGGGCAGTGTCGGTCCGCATCGCGGACGGATATGTCGCTTCGGCGCTGGCGTCGTAGGTGGCCCGGACGCCTTTCATCTCCAGATTATCGGCTGCGGCCGCAGTCGCTGCCTTTCGCTCCGAAGCGACGCCTACAGCGGGGCTCATCGGGATCAGCGCCGCTGTGCGGTCGGCATATCTCGCCGCGAAGTGGATCGCGATCGCGCCACCCACCGCAATACCTGCGACGGCAACTTTGCCGGTAACGCCGACAGCATCGAGCAGACCCGCCACGTCATCGGCCATGACGTCGATGTCGCCTGTCCCGCGGAGCTTTTCCGACAATCCCGCCCCGCGCGTATCGAACCGCAGCACGCGGCGACCCTGCGCCAGCGCGGGGAGCACGTCGTCCCAGCTTTCCAGCGTGCCGCCCATCTCGTGTATGAGCACGAGTGTCTTTTCGCCCGCCCCGCTCAGGTCGTAGCGCAACGCCGCCCCATTGATCTCGATGAATGGCATTTCGTTCTCTTTGCCGGCAGCAGGGATGCGTGAATAGTATTCATCGAATGACGGCGGGCGCAACAGCGGGTGCCACGTCGCGGCCACTCGGAGGATCGCTGCCATGAAGATCGCCAAAGTTTCCGCTATCCCCATGTCGGCCATCGTGCCGCCGGAGAAGCAGCATCGCACCGACCTTGGCACCAAGGTAAAGAGCGATGCGACGCTGATCCGCGTCGAGACCGACAACGGCCTCGTCGGGATCGGTGCGGCGCTGGGCTCGCCGCCCGTCGTCCAAGCCATCGTCGAGCACGAGCTTGCCCCGGAAGCCGAAGGCGAAGACCCTCTGTTCTCCGAGCTCATCTACGAGAAGATGTACAACGGCTCGCGCTGGGCGCCGGCGCTGGCACGTGGCGTCACGCAGGCCGACGAAAGCCGCCGTCGCGGCATGGCCATGGAGGCCATCGCCGGAGTCGACATCGCCATCTGGGACGTGAAGGCCCAGGCACTCGGCGTTCCGCTCTACCAGGCCATGGGCGCGGTGCGCACATCCGTGCGCGGTTACGCGTCGGGCGGATGGGCGCCTGGCGACGAGGCAGAAGCTGAACTCGGCGGTTATGCGGCGAAAGGGTTTTCCGCGTGCAAGATGCGTGTCGTCGGCCGCGACGGCTTTTCCATCGACAAATGCGTGAAGCGTGTCGAGGCAGCCCGTCGTGGCATGGGCCCGGGCGTCGAATTGATGGTCGACGCGCACGGCTCGCTGGAAGTGGCGGTCGCAATCAAGCTCGCCAAGGCCCTCGAACCCTACGACATCGCCTGGTTCGAGGAGCCGGTGACGCCCGACGACCATGCCGGTCAGGCGGAAGTCCGTCGCGCGACCACCATTCCCGTTGCCTCCGGGGAGCGCGAGTTCACGCGGTTCGACTTTCTGGATCTGCTCGAGAAACGCGCGCTCGACATTGCCCAGCCCGACGTCGCGCGCGCCGGTGGCCTGACAGAGATCCGTCGCATTTCAGCTTTGACGTCGACCTATGGCGTCCGCCTTGCGCCGCATGCGTGGGGTAGCGGCATTCTGTTCGCCGCTTCGATCCACACGGCGATGTCCTCGCCCAACTGCCACATTTTGGAGGTCACGCAAGGCTACATGCCAATGATGTGGGAGCTTCTCAACGAGCCGTTCGACATCCGCTCCGACGGCACCGTGCATGCGCCGGACCGCCCAGGTCTCGGGTTCACGCTGAGGGCCGACGCGCTCGACAAGTTCAAGTACCGTCCAGGACCAGAGTTCGTCTTCTAGCAGGCAGGGTCTACCATCCGGCGGGTCTGTATCAATTCATCGCTTACAAGAAAGTTCTGAACATGAAAATAACCGGAACGTGGAAACTCGTGCGCACGAAAGCGGAAGCCGAGGACGGCTCTGCGGGCCGGCCGCCGTTCGGCGGCGAGCAGGTCATCGGACGGCTCGTCCTCGATCCGAGCGGGCGCATGATGGGTGCGATCATGGATGGGCGTACCGAGATTCCGGTCGGACAGACGCGTGAGAGAAGTTTCTACAGCGGCCGATACACGTATGACGGCAAGCAGCTCGTCACGCGGGTCGACACCTCGATTGATCAGGATCGAATTGGCTCCGATCAGGTTCGCGATGTGAGCTTCGAAGGCGAGTACATGGTGTTGCGTCCGCCGCTCCGCCGCTACCAGGGCCGCATGGAGCGACACACGCTCTGGTGGATCAAGATTTCGGATTGAGTCGCGTGATCAGGAGCACTGTGGTGAAGCAGGCTAAAATCGCCATTCTCGGTGATGTCCATCATGGCCCACCCACGGCGACCAAGTGCGGCGAGCAGGCGCTCTCGCTCCTCGAAGGCGCGCTGCGTGCCATCGAGGCCGAGAAACCGGACCTCGTCCTCGACATGGGCGACCGCATCAACGACATTGACCCGCAAACCGACCGGCGGCTGCTGCGCGAGGTTGCCGAAGTATTCGCCGGCGTGACGGCGCCCCGCGTGCACCTGCTCGGTAATCATGACATGTGCTTCATGGACCGCGCCGCCAACGAAGCTGCACTCGGCACCGGTACGTCGCACCATGTCAGGGACCTCGGAGCGTGGCGGCTTGTCGTGTTTCAGCCCACAGTCGAGATCCGTCGTCCCGGAGGCTTCGCGCCTATTGACCAAGCCGATATCGAGTGGCTGGCGACAACGCTCGGCATGAGCGACCAGCCGGCCATGATCGTCAGCCATGTTCCGGTGTCCGGCCACGCGATGGCGAGCAACTACTATTTCGATGGGCGGGCCGAGTTCTCGACCTACCCGAACCGGGAAGCGGTTCTCGACCTCCTCGATGCAACCGTCGCGCCTGTCGCTTGGCTGTCCGGCCATGTGCACTGGAACACGTGCATCCAAGTCGCAGGCGTGCCGCACTTCACGATTCAATCGCTCTCGGAAAGCTTCACGACGGGAGGCGAAGCGGCCGGCGCTTGGGGCACGCTGACGCTTTCGGCGGACGGCATCGATCTCGCGCTGCGCGGCAACGATCCGATCGCCATCAAGCTTCCCATGCCCCGCCGCGGCCCGAAGCGCTGGCCGATGCGATAGGCAGGCGTGCGACCGCTCGTCGGCTCACCACTTCCGGTCAACGAAAAACTCCCCCCGCTTCTCGCGGAGGGAGTTGCCGTCGGCGTGGAATGTTCGGTCCCGACTAAGCCGCCGTGAAGCACGGCAGCTTGCCGCCGTTGTCCATCTCCTTGAAGACGACCTTCACCTTCTGGCCGACCTTGACCTGGTCGAAGGGCATATCGACGATGTTGGTCATCATCGACACGCCCTCGTCGAGGGTCACGTAGGCGATCACATAGGGTGGCTTGCCAGCGTGCATGATCGAATAGGTGTAGACCTCGCCGGTGCCCTTCGACTGTTTCCACTCGAGGTCGGTCGAGAAGCAGAAGGGGCAGATGCCGCGCGGATAGTAGTGCGGCTTGTTGCAGGCCTTGCAGTACTTGACCATCAACTTGCCGTCCTTGGCCGCATCCCAGTAGGGCTCGGTGCCCGGTGTGGTGCCAACCGCCTGATAGACTTTCTCGCTCATGGGTTTATGCTCACTCCCGCTCGAGGATGACGGTGCTGCCGACGTGTCGCGTGCCGAGCGAGCCGCCCGTGCCGTGCGCGAGAACGATCGACGGGTCTTTCACCTGCACCTTGGGATGCGCTTCGCCGCGCGCCTGACGAACGGCTTCGATCACTTTCGTCATGCCGCCGCGGTTGCCAGGGTGGTTCGAGCACAGGCCGCCGCCGTCGGTGTTGAACGGCAGTTTGCCGACGCCCGAAATCAGGTTGCCGTCGGAGACGAACTTCCCGCCCTCGCCCTTCTTGCAGAACCCGAGATCCTCGATCTGCATCACCACCGTGATCGTGAAGCTGTCGTAGATCGAGGCATACTTGACATCGCCCGGTGTGACACCGGCCATCTCGAATGCCGATTTGCCGGACTCGCGGCCCGCCGAGTAGGTGAGATCGAGATTGGCGCCACCCCATTGGGCCTTGTTCGCTTCGCCGGTGCCGATCACCTTCACCAGCGGACGCTTGAGGCTCTTTGCGATCTCGGGCTTGGTGATGACGAGTGCGCCGCCACCATCCGAAATCACGCAGCAGTCGAGCCGATGCAGCGGATCGGCGACCATCGGCGAATTGACGACGTCTTCGACCGTGACAACCTTCTGCAACATGGCGTGCGGATTGTGCTGCGCATGGTGTGACGCAGCGACCTTGACCCAGGCAAGCTGCTCCGACGTGGTACCGAACTCGTGCATGTGGCGGCGCGCGGCCATGGCGTACATGTTCGCAGTTGCAGGCCCATACGGGAATTCGAACTGCAGGTCGGCCTGCTGCGGATTGCCCATGCGGGGCGCCGTGCCGGTCGCCATGCCTTCGGAGCGCGGACGCCCAGCGAGTGTGATCAGCGCGACATTGCAGCGTCCCGTGGCGATCGCCTGAAGCGCATGGCCGACGTGCAGGTTGTAAGACGATCCGCCGCTGTCGGTGGAATCATAATGCTTCAGCCGAAGGCCCATGTATTCGGCCATCGACATGCCGCCGAGACCGGGCGTGTCGCCCGCCGCGCAAAAATAACCGTCGACATCCTTGGCCGACAGGCCGGCATCTTCGAGCGCGCCCTTGGCACACTCCGCATGCAGCTGCATCAGGGAGATGTCCGGCGCCTTGCGCGTCGGATGCTCCCAGGCCCCGACAACGTAGGCCTTGCCCTTGAGTGACATGTATCCTCCGAACCTCCCTCGTGCGTGTTGCGAGCGACCAGCTCCATTTGCGACTTGAGGCCCGAGGGCCCTGACGCGTCCCTTGTAAAGGTCGCGCGAAGGCCCCCGCCAAGTCAATCACATGCGCACGTTCGGCCGATCGGCGTTCTTCGGTGGGGAGGCACGTTTACGTTTTGTTTAGTAAAATGATGTGAGGCTCCGGCACCGGAGCGCCATCGGAACGCCATGTCGTCTGTCCCCTCTGAGCCGCGAACTGCCAGATCGCCGACTCTGGCGGCCCTCGTCGACGAGTGGCTCGAGCGGCTTTCCGCCGAGCGCGACGCCTCCGATCTGACGATCGCCGCCTACAGTCGCGACATGCGACAGTTCCTGTCCTGGCTGTCGAGTGACCTCGGGCTCGGACGCGCTGCGACGCTCGCCGATGTCGGATCGCTCGATATGCGCGGCTTCCGTCGGTTCATGGCGAGCCGTCGCCGCGAAGGCATCGAGAGCCGATCTTTGGCGCGCGCGATGTCGGCGTTGCGTGGCTTCTACCGGTTCCTCGAGAAGGAGGAGATTGTCGCCTCGCGGTCGGTGTTTTCGGTCTCCATGCCGAAAGTGCCCAGGGGCGTTCCAAAGCCGCTGACGCGCGAGAAGGCGGGCGAACTTGTGCAGGACTCGTTCGAGGCCGGTCTCGACTGGGTCGCGGCCCGCGATCTCGCCGTGATGTTGCTGCTCTACGGCTCGGGGCTCAGGATTTCGGAGGCCTTGGGCCTGCGCGTGAAGAGTGCCCCGACAAAGCTGCGCGACACGCTGGTGATCGAGGGCAAGGGTGGCAAGCAACGGCTGGTGCCGGCGCTGCCGATCACCATCGACGCCATCGAGCGCTACCGCCGGCTTTGCCCGCATGCGCTGACCCCGGAAGGCCCCTTGTTCCTCGGCGCGAAGGGAGGACCGCTCTCGCCACGCATCATCCAGCTCTTGATCGCCCGGATGCGCGACGAGCTCGGTCTACCCGAGACGGCGACGCCCCACGCGCTGCGCCATTCGTTCGCAACGCATCTGTTGGCGTCGGGAGCCGATCTTCGCCAAATTCAGGAACTGCTCGGCCACGCCAGCCTTTCGACGACGCAAATCTACACCGAGGTCGATCGCGAGCGGCTGCTGCAGGTGTATGATAAGGCTCATCCGCGCGGCAGAGGGTAGGAACGGCCAAGCCCGGACGCGCGAGCGCCAGCCGATGTCACCATCGTCGAGGTGTCGAATGAGCGAGCAGATCGATCTGGTGTCGGACAGCCCCTCGCCTTGCCAGACCTGTGGCGCATGTTGCGCCTATTCCGCCGACTGGCCACGATTCTGGACCGACACGGACGATGCCATCGCCCGCATTCCGGCGGCTTTCGTGGCCGACGATGGGTGTGGCATGGGCTGCGACGGCGACCGCTGCCGTGCCTTGCAGGGGATTGTCGGCATCGCAACGAGCTGCACCATTTACGACCGTCGACCCGAGGTCTGCCGCGCATGCGAGCCCGGCGACGACGCCTGCAGCATGGCCCGCGAGCGCTATGGCCTTGCCCCGATCAATACGCAAGCTGCGCTCTAGTATGCCAGCCGCCCGTAGAGATCGTCGAACGGAACCATCACGTGCCGACGATAGGCAGGCCGGGCCTGCAGGGCGCGATACCAGCGCTCGATGTTGGGCAGGGGCGGGCGAGCAATCTCGACGTTGAAGTATCGATAGAGATGCGTGCCGATCGTAATGTCGGCGAGCGAAAGCGCATCACCCAGCAGGTACGGCTGGCTGTCGAGCAGGCGTTCCACGTGAATCATATGCGCCGCGGTGCGCTCAACTTTCCTGTTCACGGCCGCCATGTCGCGCTTCGCTTCGGGCGTGCGATAGAAGCCCCAGAAAATGCCCATCAGGAAATCCGGCTGCAGCGAGCACTGAGCCCAGTCCATCCACTGGTCGACGCGCGCACGCTGCGCGGGGTCGGCGCTCCACCACGATTGACCGCCATGCTTTGCGGCGAGGTAGCGCAGGATGGCGTGGGATTCCCAGACCACGTTGCCGTGATCGTCGATGGTCGGCACGCGGCCATGCGGGTTCATGGCGAGGAAGGCCGGTTCCGCCAGCCCGCCGAAACTTCCGCCGAGCTCGATGTGCTCGTGTGCGATGCCAAGCTCGTCGACGAGCCACATCACCTTCTGAAGGTTGAAGGAGCTCTTACGGCCAAAAACCTTCAGCATGCCCGCCTCACGACTTCGGCGGCGCCGGCGGCATCATGTCGAAGCGTGGAACGTCTGTCGAGGTGACGTCCCACACGGGCTGATCCTTCACGTAGACGACGCGATCCGCCTTGTACCACGAGCTGTCGTCCAGCGACCCGACGGCGATGCCCATGACACCGGGTCTCGCTGAGTTCTCACCGCCGATGCGACCGCCGCACTTGGGGCAGAAATGGCGCGTGTTGGTGTTCCCGCTGTCCGCTCGCACGGCGAAGCTGGCAGTCTCGCCCCTGATTTCGATATCTTCGCGCTTGAAGAAGGCGAGCGACATATGACCGGTCCCCGATGCCCGCTGGCAGTCCTTGCAATGGCACTGGCCCGACATTGCAGGCGGACCGGCGATCGAGATTTGGACGGCGCCGCAAAGGCAATGGCCGGTTGCAAATGGCTTGACGGGCATCGGACCTCTCCTCGGATGAGATTGAGCCTATATGTCGTAGACGAGTTCAGGTGATGGCAGCGCCTGCCCTCGTTCGATCTTGCGCACCGCATCGATGATTCCGAGGGTCGCGGGCACGGCGATGCCCAGGTCGTTGGCTTTCTCTGCAACCAGTCCGTTGATGTAGTCGATCTCCGTGCGCCTGCCTTTTTGGATATCCTGGCCCATTGACGGGCGCTGGTCGTCATTTCGGAACAGTGTGTTGTCGAGCAGGATCTTCTCGGTGGCGGCCATTGCGGCTTTGTCGCCGTCGACCGCAGCCACCAGTTGCTCCGGCGCTATGCCGTAGACTTTCTCGATCAGGTAGCCGTGCGCCTTGCCGACTTTCACCGCCTCCGCGGCAAGCCGAATGGCGAGAATCCGCGTCTTGTCGTCCCGGTCGTTGGCATTGCCGCCGCGTCCCGTCGCCGCCGATACAGGATTACGCATGGCGTTGACGGCGAGCTTCGACCACCGTTCGCCCCACAGATTGTCGGTCGCCTTCGAACTGTCGACGCACGTCAGCATGTCGGCGATCTTCTCGACCCGCGGCGTAATGCGCCCATGCGGCTCGCCGACCCGGAAGATCAACCGCTTGTCGCCGCCGAGCGCCACATTGCGCCGGATGAGCCCGGGCTCCATCAGTTCGACCGCGATGGTGGATGCGATGACGCCCGTTGTCTTGCCCCAGCCGACAACCGAGGCAATTCGCTCCTCGTTGATCGAGTTCTGCAACGATGCGACGAAACCCTCCGGCGCGAGATAGGGCCGGATCATCTCGGTCGCCCAGACCGTGTCGTAGGATTTCATGGCCATGAAGGCGAGATCGAAGGGCTCGCCCTTGATGCTGGCCTGCAGCTCGGTGAGGTGCATGGCCTTGACGGGCACGGTGAAGTTCTCAGGGCCCGTCTGCCCGCGCAAAGTGAGGCCGTCGCGGCGCATTTTCTCGACGTGCTCGGGCCACGGGTCGATGAATGTGATTCGCTCGCCCGCTCGCGTCAGATAGGCGCCCACATGCCCGCCCAGCGCACCCGCGCCGACGATCGCGATGTTCCACTTCCCGCCCATGGCGCGGTTCCTCGTTCGATTGCTTGTCGTGTGGATCGTGGTGATGGCAAAGGGGACTGCACCGGCACGGCGGTGTCAAGCTGGCTCGCCAAGGTGTGGAGCGTCAGGCCCGAGGCTCGTGTCGATCATCCGCCGATGGGCAGCCACGGGCCCCGCGCGCCGCCACGCCCCGCGGCCGGTGGCGCCGGCAGGCGCCGGCGGCTAGGCTGAACCATCTCGAACAAGCCGACCTGGAGCGTACGATGCCAAGTCCCATTTCGCCTGGCCATTTCAACATCGCAGCGAGCGAGCGCATCGTTTTCGGCGAACCTCTCGATCAGGCCATCATCGCGGAGGCAAAGCGCTATGGGGTCAGCCGGGTGTTCCTGACCTCGACCCGATCGCTGGCACGGCTCGAGAATGGCCCGTTGCAGCGGGTCGAGCGTGCGCTGGGCGCCATGCACGTCGGCACGCATGCCGAGATTTCCTCGCATAGCCCTCGCGAGGATGTTCTTGCCGGCGCCGCGAAAGCCCGCGCCGCGAAGGCTGATCTGCTGGTCGCCATCGGCGGCGGCTCGACGATCGACGCCACCAAGGCCATGCTGATGTGCCTTTGGATGAATATCGAGACGATTAAGGGCATGGAGCCCTACCGGGCCGGCATCGACGGCGCCGAAGGCCGCCGTGTCGTCGCCCCTGCCGACCCAATCCGCATGCTTGCGGTGTCGACCACCTTCTCGGCATCCGAATTCACCTCGACGGCCGGCATTACACTTTCAGCCACCAGCACCAAGCAGTCCTTCTTGCACAGGCTCTTCGCGCCCCGCACCGTCATTCTCGATCCGGCCGCGACGCTCGATACACCGCCCTGGCTGTTGTTTGCGACCGGCATCCGAGCGGTCGACCATTCGGTCGAGAGCTACTGCAACCCGGCGGCGAACCTTGCGACCGAGGCCGCGTCGCTGCAGGGACTTCGCCTGCTGCATCGGTCGCTGCCGGCGATCAAACGCGACCCGGCCGACTTGACGGCCCGCATGGAAGCCCAATTCGGCATGTGGCAGGCCATCGCGGCGTCGGTCTCGGGCGTGGGCTCGGGCGCCAGCCACGGCATCGGCTACGCGCTCGGCGCAACCTTTGGCGTTCCGCATGGACACACGTCCTGTGTGATGCTGCCAGCGGTCCTGAAATGGAATGCCGCCGTCAACAGCGACCGCCAAAAGGCGCTTTCCGAAGCTATGGGCTCTCCCGACCGGCCGGCGGGCGAACTCGTCAAGGAATTGATCGCGGGTCTGGGCCAGCCGACATCTCTGCAGGAGGTGGGCATCACCCGTGACCGGCTGGATGAAATCGCCGAGCGCGCGCTGGTCTACAAGCCGGTCAGGATCAACCCGCGCCCCATCAAAACGGCTGCCGATGTGCGTGAAATCCTGGAAATCGCCTGGTGATCGTACGTGGCTGCTGCCATTAACGGCAAGATGCCAAGGGGCGGCCACTTGCCCCTTGGCTCGCTGCAGGCGCAAGGCTTGAATGTCTATCGTCAGAGCGGCTGCTTGCCCGCGTTCTCCGGCAGTACGAGCGGCCAGGCACCTTGGCCCGAACGGCTGGCCCATTGCGACTTGGCGGCACGGAGTGCCTCACCATCCATCTCTTCGATTACCATTGCGCTCTGGCAATGATGGAAGCGCACACGCGGGCCGGAGTCGATGTGGATGTGGTGCATGCCGCAACTATACGTTCCGACTCCGCCACCGTGATTTGCCTTCAGCCAGCTCGCCACCTGCGAGTACTTGCCGCGCGGGGGCTGGAAGTCGACCGCTTGGCAGGAGGCATGGAAGCTCCGCCTGCCGTTTGGCATGCGTGCACCGCGTCGATAGGTCGAGATGACCGACACGTGGCCGAACTTCTTGCTGACCTGCGCCAGACGCGACTTGAGCGACGACGGCAGGCACGACGAAGATGCATCGAGCTCGTCTGGAAGCAACGTGAGTGTGCCGACAGCGCCAAATGCTACGGCAAGCGCGAGCGCGCGCGGACAAAGTCCAGGCATCGGAGCGCATCCTTCTGGCTGAAGGGGGCGCCGTCGGCACCCCGCATTTCCCCGTGGCCGCAAAGGGCCAAGAGGCTCGCTAGCCGGAAGAACTTGTGGATAAAACCCGTGATGGTTAAGAATGGTTAACGATGCGCGGGCCGAAATCAGGGGCCTGGCTAGGCGCCGTTGGCACGCTTGGCCTCGATCGCATCCCAGATCATCGCCGCGATATCGTTGCCGCCGAACGCCTTCACCTGACGGATGCCGGTCGGCGAAGTGACATTGATTTCCGTTAGATAGGGACCGATCACGTCGATGCCGACGAAGATCAGGCCGCGTTCCTTGAGATGCGGTCCAAGCCGTGCGCAGATCTCCAAGTCGCGCGGGGTGAGATCGGTCGGCGTCGGAGTTCCCCCCACATGCATGTTCGAGCGCGTCTCGCCCTCGGCCGGCACACGGTTGATGGCGCCGGCAACTTCGCCGTCGACGAGAATGATCCTTTTGTCGCCTCCGCGCACCTCGGGACGGTACTGCTGCACCATGAACGGCTCGCGGAAGACGGTCTGAAACAGTTCCACGAGCGAGTTCACATTGGAATCGCCCGGCTGAATACGGAATACACTCGCGCCGCCGTTGCCGTAGAGCGGCTTGATAATGATGTCCTTGTGGATTGTCTGGAAATCCCGCACGTCCTCCAGGTTTCGCGTCACCATCGTGGGTGGCATGAGATCCTGGAACTCGAGCACCCAAACCTTTTCGGGCGCATTCCGCACGTGGGCGGGGTCGTTCACCACCAGTGTCTTCGGATGAATGCGCTCGAGAAGGTGCGTGGTCGTGATATACGCCATGTCGAAGGGCGGATCCTGCCGCAGCAGTACCACGTCCCACTCGGCCAGATCGATCCGGCGCCGATCCGAGAGCCTGTAATGGGCGCCCTCGTTGTCCTCCACCGCCAGTGTTTGTCCTCTGGCAACGAGATGCTTTCCATCGAGCGCAAGGTGCTGCGGCATGTAATAGAACAGCTCATGCCCCCGCCGCTGCGCCTCGAGCAGCATGGCGAACGTGGAATCACCCTTGACGTCGATTTTTTCGATCGGGTCCATCTGGCAGGCAATTCTGAGGGGCATGGGGCTCTCGCGGGCGTTCGATGCTGTTGCCCGCATCGAAGGCGGGACGGCACGAGAAAGTCAACCCGCGACCTTCAGTTCGCTTCAGACGACGGTACGCGAGACGATCGGCGCTCCTTGGCGAAGTGCGTCGCCCATAAGCGGCTGACCGAACAGAAAACCCTGCATGTGCGTGATGCCGCAGTCCGCGCAGATCTTGGCCGTCTCCTCGTCCGCGACCCACTCGGCCACCGTGTCGAGCCCAAATGTCTGGGCGATCTCCACCAAAGTCTTGATGAAAACCCGGTTCGTCGGCTCAGCCAAAAGGTTTTTCACGAAGGAGCCGTCGATCTTGACCATATCGACGTCGAGCACCTTGAGGTTCTTGAAGGACGTGTAACCGGCCCCGAAGTCGTCGATCGCGACCTTGCAGCCGAGCTCCTTCAAGGTGTCGACGAAATTGATCGTCAGGTCGAGATCGTGGATGGCAGCCGTCTCTGTGATTTCGATCGTAAGCCGTTCCGTGAGTGCGCGCCGCCCGCCGGTCAGCCGATGCAGCGTCACGAGCCATTCGTGATCGCTTGCCGTGAGGCCTGAAACGTTCACGGACAAATGAAACTCGGGATGCTCCTTCAGGACGTCGATCGACAGCTCCAGCGTTCGCCGATCGATCAGTCGCGAGAGCCCGAGCTGCTCGGCCACGGTGATGAAATCGCCCGCCGACACCAGCGTTCCATCTGGTCGCTGCATGCGCAGCAGGCACTCGAAAAGATCGGGCTTTCCGGTTTTGGTCGACACGATCGGCTGTAGCGCAATCAGCATGCGCTTCTCGTCGAGTGCCGTGATCACGTCCTCGGCGATGGTGATGTTGCGTTTCCGGGTAGATTCAATCGCGGCGTTGGGCTCGAACGTCACGAAGCCCTCGTTGCGCCCATGCCGTGCCTGATCGAGCGCTTGAAGCGCGCGGCTGAGGGCCAGATGCGTGGTCCCGGCGTGATCCGGCAGGAGCACAGCGCCAACGGATATCGAGGCCGACAGGGGGCAGGCCGAAGTCTCGATGGTTGCTTCGCGTACCCCCTTGATGAATCGCTCGGCAGCGATCCGCATCGATCCGGGTCCGCAATCATTAAGAATGACGCCGAACTTGTTCGAGGAATAGCGTCCGATCGTGTCGCCGCCCCTCAGCCTGGTCTGGATCACCCGGGCGATGGCGCCGATCACCTCGTCGCCAATGTCGAATCCGAACGTCTCGTTGATCACCGCCAGACTGTCGATGGCGACCATGAGGAACGCGCACGTCTGCCCAGAGCGCTCGGCGCGGGCAATGACGGCACCGAGTGCATCGGTCAGACGGATGCGGTTCAGCTGGCCGGTGAGTTCGTCGTGGTCCGAGCGATATAACAGCCTCTGTTCCTCGAGGTAGCGCTCGTTGATCACGCGAACGATCCCGCGTGCACGGACGAGATGGCCGGTGTCGTCGAACCATGCGCGCCCATGGTCTTCGAGCCAGAGCGACGCGTCGCTGCGCCGGCCTTCCGGTGAGAAGCGGTACTGCACCCTGTAGTGGCCGCCCTCTCCGTTCGTCAGTGATGTTGCTTGCGTGATGGCATCCTGCCGCCTCTGCACATGCTCGGGCGCGATCAGGAAATTGAAGTTTGCCGACGTCTTCAGCTCTTTCGGAGACTTCACGCCGAGTACTTCGGCGGCATTGCTTTCCCACTCGATCCGATCGGATGCGATGTCCCAGAGGTAAGCGGTCTCTTGAACGGAGGAAAGAATTCCCACGAGGTCGAACGCGTCAGTCGCCGCGAGCGGGTCGATTGTTGAAGCCAGTGCCGGGCGGGGGCCCCCGACCATTTGCGCTGGCGACTGCTCCACCGCCAGATTCTCGCTCTTGTAGGGAGAGGGCACTGCTCGAAGTTCCTTGGCTCGGAGTGCGTGTGTCGCCCGAATATGATCAGCTCTCGCAAAAAGCGCACACGTCCGCCAAATTTAGGAGAAACGCGTTAAAAAGGCCTGAAAGCCGGTGTCGTGCCTGATCTGAATGTGGCCCTACTGACAAAAGAGCCGCTGCGTAGCGGCTCCGATGGTTCAGGCAGGTGGCAGCGACGTTGCGGTGCGCGAGCTACTCGCCGCCGAAGTTCAGGTCGCGGCGCGCCGTTCTGATGCCGATGAGTGCCCCGGCCACCACGTCGATGAGGGTTGCCGTAAGGATCACGAAGAACACCGATGAGGTGGCCTTCGGCACCAGCAGAAATTCGACCAGACAGGCGATGAAAACGAGCATCGAAAGCCCGTGATCGACCATTTGCGAGCTTGATGTGTAGGTCGATTTAATCAGCTCGATGAATAGCAGGATCATCGTGAGTAGGATGATCAAATCGCCCATCGTAAATACCCAGCGGGCGCCACTCACCATCGGCAAGGCGAAAAGTTGTTTGACGAGAATGGCTTCAGCCGTCGCGTCCCCGCCGAATAAGACGACGACGTTGTAAACGATGAACGATATGATGAGCAGTGGAATCACACGAAGAGACATGCCTGAGCCCCTTTCGAACGCCCCGCGGCCCGCGTGGGACCGCACCCCTGCGGGGCTGGTTCATGTTGCCGTCTAGATTCGCAGTCTGCGCACGAATTGCGACGACCTGAGGCTATCGACGGCCGCCCAATCGATTAAATCACGCCTCAGCCTTGTCGACGTCCAGGATCTGGCGCTTGCGGTATTTGCCGGACTTCAGATCGATGTGGTGCGGCCGGCGCAGGTTCCCCGAGTCCTTGTCCTCGACATAGATGGGCGTCGCCAGCGCATCCGCCGAACGACGGGATCCGCGCTTCATGCGCGACGTCTTCTTCCTGGGGACGGCCATCTTCTTGCTCCTTCGAGGCTCTCTCGGCGAGAGCCGATCGGTTCGGCGCCTATCCCCGGAACCAGCCGTCGGGTGACGCACGTATGCTGATGATGCATCGATCGCCAATGCCCGTAGAAGGCAGCGGGTCCGATGAAGCGCCGCTTATAACTCCAATCAATGGCGCTGGCCAGTCTCTTGGTGGCGGTAATGTCGCGGGGTCACATCTATCGGCCCGAGGCCCTGATACCCGATGGATCGTGGCCATTGTGCCGCACGATCCGGACCGATATGCCCGGCGTCAGACGGCGAGGAAAGGGACGGACATGACGGCAGCAGACGGGTTTGGCGAGCGGCTCGCGGAGACGGCCCGGCAGGTGGAGCAGCACTTGTCCCGCCAGCTCGATCGCTGCGGCGCGGCCGGAACGCCGCCGCGCCTGCTGGCCGCGATGCGCCACGCGGTATTGGCCGGCGGCAAGCGCTTTAGACCGTTCCTCGTGCTCGAAATGGCCCGCGTCGTGGGCGGCGCTGGGGCAGCAGCCTCAGCCTTGGATACGGCAGCCGCAATTGAATTCATTCACGCCTATAGCCTCGTCCACGACGATTTGCCGGCCATGGACAACGACGAGACGCGCCGCGGTCGACCGACCGTTTGGAAGGCCTACGACGAATGGACCGCCATCCTGGCCGGAGACGCGCTCCTCACGCTCGGCTTCGAGATCCTCGCGGACCCCGGGCCGGCTTCGATCGGAGGGGCACCGGCGATGTCGCCGAAAGTTCGCGCGCGCCTGATCGCGCGCCTGGCTGCCGCGGCCGGTGCTGCCGGTATGGTCGGCGGCCAGATGCTCGACCTCGAGGCCGAAAAACTCGGCCTCCCGACCAGCCCTGATGCGGCACACGTCAGCCGGCTTCAGTCCATGAAGACGGGCGCTCTGATCGCGTTCGCGGCCGAAGCCGGCGCCATCGCTGCCGGTGCGTCACCTGCGACGATTGCGGGGGCGCGCGACTACGGCGACGCGATCGGATTGGCGTTTCAGATTTCCGATGACCTCCTCGACGTCACTGGCGACGCAGGCACGGTCGGCAAGGCGGTCGGCAAGGATCTGTCACGCGGCAAGGCCACTCTTGTGGCCGTGGCTGGCATAGACGCAGCGCGGGACCAGCTCGAGGCAGCCGTTGCGCGGGCGGTCAGCGCTCTTGCCGGGTTCGGCGCGGAGGCCGACCTTCTGCGGGCCGCCGCATTGTTCCAGCTCAGCCGCCGACACTGACACGATCGACCGTCCTCATTTGCGCGTAGATGTTGCCTGACCGTTACATGAGCCGGCGCGCCATCGATCTATAGTCCCCTCATGCGGCGTGACCGGTCCGCAAGCATGCCGATAAGTGTGCAGCGTAGGGGGCCTGATGACATCTCGAGTGCGCGGACGGCGAGTTCCGCGGGTGCGGCAGCGACAGCTCCTTGCAGTAGTTTTCGCCACGATGTTCGGTGTTTCGACGGTCCCTGCCGCACTGGCAGCGGGCCCGCCCGGCGATGCTCGGCCAATAGGACAGAAGAGGCCCGTCGCGAACGTGCGCTACGACGCTCCCGCGCCGCGGCTGGCCATCGTGTCTCTGTCCGATCAGCATATCGACGTATTCGAGGCGGGTGGACATTCCGTGCAGTCGCGCGTCTCGACCGGCATGGCGGGTCACGCGACGCCCACGGGTGTGTTCAGCATCCTGCAGCGCAGGCGCTACCACGAATCCAATATCTACTCGAATGCGCCGATGCCGTACATGCAGCGGTTGACGTGGTCGGGCATTGCCCTGCACGAGGGCTATGTGCCGAACCATCGCGCCTCGCACGGCTGCATCCGGCTTCCCCGCTCGTTTGCGCAAAAGCTTTGGAGCACCGGCTACATAGGCATGCGCGTGATCGTATCGCCGAAGCGCGTGCGGCCGGTGGACTTCGCACACGCGGCTCTGCCCACACCCATCTGGACAGCGTTGCCGCAGCTCGCCGCCGTCGTTCGCGTCGCTGCGACGGTGGATCAGGTTCCCCCGTACCAGGGCGCGCTCTCGCCGTTTGCAGCCGCCCAGCATCGCCTCGTGAGCGCAATCGCCAACAAGAACACGACAAAAAAGGCCGTCGTGCCGGCCTTGGAGCGAGCTACAGAAAAATCCCGCATCGCCAGCCAGGCGTCAGCGGCGCTGAAGGCATCGGCCGGCATCCTCGCCGATGCCGAAGAGCATCTGGAGCTCGAGCAACTGGCGATGGCCACGGTGCAGACTGAAAGCGCCGAAGAGCCGATCCGCGAAAAAATTCGGATTGCCACCGCCGGTGTGATCGCCGCCCGGTCTTCGCATGAAGAGCTGAGCCGGCTCGAGGAGCGGGCGTCGCTGGAAGCTTTTGCTGCCGCACGCGCCGCGCGCGAAGCGCAGAGCGACGCGGAGCTTGCGGACGACGAGTTGAGTCTTGCCCGGAAGGCTGTTTCTCCGATCACTCTTTTCATTTCGCGCAAGACAGGGCAGGCGCATTTGCGACAGGGTTTTCATCCGCTCTATGAGGCCGAGATCACGATCCGCGAGCCCGACAGACCCCTCGGCACACATGTCTATACGGCCGTCGAAGAGGTCGGCACGTCTCAGATGCGGTGGTCGGCTGTTACGGTGCCGACCAATGGCGGCGAGGGTGGGGGCCGCAAGAAGGCCGATCGCGCCGACACCCTGGAGCAGTCTTCGGCGACGGAAGCACTGGATCGCATCGAATTGCCGACCGAAGTACGTCGCCTCGTGAGCGAGCGCCTGTGGCCGGGAGCGTCAATCATCATTTCGGATTTCGGGCTCGGCGAGACCAACGAAGGCACCGATTTCGTCATCGTGACGCGCTGACGGGGTGGTCGGGGATAATGCCGGCGGTGGCACCTGCAGGCCGCCCCTGAATTGACGGCCGCAACTTACCAACTCTGCGCTGTCAGGCGCGTGCGTGCTCCGCGTTCGCCCCGAAGCGTTTGGCGATGTAATCCTCGACGATGGCCTTGAAGTCCTGCGCAATATTGGCTCCCCGCAGTGTCATGGCCTTCTTGCCGTCTATAAAGACGGGCGCAGCAGGGCTTTCGCCGGTGCCGGGAAGCGAAATGCCGATATCGGCGTGCTTGGACTCTCCTGGCCCATTCACGATGCAACCCATAACCGCAAAGTTCAACCTCTCGACACCGGGGTAATCGCGCTTCCACTCCGGCATGCGCTCGCGGATCATATTTTGGACATCGCGCGCAAGCTCCTGGAACACCGTCGATGTTGTCCGCCCGCACCCGGGGCACGCCGCGACGATCGGCATGAACGAGCGCAGTCCCATTGTCTGCAGAAGCTCCTGTGCGGCACGGACTTCGAGTGTGCGGTCGCCTCCCGGCTCGGGTGTCAGCGAAAATCGGATCGTGTCGCCGATGCCCCTTTGCAGCAGGATGCCCATCGCCGCCGATGATGCCACGATGCCCTTCGATCCCATGCCGGCCTCGGTCAGGCCGAGATGCAGGGCATAGCTGCACCGCTCGGCGAGCATCGTGTACACCGCGATCAAGTCCTGCACGGCCGACACCTTGGCCGAGATGATGATGCGGTCGGCACCAAGGCCCATTTCCTCTGCACGCTGGGCGGACGTGAGGCCGGATTGCACGATCGCCTCGTGCATCACTTCACGCGCTGTGATCGGCGATGCCGCGCGCGAATTTTCATCCATCAGGTGCGTCAGCAGCTCTTGATCGAGCGAGCCCCAGTTGACGCCGATGCGCACGGGCTTCCCGAATTTGAGCGCCGTCTCCACGATTGCGCCGAACTGGCGGTCGCGCTTGTCTTTGAAGCCGACGTTGCCCGGATTGATGCGCAACTTGTCGAGTGCCTCGCCGCACGCGGGATGGTCGGCGAGAAGCTTGTGCCCATTGTAATGAAAGTCTCCGACGATCGGCACCCGTACGCCGCGCTGGACAAGCCTGTCGCGGATATGCGGAACGGCAGCGGCGGCCTCGTCCCGGTCGACCGTGATGCGCACGAGTTCCGAACCCGCGCGCGCCAGGTTCGCAATTTGGTCCGCGGTCGCAGCAATGTCGGCCGTATCGGTATTGGTCATCGATTGCACGACAATCGGCGCGTCACCGCCGATCACCACACCACCGACATTGACAGCGACGGAGCGTCGCCGCGGGGAGATGCAGTGGCTCATGCTCGAACGCCTCCATGGTGCGGATCTGCGGATCGCGCCGTCGATCGGCCGGTAGCAGGCTGCGCCCGCAACGGGAGCGGTGACAGTCTGGCCACCTTCCGTTGCGAACGTGTGACGCGTCCGTTATGCGGCGCTCTCGGCAGCTTCCTTGGCCTTTGCGGCGGCCGCGGCCTCGCGCTCCTGGCGCTTTTTGCCCGGCAGAGCCTTCTCGGGGTTGTTCTTCGCCGTACGCTTCATCAAGCCCGCCTTGTCGAGGAAGCGGGCAACGCGATCCGTCGGCTGCGCGCCGACCGAGAGCCAGTGCTTCGCGCGATCGAGATCGAGCTTCACGCGGTCGTCGTGGTCCTTGGGCAGCATCGGATTGTGTGTGCCGATCTGCTCGATGTAGCGGCCATCGCGCGGTGCGGTCGCCTCGGCAACCACGATATAATAGTAGGGCCGCTTCTTGGTACCGCCGCGCGACAGCCGGATTTTCACGGACATAGATCGTCTCCTGTTCTCGTCTCTATTGTTCAGTTCGTGGTCTCGGAATGCACCGGGGCGGGATGGCGATAGATCGCCACCTGACGCCCCCGGAGGATCATCGCGCCGTCCGCCGTTGCGCCCAGGCGCTCGGCGACGCCGCGTGAAGCATGATTTTCGGGATCGATGAGGCTGATCGTCGTCTGCCAGCCGAGCGTTCCATTGGCCCAATCGCGCGCCGCTCGGGCGGCTTCCGTGGCGTAGCCGCGCCCATGAAACGCCCGAACGAGGCCCCACATCAACTCGCGAGCTGGCCACCCGTGCGGGAACCAGAGCCCGGCGTACCCTGCGAAGCTGCCGGAAGCCTTCTCCTCGACGGCGAAGGGTCCGAACCCGTTCAGCATCCATTGGCCTGCCAGCGTCGACAACCGGCGCCAAGCGTCCTCGGGCGAGATGACACCGCCGAGAAACGTCATCATTTGTGGGTCTGCACAGTAGGTCGTGAACGGCCCGTGGTCGGCGGCCCGAAACGATCTGAGGCGCAGCCGGTCTGTCTCGATCGTTGGAGGGTGTCTCATTTCTTGCGACCCGGAAGGCCCGGCAGGCGTGGCATGGCGCCGCCTCCAAGCCCGGGCAGCCCGGGTAGGCGCATTCCAGCACCGGCACCGAGCCCTGGAAGTGGGCTTTTGGCCGGAGCCGCGGGTTTGCCACCTTTGCCGCCACCGCCACCCGGTAGCATCTGGCGCACTTCTGGGGGTAGCTGCTCCAGAGCTTTCGGGTCCAAACGCGCGAGCTCGGCCTGCATGCGCTCGAGCTCGGCAGCGCCGGGAGCCGCGCCGCCGGGCCCGAGGCCGAGGGCACCCGCCATGCGCTGCATCATGCCCCGGTTGCTGCCCATCATCTTCATCATGTCCGCCATCTGGCGGTGCATCTTGATGAGGCGGTTGATGTCTTCCGCGCGCGTTCCGGAGCCGGCCGCAATACGCCGCTTGCGCTTTCCATCGAGCGCTTTGGGATTGCGCCGCTCGAAAGGCGTCATCGACGAGATGATCGCCACCTGACGCTTGAGCACGCTGTCATCGAGATTGGCCGACTTGAGCTGATCCTTCATTTTGCCCATGCCGGGCAGCATTCCCATAACGCCGCCCATGCCGCCGAGCTTCTGCATCTGCTTCAGTTGCTCGGAGAGATCCTCGAGATCGAACGAGCCCTTGCGCATCTTGCGCGCAATCTCCTGGGCTTTCTCGACGTCGAGGTTTTCGGCCGCCTTCTCGACGAGGCTGACCACATCGCCCATGCCCAGGATGCGCGATGCGACGCGGCTCGGATGGAAGTCCTCGAGCGCGTCCCATCGCTCGCCGACACCCATCAGTTTGATCGGCTTGCCGGTCACCGCGCGCATCGACAATGCCGCTCCGCCCCGTCCATCGCCGTCGACGCGGGTCAGCACGATGCCGGTGACGCCGACGCGACCATCGAAGGCTTTGGCCGTTGTGACGGCGTCCTGGCCGGTCAGCGCATCCGCGACGAGCAGCACCTCGTGAGGCTCCACTTGTTCCTTGACCTTCGCGACCTCGGCCATCAAGTCCTCGTCGACCGTGGTACGCCCGGCCGTATCGAAGATGACGACGTCATAGCCGCCGAGCCGAGCGGCGTCTTCGGCGCGGCGGGCGATCTGCAGGGGCGTCTGCCCAGCGACGATCGGCAGCGTGTCGACCTCGACCTGTGTGCCGAGAACGCGAAGTTGCTCCTGAGCTGCGGGGCGCCGCGTGTCGAGCGACGCCATCAGCACTTTCTTTTTTTCGCGGGTCTTGAGCCTGTAGGCGATCTTGGCCGTTGTGGTGGTCTTGCCGGAGCCCTGCAGGCCGACCATCAGGATTCCGACGGGTGGCGCCGCCAGCAGGTCGATCGGCTGGGCATCCGAGCCGAGCATGGCGACCAGCTCGTCGTTTACGATCTTCACCACCATCTGGCCGGGCTTGATCGAGCGGAGCACTTCGGCGCCGATCGCCTTGGCCTTGGCCTTGTCCGTAAACGATCGAACCACGTCGAGCGCAACGTCGGCTTCGAGCAGCGCGCGGCGAACCTCGCGCATGGCCTCGGCAACGTCGTTCTCGGTGAGCGCGCCACGCCCGCTCAGGCGATCCAGGACGCCCGACAAGCGGCTCGAAAGCGATTGGAAAAGCTCAGACATAAGATGCGCTCCCGGCGTTCCGGTTGGAGCCACGCGACGCTGTGGCGCTCATGGGCGGTTCGAGACAGGTCTCAAGCACCGTCCACCAGCATCGGCTTGAAGTCGACCATGACGTGCTGGCGATAGGCGGGACGCGCCATCAAGCGTTCGTACCAGCCTTCGACGTTAGGCAGAGATGGGCGCGGCAGTGCCATATTGTAATAGCGATACATCAGCGTCCCGACGGCCACGTCCGCCGTCGTCGGGTGCTCCGCCACGATAAACGCTCGTCCGGAGAGCTGCCGGTTCAGCAACTCGAGTTTCTGGGCGATCCGGCGTGCTGCCAGTTCCACGGCGGCATTATCTCGCGATCGAGCGGGTGTGCGCACGAGCTGCAGGAAGCACGTGGTGATGATGTCCTGGTAGAGAGAGGTCAGCGACCAATCCATCCAGGAGTCGGCCTTGGCGAAAGTCATCTCGTCGGCCGGAGACAAGCTACCGCGCCCGTAGCGCTGGGCCAGATGCCTGACGATCGCATTCGACTCCCACAGAACGAAGCCGTTGTCGTCGATGGTCGGAACCAGCCGGTTCGGGTTCAGCATGCCATATTCGGGCGTGTCCAGCTTGCCGAACGGCCCGCCGACATCATAGCGCTCATGGGCGAGACCGAGCTCGCCGACGGCAAACATAACCTTTTGCACGTTGATCGACGTATTTCGTCCCCAAACCTTGAGCATTCCCACTCCTCGACAAAGCTGCGCCAGCGCGTAACCAGAACGCGCGATTGTGGCGGCCGCAGCACGTGGCCGGCTATCGACCATTTCCCTCGCCCAAAGCGTTGCACGTCCGCGAGCGAGACTTCGCTGGCGGACGTTGACCGTGACAGCGAAGCGGTTTCCCGTCCCCCCGACACGGTTGCTCTGGTCGCAAAGATCCAGAAGATTGGCCGCAAAATGTCGGACACGGCCGGCAATGTCAACGGTTTGCGGGGCAAGCGAGCGCCACGCCCGTTCTTAATTGGCCCGCACTCGAAAATTCCTGCACCGATAGCCCTACAACCCTGAAGTCTAGGGCAGATCGGCCGCTGCCCCCCGGGGCTGAGGCATTCTACGTGTACCCCTCTTCGGACCACCGCGACGTTTTCGGTTGGAATACAGGCTTGAAGCGGCAGACTTAAAGCTGCGGGACGAGACCGACGACTTTCCAGGTGCCATCGGTGAAAGCCAGCTCTGCAATGACGTCGGGCGTGGTTGCACGGGGATCGTGTGCCGCACCGACCTCGATGCTGAGCGGCCCGGTGATCCGATAGCTTTTGATGTTCTCGTGCGTCAGCTTGTGTCGGGGCGGCGTCTCCTGCGAGGGCGGTGGCACACCGCCACCTGCGGCGCCGGGTGGAGGACTCGCCGGCACGCTACCCTTTTCGGCGCCCTCGCGTGCGATGTCCTTCAGAATTCGGCCGATATCCTTGCCCTGCCGCGCGAACCTCATCACGTTCTCGGGCGTGAGCGTTGCATCGATGGCGGCGTTGGCCAGCTTTTCTCCGAAGCTGGCCTTCAGTTGCTCTGCGATCACGGCGCCGAGCGCGCCGCCGCTCTTCTGAAGCTGGTCGAGGGATCGCTGCATCTGCTGCGCAATCAACGGTTTGGCGCGGGCTCGCACGCGATCGAAATCGATCCGCTCGGCCAGGGCCGCCGCGTCGTTCGACTCGATGGCCTGACGGATTTGATGCCCGGTCCAGGCTGGCCACGCGACATAGAATCCCAAGAGGCCCAGAACCACGGCAAAGGCGAGCAACAGAACTCGACGCATGATCACCTCTTGCGTTTCCGCGTCACCTGCATCACTGCGGCCGCCCCTGAATTGAGCGCTTCTACGCGAGCCCGCGGCGAACCGCCAGTTCGCTTCGCAGTTGCGGCCCAGCCTGCGTAAGTGGCCTTCGCAACACGTCCCCCGCGCCATTGTCCAGACCCGCGACCGCGATACGCTCCAGAGGTTGGGCGAATCACCCTAGGGTGACGGCTCCGCCCGACAATCGAAGGTCTCCGACCAGAGCTCATGGCCAACCGCAGCGCGCTCGCCCTCGCAAAACCCCAATTCGGTTCGCAGGAGCCCTCCATGGACGAGGCTCGCCGTATTCTCGAGACCGTGTTCGGCTACAAGCAGTTTCGCCTCGAGCAAGGCGCCATCATCGAGACGCTGGTCGGGGGCTCCGACGCGCTGGTGCTGATGCCGACCGGCGGCGGCAAATCGCTCTGCTATCAGATACCGGCGCTGGTCAGGCCGGGCGTCGGCATCGTCGTGTCGCCGCTGATCGCCTTGATGCAGGATCAGGTCGACGCGCTGACCGAGCTGGGTGTTCGCGCGGCGTTTCTGAATTCTTCGCTCGAGTGGGCGGCACAGCGCGAGGTAGAGACGGCCCTCGCAGCCGGCACGCTCGATGTTCTCTATGTGGCACCAGAGCGCCTGGTGCAGGATCGCACCCTTGATCTTTTGGCGCGCGCTGCAATCTCGCTCATCGCTATCGACGAAGCCCATTGCGTCTCGCAGTGGGGGCATGACTTCCGCCCTGAATACCGGCGTCTCGGCGTCCTTGCCGAGCGCTTCCCGAGCGTACCTCGCATCGCCCTCACGGCCACCGCCGACCAGCGCACGCGCGAGGAGATCGCGACCGAACTCCGTCTCGGCAACGCCCGTCGCTTCATCGCCAGCTTCGACCGCCCGAACATTCGCTATACGATCGCCGAGATGGGCTCGATGGGCGCGCGCGAGCGGCTCTGGCAGTTCATTTCGAGCGAGCACGCGAGTGATGCCGGCGTCGTCTACTGCCTGACGCGCAAGAGCGTCGAGGAAACCGCCCAGTGGCTCAACCGCAAGGGCCGCCAGGCGGTCGCCTATCACGGCGGCATGTCGGCCGACGAGAGGCGCATCGCGCAGCAGCGCTTCCTGAAGGAGGACGGCCTGATCGTCGTCGCGACCATCGCCTTCGGAATGGGTATCGACAAGCCGGACGTGCGGTTCGTCGCGCACCTCAATCTGCCGAAGTCGGTCGAGGCCTACTATCAGGAGACGGGGCGAGCGGGCCGCGACGGCGAGCCCGCCAACGCCTGGATGGCCTATGGCCTGCAGGACATCGTCACGCAACGCCAATGGCTTGCGCAATCGGAGGCGAGCGAGGCGCACAGGGTCGTACAGCGTCAGAAGCTCGATGCGCTGATCGGACTAGCCGAGATGGCGGGCTGCCGGCGGCAGGCGCTGCTGGCTTATTTCGGCGAGGCCCGCACGGAACCCTGTGGCAACTGCGACAATTGCCTCAATCCGCCCGCCACCGTGGATGCGACGGAGATGGCGCGAAAGGCGCTCTCGGCCGTCTATCGCACCGGCCAGCGCTTTGGCGTCGGCTACGTCACGGACGTGCTGACCGCCAAGGCCGACGAGCGCGTCAGCCGCAACGGCCACGACAGGCTTTCGGTCTGGGGTGTCGGCAAGGACGTCGTCGCGCCCGAGTGGCGGCTGCTGTTCCGGCAACTTCTCGCGGCAGGCTATCTCACCACCGACGAGGAGGGCCACGGCACCCTGGCGCTTGCGGAACGCGCCCGCCCCCTTCTCCGGGGCGAGGAGATGTTTCGCATGCGCAAGCAGCCCCCCGCGGCCACGGAACGCAAGGCGGCGCGTGGTACACGTATTTCTGGTGACCCGGCGAATCGCGTGTCCCCGGCCGACGAGCAACTGTATCAGGCGCTCAAAGCTCTGCGTCTTCGCCTCGCGGCCGAGGGCAATCTGCCCCCTTACGTCATCTGCCACGACCGGACGCTGGTCGAGCTGGCGCAAAAACGCCCCGACTCGGAGGCACAACTGGGAGACATCATCGGCCTTGGTGCCCGCAAGATCGCGCGCTACGGGACAGCGCTGCTGGAGGTCATCGGCCGCTTCAAGCGGCATCCGATGCTGGAGAACCGCCTGTCGGCGACGGTGAACCAGACGCTTGCGCTGCACCTCGAGGGCCTCGACGCCGAGACCATCGCCGAGCGGCGCACCGTCGAGGTGTCGACCGTCCACGGCCACTTCGCCGAGGCGATCGAGGCGGGCCTGGTCGAGGCGCGCGCCGTGATCGGCCTGGAAGAGGCCGAAATCGACGAGATCCTCGAAGCCTTCGAGCGTTGCGGCACCGTCGATAGCGGCAAGCTTGGCCCTGCCCATGCGGCGTTGGACGGCCGGTATAGCTACGGCGTCCTGAAGTGCCTGCTGGCCGAGATTGCTTGAGCCAAAAGCAACGTCGCCGGCCTAGGGTCGTCGTGCTGGAATCTCAATGAGAACACCACCCCGCGAGAGGAAGTGAAGCCCTCTTCCTTGACGCCACCGAGAGACCAATCGAATCGGCGAAAGGCGAAGCACTATTCCGTGACGGGAAGCTTAGCTTGGTCGCTGTGGGCCATTTCCGGTCGTCGTCGCCTGGCTTCAGGAGCGCTCGATCCTCGGCAGCCTTGCCTATATGGTATCGGACGAACTGCTTAGCCCTTGTGGTGCGAGCCGAGTGGCAGCCCTATGTCCCGCGGCAGCAGCGGTCGGATAGGCGAGGGTCAAAGATGGCCGAAAATGCAATTCGATTCGAAGATGGCGCCCACTACGAAGAGTCAATGGGGGTCTGGAGCCGGCTTGCGGGCAACACATTCCTTGATTGGCTGGCTCCACAGGCCGGCTTGAGGTGGATCGATATCGGTTGCGGCAACGGTGCCTTTACCGAATTGCTCGTCGACCGATGCTCTCCCGCTGAAGTGCAAGGCATTGACCCTTCGGAAGGTCAGCTCGCCTATGCACGCATGCGGCCGGCGGCCCGGCTGGCTAAATTTCAACTCGGCGACGCCATGGCATTGCCGTTTGATGCAGCCGCATTTGATGCTGCTGTCATGGCTTTGGTCGTCGTGTTCGTGCCGGAGCCCGACAAGAGCATAGATGAGATGGTACGTGTGGTCCAGCCGGGCGGCCTGATCGCGACCTACGTATGGGATATGGTCGACGGCGGATTTCCGCTTGATCCCATTCTTGAAGAAATGCGGACGATGAAGATCGCATTTCCGCGTCCAGCCCAAGTGGACATGTCAAGGATGGAGGCGCTCGTGGAGTTGTGGAAGCGAGCAGGACTTAGAGGGGTCGACACCCGAGAGATCGCCGTGGATAGGACATTCCCCGAGTTTGAGACATTCTGGAATATGAACCTCAAAGGATCGACAGTCGGTCCCATTATTTCTGCGCTGTCCTCATCTGACGCACTTGCCTTGAAAGATCGAGTGCGCGAACGCCTCAAGGTAGCTGGCAGCGGCAGCTTCACCTACGGCTCACGTGCGAATGCCATAAAAGGCTACAAGCCAGCATAGGTAGGTTGACACCTGGTGACGTCTCTCCCAAACGCGCAACCCGCGACGGACTTACCGTCAAACAATGGGTCGATTGGTCTGCTTCCTCCGAAAGCGGCAATTGGGTTGAGGCTGCAGGCAGGCACACGCGATGTCTTGAGGGTCAACTCCTTCCCCCCCCCCACCCTGGACTCCGCGCGCCCAACCTGCTGCCATAGCGCACCTTCCCCTGCGCAACAGGAGCGCCGCCGATGATCATCGATTCACAGGTCCACGCCTACGAGGCGAACACGCCAAAGCGCCCATGGCATAATGTTCCGAACTGGCCGCCGCACGTGACGGGCGACGAAATGGTGGCGGCCATGGACAAGGTCGGCGTCGACGGCGCCATCTTCATCTCGGCGTTTTCGCTCTACCAGTACGACGCCAGCTACGCCATCGAGGTGCAGAAGAAGCACCCGGGACGCATGGCCATCATCAAACCCGTCAACCCGGACGATCCGGCTGTCGCCGACGTCATAGCCGAATGGAAGAAGCAGCCCGGAGCCGTCGGCATTCGCATCATGATGCGCAAAGAGGGCGGACGCGCCGCCGACGATCCCGGCCTCGACCGCGTCTGCAAGGCGGCGGTGAAGTACGACCTGCCGCTCAATATGCTCTGCTGGGGCAACGTCGACGTGGGCACCGCACTCGTCGATCGGCATCCCGACACGCGCTTCATCATCGATCATCTTGCAATCGAGCAGCCGCACGAGCCACCTGCTCCGGCGGAGCCCTGGGCCGACCTGCCACGGGTGCTCGAACTCGCCAAACGCAAGAACGCGGTGATCAAGGTCAGCGGCGCCTGCACGCTGTCGAAGCAGCCCTATCCGTTCGACGACATCTGGGACCCGCTCGCCCGCGTGTTCGACGCCTGGGGCTTCGATCGCTGCCTCTGGGGCACGGACTGGACGCGCGCGTTCGCCGTGGTCAACTACGAGCAGGCGGTCAGGCCGTTCGTCGAAACCAAGCGCCTCAGCGACAGCGAGCGCGCCATGCTGATGGGTGGCGCCTGCGCCAAGGCCTATAACTGGTCGCCGAAGAAGGGTTGACCATCGCGGCAGCAAGCATCCGATTGGTCTGGGCAGCGCCGGGAGATCAATACCTGATCACCGGCGCGAGCCCGCCGGCTCCCGGCCCGAGGATACGCGGCAGCTCCGTCGGTGCATCATCAAACGCAATCTCTTCGCTGACGAGTGCGTCGAGGCGATCATCCGTGAGAAGGCGGAGTGCCGCCTCCATGCGGCGACGATAGCTCCAACGCGGACGGTGACTGGGCGAGACTTGTCCGACTTGCGAGGAGACGAGCTTCAGCCGCTGGCTATGGAATGCCCCGCCGAGCAGCACGGACGTCTCGCGATCACCGTACCACGACATCTCGACGATCGTGCCCTCGACGCCCGCCGACGCGATGGCGGCATTCAATCCTGCCGCCGAGACGCTGGTATGAAACACGACATCGGCACCCCCCGAGACGGCGGACGGCGCCGTTGCGAACGTCGCGCCGAGGCGTTCGACCAACCGCCGGCGATCTTCGGCCACATCGATCACCGTCACGTCGGCTCCGGGTATGCGGGCGGCGAGCGCCGTGACCATCAGCCCGACGATGCCCGCACCGACAATGACGATCCGGTCCGCCGGCCCCGCGCCGGAGTCCCAAATGGCATTGAGTGCCGTCTCCACGTTGGCCGCGAGCGTGGCCCTGCGCGCGGGAATGCCGTCTGGCACCGGAACGAGCATCGTCGTCGGCGCGATGAACTGATCCTGGTGCGGATGCAGGCAGAACACGGTGCGGCCGATCATCTCGGGCGGGCCGGCCTCGACAATCCCCACCGCGCAGTAACCGTACTTCACGGGGAACGGGAACTCCCCCTCCTGCAAGGGTGCGCGCATCCGGGCTTTTTCGGCCTCTGGAACGGCGCCGGATAGCACAAGCCTCTCCGTCCCGCGGCTGATCCCGCTGAACAAGGTTCGAACCAAGGCGGTTCCGTCGCGCGGAACCGAAAGGGGGGTTGTCCGCATTTCTGCCACGCCCGGCCGGACATACCAGATAGAGCGCGCCATGCGTCGCGATCCCGTCGAGCGGCGCGGTGCCGTGTCGGTCGTCTCATTCATGGGTTGTTCAGCGGCCTTGTGATGGAAGAGCGCGCAATTCGATGACCAAGAACGAGATTACCCGATCCTGAGCAGCAACCAACGGCCAATTCCCATGACCGACAGCGTTGAAACTGCACGTACCCTTCCCGGGCGTGTTCAAATCGCTCCGCGCGGCGCCAGCTCACCGGCAGGCCTTCAGACGATCGCCGAGCTTTCGCACCGCCGCTGGCTCGTGCTGAGCCTGAACGTGGCGACTTGGCTTGCCATGATGCTGGTCGCGGCAAAAATTCTCGGCGCGGGAGGCTGGACTTCGCTC
>JBFWXN010000023.1:0-71798 GCA_050187415.1 Hyphomicrobiaceae bacterium | reverse complement strand
AGCGCCGCGACTCGATCGAGCAGTACAATGCCGGCAAGCGTTCCGACCTCGCCGCCAAGGAGGCAGCCGAGATCGCAATCATCGAGGCGTATCTGCCGAGCAAGCTCGGCGAGTCCGAGACGCGCGACCTCGTCGCCGGTTTGATCGCCGAGACCGGCGCCGCGGGTCACAAGGACATGGGCAAAGTGAAGGCCGCTCTCAAAGCGCGCATTACCGGCCAGATCGACATGGGCCGGGCCAGTGCCTTCGTGAAGGAACTGCTTGCCAAGGCGTGAGCAGCCGGGCCTTGCCCACGGCGGATCAGGGAACGATGATCTGGCGCACGGTGCCGCCGTCTGCCAGCCGATCGAAGCCCTCGTTGATCTGGTCGAGCGAAAGCCTCTCGCTCATCAAGCGGTCGACAGGCAGCAGCCCCTGCTGATAGAGTGAAATGAAACGTGGGATGTCGCGCGCAGGTACGCAGCTTCCGACATAGCTGCCTTTGAGCGTCCGCTCCTCCGCCACGAGGTTGACCGCCGGCAGCGCAAGAGTGTGCGTCGGGTGCGGCAGGCTTCCCGTGACGGTGGTACCGCCGCGGCGCGTGATCTTGTAGGCGAGCTCCAGCGCCTTCACCGACGAGGCCATCTCGAAGGCGAAATCCACGCCACCTCCCGTCAGGTCGCGCACGTGTTCGGCCGCATTCGGGTCGCGGGCGTTGACGGTGTGAGTCGCGCCGAGCTGCCGGGCGAGCGCCAACTTTTCGTCGAGCATGTCGATCGCGACGATGCTGCGCGCGCCTGAGAGGCGGGCCGCCAGCATCGACATCAAGCCGACGCCGCCGAGCCCCACGATCGCGGCGCTCGAGCCGGCGGGCATCTTCGCTGTATTGATCACGGCTCCCGCTCCGGTAATTACGGCGCAGCCGAACAGCGCCGCCTCCTCGAACGGCAGCGTTTTGTCGATCCGGATCGCGCTCTCGCGCGTGACCACCGCATAATCGGCGAACGCGGACACCCCGAGATGATGATTGATCCGATTGCCACTTTTCGACAGCCGGACGTCCCCGCGCAGGAGGGTGCCGGCACCATTGGCCTTGGCCCCCGGCTCGCACAGCGCCGGCCGTCCCTCGGCGCATGGAATGCAGTGGCCGCAACTTGGCACGAATACCAGGATAACGTGATCGCCGACGGCGAGGTCGCCAATGCCCGCCCCGACCTCGATCACTTCGCCCGCTGCCTCGTGGCCGAGGGCCATGGGCATCTGGCGGGGCCGGTCGCCGTTGATCGTGGAGAGGTCGGAATGGCAAAGACCGGCGGCCCGTATGCGCACCAGAAGCTCGCCTTCGCCAGGGGGCGCAAGATCCAGCTCTTCGATCACGAGCGGCCTCGATGTCGCGTAGGGGCGTGGCTTCTGAATGTCGTAGAGAACGGCAGCGCGCGTCTTCAAGTTGGTCTCCAACGTGGGTTCGATGCGGGTGGGATTGTGCGGCCAAGCCGATCCCATTCGTGTTGTCCACGCTAGCTGCGCGTGGTGCGCGTGTCCAATTACCGGGAACCTGCTACGAGTGCTGAGCGTTCCGGCTCGCGGTTTCTTGCGTGGCGGAGCGTCGAGGAGCGTGCACCGACCCCGGACCCACAACGGAGCAGTCCCACCCCGTGATCGGCATTTCACCCATCTGGCTGCTTGCGCTCATCCTGCTCGCGACGCTCGTCCTCTTCGTTTGGGGCCGGTGGCGCCACGATCTCGTGGCCGGGGCCGCCCTCGCGGCCTCCGTGCTGGTGGGCTTGGTCGACGCCAAGGATGCGTTTGCGGGCTTTTCAGACCCGGCCGTCGTCACGGTGGTCTTGGTGCTCGTGCTGAGCGCCGCGGTCCGCGAATCGGGCGTGCTCGAAAGGGTCGTCTCGATCGCCGAGCCGATCATGGGAACGCCGGGCCTGCTGGTTGTCACGCTCACGGGCCTGACAGCGGTGCTCTCGAGTTTCATGAATAACGTCGGCGCACTCGCGATCGTCATGCCGGCCGCGATCGTGGCGGCGGGGAAGATGGGCCAGCCGCCGTCCATCGTGCTGATGCCGATCGCCTTCGGCTCGCTGCTGGGCGGTCTCGTGACATTGATCGGAACACCGCCCAACCTGTTGATTGCGGCCGTGCGCCGCGAGGCCGTGGGCGAACCCTTCGGCATGTTCGACTTCGCGCCCGTCGGCCTCGCCATAGCGGCGGTCGGCGTTCTCTATCTCACCTTCGCGTGGCGTCTTCTCCCCGCCGATCGACGAGGCACGCCGCTTCCGAGCGCGCGCTTCAAGATCGAGGATTTCGTCACCGAGGCGAAGATCGTGAAGAGCTCGTCGCTCGTGGGATCGAGCGTGCGGGAGCTCGAGGCCGACGGCGAAATCTCGCTGCTTTCCGTGATCCGCGGCGATGTCCGTCGGCTCATCCCGTGGAGCACGATGAGCCTCCAGCGGGGCGACGTGCTGGTCATGGAGGGCAGCACCGAGGCGCTGAAACGCGTTGTCGACCAGAAAAAGCTGGAGCTTGTCGGCGCGCAGGGTACCGAACGGGACTTGCTGACCTCCGAAGGCTTCGGCATTGCCGAGGTGGTCGTCATGCCAAGCTCGCCACTCATTCGGCGGTCGCCGCTGGATGTCGGATTGCGGCGCTACGGCGTCAATCTGCTGGCCATCAGCCGGCAGGGCAAGCGGACGACCAGTCGGTTGAAACACGTCCGTTTCGAAGCCGGAGACGTGCTCGTCCTGCAAGGCAAGCTCGACGAGATGAGCGTGACGCAGGAGGAGCTGGGCGTACTGCCGCTTGCCGAACGCAAGATCTCGCTGGGCCGTCCGGTCCGGGCGTCCCTGCCGATTCTCGTGTTGCTCGGGGCCGCGGCTCTGGCGACGCTTGGCGTGCTGACGGTGCCGATCGCGTTCCTGACGGCGGTCGTCATCCTGGGCGTGCTGCGCGTCATGCCGCTCAACGACATGTATGCGGCGGTCGACTGGCCGGTGGTGGTGTTGCTCGCGGCCTTGATCCCGGTGACGGGTGCCCTCGAAAAGACCGGGGGCACCGAATTGATCGCCTCGACCATGGCGAACCTCTCTCAGGGGTGGCCACCGATTGCTGGTCTTGGCCTGTTTCTGGTGGCTACCCTGGCAATCACGCCTGTCCTCAACAACGCAGCGACGGTGCTGCTGATGGGGCCGATCGCGGCTGGGTTCGCGCGGAAGTCGGGCCTCAACGTCGATCCGTTCCTAATGGCGGTTGCGATCGGGGCGAGCTGCGATTTTCTCACGCCGTTCGGCCACCAGTCGAACACGCTCGTTTACGGTCCCGGCGGGTACCGCTTCGGAGACTACGCGCGCCTTGGATTGCCCTTGACATTGATCGTCATCGTCGTCGGGCTGCCCATGATCCTGCTCGTCTGGCCCATGCGGCCCTGATCGGCGTGCGCGTCATCGGATAATGCCGACCTCCTCCATGACGAAGGTCTTGATCGAGCCGAGATAGAGGCCGCCGTTGTCAGTCACGCGCTTCATCTCGGCGCTGGCTGCCGCCTTCTTGAGGGCCTCCATGTCGTCGTACCAGAGTTCCGCAATGGCATCGCACTTTATGTCGGGGGTCATTACGTCCGGGCGGGTCGGCTCGGACAGTGGAAACGACAGGGTGTACTTACGCACCTCCGGCACGCTGCGCACCATTGGTGCGTGCTCCTCCAGCCAGACTTTGCGGAAGGCTTCGAGGGACATACCCGGCTTGCGGGTGAGAAGGGAAAGGCTCTTGATCATGGTGCCTCCAGGAGAGATTGAACGCCACAGGACGATGGCGCGGCTCGCCTGCGGGCGCATCACGTTAGAAAGCACGTCCCCGGCAGGCAAGGCGCTGCGGTCGTCGGCGCACGTGCTGAATTCGGGCCTTCGCGAGTGACGGTGGCGCAAGCTCCGCTATAGTTTTCCATAATATCAATTCATTTTCACGCAGTTTGGATGAACCGTCGGCCGGGTCCTGCGTTCAAGCCCGAGGCATCGAGTGATGGGGTGCGTCCGACCATGAGCACCATGTAGCTTCGGGGCGAGCTGCCTGTCATTCCTGCAACATTGGCGCCGTTTCAGCCTAGGTTGCGTCGCGCGTGGATTGCTATTTGACTGTAGCCTTCGATCTGGAGGAGCAATGAGGGTAGCTGGATGATGACCTTCAAATGGGTGGCGCGGGCTCGGATCCTCGCCAATCTGGTGCTCGGCAGCCTGCTTCTCGTGTGGCCCAGCCTGCCTTTCGACTGGCTCGGGGAGCCGACGCCACGGCCCGAATGGATCGTCGGCGTCGTCGGCGTCGCCATGATCTACGTCGCACTCGCGCATGTCGCCTCGGCGATCGCGCCGGGAATGGCCATGTCGAGCAATTTGTTCGTCATGCTCGGTCCGATCCTGCCGATCGGAATCCTGGCCTGGCTTGGACTGACCGTTCCGAGCCGGGCGGCGTTGATGCTGGCCCTCTACGAGACAGTTTTCGTCCTGTTGCTCGGCCGGACATTCCAACGCGGATGGCTCGGTGATCTGGCGCCCAGGCCCTGAGCGCGGGTGTCGGGCGACCCGGCTGGGCAGGGTGGTAACGAGAGATTCTGTTTGGGCCGTGCGATCCAGGATCAGCTAGACTGGCGTGGTCTCCCGGGTTCTTCCTGGAGAGCCGGAGCCCAACTCCATGGCCGACCAAGATAGTGGACAAGCGCCGGCCCCAGAGCGACGACGGGGCCTTCTGGTTCCGTCCATTCAACGTGGCAACGCGGCCAGATATGCCATCCGCGCCGTTCGATTGCTCAGAGCAGCGGCACGCCAGGCACTCGGCATCGTCCTTGCAGTTGTCATCGTCTTCGAGGAGTGGGGATGGAGGCCGCTGGCGGCGGCGCTCGGCTGGCTCGCCAGATTCCGTCCGATCGCATGGATCGAGGCGAGAATTGCAGCGTTGCCACCCATCGCGGCGCTGTGTGTTTTCGCAGCGCCGACGCTGCTCTTCTTGCCGTTGAAGCTCGCGGCAGTCTGGTTGATCGCCAGCGGACGGGTGCTCATCGCGACGGCTCTCTTCGCTTTTGCAAAAGTGGCCGGCACGGCGCTTTTCGCACGGATCTTCCAACTCACGCAGCCGCGGCTGATGGAACTCGCGTGGTTTGCCCGCGGCTACAACTGGTTCCTGCCATGGAAGGAACACCTCGTCGAGCAGGCGCGGGCGACGGGCATCTGGCAGGCGGCGCATCGCTTGAGGGTTGGTTTCAAGCGGGCGGCGGCCGAGGCCTTGCAACGCTGGAGGCCACTCGCCGACGCATTCGCGGCGCGCATCAGAGGCGCCTTCGGTTGGTGAGACGCGCGGCTTCAGGCGGTTACGAATTCGTCCCGGCAATAGCCCTGCAAGTAAAGCAAGGCCGTCAGATCGCCATGCGTGATGCCAGCATCGGCCTCTGCGGCCACGATGGGCTTCGCTCGAAAAGCAACCCCGAGGCCCGCCGCTCCGATCATGGCGAGGTCGTTGGCGCCATCACCGACCGCGAGGGCTGACCCTGGGTCCAGTCCGCGCTCATCCGCCAGCTCGAGCAAGGCCGCGAGTTTGGCCTCACGCCCGAGGATCGGTTCGATCACCCGTCCCGTGAGGCGGCCTGCGGCGACCTCGAGGATGTTGGCGCGGTTGAACTCGAACCCGACTGCCGCAGCAACGCGGCTCGTGAAGTAGGTGAAGCCGCCCGAAACGAGAGCCGTAAAGGCGCCGTTCGCGCGCATGGTTCGGACCACAGTCCGGGCGCCCGGCGTCAGGGTGATGCGGCGATCGAAGACTTGTTGGAGATCGTCTTCCGTCAGGCCCGCAAGCAGCGCCATCCGCGCACGCAACGCGCCCTCGAAGTCGAGTTCGCCACGCATGGCTCGCTCCGTGATGGCTGCGATACGTGACTTGATGCCGAGGACGTCGCCCATCTCGTCGATGCACTCCTGGCCGATGATGGTCGAATCCATATCGGCGACGAGAAGCTGCTTGCGCCGTGTCGCAAGGTCCGCGCCCACCAGATTTACGTCGATCGGCCGGTCGCCGAGAGCCTCTCGGACACGGGCGATCAGGGGCGACGCATCGGCGTCCTCGGCACGCGCCAACAGCGCTTCCCAGGCCTCGCCCGGTGCGAGCCACCGCTCGTCAAGCACCGTCTCGCCCTCGAGTGCGCCCCGTACGCCCATGATCTCCGTGGCGCCGAGCAGTCCTGACTCGGGTGGGGCGTTCAGGATCAGGGCAAAGGCCAAGCTTTCGCTCATCGGCGCAATCTCGCTCGCAGGCAAACGGGTGGGCGGGTGATAGGTCAGACCCGGAGGTCGGGCAAGCTTGATGCGACCGCACGCAGCCCATGCGCACCGGACCGGCGCGTCCAGTGGGCAAGTTCCCATCCCGCGGCATCGGGCGCGCGCTTTAACTTCGAGCGTTCGTCGGCTAGAACGCGCGCAACCCCGGGCAAACGGAGCACAGACTATGACTGCGATCGTCGATATCAAGGGCCGCGAAATACTCGACTCGCGAGGCAATCCGACGGTCGAGGTCGATGTCATCCTGGAGGACGGCTCGAAGGGCCGCGCCGGCATCCCCTCGGGGGCATCGACAGGCGCCCATGAGGCGGTCGAACTGCGCGACGGCGACCCGGGCCGCTACCTCGGCAAGGGCGTGACGAAGGCGGTCGATGCGGTCAATGGCGAGATTTTCGACACACTCGCGGGGATGGATGCGGAGGATCAGCGCGGCATCGACGAGCTGCTGATCAGGCTCGATGGCACATCGAACAAGAACCGCCTCGGCGCCAACGCCATCCTCGGCGTCTCGCTCGCCACCGCCAAAGCCGCGGCAGCCGCGCGCGATCTTCCGCTCTATCGCTACGTCGGTGGGACGCAGGCCCACGTGCTGCCGGTGCCGATGATGAACATCATCAACGGCGGCGCGCACGCGGACAATCCGATCGACATCCAGGAGTTCATGATCATGCCGGTCGGGGCGGCGACCTGCGCCGACGCGATCCGCATGGGATCCGAGATCTTCCACACGTTGCGGAAGGGCCTCGCGTCCGCGGGACATGCAACCAATGTCGGCGACGAGGGGGGCTTTGCGCCGAACCTGAAGTCGGCTGACGAGGCCCTCGGCTTCATCATGACGTCGATCGAGAAGGCCGGCTACAAGCCCGGTGACGACGTCGTGCTGGCGCTCGATTGCGCCGCAACAGAGTTCTTCAAGGATGGCACGTACGAGCTGGAGGGCGAAGGCAAGAGCCTGGCGCCGGAAGCCATGGCGCGGTATCTCGCTGAACTCGTCGGGCGCTACCCGATCATTTCCATCGAAGACGGCATGTCCGAGGATGACTGGGCCGGCTGGAAGGCTCTCACCGAGCTCGTCGGCAACTCCTGCCAACTCGTCGGTGACGATCTGTTCGTGACCAACACAGAGCGCCTTGCCCGCGGCATCCGTGAGGGCATCGCCAACTCGATCTTGATCAAGGTCAATCAGATCGGATCGTTGACCGAGACGCTGGCGGCCGTCGATATGGCGCATCGCGCCGGCTATACCGCCGTCATGTCGCACCGGTCGGGAGAGACCGAGGATGCGACCATTGCCGATCTCGCGGTGGCCACGAACTGCGGTCAGATCAAGACGGGTTCGCTGTCGCGGTCGGACCGGCTCGCAAAATACAACCAGTTGATCCGGATCGAGGAGGAGTTGGGCGATACGGCCAGCTATGCCGGCCGATCGATTGTGCGCGCGGGAGCAGGAATCGCTCGAACACGAGCAGAGGGTTGAAGCGGGCGGTTCAGATGCACGTGCGGCCTTGTGTTGGGCGCCAGGCTGTTCCCCGACCGAGGCGAGCTTGGATGCGGCGTGGTACCGCAGATTTTCGGGTGCAGCTTTACGCGCACTTTACCATCCGGCCCTACACTCACCGGTGTCGCCAGTTCGAGCGTCGAGCGACAAAGGTTTCGCGTAGCGTGAGCGAGAAGATCGAATGCGTATGCAACGGCAAACTCTGGTTTTGCTCCTTTGCTGCTGCATGACAGGTTACTTCGGGTTTCACGCCATTCACGGCAAGCACGGTCTCGATGCCCGCAGGGGGCTCCAAGAGCGAGCAGCATTGCTCGCTCGCGAGCTTCAGGGTCTCGAGACCGTGCGCGCCGCATTGCGGCATGAAGTTGCCCTGCTCGATCCGGTGAGCCCCGACCCTGGCTTCGTCGAGGAGCTGGCGCGCTCCGATCTGGCCTTTGCACGCCCCGGTGAGCGCATTTTGCTCGAGCATGATCCGCGCATGGCCTCGCTGCGCTGAGCGCCGAGCCGAGCCGCACGGGTAGTCCGATCTTTCGTCGCCTTTTTCCGAGCCGGAGGCCGCGCGTGCTGTCCACTAGCCCGCACCCGGAGGCTCGTGTAGGGTTTTCCGCATCCACCCGTGGTCGCTGCGGCGACCCATCCCGCAAGGAGGAACCATGGCGCCCAACGGCACTGAGGGCACTTTGGCTCAGGCGTCTGCCCACAGCTTTCCGGCCCCCCCCACGTTCACGCGCGAGGAGGAGCTTGCCGCCTACCGGGAGATGCTTCTGATCCGCCGGTTCGAGGAGCGCGCCGGTCAGCTCTACGGCATGGGTTTCATCGGCGGCTTCTGCCATCTCTACATTGGCCAGGAGGCCGTTGTCGTCGGCTTGCAGATGGCGGCGAAAGACGGCGATCAGGTCGTCACCACCTATCGCGATCATGGCCACATGCTGGCGACGGGCATGGACCCGAAAGGGGTCATGGCCGAGCTGACCGGCAGGCGCAGCGGCTACTCGCGCGGCAAGGGCGGCTCCATGCACATGTTCTCGAAGGAGAAGAATTTCTACGGCGGTCACGGCATCGTCGGAGCGTCGGTGCCGTTGGGGGCGGGGCTCGCTTTCGCCAACGTCTACCGGGGCAACGACAATGTCTGCTGGTGCTACTTCGGCGACGGCGCAGCCAACCAGGGCCAGGTCTACGAGACCTTCAACATGGCGAAGCTCTGGCATCTGCCCGTGATCTTCGTCATCGAGAACAACCGTTACGCGATGGGTACCGCCATCGAGCGAGCGGCGGCGACGACAAACTTCTCTCACCGTGGCCTTTCTTTCGATATCCCGGGTGAGCAAGTCGATGGCATGGACGTCCGTGCGTGCCGGGCTGCCGGCGAAAAGGTTGCCGCGCATGCACGTTCCGGCAAGGGGCCCTATATCCTCGAGATGCTGACTTACCGGTATCGTGGCCACTCGATGTCGGATCCGGCCAAATACCGGACGCGCGAGGAAGTCGACAAGGTACGAGAGCAGCAGGATCCGATCGAGCGAGTGCGGAAGCGTCTGCTGGATGGCCGGCTGGTCGGCGAGGATGAACTGAAGTCCATCGACGCCGAGATCCGAAAGACCGTCGCGGAGGCCGCCGAATTTGCCCAGAACGAGCCGGAGCCCGACCCGTCGGAGCTTTGGACCGACGTCTTGGTGGAGGCGTGATGATTGCGCTGGCAGGATGATCGAGTACACCCGAACGCCTGCTGCATATGCCGGCCTCGAGGGACTGCCGGCGGCCTTCGAGCTGGAGCGGCGCGATTGGCTCTTGACCCGCCCCCTGTTCGATCGGGAGGATGTTTCGGCGCCGCCCCTCGACGTCATCGTGTTCTTCCTCGGCCTGCTCCGGCCGTTTGACTCCCCCTCAACCGAAACGCCATCCGACGAGCCACGCTAGATGACCATCCAGATCCTGATGCCTGCGCTCTCGCCCACCATGGAAGAGGGCAAGCTCGCCAAGTGGCTCGTCGATGTCGGCAGTCACGTCAAACCGGGCGATGCCATCGCCGAGATCGAGACCGACAAGGCGACCATGGAGGTCGAGGCCGTCGACGAGGGCGAAATCGTCGAGCTCTTGGTAGCCGAGGGTACCGAGAAGGTGGCGGTCAACACGCCGATCGCGGTTGTTCGCGGCGAAGGGGAAGCGGCAGGCGCGTCGCCTTCGCCCGCCCCAGCGGCGCACACGGCACCGATGAAGGCCAATGGCAACGCGGCCTCTCAGCCGCATACGGCAGCGACGGCGGCCGTGGACGCGAAGGCGCCGGCCACACCTGCGCAGCAGCCGGCGGCGTCGCAAGCGCAGTCGGATTACACCGGCGAGACCGCAACCCAGACGATGCGGGAAGCCCTGCGGGATGCGATGGCCGAAGAAATGCGCCGTGACAGGGATGTGTTTCTGATGGGTGAGGAGGTCGCCCAATATCAGGGCGCCTACAAAGTCTCACAGGGTCTCCTCGACGAGTTCGGACCCAAGCGGGTGATCGACACGCCGATCACGGAACAGGGATTCGCCGGCGTCGGCGTCGGTGCGGCCATGGCGGGACTGAAGCCCATCGTCGAGTTCATGACCTGGAACTTTGCCATGCAGGCCATCGACCAGATCATCAACTCGGCGGCCAAGACGCTCTATATGTCCGGGGGCCAGATGGGGTCACCCATCGTCTTTCGCGGCCCGAATGGTGCAGCAGCGCGCGTGGGGGCTCAGCACTCGCAGTGCTACTCGTCCTGGTATGCGCACATTCCCGGACTGAAAGTCGTGGCCCCCTCGAACCCGGCCGATGCCAAGGGCCTGCTCAAGTCCGCCATTCGCGATCCGAACCCGGTACTCGTCCTCGAGAACGAGATGCTCTATGGCACGTCGGGACCGGTACCGAAGGATGCCGAGTGGCTCGTGCCGATCGGTAAGGCGCGGATCGCGCGGTCCGGTGCGCATTGCACCGTGGTCTCGTTCGCGCGTGGAATGACGTATGCTCTGTCCGCCGCCGAGGCGCTGGCGGGCGAGGGTATCGAGTGCGAGGTGATCGATCTGCGGTCACTACGTCCCATCGACTGGGATACGATCCTCGGCTCGGTCAAAAAAACAAATCGCATCGTGACGGTCGAGGAAGCCTGGCCGGTCTGCTCGGTCGGTTCCGAAATCTGCGCCCAAGTCGCAATCCAGGCGTTCGATTACCTCGACGCGCCACCGGGCAAGATCTCCGGCGCCGACGTGCCGATGCCCTACGCGGCGAATTTGGAAAAGCTCGCTTTGCCGTCCGCGGAGATGGTCGTCGAGGCGGTGAAACGCGTGTGCTACGTCTAGGCCGATCGAGTCGCGATGGCGTCGGCGGACGATTGCGTCGAGTGGACAGAAGGTCGGGCCAGCCATGTCCGAGGCCGAGCTTACGCAACAGCTCTTCAACGCCATCGACACGGTGCTGACTGTCTTCTCGCTCTTCTTCACGCTCGTTTCGGGTTATCTGGCGGCGCTCTATCTGTTTCTGGCGCAAGCCCCGTTCATGCTCCGCTTGATTGCCTTCGCGCTGTTGTCGACAGGGCTCGTGTTTCTCGGCGGCGTGGCGGCAACCGTGCAGAATATCCAGAACGGTCTTTTTGCAGCGTGGGGCAAACTGCCGGCGCCGACGATTTCGGTCTTGCAGCTGCGCAATCCGGTGGCGGTGGCTGCGGTTCTGGACAACGGCTGGTCGATGCAGGAGCTGGGCGTCGCGATCGGATGGAGTGTTGCCGTCTGTGTCTATCTGACCCTTGCCTATCTGACGTTCGTCTACCGCTGGTCGGACGGCAGGGGTGGCAGCGGAGGCCGGGCCGGCCAGTGGAGCTGAGCGGCCGAAGCCGACGACGGCGTGCCGACCGTCTTTCGGTCGCCGCAAAACAGAGGAGGTGACGAGATGCGCCGCCCGCGCCCGCAACGACGTTCTGCCTCGGTGCGTCTCACAGCCGACGGCGGCCTGATCGAGGTCCGCGCCAACGACAAGACGCTGGGCGAGGTCGCGCGTCTCCAGAGCGAGAGCGAAAGCCTGATGCAGGGTGCCTTCTCGCATCGTCCGGCGTATGCCGACTACGCGCCTTTGTTCCTGCAACTCGTCCGGGCGTTGGATGCCGGTCATATCGGGGAGGCCGCGGAAATCAGGACACGGCTCGAGGCGCAGGGCGTCGAGATCTGGCATACGTCGCACGAGATGCGTATCGACAGGCCTCAAACGCTGGTTATCGCGGATGGCATGGTCCGTTTTACCCCGAACGATGCATTTCTCATGATGCGCACGGGTGGGCTATAGTGCTCCGACATTCAACCCCGTCGTGGACGCGGCGGCGGATTACCGGCAAATTCTGATGGGTTCGCGGTTCGGCAAACGCCAGTCGCTTCGCCCCTATCCCTGAAGGTTCCCCACCGATGCCGACCAACATCCTGATGCCTGCTCTCTCACCGACCATGGAGGAAGGGAAGCTCGCCAAGTGGCTCGTCTCGGTCGGCCAGAAGGTGAAGGCGGGCGACATCATCGCCGAAATTGAAACGGACAAGGCGACCATGGAGGTGGAGGCCGTCGACGAGGGGACCGTCGGCGAGCTGCTGATCGAGGAAGGGACGGAGAAGGTCGCCGTCAACACCCCGATCGCCGTCCTACTGGAAGAGGGCGAGGAGCGCGGCACGAAATCGGCCCCGCAAAAGTCGACCACCGGGGCCGCCGAGACATCCGGGTCCAAGCCCAAAGCCGGCCCGTCGCCGAAAACGCCGGCCACGTCACCCGCTGAGCAGCCCCAATCGCAAGCGCCTGCGCCGGATGCCAAGCCGGCTCTATCCAGTCCCACGCCGAGCAATGGCCACGACGCATCGGCGCGCATCGTCGCGTCACCCTTGGCGCGGCGGCTGGCAACGGAGAAGGGCTTCGATCTCGCGCGGCTGACGGGGTCCGGTCCACACGGCCGCATCGTACAGCGGGACATTGTGCGCGCGGAGCGTGAGGGCATGCCCGCGCCTGCCTCGCGTGGTCTCGTCTCCCAATCGGGGGCGCGCGCAACACCCGTCGCGCCGGCAACCGGGCAACTCGCCATCTCCCCGATGCCGGACGACAAGGTATTGGCGCTCTACGAACGTGACAGCTACGAAACGGTCCCGCACGACGGCATGCGCCGCGTCATCGCCCAGCGCCTCACGCAGTCGAAGCAGACCATTCCGCACTTTTACATGACCGTCGATTGCGTGCTGGACGAACTGCTTTCGGCGCGCGAACGGATCAATGCGGCGTCGCCGAAAGAGGGCCCCAAAGCCTACAAGCTTTCGGTCAACGACTTCGTCATCAAGGCGCTGGCGCTGGCGTTGCAGCAGGTGCCCGCCGCGAACGCGACCTGGACGGAAGCGGGAATGTTGCGCCACCGGCACTCCGACGTGGGCGTCGCCGTTGCGGTCGAAGGAGGTTTGTTCACCCCCATCATCCGCCATGCCGAGCTCAAGACGCTGGCCGAGATCTCGAACGAGATGAAGGATCTTGCCGCCAGGGCCCGCAACCGCCGTCTCGCGCCGCACGAGTATCAAGGCGGCACCACGTCGATCTCGAACCTCGGCATGTATGGGATCAAGGCGTTCGACGCCGTGATCAACCCGCCGCATGCGACTATTCTCGCGGTCGGTGCAGGCGAGAAGCGGCCCGTCGTGTCCGGCACGGAGGTCAAGGTCGCGACCATCATGAGTTGCACGCTCTCGTGCGATCACCGCGTCGTCGACGGTGCGGTTGGGGCCGAGCTTCTCAACGCATTCCGTGCCTTCATCGAGGACCCGGTGCGGATGCTCGTTTGACCGGACCGTGGCTGTCCCGGTCGGACGCCCGGACCGAGCCGACCGATGGGGTAGGATGTTGCCGATCGGATACAGACCGAGACTTTTGCGGGTACACGGCTGGTGCGCCGTCGGAACCTGGGGCTAAGTCACTGCGGCTGCTTGCCCCGTTTTGTGGCAGTGCCTACGAAGCGGGACGATTGCGGATCGAATCAAGAGCAGTCGCAAGCTCAAGGGAGACGCCGCCATGATGCGGTTGACGACCATACTCTTCGCCATTGGATCCACCCTCATGCTGGGTGCGTGTGCAAACGATACTCTCGTGGGCGGGTTCGCTTCTGAGCCCACGGCCGCGATTCCGGCCAAACCTCGTGTCGATCCGGCCTGCCAAGCTCTCGCGGCGCGGATCGACGATCTACGCCGCGACGGCGTCGTCGAGCGGGTCGAGGCGGTCTCCAAGGGCAAAAGCGCGAGTGTAAACGTCAAGCGCGCTTCGCTCGCCCAGATGGCCGAGCTCAGCAAGGCCAACGCCGACTTCCAAGCCAGATGCTCAACGGTTCCAAGAGCCGCGGCAATGCCGGCATCGAAACAAGTTGCTTCGTCGGCTGATCAGAAGGCCGACGCGGTCATTGCGAAGGCCCAGGCGACATCGGCTGCGGGCGCCTCTGGTGCTACGAAGGTTCCTGCCCGAGCCAAGGAATAAAGTCGACACGGGGGTGGCGGATTGTCGGTCAACCACCGCAATTCTCAAGCTCTTATGGCCACATCTGACGATTGTGGCCCTGCTGCCCCGGTTCTGGCGAGAAGTGAAAAATTTGGCGGCAAGATCATGACTTGTCGCAGGCGCACGGGTTGATCGACATCGGACCCTGTGCTCTCTGGGCCCGGAACAGACGTGGGATTCGAGGAGAAAGATCGTGGATAGCTTGTTGCGGTCTATTCGCGGTGCCGTAGCCGTCGGGGCGGTTGCGTTTCTCGCGGGATGTGCGGCGGAAGGAGCGCCCGGCGGTGATCCGGGCGCGCGGCCCTTGCCGCCCGGCATGTCGTGCCAGTCTCTTCGCGAAGAGCTGAATTCATTGGATGCTCACGGGGCCGCCGCCAAGGTGGAGGCGGTGAGCGCGGGCCGTAAGGTGTCCGACCGCGATCGTGCCACGGCGGCGCGCTATAATACATTGCTGAACTACTATCTCGGCGGGCGCTGCCACGTTTAAGGTCCCCGGCGAAACGGCGCGACTGCGCGGGTTTCGCTTGAGCGATTGAGCCGGCTCGGCACAATCTGTCGGCCCCAGCCTTGCGGTTGGGGCCGTTTTCATTGCACACGTTGGTCTGACCGCGTTTCAACCTGTTCGTGCAACCGAGTAAGGACCTTGCGCTATGTCCGATTCCGCCTTCGACGTGATCGTCATCGGCTCCGGCCCTGGTGGCTACGTGACGGCGATCCGATCGGCACAGCTCGGCTTCAAGACGGCCGTTGTCGAACGCGACTATCTGGGTGGCATCTGCCTCAACTGGGGTTGCATCCCGACCAAGGCGTTGTTGCGCTCGGCCGAGGTCCTGCATCTGGCGCAGCACGCGAAGGATTACGGCTTGATCCTGGAAGGCACCGTCCGCCCCGATCCCGCGGCCGTGGTCAGCCGGTCGCGTGGAGTCGCCAAGAGGCTCAATGGCGGCGTGAATTTCTTGATGAAGAAGAACAAGGTCACCATCATCTGGGGCGATGCGGAACTCGAGGCGCCGGGCAAGATCAACGTCAAGCCGCATGATGCCCGTAAGACGGTCGACATTCCGAAGGGGGCACTCGGCCCCGGACGCTATTCCGCCAACCATATCATCGTGGCCACCGGTGCGCGCCCGCGCGTCCTGCCGGGATTGGAGCCTGATGGGAAGCTGATCTGGACCTATTTCGAGGCGATGGTCGCGCCCAGCATCCCGAAACGTCTTCTCGTCGTCGGCTCCGGTGCCATCGGCATCGAGTTCGCGTCGTTCTTTCGGACGATGGGGTCCGACGTCACGGTGGTGGAGTTGCTCCCGCAGATCCTGCCGGTCGAGGACGCCGAGATTGCCGATCTCGCGCGCAAGCGGTTCGAGAAGCAAGGCATGAAGATCATGACCGGCGCCAAGGTGACGAAGCTCGAGCGCAGCACCGACAGCGTCCTGGCCACCATCGCGGACGCGAAAGGGCAGGAGAGTCGCCAGGAGTTCGATCGGGTGATCTCGGCGGTCGGTGTGGTCGGCAACATCGAAGGCCTCGGCCTTGAAAGGCTGGGGGTCAAGACCGATCGCGGCACCATCGTCGCCGACGGCTACGGACGGACGAGCGTTCCAGGCGTCTATGCGATTGGCGACGTCGCGGGCCCGCCGATGCTGGCCCACAAGGCCGAGCACGAGGGGGTCATCTGTGTCGAAACGATAAAAGGCCTGCCCACGCATCCGATGGATAAGTCGATGATCCCCGGATGCACGTATTGCCATCCCCAGATCGCGAGCGTGGGCCTGACAGAAGCCAAGGCGAAGGAGCAGGGTCGCGATGTCCGCGTGGGGCGGTTCCCGTTCCAGGGCAACGGCAAGGCCATTGCGCTCGGCGAACCCGAGGGACTGGTCAAGACCATCTTCGACAAGCGCACCGGGCAGTTGCTCGGCGCGCACATGATCGGCGCGGAGGTGACCGAGTTGATCCAGGGCTTCGTCATCGCGATGAATCTCGAAACGACGGAAGAGGAGCTGATGCATGCCGTCTTCCCGCATCCGACACTCTCGGAGATGATGCACGAGAGTGTGCTCGATGCGTACGGCCGCGTGATCCACATGTGAGCCGGGATTTTCCCGTTCACGCTCGTTACCTCATCCGACTTACATTTGAACCCGTCCCGACCGCGGAGCCTCGCCTTGTCATCACTCCCGAAGCTTTTTACGCCGATCACATTGAGATCGGTGACGCTGCCGAACCGCGTGGTTCTCTCTCCGCTTTGCATGTATGCAGCCGAGGATGGCGTCGCGAACGCCTTTCACGCCTCGCACCTGACCGCGTTTGCGCGTGGTCGCGTCGGTCTCGTGTTCACCGAAGCGACGGCCGTCGAGCCCGAAGGCCGGATCAGCCATGGCTGCTGCGGGCTCTGGAACGACGCCCAAGTCGAAGCCTACCGCCCGATTGCAGACGCGATCACCAGGCTCGGGGCGGTGCCGGGGATCCAGATCGCGCATGCCGGTCGCAAGGCGTCGGCCCGGACGCCCTGGCAGGGCAGCGCAGCCCTCGATGCAAGCGACGTGGCGCGCGGCGCGCCGCCGTGGCAGACGGTCGGCCCCGCGGCCGAGGCCGTCAACGACGCGTGGCCTACCCCGCACGCTCTGACCGAGAGCGAGATTGCCAGTTTGGTGCGGAAGTTTGCGGAGGCTGCCCGCCGCTCGGCGGCGGCAGGCTTTCGTGTGCTAGAGATCCACGGCGCGCACGGCTATCTCATTCATTCGTTCCTGTCGCCGATTTCCAACAAGCGTAACGATGGCTACGGCGGCGATCGAACCGGTCGCATGCGCTTTGGGCTCGAGGTGGTGGACGCCGTGCGCGCCGCCTGGCCGGAAGACCTGCCCTTGTTCATGCGCATCTCGGCAATCGACGGACCGGCTGGCGGCTGGAACGTGGACGACTCAATAGCCTTCGCCAAGGAACTGAAGACGCGCGGCGTCGATGTCGTCGACTGCTCGGCCGGAGGCATTGCAGGCCCGCCCGCCTTTCGCGCCAGCGATTCCGGCCAGCCCTTCAAGGATCGCGGTGACCGCGCGCCGGGGTTCCAGGTGCCTTATGCCGATCGCATCCGTCGCGAAGCCGAGATTGCGACCATGGCGGTCGGCGTGATCGTGTCCGGGGCGCAGGCGGAATCCATCCTGGAGGAGGGCAAGGCCGACCTCATCGCCATCGGGCGGGAACTGATGTATGACCCGTATTGGCCGCTCAAAGCCGCCGAGCAGATGGGTATCGATCCCGATTGCAAGATGTGGCCGCCGAACTATGGCTGGGCTATTGCCCGTCGCGCGGCCATCAAGGCTGGTTGGTAAGGGCTTCGGCGAGGAACGGGTTTCGATGTCGCGACGAGGACGAAGCGAGTTCGACATCGACGCTTGCGGCAGGCGGGCCGTGTCGCTATAACGCCGACACCCATGGCGCCCTTCACGGGTGGCCTTTAATCCCGAGCCCGCGCGGCCTCATCCCCGCGGGCATTTCTGTCCGTGCCCAACACGGACTATCGCCATTGGCGGAGCGTAGCGCAGCCTGGTAGCGCACTTGCTTCGGGAGCAAGGGGTCGGGGGTTCGAATCCCTCCGCTCCGACCACGACAACGTCCGTCGATGTCGTAACCACCGTGCCTGGATGGTTTCGGTCAGGATCGGTTCTGCGGATGCTGTCGACGAAGCTAAATGCGCCCCATCAAAACAAGCACAAGCACGATGACGAGCACGAGGCCCAAGCCGCCTCCGCCATAGGGACCCGTCCCGTAGAATGGGCCGCCGCCGATGCCGCTGAAGCCTCCAATCAGGGCGACCACGAGAATAATAAGAAGGATTGTGCCGAGCGTCATGCGATTACCTCAAACGGTTGATCGTCAGATAACGCTGATTTTCGGCATGGGTTCCGGGCGGCCTGCGATGGCGTGACACGCGCGGGGAACGTCCGAGGCGAGCTCATCATCGCGCGGCACGCTGCGATAGCTCACCTACCCTTGTGGCGCGTGATGATCGGACCGTCGACAGCCCCGACTATGGAGCTGGCACGGGGCCTCATCCGGTGATCACGGTCGTGGCTCCGACAGCCGTGCTTCAGGCCACGATGCTCTGGTAGGTCAGCACGCGCAGCTGGCGGCGGAACGGGTAGGCTGATGACGGCATGAGCTGGGTGAGAAAGACGACGAACATGTCTTCCGTCGGGTCGATCCAGAATGCGGTCGAAGCTGCGCCGCCCCAGGCGTACTCGCCCGGAGTGCCGAGAATTTGCGCCTTGGCCGGATCGACCATGACGGAGAAGCCCAGCCCGAAGCCGATGCCCTCGTAGGTGGTCTCCGAGAAGCGCGGCGTACCCATGTCGGCCATGTCGCCCTTGAGGTGGTTGGTCGTCATCAACTCCACCGTCTTGCGGCCGAGGAGGCGCGCGCCGTCGAGTTCGCCCTTGTTGAGCATGAACTGGCAGAACCGAGCGTAATCAGCGGCTGTCGAGACCAAACCGCCGCCGCCGGAGTTGACATTGCGGGGCCGCAGATACCGGCTCTTGGTCGGGTCGTCGACCTCCTGCATCCCGCCCTTGCCATCGGTGAGGTAGTTTGCGGCGAAGCGTGCGTGCTTCGATTCCGGCACATGGAAGTCGGTATCGACGAGTTTGAGCGGATCGATCACCTTACGCTTGAGGAAGGTCTCGAAGGGCTGCCCCGAGATCACTTCGACCAGATATCCGAGCACATCCGTCGAAATCGAGTAGTTCCAACGCGTTCCAGGATGCGCGAGGAGCGGCAGCGCGGCCGCTTTCTCGACCAGGTCCTTGAGGCTCGAGTCCTGGGTCTGGAAGTCGATCTTGTCGGATCGGTAGAGGCCGTCGACCAACGTCGATTCCATGAAGCCGTAGGTGAGACCCGACGTGTGGGTCAGCAGATCGCGGAATGTAATATCGCGTGCGGCCGGCACCGTATCGATCTTGCCCCGGCTGCCACCGGTGAGAACCCGTTGACCGGCAAAGGCTGGTATGAAGCGGCTTATCGGATCGTCGAGTTGAAATCGTCCTTGCTCGTAGAGCATCATGATGGCGACGCTCGTCAGTGGCTTGGTCATGGAGTAGATGCGCACGATGGTATCGGCTGCCATCGGCTTGTTGCGGGCGATGTCGGCCTTGCCGGCGACATCCAGAAAGGCCGTTTTTCCGTGACGTCCCACGAGCGTGACCATGCCGCCCGTGCGTCCGGCCTCGATTTCGGAGCGCATCCAGGCGGAGACGTTCGCGAGGCGGCTCGACGAAAGACCGACGTCCTCGGGGCGAACCGTTGCTAGGGTATTCATGATCTTGCCTCCCGGCGTGCTGGGTGTGACGGCAGCCGCGATGATGGCCATCTTTTTGCGCGCTCGCAACGGCGGGGCCGCCATGGTCCCGTACCGCCATGTTGCGTCCCGCGCGCCGCGTACGCGCATTCGCAACGCATTTGATTTCGATGCCGCTTGCGTTGCCCGCACTGGTAATTCGGCTCGAATTTGGCTCAAATGATCGGCGCACGGGCCCAACGTGGTCCGAAGGAAACGCCGCGGGGCTGCCGAATGACCGAATACGATTACATCGTTGTGGGCGCGGGCTCGGCCGGTGCCGCGCTCGCCTCGCGCTTGAGCGAGAACCCGCGCAACCGTGTGCTGCTGGTCGAGGCCGGGGGACGCACCCACGTCCTTTCGCGGTTTCCGCTGAGCTTTGGCCTCTTCATCCAAAAGCCAGGCGTCAACTGGCTGTATGAATCGGAGCCGGAGGCGAATACCGGCGACCGACCGATTCCCGTGCCGCGCGGCAAGATGCTCGGGGGCTCGAGCGCGATCAACGGCCTCGTCTGGGTGCGGGGGCAACCGCTCGATTACAATACGTGGGCACAGATGGGCGCGCGGGGCTGGAGCTGGGAGGACGTCGGCCCGGTCTTCAAGCGGATCGAGAGCTATGAGAAAGGCGGCGGCAAGTTGGGCCGCGGCACGGACGGTCCCTTGCGCATCACCGAGGTGCCGGATCAGAGCCCCCTTTACGACGCCATGTTCAAAGCGGCGGTTGCCGCCGGCTACCGGATCAATCCCGATTACAACAGCGAAGACCAGGAAGGCATCGTCAAGACGCAGTCGAGCATCCATCGCGGTATGCGCATGAGCGTGGCGAAGTGCTACCTCGAGCCGGCCATGCAGCGGTCGAACCTGACGGTCGTGACCAATGCACCGACGCGCCGAGTGATGCTCGATGGCAAGCGGTGCACCGGCATTGTCTACGAGCAGGCGGGAAAGCCGGTCGAGGCGCGCGCCGGCCGGGACGTCATCTTGTGTGCGGGCGCGGTGGCGACCCCACAGTTGCTCGAGTTGTCGGGCATCGGCAATCCCGAGATCCTGTCGCGCCACGGAATTGCGGTGCACCACGCGCTCGAGGCGGTCGGCGAGAATTTCCGCGACCACCTCAATGCGCGCCTCATCTGGCGTATCAACGACAAGAGCGTCTCCTACAACCATCGCGCCCAAGGACTTGGCGCGCTCGGGCAGGGAATGCGCTACGTGTTCACCCGCGGCGGTTTCATCAGCCTGCCTTCGGCGCCCATGCTGGCCTTCCTGCGTACTCGGCCGGAACTCGAGACGCCGGACGTCCAGATGCACATCGTGCCCTACGCGATCAAAGATCCGAAAACGAGGAAGCTGCAGGACTTTCCCTCAATGTCGATGTCCTGCTACCAGCTCCGGCCGGAAAGCCTCGGTTCGATCCACATACGCTCGTCGAACCCCAACGATCAGCCGTCGATCCGCTTCAATTTCCTCTCCGATCCGATCGACCAGGCCGCCATGGTCGAGGGGTTCAAGATCGTGCGGAAGATCGTGGAATCGCCGCCGATGGACGTCCTGCGCGGTGAAGAGTTCTCGCCGGGAAAACAGGTTTCGAGCGATGACGAGATCCTGGATTGGATTCGCCACAACGCTCAGACGGCCTATCACCCGATGGGGACCTGCCGAATGGGACCGGCGGGACAGCGGACAGTGGTGGACGAGCGCTTGAGGGTGCACGGCCTTTCAGGCTTGCGCGTGGCCGACGCCTCGATCTTTCCGACCATGCCGTCCGGCAACACCAATGCACCTGCGATCATGGTTGGTGAAAAGGCCGCCGATATTCTTCGCGCCGATGCCCAGTGACGGCGTTGCTTGCGTTGCACACGTCGCGGCCAGGCTGATAGGTGTCGGGAGACGGCGCGGACGTCGGGCTGCCGCTGCCGATATGGGGACGAGGCAATGCCGACACCGATCACCGCCGACTGCATCGCCGAGGCCGCAGGCGTGGCGCACGGCTTCTTCACGCGCGAGGGAGGCGTGTCGGAAGGCATCTATGCCGCCCTCAACTGCGGTGCAGGCTCGCGGGACGATCGCGCGTGCGTCCTCGAGAACCGAAAGCGTGTTGCCGCTGCCCTGGGTGTCGCGGGCAAGCCGCTCATGACGTGTCATCAAGTGCATAGCGCCGATGTGGTAACCGTCACCGAGCCTTGGGAGACAGGCCACAATCCCAAGGCGGATGCAATGGTCACCAAGATGCCGGGCCTGGTTCTCGGGGCGCTCGCCGCAGACTGCGCACCGGTGCTTTTCGCCGATCCGGAAGCGCGCGTCATCGGTGCGGCCCACGCCGGATGGAAGGGGGCGCTGGCCGGTGTGCTCGAGGCAACGATCGCGGCCATGGAGCGGCTCGGCGCGCGGCGGTCGGGCATACGTGCCGCGCTCGGGCCATGCATCGGGCCGACAGCCTACGAGGTCGGTCCCGAGTTCGAAGCTCGATTTCTCGCCGCGGACCCTGCCTACGACCGTTTCTTTCGTCGCCCGTCGCCGGGGGCCCGCCCTCACTTCGACCTGCCCGGCTTCGTTCTGGGGCGCCTGGGAGAGGCCCGACTCGATAGCGTCGAGAACTGCACTCGATGCACATTTGCCGACGAAGCGAGGCTTTTCAGTTACCGCAGAGCCACACACAGAGGCGAGCCCGACTACGGCCGGCAGGTATCTGCCATCGTTTTGCTATAGTTTTTCCACAGATCACGCAGTAGCTTACATACAAGGGGAACTGTTGAGAGCGGAAAAGCCGCGGCAGGGCTGGACCGGTCCAGACTGACGAGCTAGACGGCTCGAAGGGCAATTCAGCGAGAGATTCGCGCGACAAGGCCGCAGGGTTCGTACGTCGGCCGCCGAGTGACAGCGGGGATACAGAGCAAAAAGGGGAACGTCGTCGTGACGGACTTCGACGCTGCTACGGCGAGGACCACGCAGAGGCGACTGGCCGGTGCATTGTGCATCGTGCTGGCCGGCATCGGCTTGGCAGGCTGCGAGACCGCGGGCAATATCCTGGGGGGTAGCCCGCTCGCCACAGAGACCATCGCGCCACAACCGGCGTCACCGCCTGCGAAACCGCAGATGATGGCGAGCATCGCGCTGGCGCCGATCATCGGTGCTCCCGACAAGATCGGCCAGCAGCTGCGGACGCAAGTCGTGGAAACGGCCGGCAAGAGCAAGATCGCTATTCTGGCCGATCGTGACCCGGCTGCCGACTACGGCATGCGGGGCTATCTCGTTGCGGCCCGCGATCGGGGCGGCATCAAGGTTTCCTACATCTGGGACCTGACCGACAAGTCCGGCAAGCGCGTCAACCGCATCACCGGCGAGGAGACGGTTCCGGGCGCTGCCGGTTCGAGAGATCCATGGAGTGCCGTGTCGCCCTCCGTCAGCCAGGCGATTGCAGACCGGGTTGCTTCGTCACTTGTCAGCTGGGTGCCAACTCAGCCGCACACAACTCCCATCGCATCTGCGGCGCCTCGCGTCGATGCGCCGGCCGGAGCCGGGGCATCGACGTTGCCACAAGCCGGCTCGGCTGTGACAAACACGGCTACCGCTGCTCTCGCCGGGACCGGAACGGCGGATGCCATGCCGGTCGTGACGGGTGCGCCGGGCGACGGGAATACGGCCCTGGCGTCGGCGCTCAATCGAGAGCTGGTTCGGCAAGGCATGCCGATGGATCGCAATTCGGGTCGTGCTTACCGGGTCGAGGGCCAGGTCACGCTTGGAGCCGTCAAAGATGGTCGGCAGTCGATCCAGATCGATTGGCGCGTGAAAGATGGCAAAGGCGCTGCAGTCGGCACGGTGACGCAAAAGAACGCTATCCCGCCGGGCTCGCTGGATACGGCGTGGGGACAGACGGCCGACGCGGCCGCTGCCGCTGCCGCGCAGGGTATCCTGAAGCTCCTTCCGCAGCAGGCGGCCAAGGCAACAAATTAGCCGGGTCGGCCACGGCGGTCGGGACGAGAAGTTAACAGCACTCGCATGACAACGGGCCCGGGCGGTTTACACGCTTGGGTCCGCTTGCTATGAGGCGACGCGTGTCAAGACGATGACACCCGTCCTCGGACGATGAGGCAGGACAATGCCATTCGATACTCGGGACCACCACTGGGGTCCGGGAGAGCCCTCCATGAAGCTCGTAGCGGGCAACAGCAACAGGGCGCTGGCCGAGGCGATCAGTGAAGAGCTGAAGTCCCCCCTCACCAAAGGCTTCGTCAAGCGCTTCGCCGACATGGAAGTCTTTGTCGAGATCGAGGAGAACGTGCGCGGTGAGGACGTCTACATCCTCCAGGGCACTGCTTTTCCGGCCAACGACAACCTGATGGAATTGCTGATCCTGACCGACGCGCTGAAACGAGCCTCGGCGAAGCGGATCACGGCGGTGATGCCCTACTTCGGATATGCGCGCCAGGATCGAAAGCCGGGGCCGCGCACGCCGATTTCGGCCAAGCTCGTCGCCAACCTCATCGAGCGCGCAGGCGTCGACCGCGTCATGACCCTGGATCTCCATGCCGGACAGATCCAGGGTTTTTTTGATATTCCGACCGACAACCTGTTCGCTGCGCCGCTGTTCGCGCGCGATATCCAGGAAAATTACGACGACGGCAAGCTGGTCATCGTGTCGCCTGACGTGGGGGGCGTGGTGCGCGCGCGGGCATTGGCCAAGCGGCTCGGCACCAACGTGCCGATTGCCATCTGCGACAAGCGCCGAGAGCGCGCGGGCCATTCCGAGGTCATGCATGTCATCGGCGACGTGGAGGGGATGCGGTGCATCCTCGTGGATGACATCGTCGATTCGGGTGGCACGCTTGTGAATGCGGCGAACGCGCTGCTGGCACAGGGCGCAACGGAGGTGCACGCCTACATCACGCACGGCGTGCTGTCGGGTGGTGCTGTGTCGCGCGTCACGAATTCGAAGCTCAAGTCTTTGGTGATCACGGATTCGATCCTGCCGACGGAAGCCGTGCGGGTCGCACGCAACATCCGCGTCCTTTCGGTCGCCAACCTGCTGTCTGAGGCGATCGCTCGAACCACGCGCAATGAGAGCGTCTCGAGCCTGTTCTATTGAAACGGCTTCCGCTTCAAGCCTCCACCAATTCTTAGACAAGCCGCGGCGCGGTACCGCCTCTTTGGCCGAGCCCGCCATCGGCGGGCGTCTGCGAGCGGTTTTGACCTGCGTATCCTGATCGGCGTCTGCTTTGACGTTCGCTTGCGCGCGCCCGAAGCCGCATAGAGCCGCCGAAGCGAAAGCGGCCGGGCACGAGGCCCGGCCGTGGGTTGTGGTCGCCTCGAGAAAATTCAGGTCGAGTAGCGCGTGAAGGCCGTCGTCGTGGCCCGGGCCTTCCAGTCGGTCACCACGCACACGATGGCAGACTTGCCGCTTGCCACCGCCGCCTTGGCTCGCTCGAGCGCTGGCCGGATGTCTTCCGGCCTCTCGACGTATTCGCCATGACCGCCGAAGCATTCGGCAAACTTGTCGTAGCGCGGATATCCGAGCTCGCGGCCTGGCTTGGCCTTGACGGGGTCGTTCTTGTCGGGGTCGCCGGTCCAGCCGCCGTTCTGGCTGATGACGACGAGCACCGGCAGCTTGTGGCGCATGGACGTATCGAACTCCATGGAATTCATGCCCCACGAGCCGTCGCCGTGCAGGACGATGACTTGCTTGTCGGGGCAGGCGGCCTTGGCCCCCACGCCGAACGGCATGCCGACGCCCATGGTGCCGTAGGCGCCCGAGTTGATACGCTGGCGGGCGCTATACTGCGGAATTGCCTGACGGGCGTAGTTCAGCGTCTCCTGTCCGTCGACGCACAGGATCGCGTCTCGATCCATGAAATCCCGCACTTCCTTGCACAGCCGTAGCGGGTGGATGGGCGATTGATCGGTCGACAGCGACTGCTCGGCCTCAGCGGCCTTCTGCACGTTGCGTGCGCGGAGACGCTCGCACCAGCCCTCGTAGCTCGCCGGCGTGACCTTGCCCCTGATGGCTTCGGTGAGCTGCGAGAAAGCGATTTTCGCATCGGCGACGACGCCGACGTCCAGCTTGCGCGGCGAAGATGCGATCTCGACCGGATCGATGTCGATGCGCACGACCTTGGCGTTGGCGTTCCAGCGCGGCGGGGCGGCGTTGCCGATAACGTAGTTGATGCGCGTGCCGACGACGAGAATGCAGTCCGCGTCACGGAAGGCGGCCGCGCGTGAGGCGGGATACGAATACTTGTTGTCTTCGGGGATGACGCCCCGGCCCTGGGGGGTGGTGTAGAAGGGAATGCCTGCCGCCTCGACGAAGGCCAGCATCTCGGCATCGGCCTCCGACCATTGCACGCCCGATCCGGTGACGAGCACCGGCTGCTTGGCGCTCGCCAGCACCTCGACGATCGCCTTTACGTCATTCGAGTTGATCGCTGGACGCGCGCGCTTGGCGTAATTGAACGGCTCGGGATATTCGACGGTCTTCTCGTCGATCTCCTGGTAGAGCACGTCGCCCGGCAGGTCGAGATAAACGGGACCGACCCGGCCGGTCATGGCCTGCGAGATGGCGAGGTTGACGAGCTCGGGAATGCGCCGCGGGTGATGGATGCGATCGGCCCATTTGGTGATCGGCTTGAAGAGCGCGAGTTGGTCCGTGTCCTGGAAAGCGCCGCGGTGCCACGTGGAGACCGGGGCCGCGCCGCCCAGCGCCAGGATCGGTGTGCAGTCGGCCCAGGCGTGCGCTACGCCCGTCACGAGGTTGGTCGTCGCAGGTCCCGACGCGGCCATGCAAACGCCGATCTTGTTGCGCAGGCGCGAGTAGGCAAAGCCTGCCATTGCGGCGGCCTGCTCATGTCGCACGTCGATGCCTCTCAGCCCTTCATTGAGGCAGGCTTTCTCCACGGCCAGCATCGGGCCGCCCATGATGTAGAAGAAATCCGCGACGCCCTCGTGCTTGAGAGCCTTGGCGACGATATCCGAGCCGATGGCCATGAGTGTCAGTCCTCCTTGGGTTCGATGATGAATAGCCCCGTATGTTCGAGGCTTCGGGTCTGGGAAGCGATGGCAGTAGCCGTCGCCGATGGAGCTATCCTACGCACGGCGGAGCGATACTGGCCAGCGGATGAGTACCAACACGTCCGATGAGCGCCGAGGCCGGTCGCATCGTGGTCGGGGAAGGGCGCGGGCCGGTCGCCACGCGCCCGGTGCTCACCCGGTCGGGACCACGCGTTCCGCGGTCATCCGACGGCGGGCTTTTTCCTGCTACACTACGCCGTCTTTCCTCAGGGCATCGACGTCGCCTTTCGAGAGGCCGAGCCATTCCGAGTAGACGGCCTCCGTATCGGCGCCGAGGATCGGCGAGGCTTCGACTTTAACGTAGCTGTCGGTCATCTTCACTGGCCAGCCCGGAATCCAAAGCTTGCCGCGGACCGGATGGTCGATCTCCGAAAAGATTTCGCGCTCGCGCATCGTGGGGTCGTCCGATAGTTCCTTGGTGTCCATCACGGCACCGCACGGGACGCCGGCCGCGCCGAGCTTCTCCATGGCAGCGTGCTTAGTGAACCGCATGGTCCACTTTTCGATCTCTCCGTTGATCTCGTCGGCGTGATTGCCGCGCATCGGCGGCGTCTCGAAGCGTGGATCGGTTTTCATGTCTTCACGCCCGATCAGCTCGCACAGGCGCTCCCAGTGCGCGTTGGTGGCCCGGCTGGTGTAGATGAAGACGTAATCGTTATGGCCGCCGGGACTGCAGCGAAAGACTTCGCATGGCGCGTTGCCCAGCACGACCGAATTGCCGTTGCGCTCGCACGCCTTGTTGGTCAGCATCTGGCGCGAATAGGCTATGCGGCAGTAGTTCACCATGGCGTCCTGCATGGCGACTTCGATCTTCTGGCCCCGGCCGGTCACGGTGCGCTGGTAGAGCGCCGCGAGCACGCCGATCGCCGCGTGCAATCCGGTGCCCGTGTCGCCCAACGTCACGCCGGGCTTCAGCGGGCGACCGTCATGCTCGCCGGTGATCGACATGACGCCGCCGGCGGCTTGCGCGATCATGTCGAATGCCAGATTCTTCTCGAAGGGCGATCCTTTGCCGAAACCTTTGACGGTCGCATAGATGATGCGAGGATTGATCTTCGCCACTTCCTCGTAGGAGAAGCCGAGCTTCTCGATCACGCCCGGTGCGAAGTTCTCGGCAAACACGTCGCCTTTGCGGATCAGGTTCCGCAGGATTTCCTTGCCCTTCTCGGTCTTCAGATTGAGCGTCACCGACTTCTTGTTGGCGTTGAGCAGCATGAAATAGTAGCTGTCTGCGTCCTTGCGCTCGGAGGAGGCGCTGCGACCCTGTTCGCCGCCTTTCGGGTTCTCCACCTTGATCACGTCGGCGCCGAGCCAGGCCAGAGTCTCCGTGATGGAGGTGCCGGCCTCGAATTGCGTAAGATCGACGACTTTGATCCCTGCGAGTGCGGGCTTTCCGGATGCGGTAGGGGATGTCATGGATGTTCTCCATTGCAGTCCGAGGCGGCGGACGCGGAATATTGGCGCTCGAAGCGGGCAGTGCGGCCGGGGGTCTGTATGGCGGCCAATGCCTGAAGGCCAAGGATGGGTTAGCCGACGCATCATCGTCAATGGCTGCTTGTGAAGAAAGCGCCGTTGGCGTCTCGCGGGCGGTGCGATCGGGCACTCGACTGTGTCGTGATGCAACCGCAGTCATGATGCTGGTGGCAATGAATTCGAGTTTTCGCCACCAGCCGCATGATCGCCCAAGGGCTACTCGAGCTTGATCTTCGCCCTCTGGATCAGATCGCCGATGCTCTTGTAGTCGTCGGCCCAGGTCTTTTTCAGACTATCCAGATCCTGCACAACCGGTACCGCCGACACCTGCTGCATGCGTTCCTTGGTTTCCGCGCGGCCCGAAATCTCGTTTGCGGCCGCGTTCAGTTTCTTGATGATATCTTGTGGCGTGCCTGGCGGTGCGTAGAGCGCGAACCACACCGGCACGTCGGCATCCGGATAGCCGGCCTCGGTCAGCGTCGGCACGTCCGGAAACTCAGCGAAGCGCTCGAAGTGATTGACGTTGAGCAGTGTCAGCTTGCCCGCCTTTGCGTGCGGGAGGGTCGAGCCTTCGTTCATGATATCGACCACGCCCGCGAGCAGGTCGGTGAGGCTGTCTGCGCCGCCACGATAGGGGATATGAAGAATATCGATGCCGGCTTTGAATTTCAGCATCTCGTAGCGCAAATGCGTCGTCGTGCCCGGCCCGGACGATCCGAAGGTCAGTTTACCGGGATTGGCCTTCGCGTAAGCGACGAGATCCTGAAGGGTCTTGAAGCCGTGCTTCGGATGAACGACGAAACCCGAGATGGAATCTCCCATCCGAGCCACGATCTCCAACTGCTTCGGATCGAACTTGAGCTGTCGAAGAAGTGGCTGGAAGACCACTGTAGAGTTCGACGAAAAATAGAACGTGTACCCGTCGGGAGCCGACCGTATGGCGGCTTCGGCCCCGATCAGCCCGGATGCGCCGCCTCGGTTCTCGATCACGAACTGCTGATTGAAGGCCTTGCCCAACCATTCGGCCCACGGCCGTGCGAGGAGGTCGGTGGCGCCGCCGGCCGCGAAGGGCACGATGATCTTTACGGGCCGCGACGGCCAGTCCGTTGCCAATGCGGGCGAGGCGCCGATGGCCAACGCCGCGCCGGCCGCTACAGCCGCGTGGATGAAACAACGACGATTCATTTCGATTTTTCTCCGGGCATTTCCAAATTCCCGGAGCCAGCATCCGACACGGACGACGAACTCGTCAATGATCTCCCGCGCGCGCTCGTTTCAGCGCACGTCGCCCGTGCTGAAATCGTGGATGCGTCCCGTCTCCTGCCACTCCGGAGACGCGAGCTTGACGAACAGTGGGACGATGTCGTCCGGTGTTTTCAGCACCTTTGGGTCCTCGCCGGGAAACGCCTTGGCGCGCATGCCTGTCCGAATCGGGCCCGGGTTGACGATATTCACCTTGGCACTCGTTGCAGCCAACTCGAGCGCCCAGGTTTTGGCCAGCGCCTCCAGCCCCGCCTTCGACACCGCATAGGGGCCCCAATATGCGTTGCGCGCCAGCGCCGCGCCCGACGAAACGAAGATCGCCCGGCCGGCCTCCGAGCGCCGGATCAGGGGGTCGACCGAGCGCACGAGATGCCAGTTTGCATTGAGGTTGATGTCCATCACCTCTCGCCAGCTATCGGAGGTGATGTGGCCGAGGGGCGAGAGTGGACCCAGGATGCCCGCGTTGGCGACGAGGATGTCGAGCCGGCCCCAACGCTGGAACAGCGTCGGCCCGAGGGCGTCCAGCTTTTCCGTCCGCTTGAGGTCGAGTTCGACCAGGGTGGCCGAGCCGCCAGCCGCGCGAATTTCGTCGTCGAGTTCCTCGAGGCCGCCGACCGTTCGCGCCAGAAGCACCACGTGCGCCCCAGCCTTGGCCAGCCCCAACGAGACGGCCCGACCGATACCGCGCGATGCGCCGGTTACGAGAGCGATGCGATCGGCGAGGGGCTTGTCGGTGGGCATGAGTGAGGCTCCCGTTCGAGGACGCGGGACGCTATCGGCTCAGCGCCCAAGTCGCAACCGGTCATCGAGCCAAAGCGGCCTCTCCCGCGGCTGCAGCCAGCTGCAGCGCGTAGAACGGATTACTGCGGTTGAAGCCCTATTGCGCGCGTTGCCAGCTGGAGCGACTGGATCACGGTCTTTTCCCGAATTTCGGAGCGTGCCAGTGAGCCGAAGCGGCATTCCTGGTGCAGCGTGGCGGCGCCCCTGCGTGCAGCTGCGATGTGCACGAGGCCGACCGGCTTGGAAGCTGTCCCGCCACCCGGGCCTGCTACACCGGTGACAGCGATGGAAACATCCGCCGGCGAATGTGCGAGCGCGCCCTCTGCCATCGCGAGTGCCACCTCGCGGCTGACGGCGCCGAATTCATTCAGAAGCCCCTGATTCACACCGATCATCTGCATCTTGGCTTCGTTTGAATAGGTGACAAAGCCGCGATCCACGACGTCCGACGACCCGGGGATTTCCGTAAGGAGCGCTGCGATAAGCCCGCCGGTACAACTTTCTGCCGTTGCGATGCGCAACGCTTTGCCGCGCATGGCACCCAGGAATGCGACGGCCTGCAGTTTCATGTTCTCGGGAAACATCCGACGTCTCTCGTTGTCCGGCAACTCGCTGCTCGGACAACGCTAATGCGGGTGTTCGCCTGTGACAACCGGGATGCAATCAGGGCGCAGAGAGCTTTTCCGCTTGCCCGAGAAGACTGTCGAGGATCGAGCGCGCCTGCGCGCCCATGACTTCGGTCGAACGGCGCTGCGCTTCCTGCCAAAGCGGGTAAGCTTCCCGAATGACCGCCTTGCCCCGCGGCGTCAGATGAAGGCCACGTCCGCGACGTCCCGCGGGCGGGTCCATCTCGATGTGGCCGAGCGCGAGCAAGCGCTTCAGATTTCGCGATAGGGTCGACTTCTCGATGTCGAGATCGATACCGATCTCGGCGGCTGTGATGCCGTCGGTGTTCGCAAGCTGTGTCAGTAGCGTGAACTGGCTGGCCGTAATCTTGTGCGGCCTCAGCGCATCGTCGTAGACGCGCGTCACGATTCGGCTGAGCTGGCGTACCCGCGTTGCGATGCACGTCTCCGATGTGGCGCTGGCGATCGAGCCGAGGTCGGGCTGGGCAGTCCGCGCCGGCGGTGTCATGATGTTCATGGGTGCCTCCCCCCGCGTCCCCTAATGGCAATACAGCGCCTCTTGCCTGATTCGAGGGGGGGCGGCAACGAAGTAAGGAACGGAAATGCGCTCCGCGCGAATCGCTGATGTGAAAGTGCACGTGCTGAAGGCGGCCTTGAAGGAGCCCTTCGCCTGGTCGTTCAACCGCACATCGTCGCGTGGTGCCTGTCTCGTCGAGATCATCGCCGAGGACGGAACGGCGGGTTGGGGCGAGTGCTTCGGGCCTCCGGGCCTCAATGCGGCCGTCGTCAAAGCGTTTCGCGAGCTGCTGATCGGAGGCGACGCCATGGCCACCGACCTGCACTGGCAGACGATCTACAACCAGTTTCGCGATCAGGGCCAGAAAGGGCTGGTGATCACGGCGCTCTCCGGCGTCGATATCGCGTTGTGGGATTTGAAGGGCCGGCTTTTGGGTGAGCCGGTGCACCGGCTCATGGGCGGACCGCTTCGGCGTGACGTCGCCGCCTACGCAACCGGCACATACCGGCGCGGCACGGGCGACCCGGTCGGCTACATCACGGATGAGGTCCGAGGCTACGTGCGCGAGGGTTTCGGGGCGGTCAAGCTCAAGATCGGATTTGGCGTGGCCGAGGACGCGCGTCTGATTGCTGCGGTTCGCGAGACCATCGGCCCTGATGTCGGATTGATGCTCGACGCCAATCATGGCTTCGACGCCATCGAGGCCATCGACCTCGGGCGCCGTGTCGCCGGCCTCGATATCGGCTGGTTCGAGGAACCCGTCGTGCCCGATGATCTCGACTCGTACATCGAGGTCCGCCGCGGCCAGCCGATCCCTGTGGCCGGCGGCGAGTGCGAGTTCACGCGATGGGGCTTTCGCGAAGTGCTGACCAGACGCGCCATCGACATCATCCAGCCGGATACCTGCGCGGCCGGCGGGCTGACGGAGTGCAAGAAGATCGCCGACATGGCCACCGCGTTCGGCGTCCGTTATGTGCCGCATGTATGGGGGACGGGCATTGGCCTTGCAGCGGCGCTGCAACTGCTGGCGGTGCTGCCGCACACGCCGCCGCGTCACACCCCATTGGAGCCGATGCTCGAATTCGATCGGTCCGAACACCCGTTCCGTCAGGCGGTCTTGAAATCAGCCCTGGAGCACGTCTCCGGCCGGGTTGGCATTCCGGACGCGCCGGGCCTCGGCATCGAGGTCGATCGCGAGGCGGTGCTGAGGTTCTCGGCGCGAGTAGACTGAGAGGCGGTCGGCCTCTCGATCATCATTGGCTGTCGGACGAGCGCGATCAGCTCGCCTCGGCCAGCAGCGACAGCTGCCGATGGTTGGTGCCGTGCTGATCTGTCAGCAAGGTCGGATAGTCGCCGGTGAAGCAGTGATCGGTGAACTGGGGATGCTGTGCGTCGCGACGCCTGTGACCCATGGCCCGGTAAAGGCCGTCTACCGAGAGGAAGGCGAGGCTGTCGGCTTCGAGGTAGGCACGCATCTCCTCGATTGTGTTGTTGGCTGCGAGCAACTCGGTCGTTCGCGGCGTGTCGATGCCATAGAAATCGGGAAAGCGGATCGGAGGGCTCGAGATGCGCATGTGCACCTCTTTGGCACCGGCCTCTTTCAGCATGGCGACGATTTTCTTCGAGGTCGTGCCACGCACGATGCTGTCGTCGATCAGCACAACGCGGCTGCCACGGATCACGCCGGGATTGGCCGAGTGCTTCAGCTTCACGCCCAGCGCCCGGATACCTTGCTCGGGCTCGATGAACGTACGGCCGACATAGTGATTGCGCACGATCCCCAGCTCGAAGGGGATGCCCGCGGCCTGAGCATAGCCGATCGACGCCGGCACACCCGAGTCGGGCACGGGCACGACCACGTCGGCCACGACGGCTGACTCTTCGGCAAGCACCGCGCCCATCTGCTTGCGCATTTCGTAGACGCTGCGTCCGCCAATGACGCTGTCGGGACGTGCGAAGTAGACGTATTCGAAAACGCAGGGACGCGACGGTCGCCGGGGGAACGGGCGATGGCTTTCGACGCCCTCGCTGGTGATGACGACCACCTCGCCGTTCTCGATCTCGCGCACGAACTGCGCGCCGACGATGTCGAGGGCGCAGGTCTCTGAGGCGAGCACGTAGGCATCTCCAAGGCGCCCGAGCACAAGCGGGCGAATGCCGACCGGGTCGCGGGTCCCGATCATCATGTCGTTCGTCAGACAGGCGAGCGCATAAGCTCCCTCGATCTGGAGCAGCGCATCGATGAACCGGTCGACGATACGCCGCTTCTTCGAGCGCGAGATGAGATGCAGGATAACTTCGGTATCGGACGTCGACTGGCAAATGGCGCCGGATGAAATCAGTTCCTCGCGCACCGTCAGGGCATTGGTCAGGTTGCCGTTGTGGGCGACGGCGAAGCCGCCTTGATCGAGATCGGCAAACAATGGCTGCACATTGCGCAGCACGACGTCGCCCGTTGTCGAGTAGCGGTTGTGGCCGAGCGCCATGCGTCCGGTCAGGCGAGCCATCACATCTTTGTTGGAGAAGTTGTCGCCGACGCGGCCGAGGCGACGCTCCTGGTTGAAGCGTCCGTTGTCATAGGTGACGATGCCGCAGCCCTCCTGGCCGCGATGTTGAAGGGCGTGCAACCCGAGGGCGGTAATCGCGGCGGCATTATCGTGGCCGAAAACGGCAAAAACGCCGCACTCCTCTCGCAACCGGTCGTCGGGGTAGCGTGGCCGCTCGTGATCGGCAGGCGCCTCGGTTGTGGGGATGCGCCAATCGGCGCCGGGGCTCTTCCTGCTGACATCCGTCATCGACTGCTCCGCCGTCCGTCGACCCTGGGCCCTCTGCAACCGCGACGACGAGCAGGGCTCAGCCCGTTTGCCGCGCCTTCCCGGCATATATGACTATTTTGCGACCTTGACCATGGCCTGTGGCAATAGTGACCTTCAAACGCTTAACCGGCGCGATCTCGATCGGCGCCAGCATGCCCTGTTGCTCGGCCTTCGGCTCCGTCAGGGTCGAGGGTACGACTTTGACCAGGATCGTGCGGAAAGTATTGCCGGCGCTTTTGATGTAGGGCAGCGACCGGGCGTTGCGCACCCATTCGAACTGGGTGCTCGGATCGGGAAAAAAGGCATCGTAAAACATATAGGGAATAACGATCAGGACAAAGCCGCGCACGGCGCCGAACGCGAAACCCAGCACCCGGTCGATCATGCCGACGCCGCTGTCCTGGATGGAATCGGAGATGCGCGCGGTCAGCAGGTGCACAATGATCAGCACGACGAGGAAGATGATGGCGCCCATCACGATTTGCGCCACGGGCACCGGCACGCTGAACTGTTTCGAGAGTTCCTCTGCGGCGGGCTTGTGATAAAGCACGAAATAGAGAAGGGCGCCGAGTGCCGCGACCCATGACAGGATCGACAAGACCTCTCGCGTGAACCCCCGGTACATCGCCAGAAGTCCGGACAGTATGGCGATCACGACCAGTGCAGCATCGAGATACGTGAGGGGCCCGAGCATGGGGCGTCATTCCTTGGTTCGGCACCCGCCGCAACGTGCCGCCGGGCTTGTTCCGATCCTGGCGCGCCGCAGGGGCACTCGGCGGGGGCTCCGCCACCAGTACCGTCTCACTGACACGCTCGGATCGACTCGGCAAGCTCCTTGAGGTGCCCGAGCCGATCGAGCTTGATACGTTGTCCACTCAATTCGAGATCACCCGCTGCGGGGATGGTCGCACGCTTGAAGCCGAGCTTCTGCGCCTCCCGTAATCGTGAGGACATATGCCCCGAGGCCCTGACGGCGCCGGAAAGACTGATCTCGCCGAAGTACACCTGATCCGGCGGCAGCGCGGTACCCGATAACGACGACAAAAGAGCCGCCGCCGCGGCCAGATCCGCAGCCGGCTCGGTGATCTTCAATCCGCCTGCGACATTGAGATAGACGTCGTGCTGGCCGAGGCCGACGCCGCAACGCGCATCGAGCACCGCAAGCACCATCGACAGGCGGTTCGAGTCCCAGCCCACCACGGCGCGTCGCGGCGTGCCGAGCGCGGACGGCGCCACCAGCGCCTGGATCTCGACGAGAAGTGGTCGTGTCCCCTCGACACCTGCAAAAACGGCGGCTCCGGGCGCCTTGGTATCGCGATCTCCGAGGAACAGCTCGGATGGATTGGCGACCTCCCTCAAGCCCTGCTGCACCATTTCGAAGACGCCGATTTCATCCGTCGCTCCGAAGCGGTTCTTGACCGCGCGCAGAATGCGGAACGGGTGTCCCCGGTCACCTTCGAAAGAGAGCACGGTGTCGACCATGTGCTCGATGACCTTGGGACCTGCGAGTTGTCCTTCCTTGGTCACGTGGCCAACGAGAAGGAGTGCCGAACCGGACTGCTTGGCGTGACGGATGAGCGATCCCGTGGCGGCGCGCACCTGGCTCACCGTGCCGGGGGCAGCGTCGAGCGCGTCGGCCCAGAGGGTCTGGATCGAGTCGATCACGATCAGATCGGCATGGCGCGTTTCAGCCAAAGTCGCGAGTATGTTGGAGAGATTGGTCTCGCTTGCGAGCAGCACGGGCGCCGCGGAAAGTCCGAGCCGCTCGGCACGCAGCCGCACCTGTGCGGTCGCCTCCTCGCCCGAGAAATAAAGTGTCGTCCGGCCCCGTGTCGCGAGCGAAGCGCAAAGCTGGAGAAGCAGCGTCGACTTGCCGATTCCCGGTTCGCCACCGATCAGCATCGCAGAGCCCGGTACGATGCCCCCGCCGGCAACCCGGTCGAGCTCGACGATGCCCGTCTCCATCCGCGGCGGTGCCTCGCCGCGGTGGGCGAGCGTCTCGAGCCCGACAGCCCGCCCGCGCGATTGGCGCGTGATGCCCGAGCCCGGTGGGGGCAGGGCGTCGGTCTCCTCGACCAGGGTGTTCCACTCGCCGCATGTTGGACACTTGCCAACCCAGCGCTGCGAGCTGCCGCCGCAATTCTGGCACACGAACGAGGCGCGCGCGGCCTTGGCCATCAGGCGCCCCCGTCGGCGTAGATCCGGTGCACGCGACGCCCGAGGCGTGTCAACAACTCGTAGCCGATCGTGCCTGCGCGGTCGGTCAAGTCGTCGATCGTCGTCCGGGCGCCGAGTATTTCGACCCAGGCGCCGCGGCGAGCGGCTTTTTCGGGCACGTCCGTCACATCGACGGTGATGAGGTCCATCGAGACGCGTCCAACCACCGGAACGGGCTTTTCGGCGATATAGCCGACCGGACCGGGGCGACCGGTGGGGCTGGACAGCGCGCGCAGGAAGCCGTCGGCATAGCCGCAGGCGAGCGTGGCCACGCGCGAATCGCGCGACGCCTCGAAGGTGGCGCCATATCCGATCGGATCGCCGGCGGACACTTCGCGGATCTGCAGGATGCGCGCTTGCAATCGAACCACCCAGCGCATGGGATTGGCGTGTCCTTCGAACGCACGGCCGCCGTAGAGCGCGATGCCCGGCCGGACGAGGTCGAAATGATATTCGGGGCCGAGAAACACGCCGCCCGAGTTGGCAAGGCTGGCCGGTGCCTGTGGCAGCTTGGCCCTGAGGTTTTCGAACAAGGCCAGTTGCCGGCGGTTCATCGGATGATCCGGCACATCGGCGCAGGCGAGATGGCTCATCACCAAAGTCAACTCGAACCTGTCGAACAGCTCTCGCTCGGTGCCCGCGAGCTGTGCAACCTCGTCGGCCGGCAGACCGAGCCGGTGCATGCCCGTGTCGACATGCAAGGCAGCCCTGAGCCGTCGACCGTTCGCGTCGCACCACGCGGCCCATTCGCGAACCTCGTCGAGGCTGGACAGGCAAGGGCACAGATCAAAGCCTGTATAATGGGCCGCTGAACCCGGCAGCAGGCCATCGAGCACGAATATTCTGGCGGCCGGATGTACCATCCGGACGATGCGGGCCTCGGTCAAAGTCGCCACGAAAAACGTCGTGCAGCCCTCGGCGGCAAGCGCGCGGGCAATCTCATCGATGCCCAGACCATAGGCGTCGGCCTTGATGACGCCCGCGCACTCGGCTTGCCCTGACGCCTTGTTGAGTGCGCCCCAGTTGGCACGAAGTGCAGCAAGATCAATCGTCAAGACGGCTCTGGCGTCCGGCGGAATGGCGCAAGCATCGCGAATCACGGCCCCAGCCTCCTTTTTGAAGCAACGATAGCAGCCCGAAGCCCGGCGACCTATGAGGTGTGCGCGAATACAACGCTACGGCCTTTCGACGAAGGCGCAGATGCAACATGATTAAGAGTTTCTTCGTACGTTTCGGAAATCCTCGCCGAAGATCGGCTTCATCCGAGGACCCCCCATGCATCGCGGACTGTCACAGCATGAGCAGCGTGCGTTCGGCCGTCGTGAAAGCCGCATTCACGCGTTCGTGCGCGTTGCGGGCCGTAGCCCCGAGCCGTGCATCCTGCGGAACTTCTCCGAAGGCGGCGCTCTGGTCGCGTTCGATGCCCCGATCGCCCTGCCGGAGCGCTTCAGGCTTACAGTCGACGCCAAAGGAGTCGATCTGGTGTGCGAGGTCCGGCGCCGCAACGGGCTCGAGTTCGGCGTCAAGTTCATCGACGAGCAGGCCGACATCGAGACGCGCTTGATGGACGACGCTATCGAGGACCCCGAGGAAGCGGAAGCCGTACCGCCTCCGATCCTGCTCGGATCGGAAGGCTTGGTCATGGTTGTCCCAGGCCACGAGCTTCGTCGCAGCCTGATCTCGTGAATCCGCCGAGGCCCGCTATTCGTGCCGGACCGGCAGGTACTGGTCTTCGGCGAGATCCGAAAATCGCGTGAAGTTACCCTCGAAGGCCAGAGTCACAGCTCCGACCGGTCCGTGGCGCTGTTTACCGATAATGACCTCGGCCTTGCCCGAGACGATCTGCATCTTCTCCATCCAGGCCTGGAATTCGGCCGTGCCCTCCGACGGCTTGGCGCGTTCGACGTAGTATTCCTCGCGAAAGACGAACATGACGACATCGGCATCCTGTTCGATCGAGCCCGATTCGCGCAGGTCGGAAAGCTGCGGGCGTTTGTCCTCGCGCGTTTCGACTTGGCGCGAGAGCTGAGACAGCGCGATGACCGGCACGGCGAGCTCCTTCGCCAGCGCCTTGAGGCCGGTGGTAATCTCCGTGATCTCCTGGACGCGGCCCTGCGAGGCGCGGCCCACCGAGGCGGTCAGCAGCTGAAGATAGTCGACGACGAGGACGTCCAGCCCCTTCTGTCGCTTCAGTTTGCGCGCCCGCGCCGCAAGCTGGGCAATCGAAATGCCGCCTGTCTGGTCGATATAGAGGGGCGAACGCGCCATCTCCTGAGAGACCAGGACGAGGCGTTTGAATTCCTCGTCCGTGATGTCGCCCCGGCGGATCTTGGAGGACGAGATTTCGGCCTGCTCGGCCAGGATACGCGTTGCGAGTTGCTCGGCAGACATTTCGAGAGAGAAGAAGCCGACGACACCGCCGTCGACCGTTTTTGATGTGCCATCGGGCTGAACCTCCGCGCGATAGGCCCGGGCGATGTTGTAGGCAATGTTCGTCGCAAGCGAGGTTTTGCCCATCGAGGGGCGACCCGCCAGAATGATCAGGTCCGACGACTGCAATCCACCCATACGAGCGTCGAGGTCGCGCAGACCCGTCGAGATGCCGGAGAGGCCGCCCTGCCGCTGGTAGGCGTTGTTCGCCATCTCGATCGCGTGCGTCAGCGCGGTGTCGAACGAGAGGAAGCCTTGGCCGTACTTGCCGGTTTCCGCAAGCGAGAAAAGGCGCGTTTCGGCTTCCTGGATCTGGGCCTCGGGCGGCGTGTCGATAGGCGAATCGTAGGCCACGTTGACCATGTCCTCGCCGATCAGGATCAATTGCCGGCGAATGGCCAGATCATAGATCGTGCGCGCGTACTCGACCGCGTTGATGATGGTCGTGGCGTTGGCGGCCAGGCGCCCGAGATACTGCGGCACGGTGAGATTCTGGTCGATCGGCTCGGCCGTCTCGAAAAATGTGCGCAGGGTAATCGGGGTCGCCTGCTTGCCGGCCGAAATCAACTTGCCGGCCGTCTCGTAAATCGAGGCGTGCAGTGGGTCGAAGAAGTGCTCGATTCGCAGGAACGTCGAGACGCGATCGTGCGCCTCGTTGTTGACCAGGATCGCTCCGAGCAGCGCTTGCTCGGCTTCGATGTTGTGAGGGGCTGCGCGAAACGTCTCGAGGTCGTCGGACGGGCTCTCGCGGACCGCGGATCGGGTCGTGGGACTGCTCTTTGCCATGTCCGAAGCGTTAGCCGATTCGGACCGTGACAAGTGCAAGCGGCGCGCTGTCCCGCCGTTCACTCCCCGCAATCAACAAGGGCCGCCGAAAGCCCTTGCGCGTGCATGCGCGCCACGCGGTTCTACTCTCCGGCGATGCGTGCACTCTGCGCCAGGTGCAATGACCTCTCCTGCTCCAGGAACAAGGCCTCCTGGGCTGGCATATAGGTGCGCACGAGCGGCAGCGTTTCGACCTTTCGCGTGAGCTGTATCTGGAACACGACCAGGTTCTGGTACCGGAATCCGGCCTCGGAGCCCGCCAGATAGAATTCCCACATCCGGCAGAAGCGCTCGCCCTGAAGCTTGGTTGCCTCGTCCCAGCGCGCGAGGAACCGCTCGCGCCAATGCCTGAGCGTCATGGCGTAGTGCAGCCTCAAGACTTCGAGGTCGGTGATGATCAGACCGCTGCGTTCAATGGCCGGCAGCACCTCGGAGAGCGCTGGAATATATCCGCCGGGGAAGATGTGTCGTGCAATGAAGGCGTTGGTCGCTGCCGGCTGATCCGACCTGCCGATATAGTGGATCAGCGCAACGCCGTCGTCGGTCAACAGCTCGCGGAGCCGGTTGAAGAAGCGACTGTAGTGATTGACGCCCACGTGCTCGAACATGCCGACCGAGACGATGCGGTCGAAACGACCTTCGAGCTCCCGATAGTCGGTCAGGCTGAACTCGACGCGCTGCTCGAGGCCGCGCTTTGCCGCCCATCGCTGCGCGTAATCGAGTTGCTCGCTGGAAAGCGTAATGCCGCGCGCTTCGCAGCCCGTAAGTGACGCCAGGTTGAGAGCCAGACCGCCCCAACCGGACCCGATGTCGAGCAGGCGATGATCCTCATCGAGATCGAGCTTGGCTGCGATGTGGCGAATTTTTGCCCGCTGCGCTTCGTCGAGGTCGGTCTCGGCGTTCGGGTAGTAAGCGCATGAGTACTGGCGCTCCGGATCGAGGAACAGGTCGTAAATGTGGCCGTCGATATCATAGTGGTGCTCGACGTTGCGCCGCGAGCGCGAGATAGGATTGAACTGGGCCACGCGTCGCGTGAGGTAGCGCATGTTATCGGCTACGGTGGCCCAACGGGGGAGCGGCCGATTCATCGCATTTTCGAGGACGAGTTCGAGGAGATCGTAGATCCGGCCCTCCAACATTACGAGCCGGCCGTCCATGTAGGCCTCGCCGACGACGAGATTCGGATTGAGCGCGAGTTGCCGCTCGAGTACGCGATCCATGAGCTTCATGGAAACGCGAGGCGGCTTGCCGTTACCATACCGATGACGGGTGCCGTCTGCGGCCTCTACGACAAGAGTGCCGTTGGAAATAATTTGATCCAGAAGGATATGAAGGGGCTTGAACATGTCGCGCTCTCTGCCGGTCTGACCCAGCGCGCGTGCCAGTCCCCGCGCAGCACGCGGCTTTTCACAGCGCTATTAACGCGCACCACTCCATAAAGTTCAAGTGTTCAGTGACACAGATCGGCGGGGAGCGAGAGAGCGGCGCCCAGACCGATATGCAACTCGTGGGTGTACAGCGAGCGCCGAGCATTCAGAGCGCCACGTCGACGTCGTGGCGCTCTGAACCAAGCGAAGCCGAAGCGGTGCTTATGGGCTGTCGGGGTCCGCAGGCTGGTCGCCGAGGCCTGCGGCCCCGCCCATGTCGTCGTCCTCGCTGTAGGTCTCGATGTCGAGTTCCTCGTCGCGGACGACGGTCACATCCTCGCCGCGGGCCTGCCGCTGGGCTTCGTCCTCGGAGCGCGCCACGTTCAGCATGGCATCGACGGTGACTTCCGGATGGAGCTGGAGCTTGATCTGGTGCACGCCCAGCGCCTTGATCGGATGGTCGAGCAGAACCTGGCGCCGATCGAGCGAAAAGCCGCCTTCCGTGATGACTTCGGCGATGTCGCGGGTCGAGACCGAGCCGTAGAGCTGTCCCGTGTCGCCCGCTTGGCGGATGGCAACGAACGACTTGCCGTTCAGCCGCTCGGCAATCGCCTCGGCTTCCTTCTTCTGTTCCAGGTTGCGCGCCTCGAGATGCACCCGCTGGGTCTCGAACTGTTTACGGTTCTCGTCGGTCGCGCGGAGTGCCTTGCCCTGCGGCAGGAGGTAATTGCGGGCGTAGCCATCGCGGACGCGAACGACGTCGCCCATCTGACCGAGCCGGCCAATGCGTTCGAGGAGAATGACGTGCATGGGATGGTTCCTTTCAAGGATGCAAACTGGTGATGGGGTTTTTCAGTTTACCGGAGCACCGTGGGCTCAGTCGGGGGCCGGCGGTGGCGTGCCTCCGGGAGCCGGCCCGTAGTCGGATGCCGGCGGGCGCCTGTTCCAGAGCAGCGGTTCGAGAATGGCGATCAGGGCGACGACGATGAGGGCGGTGGTGTTGAAGACCAAGAGCACCCCATAGAGGCCCGCAAGGATCAAGGGACGCGCTGCCATTCCCCGCGTGGCGTAATGAACGATGGCTAGACCCATCAGCGCGTAGGCAAAGAAAAGGCCGCCCGCGGCGCCACTCGCGAGAAGTCCGACGAGGCCGGGCAACATGCTCAATCCCAACGCGACGGCCAGCGCCAGCCCAAAGCCGGAGGGAAAGCGTATCAACGTCAGGTCGGGCCATGGTCGCGCTAGTCGGCCGGAGACGAGTGTGATCTTCCCAGCCAGCCACATATTCAGCGAGAAGCCGCAGAGCCAGAGCACGGCCGAGCCGGCCGGCAATGCATAGAGGAGGACGGAGGCGAGGGACTCCTTGTTGGCCGGCGTCATCTCGCCGGGCCCCAGCCCTGGCAATTCACGGGACAGCACGTCGTCGACCAACTTGCGCATCATGCCGCGCAGTTCCTCGACGTCGGCGCCCAGCAGCACGATTGAAACGACCGAAAGCGCACCGGCCATGAGAGAGGCTGCCGCCAGCACGCGGCCGATGGGATACCATTCGAGAATAGGCACCCCCGGAGCGCCGTCGACCGCCTGCGCGGTCAGGGTCCGGTTCATCAGCAGCAGCCGGCAAAGTATGACGAGCGGGATGCCTTGCGAAATGAAAAAGACGAGGCCGGTCTTGATCCCGAGCAGCAGGCTGGTCGCGACCGCGCTCATCAAGGCGGCGAGGCCGGCGGCGGCGGCGCCCCAGCCGATCCCGGCGAGATAAGAGGGAAGGGGGGCGAGAAAGAAAAGAATGAAACGTCCCGTCATTCCGCCGGCGCTTGCCGAGGCAAACAGCAGCGCGGTCGCGAAACCGGCGGCCAATCCGATGGGAATGAATTGAGGCATTTCGAAGCTGTCCCGCTCGCGGCGGTTAGGAGCGGACCAAATGCCCGCCCCAACCCTGTTGTGAAAAGATCGATCTCTCTTACGAGGGTGCGACCTACTTGATGACGTACGGCAGCAGCCCAAGGAACCGGGCCCGCTTGATGGCGCGGGCCAATTCGCGCTGCTTCTTCGCCGACACGGCGGTGATGCGGCTCGGCACGATCTTGCCGCGCTCGGACACGTACCGGCCGAGGAGGCGCATATCCTTATAGTCGATCTTCGGCGCGTTGGCGCCCGAGAACGGGCAGGTCTTGCGGCGCCGATGGAACGGGCGACGCGCTGGCGATCCGCCGCCGCTTGCTGTCTCAGCCATTTATGTTCTCTCCGTCCGGGGACCGCGATCGCCACCCATGCCGCCGTCGCGGGGGCCACGATCGCCGCCCATCCCACCTTCACGGCCACCTTCGCGGGGGCCACTGCGGAAGCCGCCTTCCCGCGGCGGGCGATCACCGCGCGGACGATCCGGACGCGGGCCGCGGTCACCGCGGAATCCGCCCCGATCGCGGCCGAAGCCACCGCGCTCCTCGCGATCCGACTTGCGCATCTGGATCGATGGCTCGGTCTCGTGCTCATCGACGCGGATGGTCAGAAACCGCAGGATATCGGTCGAAATTCCCATGCGGCGCTCCATCTCGGCGACCGCAGCCGAGGGGGCATCGATGTTGAGCAGTGTATAGTGTGCTTTGCGGTTCTTCTTGATTTTGAACGCGAGCGTCCGCAGGCCCCAGTATTCGTTCTTCGAAACGGAACCCTGGAGCTCCTCGATCAAGTCCGTGTATTCCTTGGTCAACGCCTCGACCTGTGTCTGCGACACATCCTGGCGCGCAAGGAACACATGCTCGTATAAGGGCATGTCCTAGCCTTCCTCTCGGTTTGTCCGCCCCGGCGCCAAGCCTCTGTCGGGCCGCCTGCAACGAGGAAGGCCCAAAGACGACCCAAAGAGCGGAGACACGGGGAGCAAGGGCCAACAGCCCACCGACGGCCGCATATGATGCAGACAGCCGGGCTCCCGTTCAGCCTCCAGCCGGAACGGGTGACAGGGGGCTTATGCCGGAGGCGCGCGGCGCTGGCAAGGGCGAAGTCCGGTCCACCGCCGCTTGACACGGCAAAGCCGGGCGTGCTTCACGCCACTCCATCGACACGAGGACATGGAGCGGTGGGTATGGCTCTTGCGTTTATGTTTCCCGGCCAGGGAAGTCAGGCCGTGGGCATGGGGAAAGATCTGGCCCAGGCGTTCCCGGCGGCAAAGGCGGTGTTCGACGAGGTCGACGCCGCGCTGGGCCAGAACTTGTCGCAGATCATGTGGGAGGGGCCGCAGGAAACCCTGACCCTGACCGAAAATGCGCAACCGGCGCTGATGGCGCATTCCATGGCCGTCATGCGCGTGCTCGAGGCGGAGCGTGGTCTGGACCTGGCCAAGCACGCGAAGTTCGTATTGGGGCATTCGCTGGGCGAATACTCGGCCCTCGCGGCCGCAGGCGCGTTCACGATCGGCGATGCGGCGCGCCTCCTGAAGTTGCGCGGGCAGTCCATGCAACGGGCTGTGCCTGTCGGCCAAGGCGCCATGGCGGCCCTTCTCGGTGTCGGCCTGGACGTTGCCCGCAAGATCGCCGCTGATGCTGCTCAAGGTGACGTCTGCGACATCGCCAACGACAACGAGCCGACGCAGGTTGTTCTTTCCGGCCACAAGAGCGCCATCGACCGGGTGGCCGAGGTGGGCAAGAAGCACGGCCTGCGGCGGGCCATTCCCCTGCCGGTCTCGGCGCCCTTCCATTGCCGGCTCCTTCAACCGGCCGCAGATGCCATGGCCGAAGCCCTCGCGGGAATCGAGGTGAAAGCGCCGATCGTACCTGTGGTTGCGAACGTCCTGGCGGCGCCGATCTGCGAGCCTGCCGATATCAAGAGACGGCTCGTCGAGCAGGTCACCGGCACCGTTCGCTGGCGCGAATGCGTGCTCGCAATCGCCGGCGCCGGCGTTACAACTCTGATCGAAGCCGGTTCGGGGCGGGTTTTGACGGGGCTCGCAGGCCGCATCGACAAGGCCCTCAAGGCGCAAGCCGTCGGCAACGCCGGTGACGTGCAGAGCTTCGATCTGGCCACGTTGGCCTGAACGTCGCGCTCGCCGGCACGCCGACGCCGGATGCCGGTCGGCCGCCGTTGGCCGATCATGGACTTGACGGCCGGGCAATCCCTCTGACAATGGATCGGCTCGCGGTGAGCCGATCCTTCCGCCGTGAACCGAAAGGCCTCGCATGTTCTCACTCGAAGGAAAAACGGCGCTGGTGACAGGCGCAACGGGCGGGATCGGCGGCGCCATCGCTCGCGCTTTCCACGGCCAGGGCGCCACCGTTGCGCTGTCCGGCCGGCAGGTTGAGAAGCTGGAGATCCTGAAGACCGAGCTCGGCGATCGTGCGGTCGTCTGCCCGTGCGATCTGGCCTCCAAGGATCAGGTGGCCAAGCTGATCGACGAGGCGGTCAAGGCGCTGGGCGGGCGTCTCGACATTCTGGTCAATAATGCCGGGTTGACCAAAGACAACCTGTTCATGGTCATGAAGGACGACCAGTGGGACGACGTCATCGCGGTCAACCTGACCTCGACGTTCATGCTGATGCGGGCTGCCACGCGGCACATGCTGCGCTCGAAGACCGGCTTCGGCCGCATCGTCAACATCTCGTCGGTATCGGGCGTCCTAGGCAATCCGGGGCAAGGAAACTACGCCGCCTCGAAGGCCGGAATGATCGGCATGACCAAGTCTCTGGCGCGCGAGGTCGCGCCCCGGGGCATCACGGCCAACTGCATTGCGCCGGGTTTTATCAAGACGGCGATGACCGACGTGCTCAACGAGCAGCAGACGGCAACCATCATGAATGCCATTCCGGCGCACAGTTTCGGCGAACCGGAGGACGTTGCGGCTGCGGCTGTTTTTCTGGCTTCTGCCGAGGCAAGGTATATGACCGGACAAACGCTCCACATCAATGGCGGCATGGTCATGGTCTGAGACGGGCTGCCGCACAGCCCCCTGTAGATGGCGAGCTTCCCCGCCTTTTCAACGCCAGGGAAGTGTGTTACCGACCCGCGGTTACCGGTTTGAGGATTTGATCTGTAACTTTACGTGATCACATGCTGGGTCACGGGGCCAAGGATTGAGACCGTCACGCGCTCGCATCGAGGATGACCTTGCCCGAGCGGCTGCGGGGTGCAGAAGTCAAGCCGAGGTAGCGGGCGCTCAGGTCCGCTGCTGAATGATCCACCGTAGTCTAGCTTTGGCTGGTCGTGCCGGCCGGCAGAGAAAGAACCTCTAGGGGAATACGCTAATGAGCGACGTCGCTGACCGGGTGAAGAAGATTGTCGTCGAGCATCTGGGTGTCGAGGCCGACAAGGTCACCGAGAGCGCGAGCTTCATCGAGGACCTGGGTGCCGACAGCCTCGATACGGTCGAGCTGGTGATGGCGTTCGAGGAAGAGTTCGGCTGCGAGATTCCGGATGATGCTGCCGAGCAGATCCAGACCGTGGGCGACGCCGTAAAATTCCTGGAGAAGCAGGCGAAGGCTGCTTAAGGCTGGACCTGAAGCTGCTGCGCTTCTACGCTTTCGTATCATCGCTTCGTGACGTTGGCGTTCGCGCTTCGAGCGAGGGCGAGCGTTGAGATTCCGGAAGTCCGGTCTGCGTCGGCGTGCTCCGTAGGCGCGACAGGAAACGGCGCCTAGACGCCGTACCACGCAGCTACGTGCAGGGGGCAGACCATGCGTCGTGTCGTCATTACCGGTCTCGGGCTCGTGACACCACTCGCGTCGGGCGTCGATGCAACCTGGTCGGCCCTCCTTGCCGGCAAGAGCGGTGCTCGCCGCATCAGCGAGTTCGAGGTAGGCGACATTCCGTGTCAGATCGCCTGCTTCGTACCACGGGGCGACGGTTCCGGTGGCAGCTTCAACGCCGACGAGTGGATGGAGCCGAAAGAGCAGCGCAAAGTCGACGACTTCATTCTTTACGCCGTCGCGGCTGCTGATCAGGCGCTGGCTGATGCCGGTTGGGCTCCGAAGACCGTCGAGGACCAGGAACGGACCGGAGTCCTGATCGGTTCGGGGATCGGTGGACTCAATGGCATTGCCGAGACCTCGATCCTGCTCAAGGAAAAGGGTCCGCGCCGGGTGTCGCCGTTCTTCATCCCTGGCCGGCTGATCAATCTCGCGTCGGGACACGTCTCGATCAAGCATGGTCTCAAGGGCCCGAACCACGCTGTCGTCACGGCGTGCTCGACCGGTGCCCATGCCATCGGGGATGCGGCCCGGCTGGTTGCGCTGGGCGATGCCGACGTCATGGTCGCCGGCGGCGCCGAGAGCCCGATCTGCCGCATTGCGATGGCTGGGTTTGCCGCGTGCAAGGCCCTGTCGACGCACTTCAACGAAACGCCGACCAAGGGCTCGCGCCCATACGACAAAGATCGCGATGGGTTTGTCATGGGAGAGGGGGCGGGCATCGTCGTGCTCGAAACTCTCGAGCATGCCATGGCGCGCGGCGCCCGTATCTACGCCGAGGTGATCGGCTACGGCCTCTCGGGCGACGCCTATCACATCACCGCGCCCGCCGAAAATGGCGACGGGGCCTACCGGTGCATGCGCGCGGCGCTGAAGCGCGCCGGCATCGACGTGAGTGAAATCGACTATGTCAACGCCCACGGCACGTCGACGCCGATGGGCGACGAGATCGAACTGAAGGCCGTGGAGCGGCTATTCGCCAACGCCGCCGGCACGTTGGCAATGTCATCGACGAAGTCGGCGATCGGCCATCTGCTCGGCGCGGCGGGTGCGGTCGAGGCCATATTCTCGGTGCTCGCCATTCGCGACAATGTCGCGCCGCCGACGCTCAATCTCGACAACCCATCTGTCGAATCGGCGATCGATCTCGTGCCGCATCGACCTCGCGAAAAGCAGATCGACACGGTTCTCTCGAATTCGTTCGGGTTTGGCGGGACAAATGCGTCCTTGATCCTGCGCAGGTATGCTGCCTGAGCGGCGTTCGATTGTCGCGGTAGCGCCCAATCAGGGCCATTCCTTCGCGCTTCGGCCACATTTGCGGGTAGTCTCTGCCGGGCGGCGAGTCGACGTCCGACTCCTCGTTGGAGGCTTGATGCGCGAGATCGAGGCGCTAGACAACGGACGGGTCCGCGGCGATGAAGGCATCGCAAGTCCAGGCACCGACACATCGGCCTGAGCCGCGCACAGGCGCGGTGCGGACGGCAGGTGCGATGCCGCGCAGCCCATCAGAGATGCTTGTGCCAACTCGACCTCCGAAACCTCCGAAGCGCATGAAGACCGAGCGCAAGCCGCGCCGGATGAACGGCTTCCTGCGGTTTCTTGACGGCTCGCTGTCGTTCGCCTTCCTGGGCTTTCTGCTGGTTGCGGCAGTCGCGATCTGGCTTCGCCAGAGTTTCGACGAGCCTGGGCCGCTCAAGGAGACGGCCGCGGTCGTGATACCGAAGGGTCTTGGCGCCATCGAGATTGCCGAGCGCCTCGAGAAAAGCAGCGTGATCGCGGATCGTCGGGTGTTCATGCTGCAATATTATGTGGCTCGCCTTTATGGCGGCTCGTCCGGCGACCGGACGAGCCTCAAGGCCGGCGAGTACGAGTTTTCGCAGTCCGCGAGCGTGCGGCAGGTGCTGGATACCATCATCAGCGGTCGAGGGGTCCTCCAGAAAATCACCGTTCCGGAAGGCCTGACCAGCCAGCAGATCGCCGACCGGCTGCGCGCCGAGCCCGGGCTTGCCGGGGAAATCACGAGCGTGCCGCCCGAGGGGATCTTGTTGCCGGATACCTACAAGTTCTCCCGCGGTGCCAGTCGCCAGGAGATCCTGGATCGGATGCGCTCGGAGCAGGGGAAGCTGCTCATGGCGCTGTGGGAGGCGCGCGATCGGTCGCTGCCATTGAAATCGCCCGAAGAAGCGCTGGTGCTTGCTTCGATCGTGGAGAAGGAGACCGGTCGCGCCGATGAGCGGCCTCGGGTCGCTGCGGTTTTCATCAACCGGCTGCGCAAGGGCATGCGGCTCCAGTCGGATCCAACGATCGTCTATGGAATCGTCGGCGGACAGGGCCCGCTCGGGCGCCCGATCCTGCGCTCGGAGATCGATGCAAAGACGCCTTACAATACCTATCAGATCGAGGGCCTGCCGCCGGGGCCGATCTGCAACCCGGGCCGGGCAGCCATCGAGGCAACGCTCAACCCGCCCGCGACGCAGGACCTCTACTTCGTCGCCGATGGCACGGGTGGCCACATCTTCACGTCGACGCTCAAGGATCACAATGCGGCCGTGCAAAACTGGCGGAAAATCGAAAAATCACGGCAGCCTGCCCCGGAAGCTCGTGCCGCATCGGGAAGTGGCGCCACGGATGCCGAGGCGACCAGGAACGCGCGGGTTCCTGCTCTCCTGAACTCGTCCAAGCGCACGAACGGTGCGGTTCCGGTGCCGCGCAAGAAGCCCAAGGACCAGCGCTAGGCCGGGACGTCCTGCGGCACGGTGAGGCCGTCAGGCAGCACGCAGCATGCAGCGTGGCGGTTGTGTCGTAGGCTGCGTTTCGCTACACCCACGCGGATGCTCGTCCTAATGGGCCAGGGGCGGCTGCCAGAGGTCGGATGCCACTTCAAAGCATGACAGGGTTCGCCCGCGCCGATTCGACGGCGGGCGACGTTCGCTTCCATTGGGAGCTTCGCAGTGTCAACAGTCGTGGCCTGGACATTCGCCTGCGGCTTCCGTCGGGCCAGGAATCCCTCGAAGCCAGTGCACGCGAGATGATCGGCAAGTCTTTTGCGCGCGGCAATGTCTCGGCTACCTTGACGCTCGACAATACGGCTTCGGGCGGCGAGGTCCGCGTCAACGAGAGGGCGCTCGCCAGGGTCCTCTCGGCTATCGAAATGCTGGCCAAACGGCCCGGGTTCGATCGCCCGCGCCCGGATGGCATTCTGGCTCTGCGGGGTGTGCTCGACGTGGGGGATGCCACCGAGGCGTTCGGGGAGGCGCAGCGCGGTGCACTGCTCGAGGCATTGACCAGGGCTATCGCGTCGCTGGTCGAGGCGCGCCGGATCGAAGGCGAACGGCTCGAAGCCGTGCTCGTTCAGATCGTGTCCAAGATCGAAACCTTGGTCGACCGCATTGCGTCATTGCCGGTGCGCCGGCCGGAGGTCGTGCGCGCCCGTCTCGCCGAGCAGGTGCAGCGGCTCGTTGGCACCGGCGCCCCGCTCGACCCGGACCGACTGCATCAGGAGGCGATGCTGATTGCGGTGCGCGCCGATGTCGAGGAAGAGCTCAAGCGGCTCGGTGCGCATATCGCCGGCGCGCGTGGCCTGCTCTCAGAGGCGGCCCCGACGGGACGACGGCTCGATTTCTTGGCGCAGGAATTCAACCGGGAAGCCAATACGATTTGTTCGAAGGCGATCGATATCGAGATGACGCGCCTCGGGCTCGAACTGAAGGCCGTTATCGACCAGCTCCGCGAGCAGGTGCAGAACATCGAGTGAAGCCATGCCAAGCGACCCCGTCGAAGCGAAACAGGCTCTGGGCCGCCGCGGCCTCATGCTGGTGCTCTCGTCGCCATCGGGCGCCGGGAAGACGACGCTTTCGCGTGAAATTCTGAAGCGCGAGCCCAATCTGGCTTTGTCGGTATCGGTGACGACGCGGCAGCCACGGGCCGGGGAATTAGACGGCAAGGATTACCACTTCCGCACGATCGAGGACTTTCGAGACTTGTGCGCAAGGGGCGGTCTGCTCGAATGGGCTGAGGTTCACGGCAATTTCTACGGTACACCCGAGGCCGACGTCATGGACCGGCTGGGGCGCGGGGAGGATTTGCTCTTCGATATCGACTGGCAAGGGGCCCGCCAACTCGCCGAGAAGGCGCCGAGCGATACCGTTCGGGTTTTCATACTGCCACCGTCGGCCCAGGCTCTGGAGCAGCGGCTTGTCGCGCGTCAACAGGATGGCGCCGAGGTGATCGAACGGCGATTGGCCGGCGCCGCCGCCGAAATCGAGCATTGGGCCGAGTACGACTACGTCATCGTCAACGAGGCGGTCGAGGAGAGCATCGCCACGCTGGCGAGTATTCTCGCGGCCGAACGGGCCCGCGTGTCGCGGCAGACCGCCGGCGCGAGCCTCGTCGGCCAGATGCTGAGCGATCTCGGCGCACGCCAGCGATCAGGCTGACGGGAGCGGCCCTCAAGCGCCGATCCCGGCGTCGACCGCCGCTGCCAATCGGGCGAAATCGGCGGGCCAAAGGTCTTCGGCGCGTTTTTCCGGCGCGATGTCTGCCGCGGCGAGCAGCGATCCCGTATCGCGACCAAGGAGGCGCAGGCTTTGGCGCAGCATCTTGCGCCGCTGGCCAAATGCGGCCGCCGTCACGCGTCCGAGCGTCAGGACGCTGCACGCCGGCTCGCAGCGCGGACGAGGCACGAATACCACGACAGCAGATGCAACTTTCGGGGGCGGCGTGAAAGCCTCCGGACCGAGAGTGAGGGCGACGCTGACCTCGGCACGCCATTGTGAAATGACAGCAAGCCGCCCGTAAGCCTTCGTTCCCGGCGATGCAACGATCCGCTCCGCAACTTCCTTCTGGAACATCAACGCCATGCGGCACCACCAGGGCGGCCACGGCTCGGTCTCGAGCCAACCGACGAGAAGACGCGTCGCGACGTAGTAGGGCAGGTTGGCGGCGATGACAGCTTTGCCCGCGTCAGCGTCGACGAGGGCCGGCCAATCGACCTCGAGCGCGTCGCCGAAGATCGTCCTTAGCCGGTCGGGATAGCGTCCTGCGATCGCGGAAAGTGCCGGTTCGCACCGTCGATCGGCCTCGATTGCGATCACGCGCCCCGCGCCCTCCATCAGCAGGCCACGGGTCAAGCCGCCCGGGCCGGGTCCGACCTCGACGACCGTGCGATCGTCCAGTGGTCCGGCTGCTCGCGCGATGCGTCGCGTCAGATTGAGGTCGAGTATGAAATTTTGGCCAAGGCTCTTCCTGGCACCGAGATCGAAGCTCTGGATGACGTCGCGCAGAGGCGGCAGTCCGTCCGGACTGGCACCGGGTCGGGGCGGGGCATGGCTGGCATGATCACCCATGGTGGGCCGGCGATGCGGCGGCCATCCGGGCTGCGAGCCGCAAAGCGGCGACGAGGCTGGCCGGCGACGCCTTGCCCGTCCCGGCGATGTCGAAGGCGGTACCGTGATCGGGGGACGTTCGTACGAAAGGCAGGCCGAGCGTGACGTTGACGCCGGTGTCGAAGGCGAGCGTCTTGATGGGGATGAGCGCCTGATCGTGATACATGCACACCGCTACGTCGTAGTTGCCCCTCGCGGCCTCGTGGAACATGGTGTCGGCGGAATGCGGGCCGGAAACGTGCAATCCGTCGCGACGCAGCGTCTCGATCGCCGGCTTTATGGTCTCGATCTCTTCGCGACCGAGGCTGCCACCTTCTCCCGCGTGTGGGTTGAGGCCGGCGACGGCGAGGCGCGGCTCGGCGATGCCGAAGCGCCGGGTCAAGTCCGCCGCCGTGATCCGGCAGACGTCGACGATTCGCTGCCGGGTCACAGCACCGGGCACAGCCGACAGTGCCATGTGAACCGTCAGCGGGACGACCCGCAATACGTCCGAAGCCAGCATCATCACGGGCGTCCACGGGCGCCCCGGAGCGTAACGCTCGGCGAGAGTACCGAGGAACTCGGTATGGCCGGGATGGAGAAAGCCGGCGGCATAGACCGTCGCCTTCGAGATCGGATTGGTAACCACGGCCGAGGCACGATTTGCAAACGTCTCCTCGACCGCTTGCTCGATGGCGAGGATGACAGCGCCGGCGTTCGCCGGATCTGCTATGCCGGCTTCAACCCGTGTTCCGAGCTTGATCGGCAGCACGGGGAGGGCGTCCGTGGGGAGATTGGCGACGGGCGGGATTGTCGGCACCACTGCGAAAGTACATGGCAATCCGATTTGGTGCGCGCGCTCGGCCAGGGCGTCGGGATCGGCGATGAGAACCATTGGCGGCAAAGGCGCCGCACGCCGCCCTGCCCACGCGGCTATCACGATGTCGAGCCCAATCCCGGCGGGATCTCCCATGGTCAGCGCCAACGGCTGCGACAGGGCGTCTCCCGCCCCCGTCATCGCGCCTGCCGCTGCCTTGCGAGCCATCATCTCTTCTCGATCAGAGCGTCCTTGCGCAAATCATAAAGATAGCGCTGCGCCAGCTTTTCGAACTCTTGCATGGCAAGCTGGTTTTCCGCCGCCTTGCGCTTCTCCTCGTCCAGCTTCACGCTGCGCCGGCCGCAGACGGCATAAAGCTCGACGCCATCGCCCGAGAGATTGGCCGGCAGCATCTCGTCGTCGCGCGCGCTGAGCAGCAGGCTCCGGGTCGGCTCGGCAATGTCGCCTGCCTTCTTGTAGCCGAGATCGCGGAACTGTGCATTCGCCCTTTCCTTCGCGAGCAGCGGCATCGACTTGCAGCCGCGGAACTTGCTGCGCATGGCATTCGCTTCCGACAGGCGTGCCGCCATCGCCCGCTGGTCAGGATTGCCGGGCGTCGAGATCGTTATGAGCGAGAGTTTCAGCTCCTGCGTTTCCTCGGCCCCCGAACGCGTCGCGAAGTCTTCGATCTCGCGCTGGCTGACGTTGATCTGATGGCCATAGCGCTTGCGGACGACCTCGCGCCAGGCGAGCGATGCTTTCAACCGCGCCTTGATGACGTGCGCACTCGCGCCCTGCCTCTCCAGATGCGCCTCGAATTCCGCCGGCGTCATCTTGTTGCGCTGGGCCATGTCCTTGAACAGCCGATCGACGTCGACGTCGGCGATCACGATCGAGAGCTTCTTTGCCTCCTGAAGCTTCAGGCGCTCCTCGATCAACTCCTCGAGAGCCTTGTTGCGCATCGTCGGGATGACACTGGCCCGGGCCGACTCCACGGCTTGTCTCTGAAGGCTCACCACGAACGCCTTCTTGCGCACTTCGAACGCAGCCAGGATTTGCTCGCGCGACTTGCCGCGGTTCGCTGTGATCGTTTCCTGCAGGATTGCCTTCAGCCGCTCGTTGGTCTTCGGGTCCTGGGCGATGGCCTTCATGCGTTCCCGGGCGCGATCACCGATATTGCCCGACAGCGCGAGGAAACGCGCCCGCTGATCGACATTGAAGCCGGTGATCGGCTCGTCGTTGACCAGCGCGACGATGCTGGTGCTGCCACGCGCCACCGATGATGCGCTTGCCGAACGAGCCGGCTTGGCGGGTCGATGCGACGATGCCTTTTTCGGCTGAGCCTGCGGCGTCGCGACGGGCGCGGGCGCCCTGGGAGGCGTCACGAAAAGGCCAGGCGCGCCGCTCGGCTGCGCGCGGGGGGCTGATGGCGGGGCTACGACAAGACCTGGAATCGATGCCGTCGGGTTCCCATCTCCCTGCGCCGTGGCGAGTGCGGGCCAGGCGACCAGGACAATCAGGGTGCCACACACAAACATGGCCATGCGTGACGCCCGATCGAAGTCGGCGGAACAGGGAAAGGGGCGCTCGTGCATCTCATGCATATTTCGCAACCATCGCGTGAGGGTGAGTGTCGCCGACCGCGGTGGAGTGCCGCCGATTCGATCACGATGATCCTAGCGAACGAACTCCTTGCCGTAGCGCGGTTATCCACACGAACCATGGCGTTGAAGGGGCAATGACCGGTCTGCCCCCCAACCTCGTTGCGCGCCCGATTGCCACGCCATCTCCAAGATTTCGGAGCCGCGTTCTACTTCGAAGGCGACTGGTTCTCCGAGAAGATGTGATCGACCGCATCGGTCTTATAGCTGAACTGGCCCAGGTGCTTCAGCTCGAAGCGGAGCATCACGGCCTTGTCGGGCCGGATGTCTAGGGCCGGATTGTCGATATGGGTTTCGGTGTACGACGCGGTGAGCACGAAGCATTCGTCGGCATACTTCAGCTGGAGCTGCTCCTGGAGCCAGAAATTCGCGTCGATGTCGTAGCGCACAAGTCCATGCACGGACCACCGATCGGTCAGCTTGAGGGCCAGCCCGCCGAGCGCTTCCTGTTGCGATCCGAAGGTTCCGATCAACGGATCGTCGCGCACATAATTGTACTGAGTTTGGAGCGAGACCGGTCCGAACGACGTGTGGCCATAGACGCTCTGACGCTTCAGGGCGAGATCCTGTTCGTCGAAGCGACTCTGTGCGACGAGGCGGAAGCTGTTGATGGGTGCCAGATAGGCGCCGAGGACATAGTCGGATCGATCGGTGTCGAGACCGCTGTTCGGAGAGAATGACGTCGCATCTGGATAGTAGACGCGATTGCCGAGTGAATCGATGATCTCGTAAGGCGACTTGCCGGGGTCGGTATACGGGTTTGTTCCCGCCAAATGGAAGCTCTGGCCGGCGATGAAGCGTGCGTATCCGCCGCCGCTCGACTGGAAGGTATACTGCAGGCCGACGTTCGCCCGGGTGCCGGTCTCGATTCGATCCCATCCCGAGAACTTGTCGACGTCGAAGATGAGCGTGTCATCCCAGACGAGGCTCTTGGCGTCCTCATCCGGCAACCGCCGTTGCGAGACGTAGCCGGGCCGCGCGACGATCTGGCCGATGGGCTCGACCACGTGTGCGCCAGCACTGGTGTGGGCAACGAACGGATAAGCATAGGTGACGCCGGTCGCCGCTATGGCGCGCGAGATCGTATCGTCGCCGACCATCATCCGGGTGTCCGGGTCATAGCCGTTCGTAAATTGGGTGATGTCGGCGCGGGCGTAGGCGAACGGCGTCCAAACCTGACCGATGGGATCGACCATCTTGCGTCGCCAGTTGGCGTCGACGGCGATCCGGTTCGAATCGGTCCCATCGCTCCGTGACACGCTTTGCGCATTGCTATTGAAGCTCAACTCGCCACCGAGCACCGGTTGGCCGTAAATGTAATTCCAGTCGATGACCGGGTGCACGCGCGACTCGGAGGCGGGCGAGTCGTCGAACTGCAGTCCGCCGAACTGATAGAACTGCATCGCAAAATGATTGCGGTCGCTCAGACCCTGCAGCCAAGCCGTGTTGATCCGATCCGTCTGGAGGATGCTGTCCAGCTTATAGAAGCGGCGGAAGGTGTCGTCCGACTCGAGCGTCACGTCCCAGCCCATTTTCCACCAGGACGCGAGCGAGAAGATACCCTTGGTCTGAATGCTACCGCGCCAGCCATCGAGGCGATCCCGCCGATCTGGTGCGATGTCTCCCGGCAGGTTGCTCCCGTCCTGATCGATGCCGGCGAGCTTCACATTATAAGTGCCGGTGATGTCGCCGATCGCCACGCGCTGGCGCCACTCGCCCTGATACAGGATGCCCTGCTTCGAGAGATATTCCGGCGCAAACGTAAAGTCGTAGGTTGGCGACAAGGCAAAGTAGTAGGGCACGGACACGCCGAAGCCGAGCTGCGTCGAACTCGAATAGCTGGGCAGCAGGAAGCCGGTCCGCCGCTTCACGCTCGGATCGGCGTGCTGGAAGTAGGGCAGATACATGATCGGCACGCCGAACAGCTCGAACTGGGCGTCCTGGTAGGTGATCGTGGCGGCCTGCTGGTCGTGCACGATGCGCGAGGCGCTGATGCACCACAGCGGCGGCTTGCCCGGGTCGCTCTTACAAGGCGTGAACTTGCCTTGCTCGAATTCCGACACGTTGCCGTCTTTGCGGACCGCGCGCCGCGCGGCGATGCGCGTATCGTCACGCCCGATGATGCTCAGGCTCTCGATGAAAGCGTCGCGGAAATCGGCCGTGGTATCGATGGTATCGCCGCGAACGATGTTGCCGTTCGGTTCCTTGAGCTGCGCGTTGCCGCGCGCGGTGAGGGTGTTGGCCCCCTGGTCGTAGATAACCTCGTCGGCGGTGAGAACGTAGTTGTTGTAGTAGATCTCTACGCTGCCGCGCGCGATGACGCGGTTGTTGCGCGTATCGTAAATCAGCTCGTCGCCCTGCAGATAAAGCGGCTGGGATTTGTCGATTTTCTGGACCGGGCCACCGAGCGGTCCGCCCGGTTTGGTGGGAAAGCTGGACGGGGCCTTGCTCGGGGTCGACTGCAGGGCGCCGACTTGCGCGTCTGCGGCGCCAGCCCCGGCGAGCAGGACAAACAGCGCGGCAACGAGCGGCAACACGTAACGCCGAAACGACGGCGGATGCTGCGGCACGAGCCCTGCGCGAGCGTCCACCAAAGCTGGCAGCGCCGATGTCCCCCTACGCGCCACTCAACCGTCCTCCAAGTGGAGCAGCACCACCAGCGCTCCGCAAAATCCCAACACCACTGGCGCCCCAACCGCCAGCATTGGCGGCGCGAGCCCTGCGATCCCCACCTGCCGGGAGATTTCCGCGAAAAGGAAGAATGCGAACCCCCCTATTAACCCCGTCGCAACCATAGTCTGTATCCCTCCCGAACGGAATGACCGCAAAGACACAGTGGCGGCCAAAAGGACCATCACCAGAAGGAGCAGCGGCCGGGTCAAAAGGAGGGCGTATTGGATGCGGAAGCGATCTGAGGATAAGCCCGCCTTTTCAGTTACTTCGATCAGGCCGGGCAACTCCCATACGGAGACCGTGATGGCGCTGCCGAGTGCGTCCGCGACACGCTCCGGCGAGAGCGCGGTCGACACCGTGTAGACGCCGTAGGCTTCGGGCTTTTGGCCGGTCCGGGTGACGGTCGCGTCGCTGACCTCCCAGTAGCCGTCCTTCAGCGCGGCGCTGGTGCCGTCGACGCGCTCGAGGAAATGCCCGGCGGTGTCGAACTGGAGAAACATGACCTGCTGGAGCAGGAGGCCATTGCCACTGGCAGCCGCAGCGTGCAGCACGGACGCTCCGTCGGCACCTTCCTGGCGCAGCCACGCGCCGTCGCCTTCGCTGCGCAGGACGGCCATATCGCGGCCGAAGGCTTCGGCAACGAGGCGTTCCGACTCGCCGCGTGCCCATGCCGCGAGCGGATTATATACGGCCACCGAGACCGCGCCGATAACGAACGCGACGGCGAGCCCGGGCCACACGAACTGCATCGCGGACATGCCCGCCGCCCGCATCACCGTAAGCTCGGATTTCCGGTTGAACATCAATAGTGTACCGATGGCGCCGACGAGCACGCAAAACGGCAGCAGAGCCTCGGTATAGTTCGGTAGCCGGAGGATCGCCATCCACGCGATCCTGAACGTCGGGACGCGGCCGAATTTGCCTGCCTGCCTCAGCAACTCGACAATATCGATCATGAAGATCAGCAGCGCACAAAGCACGAACGTGCCGAGGATGCCGAAGGCGAAGCGAAGTGCGAGGTAGCGGCGGAGCAGCCTCGGTTTGACCATCCGGGACCCCCTCAGCCACTTTGCGGTCGCAGGCGCCGCGGCACGATGCGGCCGGCAACTTGCGCCACATCGGCGGCGAGGCCGGCGATGCGTTGGGCCAGGCGCGACGGGGGCCTTAGCCTGGTGCGGGATGCCATCAGGGCGACCGCGGCCAGGGCGGTGACAATCGGGATCGCATAGACAATCCAGACGGCGGAGGCCTTGAGCGCGACGATATTGGTGCCGGCGAGCCCCGCGAGGCGCGCGCTCGTCGCGATGACGAATGCCAGGACGATCGCCTGCATCCGGTTCTGTCGCGTCGTCTTGGCGTGCCCGATGAAGGCAATGGCCAACAGCACGAAAGCGAATGGATAGAGGGGACTGGAAAATCGCTCATGCAACTCGGCGCGCAGCAGTCCCGGCTGGCGCTGTCCCAGCAGGTCGTCGGGGGCGGGGGAGACCAGCTCATCGTAGTAGCGCTCGCGCGCCTTGACCTCCTGAACCTGCGTCTTGCCTTCGAAGCGATCCAGGTCGACGGCATAGCTGTCGAAGATGATGGTCTGGACGGGATCGCCGTTGCGTGGCTTGCGCAGAATGTGGCCCTTCTCCATCAGAAGGAAGCCACCCCCGTCCTGCTTCACGATATGGCCGCGCTCGGCCAGGTACGTGGAGGTCAGCTTCTCGTCGCGGCCGTCGTGCATCACCAGCCCGAGCAGGGTTCCGGAAAGATCACGGTCGCGGATGTGGAACGTCAGGTGAGATTCCGGCGAAGAAAACCGCCCCGGCTGGATGACCTGCGAGATCAGATCCGTGCGCACCTGAACGATGTAGGTGCGCAACAATTTCAGGCTCCACGGCATCGCCAGGTGATTGGCGAAGCTGACGGCGAGCGAGACGATGAGCGCCAGAGCCAGGAGCGGTCGCGCGATCGTCCAGACTGTACCACCGCCGGCCGTCGTGACGATCAGCTCACTGTCGCCGTTAAGCCGATTGAGGACGTGGATCGTGGCAACGAGAAGTGCGATCGGCGCGATCAGGGCCATCAAATTCGGCAGGGCCAGCAACGTCATGCGGATGAATAGCCACGTGTCCTGGCCTTGCGAGGTGACCAGATTGAGTTGCTTCAGAGCCAGCGCGATCCAGACGACGCCCGTGAGCGACGCCATGATCATCCCCACCGAGGCAGCCGCCTGCCGGAAGATATATCGGAACAGTATGCCGGGGCGCAGGCTCATCGCCTATTTGACTCCCGTGATGCGAACCGGACATCCGGACATGTGATGCGCCCGAACGAACCGCCGGACGGAGGCGCACCACCGACTTTCTGGCATCGGATCTGTCTGCATGCGGTGGCTCGATCCCCGACGTCGGCGCGCGCCAACACCACCGGCCGTCTCACGCCACGGTGGCCAAACTGCGGCTCCGAAGCGGGCGGCTGCCCCCGGTTGCCCATTTGCAACGTCGATCCCACGACCGTTCCTCGCGCCTATCCCCGGACAGCGGGTTGCCACGCTTGCGATTCCTCCGCAAGCAACTAAGGTTCAAGCTTGCACTCTCGCCGCAAGCCACCAGCCGCGACCTTTCTCCGAGGGGCGCGCCCATGTCGAACTCTGGTCCGAGCCAACATGACCCAACGTCCCGACATCCGCTTCGTCCCGCTTTCGGCTCCGCTCGGAGCGAGCGCCTTGCTCGTCGTGGGGCTCGAGCTCTCGCTGGGTGAGATCGGCGAGCGCCTCGACAAGCAATCGTCCGGCGGTCTGCGCCGGGCTGCGGGTGCGGCGGATTTCACCGGGAAGGCCAAATCATCGGTCGAGATCCTGGCGCCGGCCGGTCTCGAGGTGAAGCGCGTGGTCCTGGTCGGTGCCGGTCGCACTGCCGGCAACGAGACGCTCGATTGGCTCAAAATCGGCGGCTCGGCCTGGGCACTCGCGGCTCAAAGGGGCACCGAGCCCGCGAGCCTCGTCGTCGATGATACTGAGTTGTCCGGGGCGGCGATTGCCCGCCTCGCCGAGGGCGCTCTGTTGAGAGCCTATGCGTTTCGCAAGTACAAGTCGAAAAAGTCGAGCACCGGTAATGGCGCGGAGGACCACTCCAGCGGGCCGTCCGAGTTGCTCGTCCATTGTGCCGACCCATCCGCTGCCGAGCAGGCCTTCGCCGCCCGTGCCGCGGTGGCGGACGGTGTCTATCTCGCCCGCGACCTCGTCAACGAGCCGGCCAACGTGCTCGGACCAATAGAATTCGCCGAGCGACTAGCCAGCCTTGGCGTGCCCGGCCTCGAGGTCGAGGTTCTCGACCTGGATCAGCTCACGGCCCTCAAGATGGGAGCACTGCTCGCCGTCGGGCAGGGCAGCGCCCGGGAGAGCCGGGTCGTGGTCATGCAATGGAACGGCGCGAAGGGGAGGGGTAAAGCCAAGCAGCCGGTCTGCTTCGTCGGCAAGGGCGTGGTTTTCGACACAGGCGGCATCTCGATGAAGCCCGCCGCCGGAATGGAGGACATGAAAGGCGACATGGGCGGCGCCGCCTGCGTCTCGGGCTTGATGCTGGCGCTGGCCAAACGGAAGGCCAACGTCAACGCCGTCGGCATCGTCGGCCTGGTCGAGAATATGCCATCGGGTACTGCGACCCGCCCAGGCGATATCGTCACGTCGATGTCCGGGCAAACCATCGAAGTTCTGAACACGGACGCGGAGGGGCGGCTCGTGCTCGCCGACGCGCTCTGGTACGCGCAGGGACGTTTCAAGCCGCGTTTCATCGTCGATCTGGCGACCCTGACGGGCGCTATCATGGTTGCCCTCGGCAAGGAAAATGCGGGGCTCTTCTCCAACAACGACAAGCTTGCCCGCGAGCTCGAGGATGCCGGCAAGGCGACGGGCGAGCGGGTCTGGCGCATGCCGCTGGCGGCCGCCTACGACAAGCTGATCGACAGCAAGAACGCCGACATGAAGAACATCGGCGGCCGGTTCGGAGGCGCGATCACGGCAGCCCAATTCCTGCAACGGTTCATCAAGGACGGGGCAACGCCGTGGGCCCATCTCGACGTCGCGGGCACGGCGATGGACTCGAGCCGCGATGAGATCAATCAGAGCTGGGCCTCCGGCTGGGGCGTCAGGCTGCTCGACGAGGTCGTGTCGGCAAACTACGAGTGATCGCGGGGGCGTGAAGCGCATGCAAGTGCGTTGATCGCCGGCTGGCCGGTCGGGGCACCGAAGCACTCGGTTAGAGTTCTAACAGGCTATAACCACACCTGTAGATCGCAATATTTTCCATAATATATATTATGCGAATGTCGGCCGCGGCAATTCAGAGAGCGTTGGCCGGTGAAATGGCCGCCCGTCTCGAGCCGATTGATTTCGTGTGGCGAAAGGTCCGACGGGATCGTCGCTCATCCGCGCATGCGGCGGTGGCCCCGGGCGCGCCAATGAGCTTCCTCGAGCCCGCGGACGACCTCGGAGACAATCACCGCATAGACCGCGATTACGAATCCAACGAGCACATTCGAGCCGATCACGACGCCGATGGCCTTGGCCCACTCGGGCCCCGTATAGGCGCCTACAATGCGCACGATCAGGTCGTCGACCCAGAGCCTGACCGAGAACAACGCTTCGCCGGCCTGCGCAATGCCCGGCCTGGCCGGAAGATCGATCAGGACCTGACGCACCACGTCGAGCGACGATGGTGGCGGAAACAGGCTCATCGCGGCGGAGAATAAAAGCCCCAGCGGAGCCGCCATACGGAAGAAGCCCCAATGCGTCGGACGCGCGCCGAAGCTGATGGTGAGGCGGCGCAGGATGGTCGAGCCGACCAGGGTGCAGCCGGCAAACAGCCCGGCCACGACGAGAAGACGGGACTGGCCGGTGCCTGAGAACGTCATGACAGCGACGAGACCCGCAACCAGGCCCTTGAAGATTGCCTGTCCGCCGCCGAGCCCAAGCCGAACAACTCGGGCGAGACCGCTGCTGCGCTCGAAGTAGAACGGTGTTTCGAACGCGAGCCGGCGCACTTCGAGTTGAAATCCGAGCACGAGGGCGAGGCCGCCGGTCAGCGCCGCAAACACCAGCGGCGCCTGCCATGCGAGCCATCCGGCGCCGGTCACGAGCGCAAGCTCGATCGCAACGATCAGCAGATTGACGAATAGATGGATGATGAACACCGGCCGTCCCCTGCAGCGGTGGCCCCATCCGCCTTTCGACAGCGGGCGGGGGCTCGGTTAGACGTAGCGGTCATGACGGAAATCGGCAATGGCGAGTCTGGCGCATGACCGACGAGACGAGAAGCATTCAGCCTGCCCTTGATGTCGAGCCTGCCCCTGAAGTCGAGCCTGGGCGCGACATCGGCCGGCTGCTCGAAATCATGGCAGCCCTCCGGGCGCCCGAGACCGGCTGTCCGTGGGACTTGGCACAATCGTTCGCGACCATCGCACCTTATACCGTCGAAGAGGCCTACGAAGTGGCCGACGCGATCGAGCGGCGGGATCTGGTGGACTTGAGGGAGGAACTGGGCGACCTGCTGCTGCAGGTTGTCTATCACGCGCGGCTCGCGGAAGAAGAACGCGCCTTCGACTTCGGCGACGTCGTTCACGGGATCACGGCGAAGATGATCCGGCGGCATCCCCACGTGTTCGGCGACGAACGAGGGGCGAGCGCCGAAGCGGTCAAGGCCACGTGGGAGCGGATCAAGGCCGCGGAGAAGGCCGCGCGCTCCGACGAGCGGGCGCGGATCAGAGCCGGGCAAGGCGCCACCGCCAGCGATGCGACCACAGCTGACGGTGAGACACATGTTTCGCACGTGCTGCGCGATGTGCCGAAGCCGTTGCCCGCTCTCAGCCGCGCCGCCAAGCTGCAAGACAGGGCCGCTGCGGTCGGCTTCGATTGGCCGTCTCTGGCGCCCGTCTTCGACAAGGTTCGCGAGGAATTGGGTGAACTCGAGGACGCCGCCTCGAAGGTCGACCCGCGCGGTCCGTCCGCCCCGGCTCGGATCGGCGAGAGCACCGACGTGCGAGGCAATGGTTCGGAGCGCATCAGTCACATCGAAGAAGAGCTCGGCGATCTGCTGTTCGTCTTGGCGAACGTCGGCCGCCACCTCGGGATCGACCCGGAAAACGCGCTGCGCCGCGCCAACGCCAAATTCGAGCGCCGCTTCGGGGCGGTCGAGGCCAAGCTCGCGGCACGCGGCAGGACCCCTGCCGAAAGCGACCTGGCGCAGATGGATGCCCTGTGGGACGAGGTGAAACGTGAAGAACGCGGCACCTGAGAGAACCGATCAAGGGGCGCCCGGAGTCCCGCGCGCCTTGAGTTGCTGATCCAGCCGGTGGCGGCTCTCAGCAGGAACCCGCACGGTCACATGCGCGGCACCGGCCTCGTCCGATTCGCGGTTCACGACGTCGGCGTTCTCATACAGCCATGCGAGAAGCTGCCCATCCTCGGGCCGTACGATGACATCGACGATCACGTCTGCCGTGGCTAGCCGTGCGTCGATGGCCGCCAGCAACGCCGGTATGCCTTCGCCTGTTGCAGCCGAGACCAGAACGGGCGGTGCATCGTTGCGGGCGGCGGCGTGAGCGGCTTCCTCGCGCGCTTCGGGTGACAAGCGATCGATCTTGTTCCAGACTTCGAGAATATGGGCGCCGGGACCTTCGACGGTTACGCCCAACTCGCCGAGAACGGCGGCGACGTCGGCCGCCTGCGCATCCGTTTCCGCATGCGAGATGTCCCTGACATGGAGAATGAGATCGGCCTCGATCACCTCTTCGAGCGTCGCCCGAAAGGCTGCGACCAGCGATGTCGGCAGGTCCGAGATGAAGCCCACCGTATCCGATAGAATGATCCGCCGGCCGCTGGCGAGGCGGATCTCGCGCATGGTCGGGTCAAGGGTGGCAAAAACCTGATCCTTGGCCAAAACGCCAGCACCCGTGACCCGGTTGAACAGGGTCGACTTGCCGGCGTTGGTGTAACCGACGATCGCCGTAACGGGGTAAGGCACGCGCCGACGCCCGGCTCTGTGCAGCTCGCGCGTTCGAACGACGGTTGCCAGCTCCTGCTTCAGCGCATCGATCCGATCGTGAAGAATGCGGCGGTCGAGTTCGAGCTGCGTCTCGCCCGGACCGCCGAGGAAGCCGGCGCCGCCGCGTTGCCGCTCGAGATGGGTCCAAGATCGGACGAGCCGGCTCCGCTGGTAGGTGAGATGAGCCAGCTCGACCTGAAGCCTCCCCTCCCGCGTCCGCGCCCTGCGTCCGAAAATCTCGAGGATCAATCCGGTCCGGTCCAGGACCTTGGCATTCCAAGCCTTCTCCAGATTGCGCTGTTGGATCGGGGTCACGGCGTGATCGACGATCACGAGACCGCAGCTCTCCGCTTCGACCAACGCGCGGATCTCCTCGACTTTGCCGCTGCCGAACAAGGTACCGGGCCTTGGATTGGTGACGGGTATGACGAGACCGGCCGCAACTTCGAGGTCGATCGCCCGTGCCAGCCCGATGGCTTCTTCGAGCCGATCCTCCGGGCTGTGCAGCGACCGGCCGGTTGCCGGTCCAGTCTCGTCCGCGCCATTGACGCGCGCCGATCGGTGGGCGACGACCGGGACAAGCACGAGCACTCGCATCGTGGGCGCAGCGCGCTCCACCATGGGTCGCCGGCCCTTTTTCGGTCCGCTCTCGTCCAATGTGTCGATTATGGGCGTGTCTCTAGCTCTGACTGGTCTCTGCAGGGTCCGTATCCATAAGATGCACGGGGCCACCCGGCATGATTGTGGATATGGCGTGCTTGTAGACCAATTGCGAGTGGCCGTCCCGGCGGAGAAGCACGCAAAAATTGTCGAACCAGGTCACGATGCCCTGCAACTTGACGCCGTTGATCAGAAAGATCGTCAGCGGTGTCTTGTTCTTTCGCACGTGGTTCAGGAACGTATCCTGAAGACTCTGCGGACGCTCGGCGGCCATTGGTTTTCCGTTCTTGTTTTCTTTGGCGCTCTTCTGATCGGCTGAGCCCGGCTTCGACGCGGGCATGGGCTCGGGCGCAGCGGTACGTTGCGACGGCTCGGCTGCAACCGAGGCTCGTGCGCGAGTAGCCCTCGGAGGGTCCTGTGGTTCGCGTGCCATCAAATATTTCTATATGTTGTCCAGACTGGCTATGGGTAATCCGTCCCAAGCCCTTTCGCAAGGGCGTTACGCCCCTGACGAGTTGATCTGATCAATCTTCGGGCAATGGATGGCGGGAGCCGCACCGACACCGGTTGTAGCGGCGGGCGGAATTGGTCTCAACTCGCCTTCGCCTCTCCCATCCGCTGCTCGGAGCCGACGCCCAACGCCCGAAGCTTCCGGTGCAGCGCCGAACGCTCCATTCCGACGAACTCGGCCGTTCTCGAAATATTTCCGCCAAAGCGATTGATCTGTGCCAGCAGGTATTCGCGTTCGAAGATTTCACGGGCCTCGCGCAACGGCATCGACATCAGATGCTCGGCGCCGCCATTCACCGGTAACGGCACATTGGAGCCGATCTCCTCGGGCAGCATGTCGGCGGTGATCACCGTTCCCGGCTCGCCACCCGAGAGGATCATCAGCCGCTCGATGTTGTTGCGCAGCTCGCGCACGTTCCCCGGCCAGTCATGGGCCTGCAGAACTGCGATCGCGTCGTCTCCGATGCGGCGCGGTGACAGGCCCGATGCGTTGGCGAGTTGGCCCACGAAATACTCGATCAGGGCGGGAATGTCGTCACGGCGCTCAGCCAGGCTGGGTACGCGCAGCGGTACCACGGACAGACGGTGGTAGAGATCCTGGCGGAAGCGGCCGTCCTGCATCTCGCGCTCGAGGTCGCGGCTGGTCGACGAAATGATGCGCACGTCGACCGACACCTTGTTGGCGCCGCCGATGCGGAGAAACTTCTGCTCGACCAGGACGCGCAGGACCTTGCCCTGGGTTTCGAGCGGCATGTCGGCGACTTCGTCGATGTAGAGCGTGCCGCCGTGCGCCTCCTCGAGGGCGCCGACCTTGCGCGGCCCCGCCCGATCCTCGGTGCCGAACAGCTCCTCCTCGACCCGTTCTGGCGCCATTGCGGCCGCGTTGAGTACGACAAACGGGCCATCGGCACGTGCCGATTTGGCATGGATGACGCGCGCGGCCAGTTCCTTGCCGCTTCCCGATGCACCTCGGATGAGGATCCGGCTGTTGGTCGGCGCGACGCGATCGAGTTGACCGCGCAGGGCGTTGACGGCTGTCGACTTGCCGACCATCTCGGCGCTTTGCGTCGAGCGTTCCCGCAGCTCCTTCACCTCGCGTCGCAATTGGGACGCCTCGAGGGCGCGCAGTGTCACCAGGATAAGGCGGTCGGCCTTGAACGGCTTCTCGATGTAATCGTAGGCGCCACGCCGGATCGCCGTCACCGCGGTCTCGATATTGCCGTGACCGGAGATGATCACCACCGGCAGGTCCGGATGCGCGCGCTTGATGTGCGACAGAACCTCGAGCCCATCGAGCCGGCTGCCCTGGAGCCAGATATCCAGAATGACCAGATGCGGTCGTCGATCCTCGATGGCACGCAAGGCCTCATCGGCGTCGCGTGCGGAGCGCGTGGCGTGCCCCTCATCTTCGAGGATGCCCCCGATCAGCTCGCGGATGTCCGTCTCGTCATCGACAATCAGGATGTCGGCTGCCATCTGTCGCTCCTCGATTCCTTACGATGATTTTACTGAGCTGCGAGTCCGGCCGCATGCGGCCGCTCGCGCTCCGATGGGTTGTCGAATTCATGTGCCCGCTCGCCGATGCGGTCGGCCGGCAAAGATATACGCACGAGCGCACCACGTGTTCGGCCCGGGATAACCGGAGCGTCCTCAAGACTGAGGACACCGCCATGCTGCTCCACGATCTTTTGCACGATCGCCAGCCCGAGCCCCGTTCCCTTGCTGCCCTTTGTGGTCACGTAGGGCTCGAGCAACCGCGCGCGTTGCTGGCGTGGAAGGCCAAGGCCGTTGTCGATCACCTCGATCTCGATGCGATCGCCGGCATGCCGCAGGATGGTCTCGATCAGACCGGTCCAGTCGGATGGCCGGTCGCCTGCCTCGCCCGCCGACAGCACGCTTTCAGTGGCGTTCTTGACGAGGTTTGTCAGCGCTTGAGAGATCAGACGGCGGTCGACAGGAACGCGCAAGGCCTTGTCCGGAAGATCGAGCACGTAGTTGATCGACGGATGGCTCTCGCGGAACAGGATGACCGGCTCCTGCACGGCGTCGCGCAGATCGGTCACCTCCATCTGTGGCTTGGGCACCCGTGCAAAAGCGGCAAACTCGTCCACCATCGCCTTGATGTCGCCGACCTGGCGCACGATCGTGTCGGTCAGCTTCTCGAATGTCTCCCGGTCGTTCTGGATGCCGGCGCCGTACTTGCGCCGTAGACGTTCCGCTGACAGTTGTATCGGCGTGAGCGGGTTCTTGATCTCATGCGCAATGCGCCGCGCGACGTCACCCCAGGCCGACGACCGCTGCGCGACGACAAGCTCGGTGATGTCGTCGAACGTGACGACGCTGCCGTCCGAGCCGCTGCCCGATTGCTCGCCGGTTACGCGCACCGAGAACCGGCGCTCCTCGCCTCCGATCGTCAAGGTCATGTCGTGCGGGCCGCGGGGCTTGAGCCCCGTCTCCTCGCCCGCGAGGGCCGCTGCCACCTCGGGTAATGCCTCTGAGAAGGGCCGTCCGGCTACGCTATCGGCGGATATGCCGAGGAGCTTCTCGGCCGATGGGTTGACGAGCTGAATCACCCCGTCGGGACCGAGACCGATCACGCCCGCCGACACCCCGGATAGAACCGCCTCCATGAATCGCCGCCGTTCGGTGAGCTGCTCGTTCGCCGAGACGAGTGCATACCGCTGGCGTGCCAACTCGCTCGTCATATTGTTGAAATCGCGCGACAGGCGGCGCAGATCGCCCTCGCCACGCAGCAGCGGCAGCTCGACCTCGAGATCGCCCCGGGCCACCCGCTGCGCGGCTCCGATCAAGCGGCGGATCGGGGCAACCAGATGCCGTGCGAACCACAATCCCACCCAGATCGCGGCCAGCATTCCGGTCAGGGCGATCATGAAGTACATGATGCCGTGCGCCAACTTGGGGCCACCGCGCGCGCGGCGCAGACGTTCATACTCATCCACGGCGGCCTGGGTGCGCCTGAGATGCGCGACAACCTTCGGGTTGACGCTCCGGGCCACGTAGAGAAAACGGCCGGGGAGACGGGCAAGGCGCGCGACGGCGGCGACCCGGTTCGTCGTTTTGGGCATGAGCAGCGGGACATTGCCGGCTTCGGCCTGGGTCATCACCTCCTGCGGCGGCGGCTCATAGTGCACGCGATTGTCGACCGCCTGCTCGATGATGAGTTTGCCCTCTTTGTCGATGATGGCGGCGACCGAGAGTTCGCGCAGGCCCATTTGCGCCATGACGACATTGTGCAGGCGCTGCGGCTCGTCGAGACCGATGCGCTCCTCGCTCACCACATCGTCCAGATCCTTCGCCATGTTGACCACGTCGGAGCGAATGACCTGGCCGTGCTCGGCAAGATAGGCGTTGGCGACGTCGAGCGAGCTGGCGACGATCGTGCGGGTGCGCGTCGAGAACCAGGAATCGAGCGATCGCGAGAACGTCGTCGTGGCGGCGAGCGCAAGCAGCAGTGCCGGCAGCGCCGCGATGATCGTGAACAGGCCGACGATACGCACGTGAATGCGGGCGCCGGCCACCTTGCGCTGCCAGGCGCGCCAAAGCCCGACGATCTGCACCCCTAGCACTGCGCACACCGCAACGATCAGCACGATATTCAGGGCCATCACGACCAGCACGACCTCGTCGCGCGGTGCGATGGGGGTGAGACCCGTGAGGATCAGGTAGGTGCACAGGCCCGAAACAAGAGAGAGGACGACAACCACGAGGCCGATCCAGAAGCCGAAGGCGCTTCCGCCCGGCATCGGAGCATCGAGCCCGTCATCCGCAGACTCGATCGATGGTTTCGATCGCTGCCCGGACGGCAGTGGGCCGGGCTTTGCAGCGCCCGACACGACAGGGACGGCGGGTGTCTGGTCAGAACCGCCGGTCGAGCGCCCCCTGCCCCAGGCGGAAAGCAAGCGCCGCCCGGCGGCCTGCACGGACTGCAAGACCTCGCTTATGCGTTCGTTCCAAGTCTTGTGTTGCAATGATCTTGGCTCGCGCTGTTTGGGCCCGTCGGTCGGCTCCGATCTCGGACAGTGGCGCGTCTAGCAATCGCCACACTGTGACCATTTCGCGACAGATAGCAGCGTTAACTGTGCGGCCCTTTGGCGTCAAGCCGGGCATGGGTGGCCAGGCGCTCGAATTTTATGCGCGAACCGACTTCGTGCAGGGCCTGACGTGGCGTCTCGCCGGAGATTCACCCTAGCTGACGGCGGGGCCCTTGAAGACCTGGATATTCAGGGTTTGGATCTTCTCGCGCAGGGTATTCCTGTTGAGGCCGAGAAGCTCCGCCGCCTTGATCTGGTTGCCGCGCGTAGCTGCCAGCGCCGCGGTGATCAAGGGCAGCTCGACCTGCCGAATGAGGCGCCTGTAGAGCCCCGGCGGCGGCAGGTCCCGCCCGAACGAGGCGAAGTGCTGTGCGAGATAACGCTCGACCATCTCGGACAGCGCGGTCGGCTCGCCGGCGCCATCGTCGGGTCGCGGCGAGGCTGTGGCCTCGGCGAGTTCGCTTTCCACGAGTTCCGGCGTCAGGGTGTCCTGCGTGTAGAGAGCAACCAGCCGCCGGACCACGTTCTCGAGTTCGCGCACGTTGCCGGGCCAGGAATGGCGCTTCAGGCGATCGACCGCTTGCGGCGTGATGGTCCGCTCGCCGAGTCCATCGCGAGCCGCCTGCCGCAAGAAATGGCGGGCAAGGTCGCCGATGTCTTCCAATCGCTCGCGCAGCGGCGGCAAGCGCATCGGCACGACGTTCAAGCGGTAATAGAGGTCCTCGCGGAACAGGCCCTGCTGGATCTGTGTCCTCAGGTCCCTGTGGGTCGCGGCAATGATGCGCACGTTGGTGCGGATCGGCACGCGCCCGCCCACGGTCGTGTATTCGCCCTCCTGCAGCACCCTCAAGAGCCGGGTCTGGGCCTCGAGCGGCATGTCCCCGATCTCGTCGAGAAAGAGCGTGCCGCCTTCCGCCTGCTCGAAGCGGCCTTCCTTGCGCATCTGGGCGCCCGTGAAAGACCCCTTCTCGTGGCCGAACAGCTCGCTTTCGATGAGCTCGCGCGGAATCGCCGCCATGTTGAGGGCAACGAACGGGCCGTGCCGCCGCCGTCCGTGGTCGTGCAGCACGCGTGCGACGAGCTCCTTGCCGGTGCCGGACTCGCCGGAGATCATGACCGTCAGATCCGTCTGCGTCAGCCGCGCCAGGACGCGATAGATCTCCTGCATCGCAGGCGAGCGGCCGATGATCGGTAATTCGTCGGCCTCGTTGTCGACCGGGCGCTCGCGGCGCCGCATGGGCTCGGCGAGTGCGCGGCCGACGATCGACACGACTTCGGCGATGTCGAACGGCTTGGGAAGATACTCGAACGCCCCCCTCTCGGCTGCCGTGATCGCCGTCATCAGCGTATTCTGCGCACTCATGACGATGATCGGCAGCTCAGGTCGCGCCTTCTTGATGCGGGGAATGAGGTCGAAGGCGTTCTCGTCGGGCATCACGACGTCGGTGATGATGACGTCGCCCTGCCCCTCCGACGCCCAGCGCCAAAGCGTGGCTGCGTTTCCGGTCGCGCGGGGCGAGTAGCCGGCGCGGGCCAGCGCCTGATTGAGAACCGTCCGGATTGCCGCGTCGTCGTCGGCGATAAGCACAGTGCCACGCGCCATGTCAGACCTTTCCTCGTTCGGATCGCGGTCCTTTGCGCTCGGGGCGATCCTCGAGCGGCAGGAGAACGCGGAAAATGGTGCGCGGAGGCTCGGACTCGCACTCGATGATGCCGCCGTGGTCGCCGATGATTTTAGCGACGAGTGCCAGCCCGAGGCCCGTGCCCGTGCGCTTCGAAGTGACAAAGGGGTCGAAGAGGTGAGGCCGCATGCCGTCGGGCACGCCCGGCCCATCGTCTTCCACCTCGATGCACAGCGGCAGCGACACCCGTTCTCGGCTGCCCTTGACCGCCAGCCGCACGCCGGGTCGGAACGCGGTGCGCAGCACGATGCGGCCGTCTTCCGGCTTGTCGGCGGTGGATTCAGCGGCGTTTTTCACGAGATTCAGGAACGCCTGGATAAGCTTGTCCCGATTGACGGCAACCGGCGGCAGAGACGGATCGTACTCGGTCACGATGCGCACGTTTCGCGCAAATCCGGTCTCCGATAGACGCGCCACGTGATCAAGGATCGCGTGGATGTTCACGGCTTCGGTCACCAGCGGCCGCTCGTCGCCGAACACCTCCATCCGATCGACAAGGTTCCGGATGCGGTCGGTTTCGGCACAGATCAATTGCGCGAGCTGGCGATCCTCCTCCGAGAGACCCGGCTCGAGCAGTTGCGCTGCGCCGCGAATGCCGGACAGCGGGTTCTTGATCTCGTGCGCAAGCACCGCGGCGAGGCCCGACACCGAGCGGGC